>ONKU01000024.1 GCA_900318535.1 uncultured Prevotellaceae bacterium | reverse complement strand
TTGCTCTGGTTTGACGGGCATTGACTTGAGTCATTTCAACACCTCCCGTGTGACCACTATGCGTACCATGTTCGGCAGTTGCCAGGCATTGGAGAGTCTAGACTTGAGCAGTTTCAACACTTCCCAGGTGACCAATATGGAATACATGTTCTCCAGCTGCACCAATCTGCTAACCATCTATGCTGCCAGTGGCTGGAGCACCGCTGCTGTGACGTATTCTTCAAATATGTTCGATGGTTGCACCAGCCTGGTGGGCGGCCAGGGCACGACCTGGAGTTCATCCAACCCGAAAGACAAGACCTACGCCCACATCGACGGCGGCACGAGCAACCCGGGCTACTTCACCGATAAGAACGCAGGCCTGCGTGGCGACGTGAACGGCGACGGCAACGTCAACATTGCCGACGTGACGGCCTTGATCGACCTGCTGCTGGGCGGCGGCAGCATCAGCAACCCGGCAGCCGACTGCAACCGGGACAGCAGCATCAACATTGCCGATGTGACCGCTCTGATCGACTACCTGCTCTCCGGCCGTTGGTAATTAGAAATTAGGAGTTAGGAGTTGGCTTCCGCGTTCTTTTTGCCCCACGCTAAGGCGCTAAGACGCAAAGCTCATTATTGGCATCCGCGTTCTTTTAAATAGAAAACAACTCGAACAACTAAAACAATTATTTTATGCGTTAGCAAATTGTCAAAGTTGTTTGAGTTGTTTTTAATAATTTCAGAGTGCGGATGCCGAAATGAGCTTTGCGGCTTAGTGTGAGGTGGGTTTTGGGGCTGACAATCCACTTTTTTGAGAAATTATTTGCCAGAATCAAAAAGAAGGAGTAATTTTATTGCCCAAAATCAAGCACTGTGCCACATGACTGGCATGATTATTGCTTGTAGTGACATTACTAAGACATTATTAATTATTTAATTTACTTACCGATATGAGACCGATTAACATTGTTATGGCTGTAGTGGGCGGCGCCATCGCTGGCGCAGCCGTGGGACTGTTGTTCGCCCCTGACAAGGGTGATGATACCCGCAAGCGCATCGCTGATGCACTGCGTGAACAGGGCGTGAAGCTCAAAGGGTCGAAACTCGACAACCTTGTTGACGACATCGCCGAGGAGATTAAAGACAAGCTGGATTAATAACCGATTAACGACTGAGATACAATGAGAGGATTAAGCTTATTATATGCATTCCTGGGTGGCGCACTGGTAGGCGCTTCGGCAGCCATTCTGTTTGCTCCTGAGAAAGGTTCGGACCTGCGCAGCCGCATCAAGGAGATGCTGAAGAAGAACGGCATCGACTTCAGCGACGACGAGGTGGAGCAGCTGGTGAAGCAAATCAGCGCCCAGATCGAGGACTGACAAAATAGCATTGTACCATGACAGGCGATGTGACAACACACTGACACATTGCCTGGCATGGCCATGTGTTGAAATGGCATGAACGAGATAGATTACAAGAAACTGTTTACCGAGGCGCGCCGATTCTTCTCGATGGAGTGGGACTATACCAAGCTCACGGCAGTCGAGAAACTGGCTGTGCTGCTGTCGGCAGTGGCGTTTGTCGCCGTGGTCATCATCATTGCCACGTTTGTGATGCACCACCTGTTCACGGCGCTCATCGGTGTGCTGGCTTCGGCGCTGGGCTGTGCCTGGGGGGCACACCTGATTGCGGCGGCTATCCTGCTGGTGCTGCTGCTAGTGGTGTTTGCCTTCAAGCGCCAGCTCATCGTGGATCCCGTGGCACGCTTCGTGAGCAAACTGTTTTTAAAACCCGAGGACAATGAGTAGCAGTAGCAACAACATCGGCGAGACCCGCGACGGCGCCAGCCAGCCCCGTCCGGCTCAACTGCCCGTGGCCACGCCCGACGCGCCCGACAACTGGCGGGGCATGACGCTCGAGGAACTGCGGCGTGCGCGCGGCAAGGCACTGGTGCGCCGCGAGGTGGAGCGGGCCACCCTGCAATACAACATCGACGGCGTGAAGAGCAACGTTGCCGCCAACGGCGTGCGGGCACTCATGTTTACCCCCGAAACCGTCACACACCTGAAAACGGCCGACTATGTGCTGCTGGGCTTCAGGCTCACACGCTGGCTCATGGGCCTGCGCAACAACCGCCGTCGCCGCCGTTAAGGGGCCAAAATGTCAAAAAAACGGGCAAAAAGTCACTTTTTTTTGAAAAAATGTCTTTGTTTTTTTGATTTTGCCTATATTTGCAGCCCGAAATCTAATGATTTCCTGTGAGAGAGAATAAACTTAAATGATCATAAATAACTAAAAAACAGACTGCCTATCGACAAACATTACTCATTATTGACCAAAACAGATAAGTAATGAAGTTATTGAAGGACAAGAGCGATGACCAACTGATATCGCTATATGTCGATGGCAAGAACGAGGCCTTTGATGAGCTCCTGGAGCGTCACAAGGACCGAATATTCATGTATATATATCACTCGGTGAAAAACGAGGACTTGGCCAATGACCTGTTCCAGGACACCTTTGTCAAAGCCATCACTACCATCAAGCAGGGACGTTACGTCGAGAACGGCCATTTTGCCGCATGGGTAAGCCGCATTGCACACAACCTGATTATCGACTACTTCAGGCAGGTGAAGAACGAGAACCTGCAGTCGACCGACGATGACGAATCCAACATCCTGAACCGCAAAGAGCTCTCCCAGTCGACTATCGAGGACGACATGGTGGCCTCGCAGATCCATACCGACGTGCGCCGCCTGATCAGGACGCTGCCCGCCAGCCAGCGCCAGGTGCTGGTGATGCGTTACTACAAGAACATGAGCTTCAAGGAGATTGCCGACACCACCGGCGTGAGCATCAACACGGCGCTGGGACGCATGCGCTATGCTATCCTGAACATGCGCCGCCTGGCCGAGGAGCACAACATCGTGCTCACGCTCTGACCAACCGATAAGGAAGACAATAAGTACAATAAGTACAACCTTTACTCTTTAGGGTAAATTTGTATTTGTTGTATTTATTGTCTTCTTTTTATATTTGTCGTTTTTAGCGATTTTTAGTGGGGAAATTTTGCGTATCGGGTGAAAAGTAGTACCTTTGCACCCGCTTTTCAGAAAATCAAACAGTTAACAGACAAGATAAACGAAGTAATGAACGTAAATTTTGAACAGATTGATGCGGTGAACGGAATGCTCACCGTGGAGCTCAAGAGAGAAGATTTCGCCGCTGACGTGAACAAGGAAGTGGCACAGATGGGCGTGCGTCACCCGCTGAAGGGCTTCCGCCCCGGCAAGGCCCCCAAGAGCCTGCTGATGAAGTTTTACGGACCCAGCGTGACCGCCGACGTGGTGGACCGCATGGTGGGCCGCGCGGTGTATGACTACATCCGCGAGAACAAGTTGCAGATCCTGGGCGAGCCCCTGCCCAACGAGGACACCAAGGTCGATATCATGAAGGACGAGGAGATGACCTTCAAGTATGACCTGGGTATGGCTCCCGCTATCGAGCTGAAGCTCAACAAGCGCATCAATGTGCCCTACTACAATATCGAGGTGACCGACCAGATGATCGATGACGCCATTGCTCACGACCGCAAGCGCCTGGGCACCCTCGTCGACGGCGAGGAGAGCGACAAGGAGTCGATGCTGCGTGGCTCGATGGCAGAGCTCGACGAGCAGGGCAACGACAAGGAGAACGGCATCAAGGTGGAGCGCACCGTGATCTCGCCGCGCTACATGGCCGATGATGACGAGGCTGCCAAGTTTGTGGGCGTCAAGGTGGGTGACACCTTCACCTTCAATCCCCACAAGGCCTACAACGGCAACACCGCCGAGCTGTCGGGCCTGCTGAACGTTGACCGCGCTGATGCCGACGTGAAGAGCGACTTCCGCATCACCATCGAGGAGATCAAGGTCAACAAGGATGCCGAGATGAACGAGGAGTTCTTCAAGGGCGTTCTGGGCACCGAGACCGATGTCAAGGACGAGGCTGCCTTCCGCGAGGCTATGCGCGACATGATCGCCAAGGCCAACATTCCCGAGAGCAACTACCGCTTCACCGTTGACGCTCAGCGCATCCTCACCGAGAAGGCCGGCGAAATGCCGCTGCCCGAGGAGTTCCTGAAGCGCTTCCTGAAGCTGCGCCGCGAGCAGGACGAGAAGCAGAACGTTGAGGTGACCGACGAGGAGGCCCAGAACATGTTCAAGCAGCTGCGCTGGCAACTCGTGAAGGACCACCTGGCACAGGCTCTGGAAATCAAGGTCGAGAAAGAGGACATCGACACCGCTGCCTTCATCTTTGCCCAGCAGCAGCTGTCGCAGTACGGCATCTACAACGCTCCCGAGGACCTGATCAAACAGCAGGCCGAGCGCTTCATGCAGGATGACCGCGCGCGCGATGCCATCCAGGAGCATGCATTGGACAACAAGTTCTATGCTGCCGTCAAGGAGGCCGTTAAGGTCAACGAGAAGAGCATCAGCGTAGAGGACTTCCGCAAGCTCTACGAGAAAGACGAGAAGTAAATCTCAGTTCATAGTAAACTAGTAGTGCAGGCCGGGCCGATGTGCCCGGCCTGCACTTTTTTATCGGGACAGGGTGACAAAATGTCGGTTGGCTCGGTTTTTGAGTAAAACCGATAAAAATATTTCCCCAAGTTGACGTGGGATTGAGAAAAAAATAGTATCTTTGAACAAAAATTAATTTTAACTACAAGATTTATGGAAAACGATTTCAGAAAATTTGCTGTACACCACCTTGGAATGAACGGTTTGGCACTTGACCAGTATGCCGCTGGCGTGTCCAATAACTATATCTCGCCCACCATCATGGAGGAGCGCAAGCTGAATGTGACCCAGCTCGACGTGTTCTCGCGTCTGATGATGGACCGCATCATCTTCCTGGGCACCCAGGTCGATGACTACAGCGCCAACGTGGTGCAGGCCCAGCTGCTCTATCTCGACACCTCGGATCCCGGCAAGGACATCTCGTTGTACATCAACTCGCCCGGCGGCTCGGTTTATGCCGGCTTGGGCATCTATGACACGATGCAGTTCATCAACAGCGACGTGTCCACCATCTGCACCGGCATGGCCGCATCGATGGCTGCCGTGCTGCTGGTTGCTGGCCAGAAGGACAAGCGCTTTGCCCTGAAGCACAGCCGTGTGATGATTCACCAACCGATGGGCGGCATCAGCGGCCAGGCATCGGACATCGAGATTACCTCGCGTGAGATTCTCAAACTCAAGCAGGAACTGTACACCATCATCAGCGACCACTCGGGTCAGCCCTATGACAAGGTGTATGCCGACAGCGACCGCGACTACTGGATGACCGCTGCCGAGGCCAAGGACTATGGCATGATTGACAGAGTGCTTGTCCGCGAGAAACCCGCTGCCGAGAAACCCGCTGAGTAATAGTATAATGGCGAAAAAGAAAGACACAACACTGTATTGCAGCTTTTGTGGGCGCAGCGACCGCGAGGTCGAGCTGATGCTGCCGGGCATGAACGGCTGCATCTGCAACGACTGTGCCGAGCGGGCCGTGGAGCTCTCCCGTGAGTACCTCAATAAGATGTCATCATCGATGCTCCCCGACCTGGACATGGAGTCATTGCCCAAGCCCGAGGAGATCAAGGCCTATCTTGACCAGTATGTCATCGGCCAGGAAACCGCCAAGCGCTACCTGTCGGTCGCTGTCTATAACCACTACAAGCGCCTGAACCAGAAGCGTGACGACGATATCGATATCGAGAAGAGCAACATCATCATCGTGGGACCGACGGGCACCGGCAAGACCTTGCTGGCCAAGACCATTGCCCAGATGCTGAAGGTGCCCTTTGCCATCGTCGATGCCACGGTGCTGACCGAGGCCGGTTACGTTGGCGAGGATATCGAGAGCCTGTTGACCAGGCTGCTGGCGGCTTGTGACTACAACGTCGCCGAGGCTGAACGCGGCATCGTCTTCATTGACGAAATCGACAAAATCGCGCGCAAGGGCGACAACCCGTCCATCACGCGCGACGTGAGCGGCGAGGGCGTGCAGCAGGGCCTGCTCAAGCTGCTCGAGGGGTCGGTAGTGAATGTTCCGCCCCAAGGCGGTCGCAAGCACCCTGAGCAGAAGATGATTGCCGTTGACACCAAAAATATCCTGTTCATCTGCGGCGGCGCCTTTGAGGGCATCGAGCGCAAGATTGCTCAGCGCCTCAACACCCACGTCGTGGGCTACGGCGCCAGCAACCACGTGAGCAGGGCCGAACGCGAAAAGCTGCTGCACTTTGTGGCCCCGCAGGACCTGCGCAGCTACGGCCTCATTCCCGAAATCATCGGCCGTCTGCCCATTCTCACCAACCTTGAGCCGCTGGACCGCGACGCCCTGTTGCGCATCCTCACCGAGCCCAAGAACGCCATCGTGCGCCAGTACAAGAAACTGCTGGCGATGGACGGTGTGGAGCTGGTCATCGAGGACGATGTGCTGGGATATGTCGTTGACAAGGCCATCGAGTACAAACTGGGTGCCCGCGGCTTGAGAAGCCTGTTCGAGACCATCATGATCGATGTCATGTATCAGGCGCCGTCGATGGGCAAGAAACGCTATGTGCTCACGCGCGAGTTTGCCGAGCGGCAACTGTCCCGCTCGAATTATGAGCTCCTGACACCATAAAATTTTCTTAAAAATTGCCCAGTTCATAAAAACATACTATATTTGTAGAATCATAGAAACCCTAAACCTTGGATTATGGCGAAAAACAGTAAGCTGATATCGGCGCTGAAGGAGTACTTCGGTTTTGAGACGTTTAAAGGCAATCAAGAGGCGATAATCGAGAACCTGCTGGCCGAGCGCGACACATTCGTGCTGATGCCGACAGGCGGCGGTAAATCGCTGTGTTACCAGTTGCCGGCGCGCATCATGGAGGGTACCGCAATCGTCATCTCGCCGCTTATCGCCCTGATGAAGAATCAGGTCGATGCCATGCGCAGTTACAGCGAGGAGGACGGTATCGCCCATTTCCTGAACTCATCCCTCACCAAGCAGGCCATCGAGGAGGTGAAGGAAGACGTGCGCAACGGTCGCACCAAGCTCCTGTATGTCGCTCCCGAGTCGCTTACCAAGGAAGATAATGTGGCCTTCTTGAAAGATGTGCCCATCTCTTTCTATGCCATTGACGAGGCACACTGTATCTCGGAGTGGGGACACGATTTCCGCCCTGAGTACCGCAATATCCGCCCGATCATCAACCGCATCGGTGTGCGTCCGATCATCGCCCTGACGGCGACCGCGACACCCAAGGTGCAGCATGATATCCAGAAGAACCTGGGCATGACCGGCGCTGCCGTGTTCAAGTCGTCGTTCAACCGTCCCAACCTTTATTATGAGGTGCGTCCCAAGACCAAGGACGTGGACCGCGAGATCATCAAGTTCATTAAGGGCAACGAGGGCAAGTCGGGCATCATCTATTGCCTGAGCCGCAAGAAGGTGGAGGAACTGGCCGAGGTGCTGCGCCTCAACGACATCAAGGCGTTGCCCTACCATGCCGGCATGGAGAGCGCCATGCGCAGCAATAACCAGGATGCCTTCTTGAGCGAGGATGTTGACGTGATCGTGGCTACCATCGCCTTTGGTATGGGCATCGACAAACCCGACGTGAGGTTTGTCATCCACTACGACATTCCCAAGAGTCTGGAAGGGTATTACCAGGAAACCGGACGTGCCGGACGTGACGGCGGTGAGGGCAAGTGCATCACTTTCTACTCCCGAAAGGACCTGGACAAACTGGAGAAATTCATGCAGGGCAAGCCCATCGCCGAGCAGGAAATCGGCAAGCAGCTGCTGCTCGAGACGCGCGACTATGCCGAGTCGTCGGTGTGCCGCCGCCGCTCGCTGCTGCACTACTTCGGTGAGTCCTATGAGCAGGACAACTGCGGCAACTGCGACAACTGCCTCAAGCCCAAGAAGCGTGTTGAGGCCAGCGAGGAACTGCGTGCCGCCATCGAGACCATCCTGACCCTGCGAGAACGCTTCAAACCCGAATATGTCGCCCATGTGATGATGGGTGATGCCACTTCCGAGATTCAGGGCTACAAGCATAATGAGCTGGACGTGTTCGGCTGTGCTGATCAGCGTGACGAGAAATTCCTCATGGCCGTGATACGCCAGGGCGTCTTTGCCGACTATCTGGCCAAGGACATCGAGAACTACGGTGTGATCAAGGTTACCAAGGAGGGCAAGGAGTTCCTCAAGAGCCGTGAGAAGTTCTGGATTGTCGAGGACAACGAGTATACCGAGATGCTTGACGAGGAATTGCGCGGCGGTGGCAGCGGTGCTGTCGATGCCGAGCTGTTCAGCATCCTCAAGGACTTGAGACGCAAAATCGCCAAGCAGCACGGTCTGCCCACTTATGTCATTTTCCAGGAGCCCTCGCTCGATGCCATGGCGACGACCTATCCCATCACACTGGACGAGCTGCAGAACATTCCCGGCGTGGGCCCCGGCAAGGCCAAGCGTTATGGCAAGGAATTCGTTGAGCTGATCAAGAAATATGTCGATGAGAACGAGATCGAGCGCCCTGAGGACATGCGGGTGCGCACTGTCGCCAACAAGAGCAAGCTCAAGGTCGAGATCATCACGGCCATCGACCGCAAGGTGTCTCTCGACGCGCTGGCCGAGAGCAAGGACCTGGAATTTGAAGAATTGCTCGATGAATTGGAGGCCATCGTTTATAGCGGAACCAAAATCAACGTGTCATATTACATCGATGAGGCCATCGACTCGGATATCGAGGATGACATTTTTGAATATTTCAAGGAGAGCGACACCGACAACATCGAGAAGGCTATGGAGGAACTGGGCGACGACTACACCGAGGAGGAAATCCGCCTGGTGCGCATCAAGTTCCTGAGCGAGATGGGCAATTAAAATTAAGCAAACCACCGTTTAATGATTAGCCACTGTGGACCTGATGCCCATAGTGGCTAATTAATTTGGTATAGCAGCATTCAGTAATGCTTAAAGCTTGGCATAAAATATTCAGGTTGCGATAGCGTTATTATCATATATGACATTTTTCGAGCAGATTGCTGGAGAAAGCCCATGATTAATCACCGTATAATTTTAGAAGGAATTTATGAAGAAGGTATTTTTGTTATTGGCTATTGCATTGCCTATTGTTTTCAATTCATGCAAAGACGATAAAGATGAGCCCATTCCCGATAATCACGAATATGTTGACCTGGGTCTGCCCAGCGGCACGTTGTGGGCGACGTGTAACGTCGGTGCCGATAGCCCCGAGGAATACGGTGACTACTTCTCCTGGGGCGAGACCATTCCTAAGGATTCCTACCAGTGGAACAATTATAAGTGGAGCGGCTCAGATAGCAGTGGCTGGTTAGATGCGCTGACAAAGTATTGGGTCGACGAGAATAGCGGCATATTTGATGGCAAGCGTGAACTGGAGCCGGAAGATGATGCTGCTACCATCAACTGGGGACCACGGTGGTGCATGCCGACGTTGGGACAGTTGCAAGAGTTGTTGGTCGAGTGCGAATGGCAGTGGGTTGAGCAGAAGGGTGTGAGTGGCCATTTGCTTACTGGCCCCAACGGGAAAACCCTATTCTTACCCTCTGCGGGCGGCCTTTCGACTACTCTTTATAACGATGGCGTGTGCTGCTACTACTGGTCACGAACGCTCTGTTCGCCCGATAAACTCATCCTCGAAGCGGCCGGCTCTCGCGAAGCCTATATCCTGTTCGCTAATTCGTGGCGCAAAGTGGTGTGGTACGACAGCCGGTACGTCGGCTTGCCCGTGCGTGCTGTTCGCGTCTCGAGAAAATAGCACCCGTCTCTCCCCGGCATACGCAGTTGACGACTTTTCCAAAATTATAAAAGTCAGAGCAAACACCAGCGCCTCATGAACACCAATGCGAGTAAACGAGCGCAATGTCATGCTTGCATGAATATTGCCGAGCGTGAGCATTGAAGACGAAGTCAATAAATCACCGAAATCTAAGAGAAAATAGCAGAATTATGTTTACCTTTGCAAGATCAAACACCTTTATTCAATGAGAGTATTCCTTATATCATACTTGTCGATATGTCTCTCACGGGTTGCGAATGATGACATGCCAGAGGGTTTCCGCTGTGCATTGCCATATGTAAAGAAAATGATTGAAATGTTGAATACCATTAAGAATTCAGACAGATGAAGAAACTTCCTTTTGTCATATTTGTTTTCATAATGCTTTGTGCGTTATGTTCAAGTGTGTGCAGCTATAAAAGTGTTGAAAAGGGGATAACACGAGATGTAAACAATGCACTGAAGCTTACTCTTGCCGAGATGCCGACAGACGTGATCAATGCCGATACTATCCGCTGTTATCGTAGTCATCTCACCATCGCCGAACTAAAAAACACGGCCAGCATTGCCATGACATCCGTGAGCAGGGCTGGCCGACAGGAAACTCAGATGGTGGCACAGGCTAATTGCGACGTTTTGACCATATTTGCGCTTTCTGACCAGCGGGCATCCGGGGCATTGTTGTTTGCCGGCCTTCTATGGATGATGTGCAGCCTGTGGTATATGCGCAGGTTTAAGCCTGAGATGTTTGCAGAAGCACTGAGTTATGGTGGAATTGTATTTGCCAACGACAAATTCATTACCGCAAAAGGTGAACCCATTCATTTTACTCCGATGCAGCACTGCCTTATGGAGATGTTTATGATGACAGAATCTCATTCACTCTCCAAGCAAGAAATCTGTGACCGCCTGTGGCCCAAGAAACCCAATGCCAGCGATACGCTTTACACGCTTATCAAACGAGTGAAACCCATCTTAGAAGCCTATAGTAACCTGAAAATTGAGTCGGACAGAGGTAGAAGCTACGCACTGAAAATCAAATAGATAGGTCGTTGTCAGGCAAATGTCAGACAAATGTCAGGTAAGAATTTCTGACACTCTTCTGATTCGGTAATACCTTTGCATCGAAAATCAAAAAAAATGTTCGATGCAAATGAAACAATTATTTTTATTTTTCGTTATCCTTTGTCTTTGTCCTTTCCAGGCGTTTACTCAGAATGAGGACAAGACTGTCGCTCTTGATGAAGTCATTGTCAACGCTCCCAAGGTTGTAAGCAAGGCTGACGGCCAGATGATTTATCCTACAGATGCCCAGAAGGATGCCTCAAACAATGGTTTTGGCCTCCTGCAGAAACTCTCGTTGCCCAACCTCCGTATTGATAATGTGGCACATTCTGTAACTGCAATTGATGGCAGAGGCGGTGTACAACTTAGAATCAATGGCATCATCGTCGGTAAAGAGGAAATGTTGGCGCTTGACCCCAAACTCATCAGCAAGATTGACTTCGTTGATAATCCTGGTGTGCGTTATGGGGAAGACGTGGCCTACGTCATCAACATCATCACCAAGCGCGATGACTCCGGTTATACGTTAGGCACTGACGTCACGCCCACGCTCACTTCTTGGCAAGGTGATGGAACGGTGTATGGTAAATGGAACCATAAGAAAAGTGAGTTTACTCTTTCCTACAATTTTAGCGGTCATCAATTGAAAGGAACAAAGGCAACTGAGTTGGCAGAATATACCCTGAATAATGATGACATCTATGCTATAGAGCGTGATGATGTAAAGACGCTCAGAAAAGCCCGCAGCCATGACGTGAAGCTGACCTACAATCTGGCGGATTCCACAGCATACGTCTTTCAGGCATCCTTGAGTGAGAGTCTGAATAAAACTCCAGGCAATTATTCGATCAAAGACATCATTAATGGCACAAACCGATATCGATCAACCAACAAAGAGAGCGGCAAGTCCAACTCACCTGTCCTCGACTTGTACTTCTTCCGCCAACTCACTCCACGTCAGTCAGTCACGGCAAATGCTGTTGGCACATACATAGCCACCAAGAACAGCAATTACTACGATGAGGGAGCTCCTTATCAATATGATGTAAATGGCAAGACCGTCTCTGCTTTATCTGAAATAATCTACGAAAACCGACTGAACCCATTCACGTTATCTGCTGGTGTGAACTATCGCTATAAATACACAAATAATAATTATACGGGCGATGCCTTTGCCCTGACAGAGTTGAATCAGAATAGTGTCTATGCGTTCAGCGAGATAAAAGGTTGGCTCAAGGGTTTACGCTATTCTCTTGGTTTGGGAACAAGCTACATCCACTACAATCAAAATGAGCACAACTATGACTTCTGGACATTCCGCCCCAAGGCGACGCTGGCTTATAGTATCATGAATGGGATGCAACTAAACTACACCTTTGAGATGAAAGACCGTGCTTCGCGCATTGCCATGATCAGCGATGCAACAATTCAGACAAACAGCATGGAATATATTGTGGGTAACCCCAGCCTCAAGCCGTCCCGTGACACAGAACATACATTGCGTCTGTCTTATAACGATGATCGCTGGAGTGCATTTGCCGAAGGATTCTACAGACATTGCAATAAACCCAATATGGCGCACTACGAGCGCACCGCTGATGACAAGTTCATCTATACACAGATAAATCAGAAAGCTATTAACGTATTGAATACAATGGCATACGCAAGTTATTGGATTACACCCGAGAAACTACAAATTTATGCAAACGGAGGAATGATGCGTTGCTTCAACTATGGCTTTGACTATACGCATTGCTATACATCGTGGTTCTATTCGGCAGGTGTCACGGCATATCTCGGAAAATTCACTTTACTGGCTTACGCGGACAATGGCTTTCGATTCTTAGAGGGAGAGACAAAGGCATATAACGGAGCTAATACAATCTTACAATGCTCCTACAACTATGGGGATTGGCAATTCTCACTCACATGGTCTAATCCTTTCATCAATAGCTACAAGTCCACAGAAAGCGAGATCCTGAACCGCAATCTTTACAAGCACATGGTGCACTACAGTAGAGATGGTGGCAACAGTCTGTCACTTAACATTTCATGGCGATTGAGCAAAGGCCGGGAGCATCAGTCGGCAGATAAAACCATCAATCTAAGTGATACTGATAATGGAATCATAACCCGATGAGGGGAAGAAATAGCTAGTTTCACGAAAGGGAAAAAATACGGTTCCGTCTTTTCTCAGCATAAAGCGGTTGATTTACCTTTGCATTAAGTAAATCAACCGCTATTTTATGATACTGACGATAAACGGAAAGCAGGCAGCGCTGAAGAAGGGGTCTTCGATAGAGTACGTATCGGAGAACCGCATCTTCACCGGCGCCGACGACTACAGCATGGAGATAGAACTGCCCCTGGCCGACTGTCCCCAGAACCTCGACATCTTCGGCATGATCACCCGAAAACCAGCCGTAGGTGACGGTCCAGGAGAGCGAGGACTTAAAGGCGACTATCGCTCAAAAACAAGCTCAGGTAGCATAATAATTGCATTTGGCCAACGTTAATTAGTAGTAATATTAAAATTAGAGCCATGATAAGTAAGTTAAAGTATTTAGGATTTATCCTACTATTATTCTCATTGTTCTCCCTTGCATCTTGCAGCAACGAAGACGATGTTGTGAAGCGGTTGACGAACAAACAAAAGGAGACCTATGCGCAGAACATTTCGGGCGAATATCCTGGCCAGTACGTCATTATATACAAAAACAAAGATTGTATCGAAGGCAAAGACGAGGCGGGTCGACCTATAACGGTTGCCCATAGTGAAGCCTTTGGTGACGTGCAAGTTGATGTGTCTGACAATAAGATGCTGCATGTATTCTTTCAAGACTTCCCCGTTTCGCTGATTTCAAAGGTCGTGGATGCGGACGAAGGGCTGAGCCATGCACTCGCCGGAGCCTCCCCACAGGCCATCACTGCACGCTATGGCTTCGACTACGACACGGACTTTTTGCACATCATATGGGCTTTCATCCCCAATGTCATGCTGCTGAACTTAAACTACGGCGATACCGATCACCATATCCGCATAGAGTTTAATAACAACAGTCAGACTTACAAGTTTACGGAGAACGAACTGAAACAGCCGAAAGCATTCGGCTCACTTGCTGAAAACGGCATCGCTCTGCAACTGGAAGCTATCTATGACGGTTCCACTCTCATACAGCGCTTCGGCTATGAGAATGGGAACTATATGCATATTCTCTTCAAAACTGATTAATAAAAAACAGAGAAATCGGAATTTAAGTGCAAGCCGAGCGCAGAGCCAAGTTTACTTGAACTATGCTGAGGTGCAGCCCTAAATGCCATGAAATTGGAATTTATTGGAACTTATGATTATTGATTTTAACAAGATAGAAGAACGAGCATTCCCTGGTATGAACGGGGGAACAGGGTTGATGACCGTGCGGATGTACAACGATGAAAAATACCGTATCATTCCCACAACAATCCATTCGGGCGGGAGCATCGGAATGCACAGGCAGACATCCGGCGATGATATGAACTATATCTTGTCAGGTATTGGCAGAGCCATCTGCGATGGTGTAGAAGAAGAACTGCGCCCCGGCGTCCTGCATATTTGCCCTAAAGGATCGGAACACAGTATAATCAATACTGGGACAGAGGATCTGGTGCTGTTCACTATTGTTGTTGCCAGATAAATTCCAATTTATCGGTACGTCTTTTCACAGCATACGCGGTTGGGTTGTCTTTGCGGTAAGCCAACCGTTTTTTTATTGTGATGTCGGCGGTTATGGGTTGGGCTATGATGCCTCTTACTGAGAGGAATGGGAGGTTGCTTTCAATTTTTTTTGTGCAAATGTGAGTTGTGAGTGCAAAAAAAAGTGGGTGGAGAATATAATTTTTCTCATGCGCTTGCGTTATACTCTTATATTAGAATGAAAA
The DNA here is from genome assembly GCA_900318535.1 of uncultured Prevotellaceae bacterium. GTDB lineage: Bacteria > Bacteroidota > Bacteroidia > Bacteroidales > Muribaculaceae > Sodaliphilus. Next base: position 35,034 of record ONKU01000024.1, on the reverse strand, counting down.
AACGTAAAATATAGATCAAACCAACCTAAAGAAGATGAAAGCAAAACTTTTGATTTCTTCATTGTTGTTGGGCATTGCGATTCTCGCTCTTGCAAAGAACGAGGATCCTGTCCTGATGACTATTAACGGAAAGGATGTCAGGCTCTCGGAGTTTGAATACCTGTATAACAAGAACAATCAGCAGCAGATCGAGAAAGAACCCCTTGACAAGTACGTTGAGCTCTTTGTGCTGTACAAGCAGAAGGTTGCCGACGCCGAGGCTGCAGGCATTGACACGACCCAGGCGTTCATCAAGGAGTTTGAGGTCTATCAGAAACAACTCGCCGCTCCCTATCTGACCGAGGACACCACTTATCTGTGGCAGATGATCAATGAAACCTATGACCGTTACAAGAAGGAATTAGATATTGACCACATCATGCTGCCCTTGGGCACTAATGATGCGGTGAATGCTCAACGCATCGCAATGCTGGATAGCCTGCGCAACTGCGTGATTGCCGGTGAGGATTGGACGGCCTTGGCTGACCGTTATTCTACCGACCCGTACAAGCAGCGCAACCACGGCCACTTCGGCTTCGTTTCAGCGGGCATGTTCCCCGCTGACATGGAGAACGTGATCTACAGTACCCCCGTTGGCGAGGTGTCCAAGCCCTTTGTGAACTCGTTTGGTATCAGCATGTTCCGCGTCAACAAGATGCGTGACCGCAACGATGTCCATGCCAAGCATATCCTGAAGATGTTCCCCCAGAATGCTACTGAGGAGCAGAAAGCAGTCTGCAAGGCTAAGATAGATTCGATTTATCAGCTGATCAAGGCTGGTGCCGACTTTGAGGAACTTGCCCGCACCGAGTCGGATGACCATTCCAATGCCAAAAATGGTGGCGACCTTCGCTGGTTTGGCCCCGGCAGGATGGTTCAGCCCTTTGACAGCATTGCCTTCAATCTCCCCGACGGTGCAATCAGTGAGCCGTTTGCCACACAGTTCGGCTACCACATCATCAAGAAAGTGGCTCACGGCGTGCCTTCGCTTGGCGAGGTGCGCCAGGGTATTGAGAACGCCTTCAAACGCGATGGCCGCATGAAGCTGGTCGAGGAGCGTCGTCTCAACGATCTCAAGAACAAGTACAACTATCGCCTCGACCCCGCCTTTGAGTCGCTGCTGAACAACACGCTCATGGCTCATGGCCGTTTGGACTCTGCTTTTGTGGCACAGTATATCAAGGGCGCGAAGACTCCGCTCTTCACCTATGGCGCCAAGCAGTCGGTGCCCGTTAAGGCGCTGATGTCGCAGTTGAACACCACTACTGTCATTCCCGATCCTGCCAATGCAAAAAAGGAAATCATGACTAAGGTGAACGCCATGGCCGAGCAGGCCCTGAAGGATTATGATGCCTATGAGGCGGTCAAGAACAATCCCGAGTACCGCAACCTGTTGAATGAGTATCGCGATGGCATGATGCTGTTCGAAATCAGCAACCGCCGCGTGTGGAAGGCTGCCGAAAAGGACACTGCTGGTCTGATTCAGCACTACAATGAGAACCGCAGCAAGTATGGTTGGGACGAGCCTCACTTCAAAGGCATCATCCTGTATGCCAAGAGCGACAGCGTGCTCAACCTGGTCAAGGCCGATTTGACGAAGTTTGGTGCCGACACGTTGGCCGATGCCTTATACAACAAATATGGCAATGATATCCGCATGGAACACATGGTAGTCAAGAAGGGCGAGAATCCTTTCGCCGATTATCTTGCTTTCCATGTCGGTGACAAGCCCAATCGTCCGAATTATCCCGAGTTCATCATCATTGAGGGCGGTATCATCGACCAGCCCGAGGAGATGGCTGACGTGCGCGGTGCTGTAACCAGCGGTTACCAGGATGTGCTGGAGCAGCGCTGGAAACAGGAACTTGCCAAGAAGTATCCTGCCAAGATCAACAAAAAGGTGCTTAAGAAAGTGAAATAACCGTTGCCGCCGCTTGACGGCGGGAACCGCATCGCCCCTGGGGGCTCACGATGGACAAAGGGTGCCGCCGTGAGCCCCCAGGCCGTTCAACGACAGCCCATCGGGGCCTATCGCAGGGGCTGGCACAGGGCGGGCGGGTGACTTTAACAAACATTTGGGAAATTGCTGCCCACGGGGCACAAGGGTATGGGGAATTTTTACTATCTTTGCCGCCACAACAAATACAACCATACAAAACGAAAATACAAGTGAAAATCAGATTATTTACCGCAGTGCTGTTTGCCATGGCATCTCTCGCCCTCCTGGCCCAGAACAACGTGGCCGAGGAGGTGGCTTGGGTCATCGGCGACGAGCCCATCTACAAGAGCGATATCGAGGAACAGTATCAGCAGGCACTCTATGAGCGTGTGCCTATTGAAGGTAACCCTTATTGCGTCATTCCCGAGCAGATGGCGATTGACAAACTGTTCCTGGACCAGGCGCGCATCGACACTGTCGAGGTGCAGGCTTCGACCATCAGCGCCGAGGTCGAGAACCGCATCAACTTCTTTATCGCCAACCTGGGCAGCAAGGAAAAGGTAGAGGAATACTTCCGCATGCCGCTGCCGCGCCTGCGTGAGAAGCTCAACGAGGTTTACAGTGACCAATACTGCATCCAACAAGTGCAGCAGGACCTGACCAAGAACGTCAAGGCCACTCCTGCCACCGTGCAGCGCTACTATAATGCCTTGAACAAGGACTCGTTGCCCTACATTCCCATGCAGGTCGAGGCCCAGATCATCACGATCAACCCCGCAATTCCGCAGCAGGAAATCGACGAGGTGAAGTCGCGTCTGCGCGACTATGCCCAGCAGGTCAACAGCGGAGAGCGAGAGTTCTCGACACTGGCGATTCTCTACAGTCAGGACCAGGCCACTGCCGTGTATGGCGGCGAGACGGGTTTCCAGAGCCGCTCGGTGCTGTTGCCCGAGTATGCCACGGCAGCGTTTAACCTGAATGACAACAAGCGCGTGAGCAACATCGTCGAGACCGACGATGGCTACCATATCATCCAGCTCATCGAGAAACGCGGCGACCGCATCAACACGCGCCACATCCTGTTGCGCCCCCGTGTGAGCGACAAGGACCTGACCGACGCCCTGACGCGCCTGGACAGCGTGCGCACCGACATCCTGGACGGCAGGCACACCTTCGAGGAGATGGCGTTGTTCATCTCCCAGGACAAGGACTCGCGTAACAACGGCGGCAACATGCTCAACGAGAAAACCCACAGTGGCCGCTTTGAGATGGCCGACCTGCCTGCCGAGGTGGGCAAAAAGGTGAATATGATGCAGCCCGGTGACGTGAGCGAGCCTTTTGTCATGGTCAACCCCAAGACGCGCCGCGAGCAGGTCGCTATCGTCAAGCTGGTTAAGCGCATCGACGGCCATAAGGCCGATTTGGCTGATGACTACATGATCATCAAGGACATGTGCGAGGCTAGCGAGAAGGAGAAGATCATCCATGACTGGGTGGTGGAGAAACAGAAGAAGGTATACGTCTATATCGAGGAGGGCTGGCGTGACTGCGACTTCAAGTACGACTGGCTCAAGAAGGGGAAGTAGTCTTTAGTTTCTAGTCCCTAGTTTCTAGTTTTCTAGTCCCTGGTTTTTAGTTTTTTTGATGATGGGCTTGGTCGATAGACAGCGGGTCAGTGGCTCACGATGGCGGCACGTCGTTGTGGCCTCGTGCCTGATGGCTCTGCTCATGTCGCCAGTGGTGTGGGCCCAGAATCCCGTGCGCGCTGTCAAGCCCCGCACGGTGCAGCCCATGAAAAAACGCCCGGCGCCGACCAATCCTCAACCTGCCCAGGCCGCCCGCAAGGGGTCAAAAGGCCCGAAGGTGTCGCGCATCACGCCGCAGATTCCCAAAGCCAACCGCAACCAGACGAATAAGGTGTTCCTGGAGAATGCCGACCTGCTCAAGGCCAACGAGAACATCAGCCGCGACTATCAGGTGCTGAAAGGCAATGTGCGTTTTCGCCGTGGCGACATGTATATGTTCTGTGACAGTGCCTATTTCTATGCCGAGACCAGTTCGCTGGACGCCTTTGGCAACGTTCGCATGACCCAAGGCGATACCCTGTGGGTCTATAGCGACGTGCTGCACTACTACGGTGACCAGGGCGTGGCCGAATTGCGCAACAATGTGCGTCTGGAGAACCGCAGCACCACGCTGCTGACCGATGCGCTGGACTATGAAATCAACAGCAACGTGGGCTACTACTTTGACGGCGGCACCATTGTCGATAACCGCAACAACACCGAGTTGAGTTCCCAGTATGGCCGCTATGAGCTGGATACCAAGCAGGCGGAATTCTCGCGCAACGTTCACCTGATCAACGACCGCTACGAGATGTTTACCGAACTGCTCGACTACAACACCCAGACCCACTTTGCCCACATCACCAGCGAGACGCTCATCGTGAGCGACAGCAACACGATCAACACGACCAACGGCTGGTACAACACCAGTGCCGACGATGCCACCCTGTATGAGCGCGCGCTCATTACCGCTAAGGATGGCAAGACGCTGTTGGGCGACACGGTTTATTATAACCGCAACCGCAATTACGGCGAGGCCCGAGGCAATGTGATTATCACCGATCCCGGCAACAAGGTCATTCTGGACGGCAACTACGGCTATCACGACGAGAATGCCCACTACAGCTATGTGACGGGCCGTGCAAGAGCACGCGAGTTCTCGCAGAAAGATACTATCTACCTGCATGCCGACACCCTGTGCACGCTCATCAACTATGTCGTCAACGATTCGGCTGCCAATTCGGCGGGCGACTCGGTGCGAGTGCTGCGGGCCTTCAACCAGGTGCGCTTTTACCGCAACGACGTGCAGGGCATCTGCGACTCGCTGCAGTTGAGCGAGGCCGACACCATTATCAACATGTACCGTCATGCAGTGGTGTGGAACCTGGAGCGCCAGATCTTTGGCGACGAAATCAACGTGCATCTCAACGACAGCGCTGCCGACTGGGCAACATTGCCCACAGGCGGCTTCATGGCCGAGCATTTGGGCGAGATCTACTACGACCAGCTGAGCGGCAAGAAAATGAAGGCATGGTTCGAGGATAAGGAACTGCGGCGGCTCGACGTGGACGGCAATGTCCAGGTCATCATGTTCCCGCAGGAGAAGGATTCGACCTACAATAAGATGGTCAACGCTGAGTCCAGCTATATGCGCTTGAACCTCAAGCCCAAGCAGGAGGTGGACCGTATCACCATGTGGCCCGAGGTCACCGGCAAGGTGACACCGCTGTATCTGGCCAAGCGTGCCGACATGTACCTGCCGCAGTTCAAGTGGTATGACGAGTTGAGGCCCAAGTCGCCCGATGATATCTATGACGTGAGCGATGAGCTCAAGCAGCTCATGCGCAGCATCGAGGGCGGCACGCGCCGCCGCTCGGGCAGCAATGCCGTAGCCGCAGAGGCCGCTTCGCAACCGTCGCCCGATGTGAAGAACCTTCAACGAATTGATGTGCCATGAGCGATGTGATAAAACTGTTGCCCGACTCGGTTGCCAACCAGATTGCTGCCGGCGAAGTCATCCAGCGGCCTGCCAGTGTCATCAAGGAGCTGGTGGAGAATGCCATCGACGCCCAGGCGACGCATGTGCAGATCATCCTCAAGGATGCGGGACGCACGCTCATCCAGATCATTGACGATGGCGTGGGCATGAGCGAGACCGACGCGCGTCTGGCCTTTGAACGTCACAGCACGAGCAAAATACGCTGTGCCGACGACCTGTTCACGCTGCACACGATGGGTTTCCGCGGCGAGGCACTGGCCTCGATTGCCGCCATCTCGCAGGTGGAACTGCGCACGCGCCGTCACGACGCCCAGCTGGGAACACGGCTGGTCATCAATGCGTCGCAGTGCGAGAGTCAGGAACCGGACATGTGCCCGGTGGGTAGCAACTTCATGGTCAAGAACATCTTTTTTAATGTTCCTGCGCGCCGCAAGTTCTTGAAATCCAACCAAGTGGAGTTGAGCAACATCGTCAAGGAATTTGAGAAACTGGCCTTGGTCAACCATGAGGTGGAATTCACGCTCATCCACAACGATAATGTGATGTACAAGCTGATGCAGGGCACTTTCCGCCAACGCATCGCCGCCCTGATGGGCAACAATATCGACCAGCAGCTGCTGCCGGTGACGATCGACACGTCGATGGTGAAGGTGCAGGGCTACATCGGCAAACCCGAAAACGCCCGCAAGCGCAATGCCCTGCAGTTCATGTTCGTCAACGGGCGATACATGCGTCATCCATATTTCCATAAGGCGGTGATGTCGGCCTACGAGCAACTCATCCCCGAGGGTGAGCAACCCAACTACTTCCTGCGATTCACCGTCGAGCCCGAGGCCATCGACGTGAACATCCATCCCACCAAGACCGAGATCAAGTTTGAGGACGAGATGCCCATCTGGCAGATTCTGGCTGCTGGAGTCAAGGAGACGCTGGGGCGCTTCAGCGAGGTGCCTGCCATCGACTTTGACACCAAGGACGCTCCCGCAATCCCGGCCTATAGCGGCCATGTCGAGGTGCATCACCCCGAGATTGCTGTGGACCCGTCCTACAACCCGTTTAAGTCCCAAAACAAGCCTGGCGGCGGTGCTGCGCATCATCATGTGCCCGATAACCGCCCGATGAGCAACTGGGACGACCTGTTTGCCAACTTTGAGCGTAAGAAACGCGAGGGACTGGAGCAGCAGGGCGCCAATTCCATGGCCGAGGATACCAGTGATGCCCAGCAGACCGTGTTGCCCGTGGATGATGTGCAATCGGTATATCTGCAGCTCAAGGGGCGCTATATCCTGTCGCCCGCCAAATCGGGTCTGATGGTCATTGACCAGCACCGTGCCCACGTGCGTATCCTGTTTGACCGTTACATCGGTCAGCTGCACACGGGAAATCTGTCATCCCAGGCCATCCTTTTCCCCGAGGTGCTGCATCTGAGTGCTGCCCAGAGCGTAGCCCTGCAGGAGCTGCTGCCCGAAATGGAGCAGATGGGCTTCCAGCTTGACAGCATGGGCGGGAACGACTGGGCCATCAATGCCATTCCTGCCGGAATCGAGGGCGTGGACCCAGTGGCGATGGTGCAGCAGATACTGGAATCGGTGGACAATGGCGGTATGCCCGTCAAGCGCCGCATCATGGAGCACTTGTCGCTCACGGTGGCCCGCTCGGCAGCGATTCCCGTCGGGCGCACACTCCAGCAGGAGGAAATGGAGGTGCTTGTCGCCGACTTGCTGCGTCTGCCGGAGCCCAATTACACCCCTGACGGAAAGACCATCATCACGGTCATTCCGATGGAACAAATCACTAAATTGTTTTAATCATGTTTGACACCAACCGAATTACCCAAGAAACCGACCTATATAATCTCCACACCCACACCCAGTTTTGTGACGGCCACGCTCCCATGGAGGAGTTTGTGACCGAGGCCATAGCCTTGGGCTTTACCCATCTGGGCTTTACTCCGCATTCGCCCATTTCGGTCGAGAGCCCCGTCAATATGACCCGTGAGCAGGTACAGGAGTACTTCGACGAGATGGAGCGCCTGCGTCACATTTACGGCGACCGCATCAACCTGTACACGTCGATGGAAGTGGACTATGTGGGCGCAGGCGACGGCCCTGCCAGCGATTATTTCCAGCAGTTGCCGCTCGATTACCGCATCGGTTCGGTGCACTTTATTCCCGCCATCAACGACCCTAACCTGATGGTGGATATCGACGGCAAGTTCCCGGGCTTCAAGGAACGCATGGGCAAGAATTTTGACGGCGACATCGAGTATGTGGTCAAGACGTTCTATTCCCAGATGATGGCCATGGTCGAGGAGGGTGGATTTGAGATTGTGGGTCACATGGACAAAATCGGCTTCAATGCCAGCCAGTACCTCGACGGTATTGACGAGGAACCGTGGTATGACAAGCTGGTCATCGACCTGTTTGAGAATATCATGGACCATCATCTCGTTATCGAGATCAATACCAAGGCCTGGCTGCAGCGCAACAGGTTTTATCCCAACCTGAAGTATTTCGGCATGCTCAAGCGTTTCAATGCCCCGGTAGTCGTCAACAGCGATGCCCATTATCCCACATTGCTCAACAACGGCCGCATGGAAGCCCTCAAGTTGCTTAACGTGCTATAAATAACCAAAATCCAAATGATATGAAGAAGATCATCAATGTAAAGGTTTGGACAGTGGTCCTGCTGTTTGCCGCACTGTTGCCTAGTGTGACGAAAGCCCAGGATTTTACCGACAAGGACACCCTGCGCTATGTGGATGCGATGCATTATCGCTTGATCAACTGGGCATTTGACCGCACGTTGAAGTCGCGCATCCCCCTGGAATTCTATGGCAATGTGCGCCCCACCTTGTGGGACCGTGCCAGTTGCACCAGCGGCAAGGCCATTCGATTTGCCACCAATTCCACGGCCGTCGCCGTGCGCTATAACCTGTTGACCAACATGCACATGATGCACATGGCTGACACCGGCATCAAGGGCACAGACCTCTACATCTGGGACAAGGATACCGAGAGTTGGCAGTTTGTGAACTGCAACCGCCCTGTGCGCATCGACAATGATATCCGTCCCCGCCAAGACTCCATCCAGAGCAAGGTGTATGTGGACCGGCTCGACGGCAAGATGCATGAGTACATGATCTACCTGCCGCTGTATGACGGCGTGCGCTGGATCGAGATCGGTGTGGACAGCAGCGCCGTGATCATGCAGCCCATGATGGACTCTCCCAAGCAGGGCAAGAAGTTCGTCTTCTACGGCACGAGCATCCTGCAGGGTGGCTGTGCCTGCCGTCCTGGCATGGTGGCCACGAGCATCATCCAGCGCGACCTGGATGTGGAGTGCGTCAACCTGGGCTTCAGCGGCGAGGGCAAGATGGATTCCTGTATGGCACAGGCCATGGCCACGATACCCGATGTGGCTGCCTATATCCTGGACCCGATACCCAACTGCACCAAGGACATGTGCGACACGGTGACCTATGGTTTCGTGAACATCCTGCGCACGCTGCGTCCCGAGGTGCCCATCTTCATGGTTGAGGGGCAGATGTACAGTTATGCCAAGTACAGCGCCTTCTACAGCGAGTATCTGCCCGCCAAGAACGACGAATACCACAAGAACTATCTGAAACTGAAGGCCGACAATCCCAATAACCTGTACTACATCACCTGCAAGGACCTCTTCGGCCCGAACAACGAGGGCACAGTCGACGGCATCCACCTGACCGACATCGGCTTCTGGTGGTATGCCCAAAAGCTGGAACCCTACCTGCGCGCCGTGCTTGACGGCACTCCAGTTCCGCAGGAGCCCGGGGTGGACGACCCACGTTGACATTAAACTACGAATTACGCGAATTGAACTAATGGTTAGCCAGTGAATTCGCGTAATTCGTAGTTTATTAAGAATAGTGTCAATTAAGGAAACATGCAATAATGAGAGTGCGGATGCAAATTTGTAAAATTCGCGTAATTCGTAGTTTATTAAGATAGTGAGAACCAAGAAGAGCCATTATATACAAGACCTTATCCTTGAGGGCGAGCACGAGCATCAGGACTTCAAGTACCAGATTACCGATGCCCGCAAGATTGCCCGATCAATCGCCGCCTTTGCCAACAACAGCGGAGGCCACCTGCTGATCGGCGTGAAGGATAACGGCAACATCGCCGGTGTGCGCAGCGAGGAAGAGATTTACATGATTGAGACGGCGGCGCAGATGTACTGCCGCCCCGAGCAGCATGTAACCTTCAAAGTGTTCAATATCAACGGCAAGTCGGTGGTCAAGGCCGATATCGCCGAAGCCGACGAAAAACCTGTCGAGGCCCCAGACGACAACGGCAACTGGCACGTGTATTACCGCGTAGCCGACGAGAACATGCTCGCCAGCCGCCTGCACGAGCGCATCATGAGCGCCGAGACGGCTATCGAGGAGACCCGCACTGCCGAGACCATCAGCTACAGCGAGCGTGAGCAGGTGCTGCTCGACTACCTGCGCAATCACGGCGGTATCACCCTCGAGGGTTACATGCGCCTGGCCCACATCAGCGAGGAGAGCGCCACCCGCATTGTCGTCGCCCTCCACAGCATGGGTGTGGTTGATTTACAGTACCACGACGGCCAGTGCCTCATCGTGGGCTCCCTGTAACGCTGCACTGGCGTCGCGCTAAGTTTTGATTTGGCTGCCAAAAGAAAACCGCTGGACTCGGAGTGTTCCAGCGGTTTTTCTATGTTTTTAAGTCGATTGTCGTTGCTTAGAAGGGCAGATCGTCGGCGGGAGCTGACTGATCAAACGTGGTGTCGACGGGAGGGGGTGCAGGCACACCCTCGGGGGCGGGAGCGGGCTCACCGGCTGCGGGTGGGTAGGGTGCAGGAGCTGCAGACGCCATGTTGGGGTCTTCCTTCATGGCCTTGAAGCCACGGATGTCGGTGTACCAGCGGCCGTTGAACTCGCGGCTCTCGATGTCGTAGCTCAGCGTGATAACGTCGCCCACCTCAAGGGGGTACTGGTCAGCACGGTCGCCAAAGAAGTCGAATTTCACCTTCTTGGGATAGCTGTCGAGCGTCTCGAGGACATATTCCTGTTTCTTCCACTGGTTGCCAGCTTTGGAAACGCCGCCCACGGGCTCCATCTTCTGGATAATCTTACCTTTAATGTCCATTTCGTCTTAGTTTTTAGTTTCTAGTTCCTAGTCCTTAGTTGTTGGTCTTTGTTAGCGGATGCCAACTAGAAACTAGGGACTAATGACTTGAAACTTAAATATTTTTTACTTGCTCTCCTCGGCAATGACCTTGAGGATGTTCTGAACTTGCTTCCATGCCTTCTCCACAGCGGGGATGTGGCAGCGCTCGGCGGGCGAGTGCACATCGCGCAGGGTGGGACCGAAGGAAATCATCTCCATGTCGGGACGGGCCTTCAGGAACAGACCGCACTCCAGACCGGCGTGGATAGCACGAACCTCGGGACGTACACCGAAGAGCTTCTCCCACGAGTCCTTAGCAACCGAGAGGAGGTGGCTGTCGCTGATGGGCTCCCAGCCCTGGTAGCCACCCTCGCTGATGATTTCGTCGGCACCTGCCATGCGGAAGACGGTCTCGCACTTGTGGGTCAGGTCATACTTGCCACTCTCGATCGACGAGCGGTGGAACATCTCGACAACGATCTGGTTGCCCGGACGCATCTTGACGCTGGCGAGGTTGGTCGAGGTCTCAACGAGGCCGGGAATCTCCATGCTCATGGCAGCGATGCCGTGAGGAGCGACATAAACGGCATTGACAACGCGGCGGGCGGTGTCGGTGTCGATGATGGTCTCGGGAGCGTCAACGCTCTTGCAGGTGATTTCCATCTTGGGCTCGGTGCGCTTGTACTCGTTCTTCACCTCGGCGATGAAGGTGTTGAGCACGACGCTCAGTTTCTCCTTGTCCTCGGGCTTGATACCGATAACGAGGGTAGCGGCGTGAGCGATGGCGTTGTGCAGGTTACCGGCGTCGATCTTGGCCAGCACGTAGTCCATTTCCTCACCGATGTTCCACAGCAGACGGCTGCTCAGCTTGGTGGTGGTGGCGAAGCCCATGTGGATGTCGGCACCGCTGTGACCGCCGTGGAAGTGTTCAAACTTGATTTCGAAGTAGGTGCGATCCTTGGGAGCAGCCTCGGGCTTGTAGTTGAACTTGAAGATGCTCACCAGACCACCGGCGCAACCCATGGTGATGACGCCATCCTCCTCCTCGTCGAGGTTGAGCAGGTAGTCACCCACGAGCATGTCGGCCTCGATGTTGCTGGCGCCGGTCAGGCCGGTCTCCTCGTCAACGGTGGCTAGGGCCTCCAGGGGACCGCACTGCAGCGAGGGTTCGATAACGGCAGCCAGAGCGATGGCCAGGCCCATACCGTCGTCGGCACCCAGCGTAGTGTTGTTGGCACGTACCCACTCGCCATCAATGATGGTCTCGATGGGGTCGGTGTCGAAGTTGTGGGTCGAGCCGGGACCTTTCTCGGCGACCATATCCATGTGACCTTGCAGCACGATGCCCTTGCACTTCTCGTAGCCGGGAGCGGCGGGCCTGAAGATGGCCACGTTGCCGGTCTTGTCGATCTTATACTCCAGATTGTGCTTCTTGGCGAAGTCCACGAGCCATGCGCGGATTTTGTCTAACTTGCCTTCTTCGTTGCCACTGGGGCGGGGCACCTTGGTAATCTCGTCAAAGATTGACCATACTGCCTGCGGATTCAAATCTTTTACTTGCATTGTAAAAAATGATGGTTAAATTGTTAGTATTTAAGTAGTTAATAGAATTGTTGTCAAAGCAAATTCAATTTCACCGCTAATTTACAACTTTTTCGTGACATACCATCCAATTGTCAATAAAAAAACCTGAACACCTATGTCTGCAAGTGCCCGGTAAGGGGCGAAATTGGGATAGAAATCACATGTTTTCGCTCCCTATCGGCTCAATTCGTAGCCCATAAGGGTGATGGTGGGGCCAGCGGGCAGTTTGCGCGTCCTGCCTGCGGAGAGGTGGCGGGCAATGCAACTTCTCAATTGAGAGTTGAATTCCAGTATGCCGCTTTCGTCACAGTCAACGATAGTGACACTCACGTAATATTGTTTACCGGCTTTGAGGACGATGTTTTCGTTGGGCTGGACGGCGAGTTTTGTCTTTTGAGCGGTTGCTGTGACTGTTTTGTAGATGGGCTTGTTGAGGATGTTGACAAATTCCTTGCCCCTGATCTCATAGATGGTGAAACTGAGGACGCAGCGGCTGTAGGTGCTCTTTTTTATCGTGAAAAAGATATCACTCACGACCCAATCCTTCTTGACCTTGAATGTCGGTCCCCATTCTAGCCTGTTTTCCTCCCACTTGCCACGGAAACTGCCCGATGGGCCGGGCCATTTCTTGCCCAGAATGGTCTTTAATTTGTTCTTCTTGCCGACGACAACTTCATCCAGTTTCACATTTTTGTCCTTGACGATGATGGACAGCGGCTTGCCCGCGCTATAAGTGGAGTGGGGAATTATTGCTTTGTCATAAGAAACATGAGTGATGGACAGGTCGTTCCTCTTGCCATGAGGGATTGTTAGGGAGAAATGCCCCTGGGCGTCGGCAAGCGTGCCGATGGTGTCACCAACAAGCGCTACAGTAGCATACTCGACGGCTTCGCCCCGCTCATTGGAAATGCGTCCTGTGACAATAGTCTGTGCCATCGCGCACTGGGCGATGATGGCAGCCGAGAGTATGGAAAACAAGCGTGTCATGACAGACGGTTATTGATTGAGTTGGCGGATGCAGTCGAGGATGGCAGCCCGCTTCTCGCTGTTAGTGCCGTGAACCAGGTGGCGGACGATGCCCTGCTTGTCAACCACGATAGTCAACGGGAATCCTTGCCCTTGTATCCATGACATCATGTCACGAGCCTCGATGAGGTGGGTCCAGGTGAAGTGGTGCTGCTCGGTAATCTTGCGGGTCAAAGCCTCGTCGTGGTAAGTGGCCGAGAAAAACATCACGTCGGGAAACTGTTCACGCCAGGTCGAGAGTTCGGGCATCTCCTTGCGGCAGGGACCACATCCCTGATACCACATGTTCAGTACCCACACCTTGCCCTTAACGTCCTCATTGGTCCACATCTTGCCGTCAACGTCCTTCTCGCTGAAGGCGGGGAACGGTTCTCCAACAACAGGTTTTGCCAAATCACTCGACTGGCTGGTCACCTGTATCATTTCCCGCGCCTGGTTATACTTGTCGAGGAATGCCTGACCGTGAAACACCTTTTCGACAGGTATGGCTTGACTGGTGATGGATTCTGGTAACTCGCTGGGGTAGATATAGGCAATCATGCGGCTCTTCTGCCCATCATCGACCCTAATGATTGACGGACTGCCGCAATCGGTGACCTCTGGAGTCTCGGTGAAGAAATAACCATTGATTATTACCTTGGCTTGAATGGCGCTTCCATCCTCCTGGGCCATGGCGGTAAAAGTCAAGACTGCGGCAAGTAGAGTCAGCAGAATTGTAGTTGCTTTTTTCATTTTATTCAGTTCGTTTTGGTTAATAAAATGCCACAAATGTAATATAACAAACCTACAGGGCAAGCACATCAAGCCGCCCCGTCGGTGATATTTAAGACTAAATAAGACTTATTGGATGTAGTTAACACCGTATTTATGGATTACCGACCAATTGTCAATAAAAAAACCGTGGAATTCAAAATTTAGCTATCTTTGCAACAAACAATTCATCATCATCGATATCGATAAAAAACATCTTTATGAAACTATATAAGGCTAACATCATCTTTACTCGCGAGAAGGATCACTTTGAGGTTGTGGAACATGGCTATGTGGGCGTTGAGAACGGGCGCGTCGTGGACGTGGCCAGTAGTGCCGACGCTTTTGGCATGCAGCCCGAGGAGGTGATAGATTATGGCGACTGCCTACTCATACCGGCCATGAACGACATGCATGTGCATGCGGGGCAGTACCGCAACCAGGGCATCTCCATGGACATGGAACTGCTGGAATGGCTCAACAGCTACACCTTCCCCGAGGAGGCGAAATACAGTGATACGCGCTACGCAAGGCGCATGTACAGCCGTTTTGTGCACGACCTGTGGCGCTATGGCACGATGCGCACCGCTACCTTCGCCACCACCCATCTCGAGAGCACGCGCCTGCTCATGGAACTGTTCCGCGAGGCTGGCATGGGAGCATTGGTCGGCAAGGTGAATATGGACCGCAACTCTATCGATGCCCTGTTAGAAAGTGTCGATGAAGCCGTGGCCAGGAACGAGGCGCTCATTACCGAGTGGCACGACCCCGACGGTCTCGTCAGACCCATCATCACGCCCCGTTTCATTCCCTCATGCTCGCCAGCCATGCTGTGGGCTTGCGGCGAACAGGCACAAAAGTACCAGGTGCCCGTGCAGTCTCACCTGTCGGAGAACCTGGGTGAAATCGTCTTGGTGCAGCAGTTGGAGCCCGAGAGCCGTTTCTATGGCGACGCCTACGACCGCTATGGCCTCTTCGGGCAGACACCAACCATCATGGCGCACTGCGTCTTTAGTGAAGGCGAAGAGCTGGAACTGATGAGCCGTCGCAACGTGATGGTGGCGCATTGCCCCACGTCGAACATCAACCTGAAGACAGGCATCGCGCCCATCCGCTCCTTCCTCGACAAGGGCATCAAGGTGGGCTTTGGCAGTGACATCAGCGGAGGCCATGACATGAGCATCATGCGTGTGATGGTCTATGCCATTCAGGTAAGCAAACTTTATGACCAGAAGTATGAGGGCAAGCATTTCCTCACGCTCCCCGAGGCCTTCTGGATTGCCACCAAGTCGGCAGGCAGCTTCTTTGGGCGCGTGGGCAGCTTCGAGCCGGGCTACGAGTTCGATGCCCTCGTTATTGACGACAGCGACCTGAACCACGGCAACTACACATTGACTCAACGCCTTGAACGCTTCATTTACATAGGCGATGACCGCCACATTGCCGTCCGCTTCTGCCGCGGCCAGGAAATTCCCGAACCCCGCATCCTGGACTAAGGCGCTATCAGCCATTATCCCATGATGTCGTCTATCAGTTTTAGTGTGGGTTTGACGGATTGGAGGTCGGTCAAAATGCTTTTCTTTTTCCCTTCAACGGCGTTGACAAAGGTGTAGACCTCTTGAAAAAAGCCTTGAGTGTAGATGGAGTTGTTGACAATGGTAGGGGAGAAACCGTTGTGACGGTACAGGCATTCGACCGATTGACGGCGAGGAAGAAGTTTCTCGATGGGAACGCCTGCGATGACAGCCTGTTTGGAAACAAAACTCAACTCTTCGCATTGGGCCAGGTGATAGCTGCCTGAGCGGGTGTGGACAGTGAGTGACTGTCGCGCGTCTTGCCAGCAGTGGCAGGTGGACAACTCTATCGTGCCGACAATGTGTTGGTGCCGAAGCATCAGGATATAGGATTGTTTATCAATCTCTAAATAGGAAACGATTTCGGCCTTACCAAACAGCCATGTGGCCAGGTCTATCGGGTGGATGTACAAGTCGATCAGGGCATTGCCCTCGGGATAAGCCCCCGTGAGATAGTGCAGGTCATAGTTGAGTAGTTGTTCCCCTTTCAATCGGCGCTTGATTATCTGGACAGCTGGTGCGTAGCGTTGTTGAAGTCCAACCATCACTACCCGTGAACCGAATTCTCGTTGTAACTTGATAAGTTCCTGCAATTGTTCTAATGACTGGCATGGCGGCTTCTCGATAAATAAAGATTTGCCGCTTTGCAATACTTGTGAAGCGATGGAGAAATGAGCATTAGGCGATGTCGCGACCAGGACGCCCTTCACGTCTTCATCATTAAGTATGTCATCAAGCCTGGTGGTGGCTTTTATTCCTTTAAATTTTTGCTCGATGAGCCGTGCTTTACGTTCATTGGTCACGCAGATGTATTTCAACGGTACTTGCAGGTAATGGAGCACAGGATAGAGGTTGGTCAGGCTGTGCTGTCCCATGCCGACGAAGGCATATTGACACTTGTAGGTTTGATTCAGATAGCGCTCGGTGCGCATGCGCTTATAGCGGTTAATGAGTTGTTGTATCATGATGATTGAAGATGTTTGCGATAAGTGAATTTGGGATTGTTGCACCATTGATAAGGACCATAGAATCGTTCAATTATCTGTTTGGGTATGAAGCGTTCAAGGTTGCGCATCAGGATGATGTCATACTTGCGGTGGAAGTTAATCCAGCAGCCGTTGCACTGCTTGGAGTATCGGCACTGAGTGAGCGCACTGTCATGACCGTTGAAGATTTCGTCCAGTGATTGGTCGTGGATGTTGCCTAACTTGACATCAAGATTTTGGCTGCTCATGATGCTTTGACACCGAAGTCGCAGGTTGCCACTCCGCCATTGGTCATAAAGTGCTACAAAGTCATAGTTCTCTTGTGTCTTGTGGATGTTAGAGGGAATACGGCCCACAAAATCGGTCGCCTCAATCAGCTCGCTCGTGGTATCAAAGAACGCCATCGTGCCATAGATACCGATGCGCACGTCAATGCCATTATGCAAGGCCACGTTGATGGCATGCTCCATGTCGTTGAACGAGTTCCACGGCGACAGGCAGAACATGAGCGACAGCGGTACCTCGTCCTTCAATGTCTCAACGACTTCAATCGCCTTGTCATAGCCGTCGCAGCCGCGCATTCTCTTGTAGGTCTTCTTGTCTCCATCGAGTGAGATATACAGGTGACGAGGACGGTGGCGCCTCACGGACTGTATGACACGTTGTGGAGCAAGACCGTTAGTGAGCAGGGTGTAGTTGGGGTGGTGCTCATGAAACCATGCCATGATTTCATCGGCTTGAGGATGCAGGATGAATTCGCCGCCTTCTAGCCCGACGGTTGTCCTGCTCGTGATGCAGCGGCTCTGCATGATGTGCCTGATGTCGTCGAGCGACAGGTGTTCACGCTTTTTCTGCCAGATGTTGCAGTGCTTGCAATGTGACTGGCATGCCGTTGTGGCATAAATCATCAGTTGGCTCAGCCGCTTGTGCCGTGGCCGTGCCATGTTGTTGGCATACAATAGCCCGTTGAAAAGGTAATCCGTCAGTTTGTACATAAAAATCCTTGGTGGTTTGGTTTTCTACAAGTTGAGATTCCACCAAACCACCAAGGACTGCATAGAAAGTGCGATAAAACAGTGTTATCGTGCTATTGTGGAGGATTTAACGTCCCAGCAAGATATCAATCAAGGTTGTGACATCTGAGATGCTGACTTCACCATCCCCGTTGACATCACCACGCTTGTTTTCCAGTATGCTCTCGTCAAACTTTTGTCCCTTATAGACTATTTCACCGCCTTCGACAACATGGCTCAGGCCAAAATAGGTACTGTAACCCGTTGGCAACACCATGAAGAAATCAAGTGTGTAACTTGATAATGCATCGATGCCCACACCCTCAATCATGCGGAAGTCACCCCATAGGTTTCCAACATATTGTTTGGCCAGATGAGTGCCAAGTGCTATAGTGTCTGTGTAACAATGCTGATACTGGTCATCATAACCTGATTGGTTTACAAGTCTATCCCAATAGGCTACGGGATCATTGAAATCATATAAGATAAACTCCTTGCCTTCACTGATGAGGTCATAAATGTCGGGTGAATAGGAGTTGCCGATAGGGCAATCGGGATATACTTTGCCGTCTGGCACTATCGCGTATACAATCTTGTCCTTCTCACGCATGTAGATAGGCACTGTGTCATTATTGGCGTTAATGGCACCGCCATGGTACTTGTGCATGGCTTTGTAGGTGAGTCCGTTGATGACGGTATCGCCCTTGAATTCAAGGTTCATATAGACTTTGCCTTTTCCCAATGCGGTGTCAGCCGGATAGAAACCATCCTCATTGACATAATAGTAAACCCACTTCACACCCTCTCGTACAAAAGGCGTATACATGTACTCGTTTGCCGCAACCTGTGACACCGCCAACAAGGCAAGGGCTACTAACAGAATGCTTCTTTTCATCATAGCAGTTAATTTTTTAGGTTATTAAAGATGATTATATCGTTCTATAACCTAATGATACCACAAGGCGATAAAAGACTGCATCATTTTGCTGATTTTAACTACCACGTGAATCGCAAGCCGGCAGGAATCGTGATGGTGAACGGATGCTGTGTGCGGTAGGTCTCAAAGCCGCTGCCATCAGGGATATAGTACTGTACGCCAGGCTCTGCAAAGATGCTGATGCTGGGAGTGATATTGTACTGAACACCTATTCCAATGCCCGTTGACCATTGCAGCGGCACATCCAGATGATGACTGTCGCGCAGTTCTGGCTGGTTGTTCAAGATATATTCTGTCGAAACTGTTGACTTGACTGGAATCTCCAGCGTCACACCAGCCGAGGTATAGATGCCCACATGCTTGCCGCTCCAAATACGATAAGAGGCTCTCAACGGCACGCCCAGGTAATCGATGCGCTGTTTCTCATCGATGCGGTTGATGCCTTCACCCGTTTGGAACAGTGAGTTGAGTCTTGTGTACTGGAGGCCGCTCTCCAGTCCGATTCTCTTGTTGGCTTGATATCTCAGTGACAAGGAAAAAGTCAGCGGTAGGCTGTGGTGAGTCTTGCGCACGATCTGGCCATTGTTCAGCGGCTCGTTGCTCAATGCAATCTTGCGCATGATGAGTTCCTTTTCAGGCAGTTCACCAAAGATTTCGCTGCACTCATTGAGGTAATTGATGTAATCGGTCCAGTTGTCAATCGATAAGGTGGGATCTGGCTCTCCTGGAACGCTTGGTGCTGTATAATCGGTGACGATGAAGTTTTGAGGAATTATCCTATCTGACTCTGGGGATGGTTGCCCCGTGTAGGCCAAATCAGCTGACCAGCGCTTGAAATCGTCTCTCTTGGGCCGGATGGTGGTGCCTTGACCGACGTTTGCAAAGTGGATGCCGCCATTCAGTTTGAGATGAGGCAGTGCATTTTCAACAGGAACAGTTGTCGTGTCAACCATCTGTCTTGGAACTTCCTCATGCTGAGCCGTGTCTGTGATGCTCACATTTGGCTGCTTGTATTTTTCGGGGACAGTGATGGCCATGTTGCGGCTTTCTTTGCGCTGCTGTTTGTCGGGCTCGGTCACTTGTGGATTGCCTTCAGTGACAGCAGGCTCGTTCGTCTCAGCCGTCTTGGGCTGCTCAACGATTCTCTTGGGCTGGCGCAGGAGTAGCAAGGCCAGGGGCGTGAGCAACGCAAGCAGGATGATAGCCCAATATTTGGCCAACGAATGCTGCAACATCTTCTTGGCGCGTGCCAGTTGCGATGACGAGGAATGGGCGGCAATGCCCAGGATTTCACCGATTTCCTTGTGCGACATATCCTGCATGACAGCCATCTTGAACACCTTGCCATAACCGTTGGGTAAGGCATTTACCGCTGCCATGATTTCGGCCATCGTCGGCATGTCCGAGGGCTCATCTTCAATCCTGCTCTCATCTGGCATGTCATCAACAGGGACCGTGACCAACGTATGATGTCGTTGCTTGTAGCGCAACGCCACGTTGGCCGCAATGCTTGACAGCCAAGCGTCAAAACGTTCAGGGTTTCGCAGATGATCCAGTTTGGAGAAAGCAAGCACAAAGGCGTCATGGGACAATTCCTCGGCCACGGCACGGTTGCCCACAACGTTATAGCATATACCCAATACCTTGTGGGAATACGCATTATAGAGCTTGGCGATAGCCTGTTGGTCACCAGCCAGAGCTGCCCCGATGACACGCTCCATGTCCATCCAATAAAGTTGTCCTTTATTGTTATGATGCCATATTGGATGAAAAGACTGCACGACCATTGCTATTTTTTACAATACTTCAAGGAACAGCCGTTAGCAGGCGGGCGATGTCGTTGAGTTTGAGGCATTGGCTACGTCTGATGGTCATTTGCTCGTTGTGGTGTTCCCATGGGGCGAGGATGAGCAGTTGGCCGTGGGCACAGGCTTCCATTCGCTTGCCACCGGGCCTTGCCAGGTCGGTGAAACCGTTTTCCTGCAGATAGATGAGCGGGAGTCCCTCGTTGAATGCGGCACGCATGACGGCTTTCTCGCCAGGTGAGATGGCGGGTGACACTAGCACGGCTCCTTGACGAGCTGCTGTCAGGAAGTGTGCGACCTGCTCTTGGATCTCGGCTTCACTCAGGCGGCGTGAGCATTGCACCTGCAGGCGCACGGGACGGTCGAGCAGGAAGCGGTTGCCGATGGCCGAGAAGGTCATCCCGGCAGCCTCGACGTTACGCTGGACACGAAACAGGTCGGGATGCTCGCGTTTCATCAACAGGCGGCGGGGGTTGTCGTTGAGGTAATGAATCCAGGTTTCCAGTTGGCCTTCACGCAGCAGCAGTTTGTCATTATAGCCGCGGGCAAAGAGCATGCCGTGGGAGCGGTCCTCGTTGCGGCGGTCCGTCTTAACGGGTGCTTGTCGAGTTTGTTGCGTTGACAACGCAACAGACGGGACGGGCGAGGTGATGCCGAGCACCAGCTCGCGGTAGTGGCGGTTGCAGCTCTGCTTGAAGCCGCGCAGGAGCATCCCCAGGGGCTTCTCCATCTGTTCTTGAACAAACAGGATGCCGTGCAGGTGGTCGGGCATCATCTGCAGGGCGAGGACTTTGACCTCGGGATGGTGATGAGAGGCCGCCCACCACTCGTCGCTCACGCGCTGACCGAGTGGTGACAGCTCGATGCGGGGCGCATCGTCGCTGCCAGCTGGCGCATCGCTCTTGCCCACCACTTGCCCGAAGAGCTGGCGCCGCCCCTCGGTTACCATTGTGATCATGTAAATCTGACGCCCTGTGTAATCATGACCCACGCAGCGACGAAGCATGGAGGGCTTTTTCTCTCCAGCAAAGGGCTGTTGTGCTTTGTAGGTCTCTTTTTTCATTGGGAGTGAGTGGTAATCGGTTCTTGTTTGTTGCGTTGCTTGTTTGTTGCGTTGCTTGTTTGTTGCGTTGCTTGTTTGTTGCGTTGACAACGCAACAGACGGGACCACAAAGTTACTCTTTTTTCCCTTTGAGATGTACTTAGGGGGTGGGGCGGAAGTGTTAGTTAATCTTTAGCACTTTAAAAATTAGTTAAAACAAGGGCTTGAAGTGTCATTTTGGACAAAATAATTGCAAAATGTCGTGGTTGGAGTCACAAAGTATGACTAAATTTGCAGGTCTTTTTGCAAAAAACGCAGATGATGGCTACGCTACTATTGACATTGGCGATTGTGGGACTGGCAGTTGTGCTGCTGGGCGTGAAGATTTTCTTCGTGAAAGGCGGCCGTTTCCCCAATACCCACATCCATGACAATGCCGAGATGCGCAAACGTGGCATCACCTGTGCCAAGGACAAGGAATTTTACAACTAAAACGATAAGAAAAAGTCAAAAAACACTGTTTGAAATGAACTTCATCAAGAACTACACCAAGCTTGCTGTGTTTGCCGCTGTCGTGCTGATGGCCGCAACGTCCTGTAACGATAAACAAACTGCCGAGGCTCCCAAGGCTGGCGGTCCTGCTCTTGAGAATCTCAAGATCCGTTACATCGACGAGGACTCCATCATGGCTAACTACAACCTGGCCAAGGACATCAACGAGGCCATGTTGCGCAGGCAGAACCAGTTTGATGCCGCCCAAAAGCAGCGCGGCAACGAAATCAACAAGTTTGGCAACGCCATGCAGCAGAAGTACCAGAACAACCAATACCTGACCGAGGAGGCCTTCAATGCCGACCAGGCTAAGTTGCAGAAGATGCAGGCCGATGCCGAGAATTACCTGGCCAGCTTGCAGCAGAGCATCCAGAACGAGCTCAACCAGAGCCAGATCCAGCTGCTCGACTCCATCGACAACTTCATGAAGGACTATGCCAAGAAGAAAGGCTTTGACATGGTGCTGCGCAAGAGCGCCACGTTGTTCATCGACGAGAAGTATGACGTGACCAAGGAAGTGGTTGAGGGCTTGAACAAGCGCTACAATAAGGTGGGCGGCAAGGTCGCTCCCGCTCCCGTCAAGCCTGCCGAGGCTGCTCCTGCCAAGGCCGATGTTCCCAAGCTGAGCACCGAGAAGCCTGCCACTCCCGGCAAGGTGGACTTGAAGAAGAAAGATTAAGTTTCCAGAATAATCATTCTTTAGAGGTAATGCTGTCTGTCGTCAAGGTTTTGTTGCACGGCAGACAGTTTTTTTGATGCGAATCACGTTTTTATCATTATAAATCAACATTATGAAGAAGATTTCAGTTTTATTTGCTGTGGCTTTTGCCCTGATGCTGGGCGCATGCCAGAACACGAACCAGAACACAGCTGCCAGCGGTGATGAGAATGCCGCTGCCGACAGCGCTGCCAAGACCACGCTCGTGGCTTATTTCTCGGCCAGCCCCGAGCACATTACCGCCCAGGTGGCCAAGACTCTTGCCGAGGCTGCTGATGCCGACTTGTTTGAGATCGTCCCCGAACAGATCTACACTGTCGAGGACCTCGACTGGAAAAATGAACAGAGCCGCTCGACCATCGAGATGAAGGACAGCACCGCTCGTCCCGCTGTGGCCAGCAAGGTCGAGAACATGGGCCAGTACACGACCATCTATGTGGGCTTCCCCATCTGGTGGTACACTGCTCCCCGCATCGTCAACACCTTCCTGGAGCAGTATGACCTCACCGGCAAGACCATCATCCCGTTTGCCACCAGTGGCGGCAGCGACATGGGCAAGAGCGGCGAGGACCTGAAGAAGGCCAGCGCTCCTAATGCCAACTGGATCCTCCCCGGCAAGGTGCTCAACGGCAATCCTCCCGTCGACAGCCTCAAGGTGTGGATCGAGACCCTGAAGTAAAGTCTATCCGGGCCAAATTAGAGACTTGTTGACTGATGTAGGGCTTTTGAGTCCCTATTGACAGCAAGCTGAATCACATTAACTGCTATACCACGGGACCGTGTCTATCCCTCCAGGATGATACGGTCCCGATTGTTATATATTCTCACGGCTACAGCGGGAGCGACGGGGCAGAGTTCAGGGTGAGTTGAGGATTCAGCACATGGCTGTCGATTTTGGGGCCGGACAGCTGATGAATCGAGATGGAATAATCGCCACCATCGGGGCCGATGGGCCTGACTTGCGGCTTGCTGGAACGGTATTTGGGCATGCACCTGCCGATAGATGCCCCGATATAGGTGGGGTCGCAGATGAGGTAGAATTTTCCGTCAAAGTAATAGCCATTGCCCTTGGTCAGGCAATCGGTGAAATGGACTGCGGTGCACATGTGGTCGGCAAACTGGACAAACTGCACGTCCAGCCCCAGCAGGCTGCGCACGAGGACGGCGAAGATGAGGGAACGGTCCTCGCAATCGTTCTTGTCGTAATAGAAGTTCTCTTCGAGGAAATTGATTTTGTCATGGCTGAGGAACTCATCGTCGGCCTCATAGTCAAAGACCGATTGAACGAAGTGCAGCAGGGCATCGACGGCTTCGCATTGTGACATCTCCTTGAGCTGCGGCTTCAGTTGCTCGAAGATGCATTGATGGAATTGCGGCAGCACGACCGAAGTCGCATAACTGCGCAGGTCCATGAGCGGGTAGTTGTTCAGCATCTGCATGACGGTAGAATTCAGTGTGCAATCCATGTGAATGAGTCCATCGTCCAGGTCGCACTTCTTATCCACGCCCGTGTCCATGTTGAGCATCCGGCCATCGAACGAAAGGCTCAACGCGTGGCCCTTGCCCACCTCCTTGACGGGGTCGCAGGGATAGATGACCGAAATCTCATTCTCGTTGGCCTCCAGATCGTCATAGAACAGGTAATAGTCCTTGTCACTGATGTGGATGAAGTTGCGCTCAAACACTTCCTGCTCGATAGGGACAAGGAGCAGCAACTGCTGCTCGGTGCGTGCCAGCCGCACGTCATAGCCCATCGAGACGAGCAGGAAATGCTCCATGAGCACCCGGTCCCGTGGCGTGGCGGCATTGAGCAGTGCATCGACATAGTTCCTGACGAGTTCGAAGGTAAACCAGTCGTTCAGTCCCAGCTCGTCGGTGAGTGACCGTAACGACGAGAGCACATCCTTGACATCACGGTTCTCATACTCATGCCAGGCCTGCTTCACATCGTGGGCGTGAACCGACCGCACGACTGAAGATTTCAGTTTAGCGGCCCGCACAGGTTTGCCATAGAATGAAAACACGATTTCGTTCTCGGGGATTGTCTGTGCGTCCGTGATGGAAGGTAAGCCGTCTCCGGCCATCAGCGTCATTGACAGCAGGCAGCAGATGCATACCATCAGAGAATATAGATATTTGCCAGGATGTGCCATAAATAGACGCACATTTTGATTGATGATGCAAAAATACCCATAATTTTGTAATAAAGCAAATAAATAAGGTATAAAAAGAACTCGGACAGCGATAACAACCGATGATTGTTGTTAAAACTGTCCGAGTTTTAATTTATCCTCTAGGAACGGGGGTAGGGATTACCCGAAGTTGTCGTAGTGGATGGATGAGGGATCGACGCCGAGGGAGTCGAGCACCTCGTTGACCGTCTGGCTCATAAGTCACTCATTACGAATCACATTGATGATGGCATTGACGTCTGCGATATTGATTTCACCGTCCTCATTTACATCGAGAGCCAGGTTAAATGCACCAGAATCGTTTAGAATGGCATTTATAAGGACATTCACATCTGCAATATTTACCTCTCCATCATCATTAATGTCGTTTGGAGTATCAGTGACTATTTTTGCAAAGCGCTTCCAGCCTGCAGCATTCCTATATTCTTCAAGTGAACCATGAGGTACGGTGAGTTTGGCAGTTGAATAACTTGATTCAAATGCGTCGGCAACCATTGACGCTGGAGTGGGCGCAAAACAGGTGATAGATTCAATTGAATTAAAGAAACCGTCGCCTCCTGGACCAGGAATGCCCGGAGAGTTGAAAGCCCAATCGCCAATACTCTTAATCCCGCTACCAATGACTAATGTGTCAAGATGAGTGCACCAATAGAATGCCATTGCTCCAATCCTCTCGACTGAATTAGGAATAACCATTTTTTTGAGAGCCCAACAATGAGTAAAAGCTTCTAACTTGATTTCTTTAACTGAATTGGGAATAACAATGTCCGCAAGATCTGTACACAGGGAGAAAATCCCTTCATTGAGAATGGTAATTGAATCAGGCAGTGTCACGCTCCTTAAGTTAGATGCTGCAAATGCCATTGTACCAATCTCAGTGACAGAATTAGGTATATTCACGCTTCCTAATGAACTATAGCAGTATTTGTAAATTGCTTAATATCAATAACCTGCAAGCTAAACGGTAGAAAAGTGATGACGTAGATTCTTTATGTGTAGAAAAAGATGAAGTATTAACATTTTTAACTTTTGAAAACCACAAAAAGCGTCTAAGTGTGCAATGTTTGTGCAAATCGACCAGTATCATGTTGGGTAACGATGAGAGCCAGAACTGCAAAACTGTTGCTCTGGCTCTCATAATGGTATTTCCTCTTCTGTCTTCCTGGATGCTCTAACACCAAGGCGCGATTGTTGTCGCGGAATTCGGATGTTTTAGCAGTGAGGTATTATTGTCGTCGTGGAAGCATCTTTCCTCTAACTTTTCCCTTCATACATCTTCCCTTTTTCTCCTGTCTAAGTACGCCTGCTCCATTTCTTTGGAGATGTCCCAATTGTTCCTTTTCTGCGACACCTGGCTGCGCAATTCCTCGAATGCTTTTCGCCACCTCTGTTGCTTCACCCATTCCAGACTTAAGTATTCCATCCTCCCCGTGGCAGCATTTATCATCTTGGCATCCTTCCAGTAAAGACGACAGCTGTCACCAATTTCACTTGTAGTGTATACATCGATAAGGCCTTCTGCTAAAGACATCTTCCGGTATAGCTTCCGCCCGTCCTTGCCACTATTTGCACTTTATGTCCGAAATACCATTGAGGTTTTAGTACTGTGGAGTTTCCGTCGTTCAGGATGATGATATCGTTGATGACCGTCAGTTTGTCATTGTAGAAGATTTCATCCTTGCTTACTGTATATGGCATCAACGGTGACGGCCTTCTCAATTTGTACTGGCCTTGCCCAACCCTTACCATATCAAGGTTGCCGATGCGTTCAAACTTGGGAGGAGTGTCGTAGTACGTCCTGCCTTTGCCATCCCAGTACACCATCTCACCTGACGCTGACTTCCCATAGAACAAGTGACCATCCTGCTTGACGGTTCCATAGAGAACAGCCCTTTGGTCACAACCATGCAAGTCAATCACAGTTACCTTATCCCTATATATATTATAAGGATATGTTGCCAGAGCAAAGTATCCGTCCGAAATTCTCTGGAAGCAAGAGGGTTTTCCTTTGGTAGTACCAAGAAAAGCCCTCCTGTGTAATTTACCTTGCTACAATCGGAACCATACCGAACAAACATTTCGTCAAATATGATGCCGCCCATCTTCTTGCAAAGCATACCCGACCATCATGAAAGTGGGACATTGCTATATCAGCCTTGCAGGGATTCATGTCTACCCAGAAATGCTTATAAAGGTAATTATCCCACACATACTCTATGAAACTCTGCTTCATATTCCGCTTCTCAGCGTCATCAACGGGCTTATATTTGGCATCCTTTATAAGCTGTTCTTCGCTGTTTTCTAGCTTTAATTCATAATGCCAATAGTTTAACTTTGTGGGAGAATGCTTTAGCCATATTAGACCAAAGCCATGGTAGAACTTTGACTTTGTGAATTTATTTTTGACAATATCCTCTTCTAATCCATCATAGCAGTTTTGGACTGGAATTGCCTCTTCCCTCCTCTCAAACTTTCTTTGATAATCAACTGGCTTTCTGTGTATAAGTTTTGCTTTATATACCATCAAGTACGAAGTCTTTGGCTTTATTGCCCTACCACAAAATCTCCGGGCATTTATCATCCCACCCTTCCAATCATCATCAGGCGACTTCATTTTCACATTAAGCATCGCGGCTTGTAATGGAAATGAAAGCCTCAGCATAGTCGTTGACAGATTCGGGATTCTGCTTATAGTCTCGTCCCGTAGCGTAGAGTCAGCACGGACAATACAAGTGTTATCCGACATACGCCTTATGTCATCAACACTAAACTCCCTATCAACCCTACGCGCAACGGAGAAATCACCATGCGTCAACAACTCGTCCACATTCACATCTGGATTTAATCCCGTATAGGGGACCATACATGAAGGGTAGCATGTCATTTTCATCAACATCACAGGGCTTTAAGTTCCATTATGATTTCAGAAACTTTAGGCATCAACTCACTTATAGGCATTTCGTCAATGACTAATGTTTCATGATTGCGGGCAATTGTAAACATTACATCGTCAGATATCTCGTCTGTGCGCTTTGCTACTGAAAGGAAAATCCCCTTCTCCAAATTTAAGTTGAAGTCAATCATTCCCTTCTTGCGGCTCACATCCACAAAAGCGTCCTTGATGGTCAACTGGCTTAGTGGACCCGCCATAGTCTTAAACAGTGACATGAAGTCACCAATATCTTGCTTCCCCTTACCAAAATTCTCAGAAAACGATTCAAAAAGGAATCCGAAGGTTTCTTGGCGTTGCAACCAAGCCGCAGTAGGCTGTACTTTTACATTTACAATTTGTTGCCCCAAAGTGATCCGTTGAAAAGTGTAATGCGATCTTTCAACAAATTCCATTTGGCTTTTTTCGAAATGGTCGTCACTAAGAATTGATTTGTAGGCGCCTATGGATATTGGTGTAACAAAGAGCATAATAGCAAGACCAGCCACTTTTAACTCGTAACCAATCTTTCTCTGGGGCGCATTATACAATTGTGACAAGCTCCCAAAACCACTATCTGAGGTTATAGTTGTGTATCCTATATTATTACTCTTTCCCATTTTCCATTATTTTTATTACATTTTCGCTTATACAACCCATAAAGACATTGAATAAGTCCATATTCATCTTCTTCAATTCTACATCAAGGTTTCCGAGGTCTATGCCACCTTCAGGAGTGTATTGTTCGTCAATATCCAGAATCAAACGATAGCGATTTTCAGCCTCGGGCGCTTTAAGGAAAACAGTTCTAAGGTTTAATTGATGTGCATCCTCAGACCACCTTTGCTTTATCATATTAGGCATCTGGCTCTCATCACCTTCTAACCCCACGCGATTAGAGCCTGTCAAACCAAGATATTTCTGTGAAAAGAAATGTTTGCGGACCTCGGCTTCTACGGGAGATTTACCCTTTCCCGTCTCAATTTGGAACACATCTATCTTTCTTATACCAAGTTGATTAATTGTGTTGCGGCCTACCACATCTGTAACAAAATCTTTCAACTTGTAAGCGTGGGGTATAACAGAATCCGCAAAGCTTCTATAGCCATCGCCACTTATATGCGCTTGTATCCTACCATTATCAAAGATAAAGGCCAGTCTGTTATCACTACGATTGACAACGATAGCCTTTTTGAAAAGGCCATCCATTGGCGATACCGAGAACATGGCACGGGTAAACTTCTCCCACTGTTCAAGATGCAAATTAGTATCCTCGACAGGTGGAAAAGACATACCAACCACAGTCGAAGCCAGAAAAGTATTCTGGAATTGCCTATAATCAGCAGGACCAAATGGTAGATTCTTCATACAGTTCTATATATTTTGTCACAAAAATATTAATATTTCTATCTATCATCACACAAAAACAGCGCCAGTTGTGCTATTTTGAGGTCTTATATAAGTAAGTTTAACGTCATTTGTAATAAATAACGTTATTGTCTAGCATATTATTGTTTACTTTGCATCATTTCTTCCCTCAGACTGCCATATGTATTGATTATCCCTCTTATTCTTTATGTAGATGACAATATGACTGAAAGAGTACATTTATATGAGGTATATGTTTCTTGCTACAATCAGAGAAGAGTGATCGTTCATTATTAGGAACATGCATATTACCATAATTGAGTATAAGAATAGCCTCCATTAGAAGAAGTGTATTACGATCATAGAGTTTTAATGTAGCAGGTATATCAATGGGGGAGGCATCTTTGAAAGTCTCACTGTATTCAAGAACTCTTCTTATATGGTATGTTGTCTGTTTAGGTATACATTGCTTTGGCTTTAGGGAATGATTATGTGTTAAGCACCCACACTCCATCATTGTCCTTGCCTTCATGCTTCAGAACACCTTTCTTCTGTAAAGCAGAAAGGTCACGTTCGATGGTGCGTTGACTCACCGACAAAGTCTCCGACATTTGTTTGCCGGTGATTGTCGGAGATTCTTTGATAAGATTGAGTATTTTATGCTGACGCTCAGTGAGTTTCGTCTCCGACCCGTCTCCGTCATGGTCTCCGACATTCTGTGTGTCGGCAGCGACATAGAGAATAGTCTGAAATTGGGCCGGAGTAGATTTGAACGCAGGCTTCAGTTCCTCTTTATATCCTTCCAATGCTTTGGTCTCATTGCAGATACGTGTAAGTCCGCTACCTAGTTTCTCCATATAGTCCAATGTTTGGGATTCCCTTTCTACTCCTGTGTCACCCAAATGAGCTTATCTGTATCGTATCCTCGACGTTGAGCCTCGGAGAGAATTTTCGTTTTGGCCTCTTCAGAGAGGAGGGGCGTGCGGGAGAGAATCCAAAGATAGTTGTCTGAGCCGCTGCCAATGAGAACATACTGGTAGTCGGCATCAAGCAGCAATACGCGATAGTCAGAGTAGAAAGGACCGAAGAAGGATACTCGCAACAAGGAAGGAATATCCGTCTGCTTTGCTTTGCCCTTGGCCGTCTTGGGCTTGCCGTTCTTAATGCCGGTGTTGATAACGTCGATATGAACGTCTTCACGAATCACATAGTTGGCCTTGGTGTACGACATGCCACGCTCGAAAAAATGGTCAAAGCGGGCTACTTCGTACCAACTCCCTGCAAAGCGGTTGAAGTCAAGATCTTTTACCACCGAGTTATCTACTGTCAGTCGGGTGCCTGTCAACCAACCGTGAATCCTTGTGAAAAAAGCCGTGGTCTTCATCGCTTATCCGATTAATGCATTTGCTTGGGTGCTTAATTGGGCTTTCTGCTCATCGGTGAGGGTAAGGACATCCGTTCCCCATGCCTCAGCAGGAACAGCGATGCCTGTCTGCTCTGCCAGCACATCGGCCTTGATGAAGGTGAGCAGTTCGGTGAGTTTGGCGCGACAGTTGGCAGTGGCTGCTTTACCGCCCGCACCACTGACAGCGACACGTTTGCCGTTAATGCAGGTAGGCGTCCCATAGTCCAGAGGTATGACAGGACGGGAGAGCCAGTCGAGCAGGTTCTTCAGATGGCTAGGATAACTGGAATTGTATTCGGGCGTGAAAATCCAAAGCGCATCGGCCTCGCTGACGGTCTTGCGGATACGGGCAATGGCAGCGGGCTCTGGTTGCTCGATGTCCTGATTCAGCAACGGCAGGTCACTGTAATCGAGTTCAGACACCTCGGCACGGTTGCAGATGATTTCCTTGGCCATTATAGCCAACTGGCGGTTGAAGGACTTTTTCCTTAATGAACCGATAATGAATAGAATCCTTTTCATAAGCTATTGTTTGAGATTTCGTTATTCGTTAGCAATTTTTGGATAAACTTGGCAGCATCTCATCATATTCAGCAAACTAGTTTGAGTTCGACTTGCACAAGTTTTGTCGCAAATTTAGTAATCATTTCCGGTTTCTCGATAATAAAGATTATCAAATTATTGCTTTGCAGGGCAATTGGTTTCCTTTTATAGAGGAAGTACAAGGTAGCACAGAATTGAAGATTGATGGAGATACATTTACTATAAGCATACCTGTGTTATGCCGGAAGTTGCGATAATTAAGAATATTCGAGTCCTCACAGGCATATTAAAACAACAATCATATTACTTGAAATAGCTATTTCAGTGAATTTCTGTATTCTTCTTGATAGGGGCGGATGAAATCATCAAGGAATGGAACACCCATTTTTCTTGCGATTGCGTATTTCATGTTTGAAATTGTCGCAACATGTTTATACTTCAGGCAAATCATTATAGCGGTTCGGGTGTAACCAAAGCATAATAAAGCAATGAGGCTTAATTCATTCATGCTGAGTCGACCTTTAGCAAGCTCTTGAGCCTTATCAAGTATGTTGCCATAAATATCATTCGTCAGTGCATGTAGATTTGTCCAATAGGTTGTAACTCTTTTGTTATCGGGAACAGTCATCAATAAGTTAAACTTATCTGCAAATCTTTTGTTGTCCAATTCATGTGATGAATGAATAAGTTCTTGAATTACTTGGATCTGTTCATCAAGTATGGGCATAATGCCATCATATCTTCCTTTTTTTGCCTGTAAAACAGCAAGTTGTTTATTCAATTGCATCTGTTCATCCTCTTTAATTTGAAGAGATGATTTGAAACCAACTATTTCATCTGTAAAACCTGAAACTAATGCTTCCTGTTGCGCTAATTGGGTACGATAGTCAGCCTCTGTATTTTTCAATGTCTCCTCGTGTAAGCTAATGGCTTTTTGTAACTGTTCCAGACTTAGCAATGATGAATTCAGTTCATCTTTTAATAGGTTTAATTCGTTTTCCTTAGTTTTCAGCCTCTTGCGGTTTCTCCATGCAAAATGGAATAGCGTGCCAGCAACAAGTAACACTAATGCGACAAATAGCCAAGTACCCCTTAATTTTGAACGAAGAGATACATTGTTCAATTCTATTTGTTGCATATCATATTTTTTCTCTATTTCCAATAGACGGTGGCCCAACCCATTAATGAGGATAGAATCGGCTAAAGAATTAGATCTTAAAAAATATGTTCGTGATATTTTCTCGTTATGGTTGTAATCTTCAATCTCAGACATAAGATTAAGATATGAAACGCTATCCATTGTACTAGAAGGGGCTGGTGCGCAATTCAAATAATAATTGGCAGAATCAATACAATTTAAACGCAGGTATGCGGAACACAAACAATAATGTGCTCTGGGATGGTCAATTTCGTTTTCAAATGAAATCGCCCTAAGAGCGGACTCTTTTGCTCTCTTGGCATCACCGACAACATTAAGGAAGTAAAGCGATTTACTATAATAATTAGCGAATATAAAGTAATTATCTTGAGTCTCCTCTGCCAACTGAATGGCCGATTCTATATAAAACAGAGCACTATCCGATTTACTGGGTATGTCACTATAAAGACCTCCAATTTCTCCCAGACAAACAATTTGATAATGTTTATCTTGAATGATACGATACAATCTTAGTGCTTCTTGATATTTCTGAATTGCGATTGAGTCTGACGCCATCAGTTGGGATTGATATAAGTCTGCAAGTCTCAATTTAACATAGGCATCATTTTCAGCATCATCTTTTATAGATATTTTTTCAGCTTGGTGGAAACTCTTTACCGCTTCATCAAGATTGCCAATAACTTCTTCAGTGCATCCTTTTGCTATCAATGAGCGCTTAAGTAACACTTTATTATCGTGTTCACGATAATAGATAACGACGTCGTTAATGGCAGAGTCAGATTGAATTTCTTCATAGTTTTTATCATTAGTGTCCACTAAAAAATCATAAAAGTTCTTTGAAATTATTGAAATTCAGTTAGTTGCGGCGATTTTTGGAGTCAACGGATTTGAAATTATCTTTGCGGTCATAATCAGACAGTTATGAATAAAGACAAATACGTTTTCAGCGTTTTAGCTTCTTTCCTTGACCGAAATCACTTCAACTATCTCGTCCGTAAGTATCAGGGTGACAGATACATAAAAAGCTTCAGTTGTTGGAATCAGCTGCTTTCTATGATGTTCGGTCAACTATGCAATCGCGATGGATTACGTGATTTGATCGTTGCTCTTGAGGCTCATCACGGCAAGCTTTATCATCTCGGAATGGGAAAAAGCGTGACCCGTAGCAACCTTTCTAAAGCCAACGAAAATCGGGATTATCGCATCTTTGAAGAGTTCGCTTTCCACATGATCGATGTGGCTAGAAAGAAGCGGGCGACCAAGATTTTCGACCTGGATGGCCACGTTTATGCCTTCGATTCCACGACAATCGACTTGTGCCTCGAGGTGTTCTGGTGGGCCAAGTTCCGCAAGCATAAGGGCGGCATCAAGATACATACCCTGTATGATGTTGAGACACAAATCCCTGCATACGTGCATTTTACGCCCGCTTCGGTTTTTGATAGCAAGGTAATGCCAGAGATACCTTACGAGAAGGATGCACATTACATCTTCGACCGAGGTTACAACGATTTTGGGAACCTATACAAGATCCACCTGATAGAGGCCTTCTTCGTGGTCCGGGCGAAACGCAATGTCAAATTCAAGGCCGAAACGTGGAAAAGGAGACTTCCCGAGAACGTACTGTCAGATGCCGTCGGACGCTTCACCGTTTATAAAAGCGCTAAGGTTTATCCCGAAGAGATAAGGAAGGTCGTCTATGCTGACCCGGAAACGGACAAGGTGTACATCTTCCTCACGAACGATTTTGAGTCTGATGCGTTGACCATCGCGCTGCTCTATAAATACAGGTGGAGCATCGAGTTGTTCTTCAAATGGCTCAAACAGCATCTCAAGATCAAGCGGTTTTGGGGCACAACGGAGAATGCTGTCCGCATCCAAATATACTGTGCCATAATCACTTACTGCCTAGTAGCAATCGTGCAACATGACATGAAGCTTGAGCGCGGCATATATGAAACGCTCCAGATCTTGAGCATCTCAATTTCAACAATGTCAAAGAGCTCAATGGTTCAAGTGAACCGAGTTTGTTTGAAAATTTTATTTATTAACCGTCCACAATTTTTAGTGGACAGCAATGACAACATTTAATTAATTAAAAAGACTTTGTTTATGAAGAAAACAATTATCGCACTGATGTGCATGATTCTTAACCGGCGCAGCCATGGCGCAGAAGACTTTCACTTTTGGTCCAAAGATTGGCGTGGATTACACTCATTTCTGGGGCAAAGACTGTTTCATGGTGGCCAGCTCAACTACCTGGCAGGTTTGTTTATGGAGTACCGCTTCAGCAACAAATTCTCCACCGCTCCTGAAATCGTATTTGCTGCTCAGGGAGGGAAGAATAACGGAGCCGTTATCAATCCTGAGAATATGCCGCCTTATGGTACTGCACCATATGGCTCTGATTATATTTCAGCAGATTACATCTATAACCTGAACTATATCAATGTTCCTGTAATGTTGAAATACAACGTGACTCCTGCACTGAGTATCGATTTTGGTCCACAGTTGGGTATTAACGTTTATCACAAGTGAACAATAAAAGGAAAAGGAGACAATAAAGATTCTAAGGAAACTGTTAGTACCAAGACTAAAAATATGGACTTCGGTCTTGGTCTTGGCTTGACTTACAACATTACAGAAAACGTGTTTGTTCAAGGCCGTTATACAATGGGCATGACCAATGTGTTTGATTATAAGGAAGGAGATGGCTTTGGCACTCCAGCC
The DNA here is from genome assembly GCA_900318535.1 of uncultured Prevotellaceae bacterium. Lineage (GTDB taxonomy): Bacteria > Bacteroidota > Bacteroidia > Bacteroidales > Muribaculaceae > Sodaliphilus. The sequence goes on along the minus strand of ONKU01000024.1, from coordinate 2 downwards.
AA
>ONKU01000036.1 GCA_900318535.1 uncultured Prevotellaceae bacterium | reverse complement strand
AGATTATATTGGTGTTCGCGAAATGCAATTTTGTTCGCAAATTGTTCGCAAAACAAAGAAAAAGGAGCTACATTTTTGATGTAACTCCTTGATTTTCAGCGTGGACCAGCCAGGGCTTGAACCTGGGACCTCCAGATTATGAGTCTTATAGACGTCAACACACAGTCTACTCTATCGTTTTGTCGCTCTTTTAGTCTGACTTCTTTTTCTTTAGCATTTGCAAAAGCCTTTCTATTTCGTCACCATTCAGCCCCTCAAGGATCGCTTGCACCTTGTCGACTGTTTCTCGCTCGATAATGGCCAAATTGTCATCCACCTCATACTCTGGCTCACCAAAGGCGAAACACATAAGCCGAAAACGCTCTTTTAAGTCTATATGCGCATACCTCTCCACAGCGTCGCTGCCGCGCTTGTGAAGCCCAGCAGCATACAAATCAACCTGGCATGAGGCCATCAGATTGACAAAAGTCTTTCTTGCCAGTTTGGTGGATGCCAGTTCATAGATGGGCACATATTTTGTCTTCCCAGTCTCAGTGTCTCGAACAGGACTTTTCCGGTTGATATCGCAATGTTCCAGCAACTCCTTAATTTTATGATTGTAGCCGTCTTTTCCCCAGATGTTTCTTAAGAGAGGAAACTTGAAATCATATTTTTTCAGAATCTCCAAAGCAGTATGCATCAATGGCGTTGCCAATTCATCTTCCTGCTGGAGTGCTGTCTTTTGTGGCATATAATGGATGTAAGGCACACCATCCGCCACGGCCACGTTATCCCACGTCATCAACCTCAGGTCATTCACCCTGCAACCAATATAACAATGCAGGACGAAGATGTCGCGTACCTCTGACATCAACTGAGGAACCTCCGCCTTGATGATCTTCTTCAGTTCATCTTTGGTAAGGGACACGGGTGTATCATACTTTTCACGCATCATTGCCTTACGACGGCTACCATCCATCATGTTGAAGGGCGTTTTCGCCACTTCGCCAATAAACTCCTGAGCCCTGAAGAAGCACCTCAAAAGCTTCATCTTGGCTGCAATGGTGTTGCCGCTTCTGGGCATACTGGGTATGCGTCTATCGTCAAAACTCTCATAGAGGTTAGGAAATTTTTCGACAAACAGCCATTCATCTCGGAGCCATGTGGAGAATTCTTGCAATATCGAGACATCGAATTCCTTGACTGTGATGTCATTCATTCGTCTCATGGTTAGGAAGCGGCAAAGTTCCCTCTGCAAAACTTCATAATGTTTTTTCCTTCCCGTGCCAAAGACTCCGCTCTCATATTGTCCGACAATCCATTCTGAGAAAACGTTTACCATCCTTCTTGCCAGAATTGGTTGGGATTTCTTGGCAGAATTGCCTTTTGCGATCAAAATACGCTCCACTTCCCTTGTCAGCACCTCTGATGTAAGCATAAGGCCATTCTCCCTCATAACATGGTAAGCCTCTCGCATCGCATCTTTCCGTTCCGTTATCGCAGTCAACAGTTCCTGGTCGTATACTGAGACGCGGGGTTTCAATGTTCCATCCTCGGTAAATTGCTTGCGAAGTACTGCTATATCGGCAACGATGCTGGTACGGTGGGTGATATCTACTTCACGCCCATCACGCAATCGGAAACGTATCTTTATGTTACCGCTCTTTTTTTTCGATTTGTCTAAAATAGTTATTCTTTCCATGCCATCATCTTGTTAAATGCGTGGGGCAAAATTACTAAAAATTGCCCCACCAAAATGCATTTGAATGGAATTTTATTATACTATTTAGAATTATTAACTTTCATAACATAATGATAATCACTGGATTTTGGATATATCTATATTCCTTAAAATTCTAAATTATGAATCCCAACAGGATCACGCTTCCAATTTAGGCGCTGAAATTCAGAGATTTTTCGATGGATTTCGGAGCCTTTTTCTTTTTTATTTTTGGAATATTTTTGCGGATTGGTTGGTGGTTGTAGGAAAAAGTAGTACTTTTGCGGCGCAAAGATGGTAATCGGGTGGCTTTGGGCCACTGCGATGCAAGGGAATCCGGTGAAAGTCCGGAACTGTACCTGCAGCTGTAATCCCCTCAAAACACAGGGTTTGCTTACTGAATGTCACTGGCCGTGGACATGGCTGGGAAGGCAAAGCAGACCGGGGAAAAGTCAGAAGACCTGCCATCGCTGAAAAAACAATAGTACGTTCACTCAGGAACAGGTGTGACGGAAAGCAAATGAAGAAAAGAAAAAGACTGACGGCAGCAGTGCTGGCTTTATGCACGTTTGCGGCTGTCAATGCACAGAATGACATCTGGCGGCAGGATAGTCTGCCCGAGGTGGTTGTAACGGGTACTGGTACGCAGCACCTGCTGAAGGATGCGCCCGTACAGACCGAAGTGATAACCAGCAAGATGCTGCGCAACTATGCGGGCAAGAGCATCGAGGATATCCTGGGTGGCCTCACGGCGTCGTTTGCCTTTAACCAGGACGATATGGGCTCGCAGATGCAGCTGAATGGCCTGGGCAACAGCTATATCTTGATTTTGATTGACGGCAAACGCATCCACGGCGACGTGGGTGGGCAGAATGATCTGTCGCTGATTGACCCGCAAAACATCGAGAAAATCGAGATTGTGAAGGGTGCATCGAGTGCCCTCTATGGCTCGGATGCCATTGCGGGTGTGGTCAACATCATCACCAAGAAGCACCGCGAGGAGGGATTGTTGATTGAAAACACCACACGCGTGGGCAGCTATGGCGACGTGCGCCAACACAACGGCCTGGCGTTGAATTACGGCAAATTCAGCAGTTATACCAACTTCCAGCTGCAGCACAGCGACGGCTGGCAGAACACTGCGGTCGAACATACCGAAGGCTCGGAGCCGCCTATCACCGACTCCCGCAATAAAACTGTGAACCGCCACACCAACTGGCAGATAGCAGAAAGACTGACCTATCAGCCGACCAAGAATCTGGAACTCTATGCCGACGGCAGCACCTACTGGAAACGCATCTACCGCGTGAGCGGCCGTCATCCCCACTACGACGTGAAGACCTGGGACATGGAGTACCACAACGGATCCGCATCTATGGGCGGCAAATGGAACCGTTCCAAGACCGACTACATCTCGCTGGACGTGGACTGGCACCGCCATGCCTATTACTATTACTACACGGCCACGACGCTTGTCGAGGATTACGAGAAGAGTGCGGGCACTCCCTATTACCCTTACTACCCTTATCTTCCCGATCAAAAAGAGCTGCAGAGCGACCAACAACGCACGATGGCAGCGCTGAAAGGAGTGTTTACCCTACCCTACGAAAACATCTTGAGCGCCGGTGCGGAATTCCGCTACGACTGGCTGCATGCCCCCACGCGCGTCAAGGGCGGCAAGGCCAGCGACTGGACGGCAGCAGTGTATGTGCAGGACGAGTTCAACCTCATCCACAACGTGAACATCACCGCCGGCCTGCGCTTAAACCAAAACGAGCAATTCGGCACTAAACTGACGCCTAAGGTGTCGGCCATGTGGAAAATAGGTCAACCGTGGCGCTTGCGTGCCACTTGGAGCCAGGGCTTCAAGACGCCTGCCATCCGCGAACTGTTCTACCGCTATGTGCGCCAAATGAGCGGCACCTATCTCTATCTTGGCAACACCGACCTCAAGCCGCAGTCGAGCAACTATTTCTCGCTGAGCGGTGAATATGGCTGGCGCGGCCTGAATGTGACCGTGAGCGGTTATTATAATAAGGTAAAGGACATGATTGCGCTGGTGACCATCCCCAACTATCAGGCCCCTGACGAGTACATCATCCAATATGACCCCGTCAAGACCCGACAGTACCAAAATATCGAGGATGCCAAGACCTATGGCGTTGACGTGAATGTCAACTACCAGTGGCGCGAGTTTGCCTTCGGACTGGGATACAGCTACTTGGACACCGATGCCAACCAATATGACACCAACCATGACAAGATGAAGGAAGTCACCATCGATGGCATGGCCCACCACAAGGGCAACTGGTTTGCCACTTGGGGCCACCGCTTTTCGAACGACTACCGCTTGGGCGTGGGCATCTATGGCCGCATGTCGAGCACCCGCTACTATCAGGATGATGGCAACGGCAAGGGCTACCAGACCTGGCGCCTGTCTACCACGCATGACCTGGGCCACTTCAAAGCGACCACCTGGCGCGTCGAGGCCGGAGTGGACAACATCTTCAACTACTGCGACCGCACGCCTCACGGGCTGCACCTGGGCACGACGACCCCGGGCCGTACATGCTATGTGTCGCTGACCATCCGCTTCAATCAAGGAAAGAAACTTTCAAATAAGTATAAGTCTAATTATAAACAACAAAACAATGATGAAGATTAAATCTCTGTTGATTGCCATGATGGCAATCTGCCTGACAATGGGTTTCACATCTTGCAGCGACGACAAGGACGATCCCATCGAGAACAACTACACTGTTTACCAGAAAGCCGTTAACGAGACCGTTAAGTCACAGAAGAAGAACGGTAAGGTGATCCTGCTGGTGGCCTTCGGTTCGACTTGGGAGCAGGCCTACGATGCATTTGACGCTACCGTAGCCGCTTACAAGAGCAAGTTCCCCGGTTATGACGTATTCCTGTCATTCTCTTCGGCCATCTGCATCAACCGTGCAGCCGCCGGTGAGAACGTTGATCCCCGTAACTTCTATGCTCCTCCCTTCTGGCTCAATGCCTTTGCACAAAAGGGTGTTCAGTACAGCGAAATCGTAGTTCAATCACTGCAGGTGATCCCTGGTGAGGAATATACCCGCGTCATCAACTACATCAAGGACTTTGCCAACAACGCCAATGGTGACATCGACGACAACTATCTGGCTAACGTAACCCTGAAACTCGGTGTGCCCCTGTTGCAGGACGCTGAGGCCGACGTTAATCTCGTTGCCAGCGAGTTGAACAAGCTCTATAGCACTCAGGCCAATGAGGGTGTTGTTGCCTTTATGGGTCATGGTAACCCCGACAGCTATGACACCTACAAGGCCAACATTCGCTACACCCAGCTCGAGGAAGCCCTCCAGCAGTTAAACAGCCACTATTTCGTGGGTACCGTTGACATGATGGGCAACTTCAAGACCAACGTGTATGCCCGTATGTTGGCTGCCGGATTCACCAGCGGTAAGGTATATTGCCACCCGCTGATGTCGATCGACGGTGACCACGGCCACAACGATATGGCTGGTGACGATGACGACAACTGGGACGGCAGCAAGTTCACCCCCAACGACGAGGGCGAGGTTGAAGACACCTCCTGGAAGATGTACTTCCACCACCTGGGTTATGAGTGCAACAACTCGACCATGATCGAGAAGGGTCTGCTCGAACTCCCCACCATCCGTCAAGTGTGGATGAACCACACCACCGACGCCATCAACGGTGAGCCTCTGGACTTCTATCACAGCAAGAATCCCGAGTAATTTCAATTCAAAACTACGAATTACGCGAATTATACTAATTGGCTTCGCTACGAGGCATTCACTACATTTGCGTAATTCGTAGTTTAAACTTAAACACACATGTTTAAGAAGATCATACTGATAACAGTGGCGCTCCTCACGTGGAGTGCCACATTTTCCCAAATCCACAAGATGGAACGCAGCGACTCGTCGATGATGAGCCGCTCCTATACCTTGAATCCCGTGGTCGTGACCGGTTCGGGTCATCACCAACGCCTTAAATCCACCGCAACACCCGTCCATGTGCTCAGCAGTCAGGAAATCAAGGAGCAAGGCATCACCACCTTTGACGGAGCCTTGACACGCATGATGCCGCAGGTGTCGATGGCGCCCAACTCGATGGGCACCTTCTTGAGGCTCAACGGACTGGGTAACAAGTATATCCTGATTTTGATTAACGGTCAAAAGTTGACGGGCGACATCTCTAACAATGTGGACCTGAACCGCATCAACATGGCGCGCGTGAAGCGCATCGAGGTGCTGGACGGTGCTGCATCGTCGCTCTACGGCTCGGATGCCATTGCCGGCGTCATCAACATCATCACTGACCAGCCTACCCGCGATCTGGTGAGTGTGACAAGCGACACGCGCGTGTCGGGCCATGGCCAACTGACCGAAAACATCGCTCTGGACATCTACAAGAACGGATTCGGCTCCTATACCTCGTTCTCGCGTGACCAGGCCGACAGTTACCGCATCAATGATGTGGAGTATGTCAAGGGCTCCGAGACCGAGACCCAGCCGACGATAGCCCCCTTCTTCACGGGTTACCGCTCAAACCTCGTGGGACAAAAGTTCACCTTTGCCCCCAACGAGCACCTGGCCCTGAATGCTGGCATTGACTACTCCTACAAGATTACCGACCGCCCCAATACCCGCAAGGGCATCACTGGAGGCACCGACTATGAGATGCGCTACAAGGGCCTGCGCTGGAACGTGGGCGGTATCTACAAGTTTACGAGCCGCAACTCGTTGCAGGCCGACTTCACGGTCGATCGTTTCCGCTATGGCAAGCAATATGACGTGGCCACCAAGACCTACGCCATCGACGATTATGTGCAGTCCAAGAAGCAGCGCTCGATGGAAGGGCAGCTGAAAGCCATCCTAGGCTTGATGAAGAACTCAACCACCATCTTTGGTGCCGACTGGCGCAAGGACTACCTGACTGCCACCTCGGGCAACATCAACCAAAATGCCTACACGGCGGCCGCTTTTGCACAGCACGAGATGCTGTTCTTTGATCGACTCACTGCCACCGTGGGACTTCGCCTGACCTATCACGAAACCTTCAACTGGCACCTCACGCCCAAGGCCACGCTGATGTATGCCCCCGGCAACTTCCGCCTGCGTGCCACCTATTCGGCGGGCTTCCGTGCCCCTGGTCTTGACGAATTGTATTACCACTATTTCTCGGTAAACCGCGGCAAGGCACAGATTATCTTCGGCAACAAGGACCTCAAGCCTGAAAAAAGCAACTATTTCTCGCTCAATGCCGAGTACCGCAGCAATATCCTTGCCGTGAGTGTGACCGGATTCATGAACCGCATCAACGACATGGTCATCAGGCAGAACATCGACGTGGACGCTGCCTCGCTGGCCATGCTGCAGGCCGAATTCCCCGAGATGACCGATGACCAGGCACAGAAACTCGAGCGTTACTCCCTGTACAAGAACAGTGACAAGGGTGACGTCAAGGGAGTGCAGGTCAACGTCTCGGCTAACCTGTTCAGGGGCTTTAACCTGTCGGCCAACTACGTTTACACCTATGCCCGCACCTGCAGCGGTGACCAATGGGCTCCGCTGGAGCGTAGCATCCGTAACGCAGCCACCGTTGCCGCCAACTATTTCCACAGCTGGGGCAATTACGGCCTGAGTGTGAACATCAACGGCAGGTTGCAGTCCAAGACCTATTATCCCGACTATGAGGACGCCCCGGGGTATGGCATCTGGAACCTGAACACGACCCATTCGTTTGACGGGTTGAAACACCTGTATCTGGAGCCGAGCATCGGCATCGACAACATCTTCAACAAGGTGGATCGCCGCATCGACTCATCCAACCGCAAGTATGCCCTGTATTCACCGGGCCGCATGCTCGTGATTGGCCTGAAATTGAAAATCAAGTAACCTTATATTGCATAATGGAGGATTGTCGTGAGACAGTACCTCCATTTTTTAATTTTGTAAAGCGGTACATCTCAACTCAAGCTCACGATGAGACGCTAAGTTTTTGGGGTGAAGACAATAAATACAAAAAAGACAATTATTTTTTATCATCCGCTCACTTTTGCATCACGCTAAGTCACTAATCAGCGAAGTTTTATCATCGCCCCTATAGCCGCTGCCATGGCAGTGGCCGCAGGGGCCATGCAGGTGGCCGCGATTAAAAAACAGCAGCAGGCGAGCCAGGCGCAGGGCTACGGCGAGGGCGGCTTTACCCGCAAAGGCCGTGCCGACGAGGTGGCTGGCGTGGTCCATGCCGGGGAATGGGTGGCGAGTCAGAAACTGGTCGCTTCACCCGTTGCCCGTCCTCTGATCGAGGCT
>ONKU01000013.1 GCA_900318535.1 uncultured Prevotellaceae bacterium | reverse complement strand
GCTCTTGTTCATGCGCACCAGCTTGGTGATCCAGTCATAGATGAGCAGGTTGTTGCCGATGGCGATTTCGCACGCGTCGCGGCCACCCTTGATGAGCAGGTAGCTCAGCTGTGCCGAGTCGAGCACGATGTCGCGGTGGTTGGTGACAAAGGTGTAAGGCACCTCCTTGTCCAGGTTCTCCTTGCCGCTGGTGGTGAGTGTAGTGCCTGTCTTGGCCATCAGGCCCTCGATAAAGGGCTTCATCACCTTGACCTGGAACTCGTGCTTGGAGTTGATGCTCAGCAGCACGTGCTTGAACTCGGAATACTTGTAGTTGGGCAATGCCATCGCCACGATTTTCTGAAAGCCGGGCTCCTGCACCAGAATGGTCATCGCCGTCTGGAAGTCCTTGTCAGGAATCGGGCAGATGTCCTGATACTCAATTGGGATGGGTATGTTCTCGTTCTCTATCATAGTGGTTAAGTATTGTAGAGGCACTTGGTGACACCTCTCGGTTTTTGATTCAGCTCTTGTCAACCTACAAAGATAGTGCAAGCCGAACACAGTGGCAAACAAAAAACCAAATTTTTTTGTTTGCCACTGTTGAGGCGCCGCCTATCTTGCACGAGCCGCAGGCGAGTGAACGATAGTGCAAGCCATGCACAGAACACGCGTAACTGTTCAGCCACTCAACCTCACGCAAAGACGCGAAGCCGCTAAGATTTAATACTATTGCCCGCAAGAGCTCGCAAAAAATAAACAAAATCTTTATTAGCATCCACTGCGCAGCAAATAATAATTGTGGTTTTTCGGCCGCAAGGCCGATTAAAAAAACTTCGCGTCTTGGCGGCTTAGCGTGGGGCAATGAGGGTGCGGATGCTTTTGTTTCATTCGTTTCATTGGCTACGCCGAGCTAAAGGTTCGTAGACCTAAAATCTTCGCGGCTTAGCGCCTTTGCGTGAGGCCCAAGGGTGCGGACGGCTGTTGTATGAGTTGTCAAAGTTGTTTTTTAATGCTTATTTGCGCGGATGCTTGTTGTATTTATTGTTTTCCTTTTTGGGGGCTTGGCGTGGGGCATGAACCCGGTATTTGCAGACTATACTGCGAAAAGTGAGAGAAAACGAGGTTTTTATGGGGAATGTTATCTATCTTTGTACTTTAACTATATAATCCTTTTTAATTATGAAGAAAATATTGACGATTTTGCTGATGGCATTGATGGTGAGCCTCGTTTCGACGGCTACCGACTTTAAAACCTACGAGAACGAGGTCTTCACGATCAATTATCCTGCCGACTGGGAGGTGACCTATGAAAGTGATGATTGCGTGAACGTGGCTACAGAGGACGGTGAGATCTGTTTCGATGTCACTTACAATGAGCGGGGCCCGATGAAGGATCAGTTGCAAATGGCCGCCGACAATTGGGAGTACATGAAAACGAGCAACGGCCACAAGGTGGACCAGAAACTGGTGAAAGACGACTATGCGCTCGTGCGTTCGATCGAGACCGATGAGGACGACGGCACGCAAACCGTAGTCGTGTGGTTCGTGACAATCACCAAGGAGCCGGAAGGTTTCTCGGGATCAATCCAGAGCCCGATTAGCCGTGCCAACGAGGCAATCGACATCCTGGTGGAGATGCTTGGTACCCTCACTCAGAAGTGACAGAGGCGACCATAGTGCTCTTGTCGCACCAGGATGACCGATAGGCAGGTGCCTATTATTCCTGATGAGACTTTACAAGGCAACAAAACAGCAGTTGGCCCTGACCGTGCAAGGTCAACTGCTGTTTCGTTGCAAAAAAAATTGTATTTACCAGTGAAAAACGTTATCTTTGCACCTTTAAGAATTCTTATCGCCTTGATGGAGAGCCATGATGAAGAGTTAAGTATTATTTCGCCTATTAACCAATTAGAACAAAACGATATGAAAAAATTATTCTTATTATTTCTGTCACTTGTAGCAACACTTACCGCTGTTGCTGAAATCAGCGTTTGCGGCGTGTTCCCCGATGATAAAGGGAATTTCGATTGTCCATTCATCAAGAGCGGCACGGTCACATGGAACGAATCCAGTCGCACGCTCACCCTCGACAATGCAATAGTGGAATACAGCAGCGAGACGCCCTACGATTACATTTCCCCTATCCGTGTTACAGAAAATGCGACTATTGTGATTCACGGTGAATGTAGACTGCGCTCAACGGGTTTTGTTGCCATGTCATTGGATGGCTATGACAGTAAAAGTGTGACGATACAAGGTGATGGCCGCCTCGTTATTTCCAGCATCTTGCGTGGCATTTTTCTCGTGTGCACGCGTCTGACCATTAAGGACATCACTTTGGATGCGGCCAATAGTATCGGCAATAACGGAGACGGCGTGCTGTGTGCGCTTACGTTTGACCATGTGAAAGCTGACATCCACGGGGGTGTAGCGAGGATCGGTGAAGGCATTACCTTGAGGAACTGCGCCATTACCTATCCCACGGATGCCTATATCGTGCATGACGAAAGCGAGTATGGTGATTATGGCTATTACATCGCCTATGGCGATGATAATTTTGCCGATCACATCATTATCTCACGTGAGAGCGATGTCGTTGGCGATGTCAATGGCGATGGCGAAGTCAACATCGCCGATGTGAATGTCGTCATTGGCATCATATTGGATGGCCATGGTGATGAAGCTGCAGCCGATGTGAATGGCGACCAGGAGGTCAATATCGCCGACGTGAACGCAATCATTAACATCATTCTGGGTGGTGATGAACCAACACCGTCCGCCACCGAGACAATTACAGTAAAGGGAGTGTCTTTCAAAATGATCAAAGTCGATGGCGGCACATTCACTATGGGTGCAACCGTTGAACAAGGCAGTGATGCAAATGATAATGAGAAGCCTGCCCACCAAGTGACACTATCTTCGTTCAGCATTGGCGAGACCGAGGTGACGCAGAAACTGTGGATAGCCGTGATGGGCACCAATCCCAGCTTTTTTAAAACCGGTGATCTGAATCTTCCTGTAGAATTGGTTACATGGGATGCATGCCAGGAATTCATCACAAAATTGAACCAGATGACGGGCAAGCAATTCCGATTGCCGACCGAGGCCGAGTGGGAGTTTGCTGCGCGTGGCGGCAACAAGAGTAAGCGCTATAAATTCTCGGGCAGCAATAACGTTGACGAGGTCGCTTGGTACTGGATGAATTGCGGATCCATCACTCATGCCGTAGGCTCTAAAAAGGCGAACGAATTAGGCGTGTATGATATGTCGGGAAATGTCCAAGAGTGGTGTAACGACTTCTGGGGTGATTACACTGCAGCAGCACAAACCAATCCTACTGGTCCGGCAAGTGGTGTTGGTCGTGTCATTCGTGGCGGCTATTGGAGCACCAGCGACCCCGCTTCTTGTCGTGTGTCATATCGTGATGCAGACTATCCTTTTTACTTAGATGGAGCTCGCGGGCTACGACTCGCCCAATAGCTGACTCTGTCTCTTTCCAAGAATCACGCGGTCTAACAACTTATGCTAAAATGATAATACTTAGGGCGAGTACCAGCGCTTCATGGACAACAGTACACAAAATCTAAAAGATAATGAAGTGTTTAGCGAAATAATCGCTACCTTTGTCCCAATAGAAAAACGACAAATGGGAATAATATGAAACCTAAACGATTTCTCTCTTTCCTCGTGACGACGTTGGCGCTGGCAGTCGCTCAGTCATGGGCATGTACCAACCTGATCGTTGGCAAGGCTGCCTCGGTCGATGGCTCCGTGATTTGTACCTATAATTGTGATGGCTATGGCTTTGCCGGCTCCCTGTCGCGCACTCCAGGTGGCAGGCACGAGAAAGACGAGATGATTGCCATCCGTGAATGGGGCAGGGGACCCGTGAGAGGTTATATTCCTCAAGTGGAATACACCTATGACGTCATCGGCTTTATCAACGAGAAGCAGGTGAGCATCGTGGAAACCACCTTCGACGGCCGTTTGGAGCTGCAGAACCCTGATGGCTTGCTCGATTATTTCACCATGATGCATTTGGGACTGGAGCGTGCCGCTACGGCCCGTGAGGCCATCATCATCATGACCGACCTCGTGCAGGAGCATGGCTACAGCAGCACGGGAGAGACGATCACCGTGTGTGACAAGAACGAGGCTTGGATTCTCGAAATCGTGGGCAAGGGCCCTGGCGTGAAAGGTGCCGTGTGGGTAGCCGTTCGCATCCCTGACGACTGCATCTGTGCCCATGCCAATCTCTCCCGCATACGTCAGTTCCCGTTGAAGGACCGCAAAAACTGCCTGTATGCCAAGGACGTGATCTCCTTTGCACGCGAGAAGGGCTACTTCAGTGGCAAGGATGAGGACTTCAGCTTCCGCGATGCCTATTGCCCTATCTCGTTCTCCTCGGTGCGCTATGCCGATGCCCGCGTGTGGAGTTTCTTCCGCCACCACTACGACAAGGCCGAGATGGACAAGTACCTGCCCTACATCAACGGCCAGCATGACGTTTGCGACCATCTGCCGCTCTACATCAAGCCCGAGAGAAAGTTGTCGGTGCGTGACATCATGAATGACATGCGCGACCATTACGAGGGTACTGCGCTGGACATGACAGCCGACGTGAGTGCGGGCCCTTGGAGTTCACCTTACCGCCCGCTGCCCATGAACTGGGAAGTCGACGGAAAGAACTACTTCCGTGAGCGTGCCATCGGCACCCCGCAGTCGGGCTTCACGCTGGTATCACAGCTTCGCAGTTGGCTCCCCGATGACGTGGGCGGCATCATGTACTTCAACTGCGACGATGCCAACATGATAGCCTACGTGCCTGTGTATTGCTGCGTGAATGAGGTGCCCGAAGCCTTCCGCCGTGAGAACAACGTGAGCAACGAGTTCAGCGAGCACAGCGCTTTCTGGTTGAACAATCTGGTGGCCAACATGATTTATCCGCGCTACAGCGTCATGATAGGTGACCTGCGTGAGGCGCAGCAGGAGCTGGAGGACTTCTACGCCGCCGATCAGGCACAGGTGTTGAAAGACGTAGAGCCACTCACCAAGCGTGAGCGCGTCAGCTATCTCACCAGCAAGAGTGCTGCCTACACCGCCCGCATGATGCAGCGTTGGGACAAGCTCTTCCGCCTCATCGCCGTCAAGCACAACGACCAGATCATGAAGCCATCGGAGAATGGTGTCGTCGTTCCGGGACGCTATACTACACCCGGCTATGACCAGCAGTTCCGTGAACAGATCAGCAAGGACACCGGTACCCGTTACCAGATGCCCGAAAGCTCAGGTGACATCAAGTCGCTGTAAACGTGTGAAATACTATTTATCAGGTCATTTTTATAAATAACAGATTATGAAAAAGAACCTCTTATCATTGCTTTTTGCGCTGTTGATTCCGCTGCTAGCCTGCGCACAGAATCGGCCTCGCGTTTCAGTTTTGGGTGACTCTTACTCGACTTTTCAAGGGTATATACCTGAAGGTAACGAAGCCTGGTACTACACTCCAGTCGACACTTCCAGAACCGATGTGGACAATGTTACCCAGACGTGGTGGTGGCAGGTCATCAATCAGGCGGGTTGCCTCATTGAGAAGAATGACTCCTACAGCGGTGCCACGGTCAGCTACCACGGATATGATAACCAGGACTACAGCGCCCGGTCATTTATTACCCGATTACCGCGCCTTGGCAGCCCTGATATAATTCTCATCTTTGGCGGTACCAACGACGACTGGGCGGGGGCAGAACTGGGCGAGTATCAATATGATCATTTTACTCAGGCCGATTTCTATACCTATCGTCCAGCATTGGCTTACTTGTGCCAGCAGGCAAAGGAGAGGTATCCCAACGTCAAAATCTTATTCATCATCAATAGCGAGTTGCGAAAAGGAATTGTAGAATCAACTAAGGTGATCTGCAGTCATTACAGCATTCCATATATCGAGCTCAAGGATATTGACAAAAAACTCAATCATCCCACGGTAAAAGGAATGAAGGCAATCGCACAGCAAGTCCTGGAGTTTATCAATAAATAACAAGAACTTTGCGACATGATAGATGAGAAAGAGTAACATCAATTAACCGATAGATACAAGGCAATATGGAAACAAAAGAATTAGATAACTTGAGCAGAGATGAGTTGTTTGAGAAGATCAAACGCAAGTGCATATCGAGGTCGCGTGTCGATTTCTACGGTGGAATTATTATCCTCATCATTTTAATTGCATCGTTCATCTACCTCATCTGCCGTGGGACGATTTTATTCGATGATGCAAATTTCTCCAGTTCCATCTTTGATATAATTCTTGTATGTATGGCGGGATGGCTGGTTCTGAACAGTTATTGGTATAAAAAGAAAATAGAAAAAATTGACAAACCTAGTGAGTTATTGCACTTCTTTGAGAGGAAAAGCCGAATCGACATCTATTTTTGTCTTGCCCTTTGGTTTGCATTGTTTGGAGTGAAATGTGTGAAATTATTTAAAACCACCACAATTGGCTTTGAACAAGTGTTATTGGCTATCGCGTTAGTTGCATTGGCGTACTTAATATACGTAACCAATAAACCAGGCTCGGTACGCGCCAGAGATATGGAGATTATAAAGCAACTGCAAGACCTGATTGATAAAGAATAAAATACCGTCTTTTCATGACATACACGGTTGAACGACTTTTCCAAAATTATAAAAGTCAGGACGAATAACGCTCATAAACACCTTATTAGAATCACCGAAATCTTAAGAAAAGTGAAGCGTTTGGCACTAGATTTGCGAGATTCTCAATAAATTCCATTCAATTTTGCCACCAATTGAAGAAAAGTGTCTATATTTGCGAATTTAGAAAAATGTTTGATTATGCCAGAGATTAGCAGATTTTACGGTATTATCATCTACATGTATATAGATGACCACAATCCGCCGCATTTTCATGTGTGGTATGAAAACTACAAAGCGATAATCACTATCCAGGACGGAATTGTTACTGGTTCTTTGCCTCGCAGGGCATTAAAACTTGTCTATGAATGGCTTGACCTACATAAAGATGAGTTGATGAGCAACTGGGAACGCCTTACCAATAGTGAAAAGCCCGAGAAGATAGAACCCTTAAAATAATTATATCATGGATGCTAATTCATTATTGCTGACAGTAACAAAAGCTGAATATGATAGAGACTATACACTGCGTATCACATTCAGCAATGGAGAAGTTCGACTTGTGGATTTCACACCATTGATGCAAAAGGGAATCTGCAAGAAGTTGCAAGATATTGACTACTTCAAAGCGTTCACTCTTGACCCATTCACAATTGACTGGAACGATGAAATAGGATTTGCTCCTGAATACCTTTACGAACGTGGTGTTCAACTCAATTAGATTGTTGAATTTCATCAAGATGTATCATCAAGCACGCATGGGAAAAGTAACTAGCGCCTCATGAACAATAACTCACCTAAATCTAAAAGAAAGTGAGTGTTTAGGCATGTTTTTTACTAACTTTGCCGATGAAACATTTATCATATGAATGACAAGATAATGGAATTCTTCAGATACTTCTATTACCGTTGGGCCCATGCGATGATTAATTTTGGTTGGAGCAAGAATTACTCATTTCATTGCGCCAATTGGAATTCTGGTATCATCATATCGAATATCTATACGATAATCTTGATTTTGGCGTATCTGATTATCGGTGAAATGCAACGAGATGCAGAGTTACTATTGGCGATTCCGAGTCTTATCATTGGCCTTTTATTGCTGAACAAGATATTCACTGATAACGATGATGAACGGTTTTACAAAATGCTGGATGAGAAATATAGAGATGAGAAATATCGGACACTCAAAGGCTACCTAGTTTTCCTCTACTACATACTGTCATTGTTTAGTTTTATCGCAGTCAGCATTTTCGTCGCGCAGCACAAGTGACATATCTTTACAAATAACTAATTGAATGTTCGCGAAAAACAGGTTATGCTAGATATAAAGAATCAAATAATAGAACGTATTGATGAATTCACTGTTAATGGTCATGACAGTGATAGTGAAGGCATGATTCTTGAACATTGCCATATTCATGAGCTTGATATAGTGGCGGTTAGATTTTCGGGGAAAGTGAGTATCTGTAACTGTATTATTGACAAATTGGGCATTCATTCTACTGTGTTTGGTGCTGGTCTTATGTTCACAGGAAACATCGTAATGTCTGATATCGATTACCAGATGGGAGGACATAATAATGAAGAAATGGTCATATCGGATAATATCTTTTATGGCTTCTTCAGTTTCTTTGACTGCATCTTTGAGAAGCAACTGATAGTAAAGAATAACATATTCAAGAAAGGGACTGATTTGTTAACGAGAGAGAACAAAGGATTTGATAACTGTTTTTATGGCGGTGTCATCTTGACTGATAACATCGGCCCTTTGAATGTTATGCCATAATCCCCTGTCTTTTCAAGGCATAAAGCGGTTGGTTTACCTTGGTTTAAGAGGAAAAACCAACCGTTTTTCTTAAAATACTGACGAAAAACGACAAGCAATAGGCGCATTATTAGGATTTGGCAACCAATGGTTTGTTTTTATTGTACTGGTTTTCTTTTTAAACTCAGGAGAACCTGAAAAACGCATGAACTGTCCGGCTTATTGGCCACAAGACATGTAGAGACGCAAAATCTTGCGTCTCAGGGTGGGCTGTTAGTGATTTCTCACGATTGGAGACGCAAAATCTTGCGTCTATACAGTTTAATCTGTTGATTAGTAGGTCTTTGTTGTCGTCAAACTCGCGCGAGCACGTGTTTTTTTTACTTGTTGGCGAGGTTGCGGGCGTAGTCTTCCCACTTGGTGATGAGGGCGGCCATGTCGGCGGGGAGGTCGCTGTCGAAATCCATCTGCTGGCCGGTCTCGGGGTGGACAAAACCGAGGGTCTTGGCGTGCAGGGCCTGGCGGGGGCACAACTCGAAGCAGTTGTGGATGAACTGGGCGTAGCTGGATGAACGGTTACCGCGCAGGATCTGGTCGCCGCCGTAGCGGGCGTCGTTGAACAGCGGGTGGCCGATGTGTTTCATGTGCACACGGATCTGGTGGGTGCGGCCCGTCTCCAACTGGCAGCGCACGACGGCCACGTGGGCGAGGTTCTCGACAGTGTGCCAGTGGGTGACGGCATGTTTGCCCTGGTCCCCGTCGGGAAATACTTTCATGAGCACGCGGTCGCGCGGGTCACGCCCGATGTTGCCCGTCACGGTGCCGTCCTCCTGCTTCATCTCTCCCCATACTACAGCGATGTACTGGCGTTTGGTGGATTTCTTGAAGAATTGGGCACCCAGCGAGGTCTTGGCGTTGGGCGTCTTGGCAATCACGAGCAGGCCGCTGGTGTCCTTGTCGATGCGATGCACGAGGCCCAGACGAGGGTCGGTCACGTCATAGTCGGGGTTGTCCTTGAAGTGCCAGGCCAGGGCGTTGACGAGCGTGCCGTCGAAGTTGCCGTGGCCGGGGTGAACCACCATGCCGGCGGGTTTGTTGACGACCATCAGGCTGGCGTCCTCATAGACGATGTTCAGGGGGATGTCCTGGGCGACGATTTCGCATTCATAGCGCGGACGGTCCATGACCACGCTGATGATGTCACCGGGATGCACGCGGTAGTTGCTCTTGACGGGACGGCCGTTGACGCGGATGCACTGCGCCTCAGCAGCATTCTGCACACGGTTGCGGCTGGTACCCTTGATGCGCTCGACCAAGTATTTGTCAATGCGCAGCAACACCTGCCCGGGCTCTACCACATAGTGATAGTGCTCCCAGTAGTCCCGCCCGTCCTCGGTGAAGTCGGGCTCGCTGTAGTCATATTGAATTTCGTGGCCGCCAGCTTCCAGTTCGGCATCCAGCAGCTCGTCGTCCAGCGCCATGATGGGTCAGTTTTTCTTCTTGTCCTTGTCAGACTTCTTGTCCTGCTCTTTTTTCTTGTCTTTGTCCGACTTCTGGTCCTTCTTTTCCTCGGATGCCTGGGCCTTGCGTTCCTGTTCGGCGCGGGCCTGGGCTGCCTTCAGCTCTTCCTCGTAATTCTTTTGGGCATCCTGATAGTTGGCCTCGTCGATGGAGTCCATCAGTTCGGGATCAATGATCTGCTCGGGGTTCAAGTCCACGATGGAGCCGTCGCCCACGGTGATCTTGATCTTGCTGTTGACGCTCACGGGTGTGCCAGGAGCCACATTGTGGCCATCTACGGTCACTTGCAGGATCAGACCGCTCATCTCGCTGGGAATGCTGTCCATGGTCACGTGCTTGTAGCCCATCGCCTTCAATGTCGCCACACCTTGTCGTCCGGGCAGGTCAACCAGCTTGGGCAGAGCGATGATGGGTGCATGCATCGCGTTCACGTTCAGGTAGATGATACGTATTTTCTTGATATAGGATTTGGCCTTGGGGTCTTGGTCGATGACGGTACCCGGCTTGTAGTTCTCATAGAACGTCGTCGAGTCGCTGATTTCCCAACGCAGGCCGGCATCCTCTAGGATGTCGATGGCCTTTTCCAGCGGCAGGTTGCGCACGTCGGGCACCTGCACCTGCTGGCCATGGGAGGTGAACACGTCGATAAACAGCAGGGCAATGTAGCCCAGCGCTACCAGTGCCAGCGCCATCAGTGCGGAATTCAGCAGGATGGGGTGGCGGTCACGAAAGCGGTCAAATCCGCTCATATTTTTGTCGTTGTTATTGCTCACGGTGGTTCAGTAGTTTAGTTACAACCTGCAAAATTAGTGAAAGAGACGCACCGAGCCAACAAGTTCACCTGTTTTTTTCGGATATTTGGGTTTTCCTTCGTTTTTTAGTTACCTTTGTGGGTGGATATGGACAAGGATTATGACATAATAACGGAGCGGTTGCTTTTGCAGCCCTATTGGGTAATTGACTTCCTGCCCAAGCAGGTGCCGCAAGACAGTCGCGGGCAATTCTTCGCTGTGGAGCAGTATTACCTGACGGGTAAGCGTCATGAACGCTTGTGCCGCCAACTGGCCGACGTGGTGCTGAAGCTGAACTGCTATCACGACCTGACGGTGAGTCATTTTGGAGACGACTGGGTCATGAACCCTGAGCCTGAGGCCTTGGCTGATTGGCTCGACGATGACCTGCACCACGGCTATCTGTGCGCCCTGATTGATGACGGCACGGCCCTGATTACTGCCAGTGGCGGTGACACACACCTTACCCTCTACAACCCGTCGCCCGACCTGCTGCAACTCGCCGAGCAACTCGCCACCGCAGCAGGCCTCCACCTGTGGCAACCCAACCAAAATTAACCTCAAAACATTGCGAAAAATTTCGTTGCGAAAATTTTCGCAATACAATGACTAAGGATTAAAAACTATAAACTGAATATGGATCGTTCTTCACAGATTATCAGGACAAGTTGGATTGGCATTATCGCCAATGTATTATTAGCCGCTTTCAAGGCCGTTGTGGGCCTGCTGGCCAGTTCGGTGGCTATTGTCATGGATGCGGTGAACAACCTGAGCGATGCCCTGTCGAGCGTCATCACCATCGTTGGCACCAAACTCTCGCAGCGACCGGCAGACAGGAAGCACCCCTTCGGGTTCGGGCGCATCGAGTACTTCAGCGCCATCATCATCGCGGTGATTGTGCTCTCGGCAGGTGTGACCTCGCTCATCGAGTCTATAAAAAAGATCATTGAACCGACAACACCCACTTACACCACGGTCACGCTCATCGTCATCATCGTGGCGATTGTCGTGAAACTGGTACTGGGGCGCTATGTCAAGTCACAGGGCGAGAAACTCAAGAGCGATGCCCTTATCGCTTCGGGCTCCGATGCCCTGTTTGATGCCATTATCACGCTGGCAACGCTCGTCTCGGCGGGTGTGATGCTGTTGTGGAATGTCTCACTCGATGGTATCCTGGGCGCCCTCATCTCGCTGGTCATCATCAAGGCTGGTATTGAGATGCTCGCCTCGCCCGTCAACGAATTGCTCGGTGCCAAGATATCGCCCGAGCTGCTGTCTCAGATCAAGAAGGAAGTCAACGACTTTGACGGTGTTCACGGTGTGTTTGACATCATCGTCCACAATTATGGCCCCGACGTGCAAATCGGTTCCCTCCACATCAATGTCATGGACACGATGGATGCCCACAAGATTCACGGCCTCACTCGCCGCATCAGCGAAGAGATGTTTGACCGTCACGGCATCATCATGACCGTCGGCGTGTATGCCGTCGCCACAGGCGAGAACAAGCGTGCCGAGTTACAACACACCCTCATGCAGGCCGCTGCCGCCCACGAGCACGTCGAGCAGGTGCATGGCTTCTACTATTTCGAAGACGAACGCCGCATCTCTCTCGACGTGGTGCCCGACATCACCGTCCACGACGATGCCGCCTTCATCCAGGAGCTGAAGGCCGAACTCCAGCCCCTTGTCCCCAACGACACGGTCTCCATCGTCATCGACCACAATTACAGCGAGTAGGAATGCTCGCTGCGCTCGCAGTTTAGAGTTTAGTGGTTAAAGTTTAGTGAGGCATCTACACATCACTAAATGCTAAAACAACTGAACCATCTGAAAAATCTGAGTTAATTCTCAGAGCATTCAGATGGTTCAGTTGTTTAATTCAATTACAGTTGTCAGTCGGCAACAATCGGTGTGATGGTGAAGGAGTAGGTGCGGTCATGGGCTGGGATGCGGTATTGTTCCAGCGGACGGGCGCCCCAGCTGTCGATGCCGCCCACGCCGCAGTGTTCACCATCGAGAGTAAGAACTGTAAATGGCGACTTGGTCAACTGCGAGGGATGGCGCTGGTGTTTCTCATTTCCCTCATCGAGCAAGGGAATGTCATAGTGCAGCGCACTGGCATAGAAGGGTTTGTCGGCGGTTACTTTGATGCCAATTCCTAGGCCATCGGTCTGCTCCCACCAGCGGATGTCGCCCTTGGTGCCTGTCTCTTGGGGGCGGATGTAGGGATAGAACTGTTCGTCGGCGGTCTGGCGGTAGATACCCAGACGCTGGCTGTAGCGGCGGTCGGCATAGTTCTCGATAGGGCCGCGACCGTAGAAGTGACTATTATCCATGGAGTAGGGCATTTCCATCACCATACCGAAACGCAGCATCTCGGGCATTTCGACGTAGCTTTCATCAAAGGCGATGCTCTGAGTGACGCACATGCCCCCTCCGCTATGGATCTCGTAAGTCAGTGTGAGTCTTGCGTGTGCCTCGGGCATGTCGTAGCGTGCGACGATGGTCTTTTGTGACTTGCTCGACGCCTGTTTGTCAACCACCAATGAAGTCAGATTTATCACAGGATTGCGCCAAATTTGCAACTTTTGCTGTAGCCATGCGCCCATGTCGTTGTCGGTCACCGCACGCCAGAAATTGGGGCGCAACGTGCCGCCTTCGCCCAGCAGATTCTTGCCATTCACGATATATCTGGTCATGAACCCCGTCTTTCCGTCGAAAGCGATTTCGACACCGTCGCAGGTGACTGTGAGCGGTCCCATCTTGGCCTGTTTGATGTTGAATTTAGCCTTGTTATTAGACAGATCAGCAGCCTGGAGTGTTCCCTCGTTGACGGGAATTTGGGCATAGGCAACCCGTCGACCGGCCTCCATCAGCGGTTCGGCCTGTTTGAGCAAGAAGTCGACATTGAGCATGACTTCGCTCGACGGGTCGAGGGTTGCAAGGGTGTTGGCAATGGGCAGATGCAGTGTCTGTCGTCCTTGGGGTGCCACATCAAGATTCAGCTCCTCTCCGTTGAGTACTGATTGACCATCGACGAGCAGTTGCCACCGCATCTTCACATTGCTCAGGTCGCGGAAGAAGAATTCGTTTCTCACGGCGATGTCACCTTGCTGCACGTTAACGTCTTCGGCCCAGACATTCTGGTAGTAATAGGCGGTCTCATAGGCATGCGGATTCCACACGCGGTCGGGGCTTACGAGGCCGTTGCAGTTAAAGTTGTTGTCACTGGGGTCGTGGGTGTTGTAGTCTCCGCCATAGGAGAAGTATTCCTTGCCGTCAGCGGTCTTCACGCGCAGACCTTGGTCCACGAAGTCCCACACAAAGCCGCCCTGGAACTTGGGCAAGCGGCGCACGGCATCCCAATATTCCATCAAGCCGCCGCCAGAGTTGCCCATCGTGTGGTTGTACTCGCACAAGATGAGCGGCTTGGTGCTCTCTGGCTTGCTGGCATAGCGCTCGCACCACTCGGGCGAGGCATACATCGGGCACATCAGGTCGGTATTCTCGCCGCCCTGGGCACGTTCCCAGTGGATAGGTCGCGAGGGGTCAACCGAGCGTATCCAGTCACGTGCCGCCGTGAAATTGGGGCCGTCGCAGGTCTCGTTGCCCAGCGACCACACGATGACGCTGGGATGGTTGAACTGCACGCTCACATTGTGCTGGTTGCGCTCCAGGATGGGCTTGGCAAACATCGGCTTGTAGGTCGGTGCCGTGTTGGGGTCATAGTGGAAGCCGTGGCCCTCCTGGTTGGCCTCGGCAAAGACATACAGGCCGTACTCGTCACACAGGTCGTACCACTGTGGGTCATCAGGATAGTGGCAGGTGCGCACGGCGTTGATGTTCATGCGCTTCATCTCCTTGATGTCGGCAACCATGCGCTCGCGCGATACGACATAGCCTCCGTCGGGATCCATCTCGTGGCGGTTGGCGCCCTTGATGTAGATGGCCTTGCCGTTGACTAGCAATTGACCATTCTTAATCTCCACACGGCGGAAACCTACTTTTATCGTGGTCGTTTCGCCTTTCGCTTTTTTGTCTGCTGGGGTAAGCGTGGCAACAAGGCTGTAGAGGTAGGGCGTCTCGGCTGTCCAGCGATGTGGGGCAGAAATCGTCCAGCGGTTTTCGCCAGTGGGCGTCATGGTCACTTCGTTACCTTGAGCATCAAAGAGATGGTAACTCATCGTGCCTTTGCCTGTAATGACAGGGGCAATCATCAATGTGCCGTCTTTGAAATCATCGGTGAGACCCGCTGTCACGCGCAAGTCATCGATGTGGTTGTTCTTGTCACGGCAATAGAGGTAACTTGACCGTGCCACGCCCGACAGACGCCAGAAGTCCTGGTCCTCACTGTAGGTGCCGTCGCACCAGCGCATCACCTGGAATGCCAGCAGGTTGTCGCCCTCGTGGATATAGGGTGTGATGTCAAACTCAGCTGCCGTTTTGCTGTCCTCGGCATAGCCTACAAACTGGCCGTTGACCCACAGGTTGATGTTGCTGGTCACGCTCCCGAAGTGGGCGATGATCTGCTTCCCCTTCCAGTCGGCGGGCAAGGCAATGTGGCGGCGATAGGTGCCAACATGATTGTCCTGAACAGGTACACGAGGCGGGTCATTTTCCCAGTTGTCGCGCCACGGGAAACCGATATTGACATACACCGGGTCGCCATAACCATTCAGTTCCCACATCCCCGGCACGGGCATCATGCCCCAGCCACTATCATCGAGGTCGAGACGGTAGAAGTCAGTGGGTCGCTGGTCGAGGTTTGCCACCCAATGGAATTTCCAGTTGCCATCGAGCAAGAGAAAGCGGCTTGATTGTGAGGGGACAATGTCATTAGCAGTAAATGACGTGTGTACCGGCAGTCGGTTGATTTCGTTCACTTGCAGGTCCATCCAGGGCTCCCCAGCGGGTTGGGCGGTAGCGGCCATTGCCATCGCTACGCAGGCTATTGTTGTGAGAATTGACGGTTTCATTCTAAATAGTATTAAAAAACTTAACGTTTTAGCGTCTTAGCGTGAGGCCAACAGCTCGTTAGCGCGGGCAAGGTCCTCGGGCGTGTCGATGCCGATGGTGGCTGTGGTGGAGATGCCGGCCTTGATGGTATAGCCGTTCTCGAGCCAGCGCAACTGCTCAAGCGACTCGGCCAGTTCCAGCGGAGACTGCGGCAGGCGGGTGATCTCGGCCAATACGTTGGCGCGGTAGGCATACATGCCCACATGGGTATAATATTGAGTCAGTGCGGGCCATTGCTCGCGTTCGTGGCCGCGCACAAACGGGATGACCGAGCGCGAGAAGTAGCGGGCACGCATTTGGCTGTCCAGCACCACCTTGGGGCTGTTAGGGTTCTCCAGCTCGCTATAGGGACGACTGGCGTCAAAGGGGCGAACCAGTGTGGCGATGTCGGTTGTCTTGTCGTCAAAGCAGGCCATAATGGCTTGCAACTGGTCAGGCTGTATAAACGGCTCGTCACCCTGGATGTTGATGATGACATCCTCATGGCCGCCATTCTTCAGGTAGGCCTCCTGGCAGCGGTCGGTGCCGCTGCGGTGCTCGGCGCTCGTCATCACCGCCTTGCCGCCGAAAGCCTCTACCGCCGCCATGATGCGGTCATCGTCGGTAGCGACCACCACATGGTCCAGCACCTTGCTCACCTGGGTATAAACCCGCTCTATCATTGTCTTGCCGCCCAGCATGGCCAGCGGCTTGCCCGGGAACCTCGTCGAGGCATACCTCGCCGGAATAATCCCAATAAAACTTAATTCCTCGTTCATTATGCGTTCTAATAGAAGGCAACTCGAGCAACTGTAACAACCTAAATACTGTAGATTTTATGTATCAGTTGTTTGAGTTGTTCAAGTTGTTTTTTGATTATTTAGTAAGTTGTGTTTAATGTTTTCTTGCTTCTCAGTAGCCCCAGTTCTCGCCGATGAGGATGACGGTGTGGCGGTGGGCCGGAAAACTGTTGCGGGTGAAGTGGATGTAGTTGCAGATGCACTGCGGACTGTTGCAGTTGTGGCATACGCCGTCGAGTTTGCAGGGGGTGTCGCAGCCCAAGCGGGCCGTGTTGATGGGCGCAGCGGTGTTGCGGGCACGCGCTAGGGCGGCCTCGATGGTGGGAGCGACCTTGTTCATGCCGATGACGTGTATCACGTTGTGCGGGCCCAAGGTGATGGCAGCGACGCGGTTGCCGCGGCCGTCGATGTTGACGATGACGCCGTCCTGGGTGATGGCATTGGCACTGGTGAGGAAGTAGTCCACGTCCATGGCGTCGAGATAGCATTGGCGCTTCTCCTCGTTGGTGACGGCCTTGTCACGGTCGATGACCTTGTAGTCGCCGCTGTCAATGAGCTGCTGGGTCAAGCCCATCTCGCGGATGGTCTGTGAACCGCCCCAAGTGACGATGCTGCCCTTGGGCATGAGCGACTTGACGAGGTCGATGGCCTCGTCGTGGGTGGCGCAGTAGTGGGCGTTGAAATTGCGGTGCTCCAGTTGCTTGATGATGCGCCCGGCAAGCTGTTCGTTATGGATTTCGATAGGTGTCATAGTGATGAGTGATTTGAGGTGAGTGATGAGTGAATGTTTAGAACATGTTGATGAGTTTGAGGGAACCCCAGATGATGGCGGCGTAGCGCAGCAGTTTGCCTATGGTCATGGTGACGAGGACAATCCACACGTTGGACCGCACATAGCCTAGCGCGACACTGATGGCAGTGCCCAATATGGGAATAAAAGCGAAGAAGCCCATCCACGCGCCGCGGTTGTGCATGAAGTGCAGGGCGCGGTTGAGTTTTTCCTCGCTCACGCGGGCATATTTCTCAATCCACTCGATTTTGCCCAGGTGGCCGATGTAGTAGCATGTCATGCCGCCGCTCACATTGCCCGCCAGCGCAACTAAAAGGCTGGTGACAGGACTCATGTGCAACGGCCCCACACAGGCGATGACCAAGGCCTCGCTGCTGAAGGGGACGATGCTGCCCGCCAGAAAAGACCCCAGGAACAACCCCAGGTAACCCCATTGGGTAAAGAAATGGATGAGTGCGTCAAGCATTTGTTCTGTTGGTTCTGTGTGCCGGGGCTATGCCACGGCCATCTGTATCATTTGAAAAGTTGTTGCGTGAATATTACCAGGTAGTCGCGCCAGTTGGCCCACTCGTGGCCGGCTCCGCTCTCGTGATAGGTGTAGCGCAGGCGGTTCTTGTCAAGGAGCTGCCTGAACGCCTCGTTGTCTTTGTAGAGGAAATCCTTTTCTCCGATGCCCAACCAGTACAGGCGGGGACGCTGTTTGAACTGGGCAATCAGTTTGCCCTCCAGGTCGTCATAGATTTTGCACTTGCCCTGATCCATGCGGCTGATGGCGGGTGAGAACAGGCCCACGTAGGCAAAGTCGTCGGGCTGGTTGGCGCTGATGTAGAGCGAGTGGTAGCCGCCCATCGACAGGCCTGCGATGGCACGGTAGCGCTTGGCGGCGCGTGTGCGGTAATTCTTGTCCACCCAGTTCATGATGTCGTTGAATGACTGCTCAAACGTGCCGTCCATCCAGTTCTTGTGGGCAAACGTGGGCTGCACGTTCCCCAGATCACTCATGTTGGACGCTGCCTTCTCGTCCACATTGCCGTTGGGCATGACCACGATCATGGGTTCGGCCTTGCCGCTGGCAATGAGGTTGTCGAGCACTTGGGCGGCGCGGCCCTGCTCAAGCCATACCGTCTCGTCACCGCCCGATCCGTGCAGCAGATAGAACACGGGGTAGCGTTGACGGCCCTGCTCATAGCCAGGGGGCAGATAGATCATCATGCGGCGTGTCGTACCTAGGGTGGGGGAGTCGTACCACACGGCCCTGACCTCGCCATGGGGCACATCATGCACTGCCATGGGGCAGTCGCCCTTTGGGTCAAGCACAAACGTGTTCATCACGCTCTTGACATCACGCAGCACCTGTGCATTCTCGGTATCCAGCACTTTCATGCCGTCAACGGTGAAGAAGTACATATACAGGTCGGGTTCCAGGTCTCGCAGGGTGATGCTCCACGTCTCGTTGCCCGTGTGCTTCATCAGCGTGTCCAAGCGGGAATCGATGATCAGGCGAACTGTGTCGGCACCTGCTGCCTTGACCTTGAAGGTTACCGAGCCATCCTTGGCAATATCAGGACTGTTCACTGACGGGGCAAAATAGCTCTGGCTTGTCATCGTGAACGCCATTAAAACAAACAGAAAGAATAAATATCGTCTCATATTATTTTGGTTAATAAAGTTTGTGCAAATATATATCAAATCCCCCACAACCAAAAATGATAACGGGGCAATTCACATTATATAACATGTTTTACAGGCGTTCTTTGACGCGTTCCCAGGCATGACTGCCAAACAGGAAGCATTCGCGCATCGTGCTCAGCATCACCTTGAAGCGGCTCATCGGCACGGTGAAACTCAGCTCGTCCTTACCCACCCAGGGCCGTACTGACGGGTCAAATAACCCGAGGAAGCAGCGATGGCCGTGCCGGGCGTTCTCAACCACGGTCATCGACACCACGGTACTGCAGCCAGAGCCGAATTGGGCCACTACGGCATCAGGTTCGTTGTTGTCATAGAAAGTCCAGCCGCACAACCCTGACAGCATGTCGGGTGTGGCATAGAACATCACGCCCTCAAAGTCGTCAAAAGAAGCCGCTTGGTCTATCCTTACGAAATTCAGATAAGGCTTGTTGGTACGGGGCATTTCCAGGCCCTTGACATACTCAGCAACCATCTCTGGAGTGCGTTTATACTTCTCGGTGAGCGAGACAAACTTGGGCACCCGTTCAGGCATGTCGCTGAATCCCGTGTAGAGTTTGCCGCCCCCGCAACCGATGATCTCGGCGCTCAGGCTCACAGGTGTACCCTCTCGTGCCGCCTGCAGCCCCTTGAAGAAACATCCCCCAATCTTCGCCGTGTCGGCCACCGCCGTGTCACAATACCCGAACAACAACGGCAACTGCGCCTTCTCCCCAAACGCCTCCCGATAACTCTCAATAAACTCCCTTAATTCCATATCACTCAATATTTTGGTAATCACTCATTAAAATAGTCTTTTTAGCAAGAATAATCGATACAATCCATGAAATGGCAATACACTTTATGCCTCTGTTCTCAGCCTTTCGATATTGGCTGCAATTTCATGTTTGTATCGCTCCTTTAGTTCTTCGGGCAGGAAACTGATGTCTATAAATTCAACCCATTTAGGTAAGACCTTGATAAATTTCTTGAAGATATTGTCGATGACTTTTTCGTCTAGTCCTGATGCCAGCATAGCATCAACGAAATTCTCACGTTTGATTTTTTTCTTCTTGCCACTGAGAGTCAATGCCAGCTCTTCGGGGTCATCAAAGATCAAATGTACATTCAGTAGGTCATAGGCAGGAGCCAATCGGTAGCTACCTTTTGCCTTACTCAATAGCGAGAAATTCTTCAGGTGCATGTCAGAATTGCCCGTTATCCATGAGAAAACTGCCATTTCCCAATAGTTAACCAAATCAAGCTGAGGAGTAGAGGAATAATGTTTGATGAGTTTAGCGACATTCTCGTAAGATGACTTGTATTTGTCACTGGTGAGACGTTCACTCAGTTGGCATGCATCTTCCATGAGATATTTCATGCCGTCATCGCCACGATCAACTCTCTTGGTGATATAGGCCAACTCACCATCGTCAAAGCGGATGAGGGAATGAGGCACCACATCGATGCGAGCTATTGTGGCTAAATGCATGGTGAGGTCTTCGTCTTCAGGCAACCACGGGTATATGTCGGATTTGGGTTTGAGGATATAGCGGCCCCACAGCCCAACGAGTGTCAACCTGTCGGGCTCATTCTTGCCTCCCTTGTTGATGTCCAATGATAATTTGGCCTGCACACCGGTCACTGTCGTCTGGTTTTGGATCACTTCACGGGCAAGGTCGTCGATATCTGCTCGGGAATATGGCAGGCTGGGTGCGGTAGCACTTCCAAATATTTTCTTGGCACATGAGGGGTGGAAATCCTTTTGGCCCTCATGTAATGGTCGATAACAATATAAGCACTTGCACATGATTTAGTCCTCCTCGTTCTGTGTTGCGACAATGCCGATAGCACCAATGCAGTCCTTGCAGCAGGCCAGCAGCAATCCCATGCGGTCATTTGGGTTGATTTTCCAGTTATGGGTAGCAATGTCAAGCAACCAGCCCTCAGGAATCAATCCGTCAAAAAATGGGAAAAGTACGTTGGACTGGTAAGTCTTGCTTGTGAGAGGAAACGTCAAACTGATGGGCTCAGCATTTTCATTTGCAAGGAAATCTTCGTCATAAGCGAATGTATAGCCATTCTCATCTTCAATGAGTCGGCCTGCTACGATGTTTCGATATAGAACATTGGCTTGTCTCATGATTCATCACCTCCCTTCTGTTGAGGAATAACCCCAAGTTCAGCACCAAAGAGATTGAGGACAGCATTCACTTTGTCCATTCTCAAGGTGTTTTTACCTTGCTCTAAATCTCGCACAAAGCGAAGCCCAACACCTGCTTTGGCTGATAAGTCTTCTTGTGTCAAGCCATATTGCTTGCGCAATGCTTTCACTTGCATAGATAGATTAGTCATCATTGTCGATATTGATTTTGCCGCAAAGATAGTCAATAAATCAAATTGATTACACCTTTTCGGGTATAATTTATATAAAAACCATGAAAAACAACCCCTTTCGGGTATAAATTTCATGATCTTGGATGAAAATATCCCCGATAAGGTATAATGTTTGATGTGAATGCTTGTAAAGAAATGGTGATAAAAACAATTGCAAGGGTCCAGAAAGGGGCCCTTGCAATCGGTTTTATCAGAGTTATGTGATGTCGCTTTAGATCCAGCCCATGGAGTGGTACAGGAAGGCGATGAGGTAGCCGGCGACGCAGGCTACGACGGTGTGGACCATACCGGGCATCATGAACGAGTGGTTCAAGAGGTACTTGCCGATGACGGTTGTGCCCGTGCGGTCGAAGTTCACGGTGGCGATATCCGACGGATAGTTCGGGATAAAGAAGTAGCCATAGACCGAGGGAAGAACGCCCAGCAGGACCCAGCCCTCGATGCCCAACTTGTAGGCCAGCGGCAGCATGGCAACGACCACGGCGCCCTGGGAGTTGACGAGTACCGACACGAGGAAGAACGCAAAGGCGATCGACCACGGGTATTGCTCAACCAGACCGGCCAACATGTCCTGGATTTCGCCCAGATAGTTGGCGAAGTAGGTGTCGGCGAGCCAAGCGATACCGTAGATGGCGACTACAGCGACCATACCGCTCTGCCAAACGGGACCGGCGATGGCCTTCTTGGGTTTTGCCTTGCAGAAGATAATCATCAGCGCGGCGGCGGTAATCATCACTATCTGGATAACAAGGTTCATCTTCAGCGGGGTAGGATGTATCTTGGTTAAACCTTCAACGGCGATGCCCAGCTTCGCGAGTTGGTCGGCGGTGATGGTGACACGTGAACCGATGAGCTCTACCGTAGCGTCACCGTCAATGGCCTTGATGGTATCATAGGCCGGCAGCAGATCCTGGAAGATAGCGAAGAACACGATGACCAGCAGTGCGCCGAAGAAGATATAGACAGCACGCTTGCTCTCGGGAGCAATCTTCTTGTCGAGGGTGGTGGCGCTGCTGCCGTAGATGTATTCGCGCTGTGCGGGGTCGGCGATTTTCTTCTGGAACTCGGGATCCTTGTCCAGGTCCTTACCGCGCTTGTAAGAAGCGATAGAAGCCATGAGGATACCCAGCAGACAGGCGGGGATGGTAACCATCAACACCTGTGGGATGGAAATGGTATAGCCGTTAGCGCCGCTGATGGTGATGAAGGCAACCACCGCTGCTGCAATGGGCGAGCAGGTGATACCGATCTGCGAGGCGATGCTGGCGATACCGCAAGGACGCTCGGGGCGGATGCCCTTCTTGATGGCGATGTCGCAGATGATGGGCATCAGCGTGTAAACCACGTGACCCGTGCCGACGAGCACCGTCAGGAAGAACGTGCAGAGGGGGGCCAGGAAGGTAATGCGGTCAGGATGCTTACGCAGCATCTTTTCGGCCAGCTGGATAAGCCAGTCCATACCGCCTGAGGCCTGCATGATGCCGGCGCAGGTGACAGCGGCAATGATAATGTAAATCACATCGGTGGGAGGCGTGCCAGGTTTCATGCCGAAGCCAAACACGAGGATGGCCAGGCCAATGCCCGAAATCGCTCCCAACGCCAGACTGCCGTATCGGGAGCCCAGCCACAACGCTCCAAGTACGATGAGGAGCTGTAAAATCATGATGAGTGACATGTTATTTTAGTTTTTAGTTGATAGTTTTCAGTTGTTAGATTTAGTACCTGATGGATACTTGCACGAAGACGGTGCTGTAGTCGGGATCGGCGAGGGCACGGTCGTGGGTGAAGCAGTACTCGGTCTGCACTTCAAGGTACTTGCAGAAGCGGTAATTCAGACCCACCTCGTAGTTGGTCTTGGCTGCCACGCTCGATGCTGTGGGGCGGTACAGGTCATAGCGAGCCTTGGCCATCAGCTTGTCTTTCACAACGGGCACGATGGCGAGGGCATAGATACCGTCGCTCTTGTTGTTGGCCACGGGGTTGCCGTCCTTGTCGGTATAGGTCTTGATGGCGACGTCGTTGGCGTCGGCACTCTTCTGATAGGTGGTAGCAAAGCCGAGGCCCGTCGAGTGGATGTACTCGGTGCGCAGCTGCAGGTCACCCTTCTTGTACTCGGCACTCAGGGCATAGCGGTGTTGGCGCAGGCTCACGGTCTGGCCGGCGGCCTTGCGGGCATAGGAGCCCTCCCAGCCAAAGGCACCGATGCGCATGCCCTCGATGGGCATGACCCATGCGCCGCCAATGATGTCCTTCCTCTCGTCCACGTCCTTGACGTTGATACCCTGGCCGTTGAACACGCCCACCTGGTAGTGCAACAGGTTGCGCCCGCTGCTGTTCTTGAGGAAATCGCCCTGGAACTGCAGACCGATGTCACGGCCGTTGCTGGCATGCATGCCGGTGCGGTCGCTGAAGCCTGCCAGCTTGCTCACGGGCTGCGAATAGCTCATGAAGCCCTGGTCGATGGGGTTCATCGGGTTCTCATAGGTGAACGGGCGCTTGAACTGGCCCAACTTCACGCGGAAGAAGTCCAGCTTTTGCCATTCCATGAAGTAGTCCACCAGCCTGGGGCTGCTGCCCATCGTCGTGGTGTTGCCGTTGATCTGGCCTTGGATCTTGTAATAGAAATCGTTGAGGATGCGTCCCTCGATCGATGCCCTGACAAGCCTCAGGTCAAATGAGTTACTGTTGTTGCCATCTTGGAATGTGGCCTGATAGGAAGCCATGGCAAAGCCGCTGAATTTGGGCTTGGTAAAAATCGGGTTGTTGCCGTCGCTCTGTGCAAATACCGGGAGCAGCAACATCGACCCCAACAGGGTCAAGAGTAGTCGTTTTGTCATAAAATCTCTTAGTATTGGAGGTTGATAATTTTTTTTCGGCAACAAATGTAACCTTTTTCTTCTAAAATGGCACTATTTCCCGCCATTTTTTCCTCAAAATTTCGTTGTGTCGTCACAAAGGATTACATTTGCCATAAAAAACCAAATCTGACAACGAGATGATCATGCATCGTTTAATGAAACATTTCATGAAGGCCATCGTGGCGTTTTCTCTTTTCATGGCAGTGGGTGTTGCTCAGGCAGGCTATGCTCAGACGATACGCAACAACAGCAACTCGATGATAGCCAAGATAGAGAGTGACGGCACCGTGCGCAACAGCAGTAACTCCTATATCGGCCGCATCTACAGCGACGGCGATATCCGCGACGGCAGCAACCGTTTGCTTGGTAAACTCTGCAGCAATGGTGACGTGCGTGACAGCAGCAACTCCTATATGGGCAAAATCGAGAGCGACGGCACCGTGCGCAACCGCAGCAATGCCTACCTGGGAAAAGTCTACCAAGACGGCACCGTGAGGAACAGCAGCAACAGCGTCATCGGATACGCCAAGGATGTTCCCATGCGATATGCCGCCCTCTATTTCTTCTTCGACTTCTTTGATTAAAAGAACGACTGAAATCTCTGAGTTCTCCGAGTTCTCTGAGTTCTCCGAGTTCTGATTCATCAGACTCTTCAGTTGTTTTTTTTGCATCCGGGTGGCTATTGTTTTTGTCACCTTGAAATGGCGGTTTTTGTTTTGGGTAAAAATTATGTGGATTTTATTTGTTGGTTGATAGGTTTTTATCTAAATTTGCAACGACCTCAATTTATTCATCACCAAAATCATCATGTTTATGAAAACATTCTTTTTTCTGATGCTTGCTGCTGTCTTGTCGATGGCGGTGAGTGCACATCAAGTGCAATCCGTGACGCTGCCTAAGCCCAACCAGGACAAGGAGCGCCACTCGATGACCGTTCCACGGGCCCACTTCGCTCAGTCGATACGCGGCGAGACACCAAAACTGGCTGCTAGTGTTGTGACGCCTCCCGAAGATCTCGTGACCAACAGCTACCGCCTGAACGGCTACATCTTTGACGGCTCGAGCTGGGAGGCCACCGACCGCACGCTGCAAATCGGCTTTGACGGCAATGACGTGTATCTGCAGGGCTTCAGCGTCTATCTGCCCGAAGCCTGGATCAAGGGAACGATCAACGACGACATGACGCAAGTCACGTTCCCCGCTCAGTACTTCGGCAGCTATTATGGCTACGACATCTATTTCTATCCTGTCTCTCCTGTAGATGGCGAATATGTGGCTATTGATGCGGTGTTCAATTATGACGAACGTGCCGACGTCTTCATGCTGGACCAGGATCAGGTGTGCTACATCCTGGAGAATGCCTATGACGACCATGTTGGCTGGTACTACATGTATGACAGCGAGATGGACATCGCTTCCGATGCCAATACCGTTACCCCGCCCGAGGGCTTGGAGACTGAGCCTTATCTGCTGACGGGCGCCTATATGGGTTACTATCTCGATAACGGTGAATGGTACGAGGGTGACCCCCTGCTGGGTATTGCCCAGGTGGGCTTTGACGGCGACGACATCTATGTACAGGGTCTGTGCTCCTATCTGCCCAAGGCATGGGTGAAGGGTCACCGTGAGGGCGACAGCTATGTGTTTGACAACGGTCAGTACTTCGGGCCCTTTGCCTTTGGCGGCGAAATCTATCCGCTCTACTTCATGGGCTGCGCACCCGGGACCGAGGATGTCGAAACCTTCACTTTGACGCTGGACGAAGAGACCGGTGCGTTTGTCGCCCAACAGTGGTATGGCATCTGCGCTGACGATATAGAAATGAACTGGTATGACCTGCTGGGCAATGTCGTGCTGTCGCCCATGGTTGACGAGCCCGCCGTTCCGGCCGATCCCACGGTACTCTACTACGAGTATTATGACGATGAGGAACTGGGTATGCTCATGCTTGAAATCCCTGTCATCGATGTTGAGGGTTATCCCTTGATGGTTGACAAGCTGGGCTATCAGATCTTCTGCGATTATGGAGATGGCCCCGAGCCTTACATCTTCTGGGCCGATATCTACGGCTTTGACGAGGATCAGACGGTGATCCCCTATTCCTTCAACGACGACATGAACTTCCTGGTGGGCGGTCAGCTCGTGGTGGTTTACTTCATCGGTGATGGCCTGCAGCGCATCGGCGTGCAGAGCGTCTATGAGGGCGGCGGCGAGACCAACTACTCTGAGATTGGCTGGTATGACCTTACCGCGTCAAGCGTGACGTCGATCACTGCCGATGATAACCGCGTCATCGAGTATTACGACCTGATGGGTCGCCGTGTCGACTCCAGCAAGTTGACCCGTGGCATCTATGTGACCAGCGACGGCCGCAAGATCCTTGTTAAATAAAGTGATTTGACATAGTGAACGATAACGTCCCCGTTGCAAGACAAGCTGCAACGGGGGCGTGTTGTGAAATCAACTTGGCTAGCGGTCTCTGCTTGGCTGCAAACAAGCATTTTTCTGCCTGTTGGCTTGTTATTTCTCAAGTATTATCATTATTTTTGCGCAACTGTTTATCATGCCGAGTAGGTTTAATCTATATGGAAACGATGAAAAAAATACTATTACTCTTTCGGGTATTCGCCCTGATGACGGTGCTGACATGCGCATTTGGCGCCAGTGCAGCCGATACATTAAGCGCTGCCTCCAGCCTTGACAATGCCTTAAATGTCGCCGGCGGCACAATCCACTTTACCAGCAGCGGCACCTATCCCTGGATAGTGAAGGAAGAGGGAGAGCTTACCTATGCCAAATCGAGCAACGCTGGCATTTCCTCCAGCTCATCAATGTTGACGAGCGTTGTCAATATTGGGAGGCCGTCCATTTTATCTTTTGACTTCCAGGCTCGTGGCGAAGGACCAACCTATGACAGATGCATGTTCACGATAGATGGCGCAGTACAGTTCGTCTATGGCGCCCGTGATAACGGTTGGGAAACCTATTCGGTGGAAATTTCTGCCGGCACTCACACGCTGACGTGGGTTTACATTAAGGACGGCAGCTTCAATCCTGACGGAGACTACTTTGCTGTGGATAATGTCGCTGTCAAATCCAACTCAGTCTCCATTCCCGGCGATGCCGATGGTGACGGCAAAGTAAGCATCAGCGACATCACAGCACTGATCGACTACCTGCTCAGCGGCAATACCTCGGGTATCGATTTGGACAATGCCGACATGAACCAGGACGGAAAGGTCAACATCAACGACGTGACCGATGTGATTGACTACTTGCTGAGGGGAGACTCGTCCTCCATTCCCGGTGATGCCGATGGCGATGGCAAAGTGAACATCAACGATGTGACGGCGGTGATCGACTACCTGCTCAGCGGCAATGCCTCGGCTATCGATTTGGATGCTGCCGACATAAACCGGGACGGTAAGGTCAACATCAGCGACGTGACCGACTTGATTGATTACTTGCTGAGTGGAAGCCACCGATAAACACTCTTGCAAAAAAGCAATAAAAGAGATATGGACACGAAATCAAGACCATTCATCAGATGGGCAGTGGTGATGCTGCTTGTTGCTGTGAGCATTGTGCCCGCAAGCGCCCAATATGGAAGCCGTGGCGACAAGCGTTACCGTGACCGGTTTGAGCGCACTAGCACTTATGGCGACGTGGTGGAGATACGCCTGAGCGAGCCAGGCACGTTGGAGTCTAAAATGCCTCCGGCAATGGAGAACCGCGTGCGCCTGTTGCGCATAGAGGGTCCCATGAACAACGATGACTTCAAGTATGTGAAAAAACTGTGTGACCGTTCCCGCTGTGTCGATGGTCGCGATAAGTCGGTAGACAATTATATTGACCTGGAGCTGGGACGCGCCCGCATCATCAGTGCCGGCACACGCGGACTGCTGGGCAGCAGCGGCCAGCGCGACGTGCTTGACAATGCACTGGCCTACTGCAGTCACTTGCGCACAATCGTCTTGCCCGAGCGCCTCAAGCGCATTGGCAACGGTGCCTTGAGCGGTTGCAGCCAGCTCGAGGAGGTGATCATGCCCAATGGAGTGCGGTCGCTAGGCAGCAGTGCCTTTTCGGGGTGCTATCGCCTGGAGTACATCACCTTGACCGAGGGAATTGAAAGCATTGGAGACGAGTGCTTCAGCGGCTGTGAGAAACTGCACAACGTCACCATCCCCCGCAGCGTGACCGAAATCGGGGACAGGGCCTTCAAGGGCACAGGACTGCAGCGGGTAGCGTTGCCCTACGGTTTGCTCACGCTGGGTTCAGCTGCATTTGAAAGCACACCGCTGATAGAGCTGGATATCCCTGCATCTACCCAGATTACTGACAATTACCTGGGTTACATGTCAAAGCTTCAGGATATCACTGTCGAGAACGGCAGCCGTTATTATACTTGTGAGGAAGGGGTGCTCTATGACAACACGGGTCGCGTGCTGCTGTTGTATCCCGCTGGACGCACCGGCGCCTGTATGGTGCCCGACGGTGTGGAAGGTATCGCTAGCCGTGCCTTCATGGGTTCCCAGATCGAGGATATCGACATACCCGAGAGTGTGACGGCCATCGGTGAGTCGGCCTTTGAGAAATGCTCACACCTGCAGCGCATCGACCTGCCTGGCGTCACCACGCTGGGCAAGGCTGCCTTTAAGTATTGCGGTGCCTTGAACGCCTTCAATTTGAACCGCGATATCGCCGTTATCCCCCAGGAGTGTTTTGAGGAGTGCAAACAGTTGACGAAGGTCAACCTGCCGTCATCGGTGAATACCATCGCCATGAGGGCGTTCAAGAACTGCCCGAATATCGCTTCGGTAGAGTTCCCTATCGGCTTGACCGAGATCGGGAAGGAAGCTTTCGAGGGAAACAAGGCGTTGACGGCCATCGACCTGCCGTCGGCGCTGAAATCGATAGGCGAACGTGCCTTTAAGAACTGTCGCGGTTTGACTCATGTCTCTTTGCCCGATGCCTGCACACTGGTGGATAAAGAGGCCTTCCGTGAATGCATTGCTCTGACGGTCATCGATTTGGGACAAGGCGTCAAAACGCTGGGCGATAACGCCTTGCGTGAGACTGCCATCACCACACTGGTTCTGCCCGAGGGTATTACCCATGTGGGCAAGAAAGTGGCCGAGAAGTGCAAGGACCTGACCCGTATCGACTGCCATGCGGTCTTGCCTCCCAAGCTCGACGGCGTGAGCAACAACAAGGTGGAACTGCGTGTCCCCGACACTTCCCTTCCCGCCTACAAGAGCGCCAAGAATTGGAAAAACTTCAAGAATATCCTCCCGCTGGAGTGAGTTGACGGCCATGCAAGCGGCATTCACGACAGCTTTGTTGAGGTGGTTTGCGCAATATGGGCGCGAACTGCCTTGGCGTGGTATCAGTGACCCGTATGGCATCTGGGTGAGTGAGATCATCCTGCAGCAGACGCGCATCGAGCAGGGGCGTGACTACTGGCTGCGCTTTATGGAACGTTTCCCCACGGTCGAGGCGCTGGCCGCCGCCAGCGAGGACGAAGTGCTACTCCAGTGGCAGGGACTGGGTTACTACAGCCGAGCCCGCAACATGCACGCCGCAGCCCGTCAGATTGTGGAGCAAGGCGGTTTCCCTCGATCCATCGAGGGGCTGCGCGCCCTGAAAGGGGTGGGGGATTATACTGCCGCCGCCGTCGGTTCGATGGCTTTCGGCTTGCCTGCCGCCGCCGTCGACGGTAATGTCTATCGCGTGTTGGCACGGCACTATGGCATCGATGTGCCCATCAACACGGCTCGGGGTAAGCATACGTTTGAGGCCTTGGCACAGGAACTGCTGCCAGCGCAGGAATCCGGTACTTTCAATCAGGCTATGATGGATTTCGGCGCCACGTGGTGCACTCCACGGTCGCCGCGCTGCATCTATTGCCCTGTTGCCGACACCTGTGATGCCCTGCGCACGGGACGTGTTGACCAACTGCCTGTCAAGGAGAAGAAACTCAAGGTGCGTGAGCGCCGCTTTTCATATATCTACGTCCGTTATAAGGGCACTACAGCCTTGCGCCGCCGGCCCGCCGGCGACATCTGGCAAGGCTTGTGGGAACCGCTGCTTGTTGAGAACGGGCCGTTGCCCGACCTGGGCTGCCCGCTCACATTGCTGGCCAGCGGTGTCAAGCATGTGCTCACCCACCGTGTCCTGTTTGTCGATTTCTATCTTGCCGAGCCTGAGCTGCGCCCCTCCTTGCCCGATGAGTATCAATGGATAAACGAACGCGGCCTCGACGATTATGCCGTGCCGCGCCTTCTCCAAAAATTATTTGACTTAATATCAGCCCGTTAGGCTGTGTGCGGTTTAGTCTTCGACATCAGTTGCTTTTGGGTTGATGTCGTAGACATAGGTCTTGAGTCTCTCGCTCAGTTTAACCCGTGTGCCGTCTTTAACGACGCGCACCAGGTGGAACATGCACGTGAGGTGCTCGGGCAGGCCGGTGTACATCTGGATATAATCCACCTGCTCCTTCTCGCAGGCCGCCAGCACAGCCATGTCGGCCCCTTGGGCATTGGCAGTGGGATAGACGCTGCGGATGGCTTCCCTCATGCGCGTTACGGGATTCAAGAAACGCCCCGTGGAGTTACTTTCTCCATTCACCAGCAATTCCTCCTCCACGTTGATGTAGTAGTCGATAACGGTCCCTTGGGGCTCGTCATCGCCACCACATGATGTCAGCGTCAATGCGGCAACGACAAGCAGCGCTACCAGCGGCAGCGCTTGCCATAGCTTGGATAAGTGTTTCATGTGTTTGTCCGGATGATTGAATTATTTTTTCAATTTGATGTTGTGGTCAATACCATCGGTTACATCGGTGATGACGGGCGTAGGGGGCTCATCGTCAAGCATGTCGTTGATGATGGCCTGCACATCGATTTCACCGGCCTGTTGCTGGGCCGGAGCCTGCTGTTGCTGGGCCAGCAGAGCCATGTCGATGAGCGTCGTCACGTCGGCGATGTTAATCACGCCGTCACCGTTGGCGTCAAGATTGGCGGCCATGATGGCTGTGGGTTGCTCGACACCCAACAGCACATTGATGCACTTGTCTACCAGGGGCAGCTCGCTGGCGTTGGCGGCGAAGCCCATGGCGACAACACAAAACA
The DNA here is from genome assembly GCA_900318535.1 of uncultured Prevotellaceae bacterium. GTDB lineage: Bacteria > Bacteroidota > Bacteroidia > Bacteroidales > Muribaculaceae > Sodaliphilus. Next base: position 35,012 of record ONKU01000013.1, on the reverse strand, counting down.
GGAGTGTAAAGATTTTCTTCATATTCTGATTATTTTAAATGTTAGGATTTGTTTCTTGTCGCAAAGGTAATGCAAAGAATTGTATTTTGCAACAAAGAACCTTTAAATTATTCTTAAACCGTGCCAAAGTTACGCTTTTTTCGGCAACGGCCCTTTATTGTATGTCTATTGAAAAAATCTATTGGTGAAATGGGTCCATTTCCATCTAAAATTCTTAATTTTGCAGGTTAAACCAAATGTAACGACAGTAAGGATATGGCAAAGACAAGAAAAAAGGCAGTTACCGATTACGGTATGGTGCGCGTGGCAGCCGTTGTGCCCCAGGTTAATGTCGCCGATGTTGAGGGCAATGTGTCCCACATCATCGAGAGCGTTGACAAGGCCGTCAAGGCCGGTGCCCACATTGTGGCGCTGCCCGAGTTGTGTGTGACGGGTTATACCTGTGGCGACCTGCTGGGCAACGAGTTGCTGCTGGATGCCGCCGAGCAGGCACTAGTTACCCTGAGCGACCGCTACAAGGACACCCCCGTAATGCTTGTCGTGGGTGCTCCGTTGCGCAGCAGCGGCCACCTGTTCAACTGTGCCGTGGTGCTCAATCAGGGCGAGATGTGGGTAGTGCCCAAGACCTATATCCCCAATTATAAAGAATTCTACGAGAAGCGGTGGTTCACCACGAGCAACATCACCGCCATCGCCGGCAAGAGCAGCATTGTGGTGGGTGATGAGGAAGTGCCTTTCGGCACCCATCAGATTTTTGAGGCGGGCTGTGCCCGTGTTGCGGTGGAAATCTGCGAGGACCTGTGGGTTCCTGCTCCTCCCAGCAGCATCGCCGCCATCAATGGCGCCAATGTGATTGTGAACCTGTCGGCGAGCAACGAGCTCATCGGCAAGCACACCTATCTGATGGACCTCATCAAGCACCAGAGCGCCCATTGCATCGCTGCCTATGTCTATGCCTCTTGCGGTTTCGGCGAATCAACGACCGACCTCGTCTTTGGCGGCAACGCCGTCATTGCCGAGAACGGCAAGATGCTCGCCGAGGGTGAGCGCTTCACCACCAAGCCCCAGATGTCCATCGCCGACATCGACGTGGCTGCCCTCGAGAACGAGCGCCGCGTCAACGGCAGCTTTGCCGACAGCATGGTGCAGTTCGGGACACCGTTTGAGCGCATCCCGATGGTTGTTGCCGGTCCGCTGGACTACGAAAAGGAGGAACTGCTGCGTCCCGTGCGCCGTCTGCCGTTCGTCCCTGCCGAGGATGACCGCCTGAATGCCCGCTGCGAGGAAATTATCGCCATACAGACCGAAGGACTGATGCGCCGCTTGGAATTCACTGGTATCAAGACGATTGTCGTGGGCGTTTCGGGAGGCCTGGACTCGACGCTGGCGCTGCTGGTTGCCGTGCGGGCCTTTGACCGCATGGGCCGCGACCGCAAGGACATCCATGCCATCACCATGCCGGGCTTCGGCACCACCGACCGCACTTACACCAATGCCTGCGCCATGGTCAAGTCGCTGGGCGTGACGCTGCATGAGATCAGCATCGCCGCTGCAGTGACTCAGCATTTCAAGGACATCGGCCACGATCCGAATAACCACGACGTGACCTATGAAAACAGCCAGGCACGTGAGCGCACCCAGATTCTGATGGACTTCTCCAACAAGGTCAACGGCCTCGTGCTGGGCACGGGCGACCTGTCGGAGTTGGCTCTGGGTTGGGCCACCTACAACGGTGACCACATGTCGATGTACAACGTCAACGTGAGCATTCCCAAGACCCTGGTGCGTCACCTGGTGCGCTGGTTTGCAGGTTCGCTCAATGACGGCACCAAGAAGGGCAAAGCCATTCACGACACGCTGCTTGACGTGCTCGACACGCCCATCAGCCCCGAACTGACACCTGCCGCCAAGGACGGCACTATCCTGCAGGTGACCGAGGATATCGTGGGCCCCTACGAGCTGCACGACTTCTTCCTGTTCAACATGCTGCGCTACGGCTTCGCACCTGTCAAGCTCTACCTGTTGGCCCGCAAGGCTTTCAAGGGCGAGTATGATGCCGCGACGATCAAAAAGTGGCTCAGGACCTTCTGCCGCCGTTTCTTTGCGCAGCAGTTCAAGCGCTCGTGTCTGCCCGACGGGCCCAAGGTGGGTAGCGTGTCGCTGTCACCCAGGGGCGACTGGCGCATGCCCAGCGACGCCTCGTCGCGTTTGTGGCTGGCCCAGTGTGACGAATTGCCGGAATAATCTTTTTTAACGATAATACTGTGTGATGTGGCACTGGATTTGCAAGAAACAGGCAAATCGATGACATGAACATTTCGAGAGGGACATATAACGTGATGCGCAGTGTGGTGGTAACCATACTGGTGATTGTCGTTGCCCTGTTCGCATTGGCTTATCTGTTGCTGCTCCTGCCTCCCGTGCAGGAACGCTTGCGCCACGAGGGCGAAAAGGCACTGAGCGAGTATCTCCATACCAAGGTGGGTATCGGCTCGGTGTCTATCACACCGTTTAATCAGCTGGAACTCAACAATGTCCTTGTCAACGACCAGCAGGGCGACTCCCTGTTGACAATCGGCAAATTGGGCGCCGGAATCAGCCTCAAGGACCTGATTGCCGACCGCCGCATCGTTGTCACTTATGGCGAAATCATCGGGCTCAACGGACATGTCACGCGCCCCGATAAGGCCAGCCCCACCAACATGCAGTTCATCATCGATGCCTTCAAACCCAAGGAGGACAAGCCCTCCAAGCCGTTTGATGTGCAGGTCAACACGGTGGTGGTGCGCCAGTCCCAGTTGTCCTATGATGTGCTCGATCAGCCCCGCAAACCAGGCCAATTCGACGCCAACCATTTGTCGATAAGCAACCTGCGTGCTGATTTGACCCTGCCACACCTCAAGAACGATGACTTTGACATCCGTGTCAAGCGGTTATCCTTTGACGAGGCCAGCGGCTTGTCACTCAAGCGGCTATCGACCGATGTCCACCTCACCGATAATGCACTCGACGTCAAGGACATCAGGATACAGTTGCCCAATAGCGACATCCGCCTGGATGATGTGCATCTGGAATACACTTCCCTCAAGAACATGGGCAACGAGTTGGCGCAGATGCCCTTGAAGGTGAGCACACCGGGCAGTACCATCACGCCATCGGACCTCGCGGCTTTCGCACCGCAACTCAAGAGTTTTAATGATCCCATGCGCATCGCTACCACCGTGGTACGTGACGGCAACCGTATTGAGGTGCCCGTCTTGAGTGTTCACTCCAATGACGGCGCCCTTGCCCTCGATGCCCGTGGCGGCATGACTTTGCCCACATCGGGCGGCTACCATGCCTTGGACCTGGACCGTATCGACCTGAATGTCACTTCGGGTAAGATGGCCCAGTTGATTAATCTTGTCCCCGGTCTCTCTCCCCAGGCAAGGAATATCATCAACCGTTGCGGCAACGTGGTGGTGGACGGTGAATTGCACAACACGCCCAGCAGCACGCGCTTCAACGGCAAGTTGGGAACTGCGCTGGGCAATGCCGACCTGAACGGCACTTTAACCCGGCAGCAGGGGACAAGCCGCTTCACGGGCTATGTCAAGTCCGACGGACTGCATCTGGGCACCTTGCTGGACAAACGTGATCTGGTGGACCAGGTCGCTATTGATGCCCAGGTGGACGCTCTGATTCATGGCTCGGACGTTTCGGGTCATCTGCAAGGTCACATCCCCTTCATCGACTTCAAGGGTAACCGGTATCACGACATCACTGCCGACGTGGACAAACAGGGCAATGATTTCACGGGCATGTTGACCATGAATGACCCCAACGGACGCATCCACGTTGACGGAAAGGCCCTGCTCGACGGCCCCAATTCCAATTATGACGTGAACATATCGACCGATGGCCTGAACCTGGCCAGGCTGGGCATCTACGACAAGTATCCCAACCATCGGCTGGCAGCCACGGCGACCGCTTCGTTCTGGGGCAATTCTCTCGATAACATCTCGGGACACGTCGAGGTCAACGATTTCTCGCTCACCGATGGCCAGGGCGAGGGCTTGACTTTCAACTCATTGCAATTGAATGCCGATAACAACGGCATCGACAAGGTCATCAGCATCGACAGTGACCACTTGAACGGTTTCGTGTCGGGCCAGTATGACTTCAAGACGATTGTGCCCACCATCAAGCACATGCTCTCCAACGCCTTCCCGCAGTACTTCGGTGACTATGCCGACTATAGCCATGGTGGTGCTCCCAACGACCTGCACCTGAATCTGGTAATCAATCCCGATGAGGCATTGCACCAGATGCACAATCTGCCCTTCAGACTGGCTTACCGCACGGTTGTTGAAGCCTACCTGAACGAGAGTGACACGACCTTTGACCTGGTGGTGGATGCACCGTTGATTGTACAGGGCAGCAACAAGGTCATCGAGCAGACGCGCCTGCTGGTGGAGCTTGACAGCCTTTCCAACAAGGTGGTACTCAACGCCCAGTCGCGTTATCCTGCCAAGAAGGGCATGATTGACCTGAACCTGGATGCCAGCGGCCAGGATAACCGCATCGACGCGAATCTGGCATGGCGCATGCCCGTGGAGCATGATTTCCACGGCAACCTGAACCTGGATGCCTTGCTAGACCGCGGCACCAATGGCGGTCTCAAGGCCGATATCAATATCAACCCGTCGCAGCTGGTGTTCAACGATACTATCTGGGAAGTGGAAAAAGGCCATATCGACATCGACAACAATGTGGTGACCATCGACAACCTGGCTGGCGGCAGGGGAGACCAGTTCATTCAGGTGAACGGCAAGATTTCGCAAGACCCCGATGACCAGTTGTGCCTGGAAATGAACGACCTGAACCTGGATTACGTCTTCGAGACGCTGGCCATCGACCATGTGGACTTTGGCGGCAGGGCGACGAGTAAGATTTATGCTAGCGACCTGATGTCAGGCAATCCCCGATTGTACACGCCCAGCCTGTTCATCAAGAACATTTCCTATAACGACTGTATGATGGGCGATTTGGACATCAGCGCCGAGTTTGACAGCGAGTCCAAGGGTATCCTGGTGGCGGGCGACATCGCCCAGCCTAATGGCCGTCGCAGCCAGCTCAACGGTGGCATCTACATTGCCGAGGATTCACTTTATATCGAGTTTGACACCGACCATGCCAACGTCGCTTTCCTCAAGCCCTATATGGAGGCTTTCACCAGCGATGTGCAGGGCGAGATGTCGGGCAAGGCAATCCTGTTCGGCAACTTCCACACCATCAACCTGGAGGGCGACATCGTGGCCGACTCCATCCGTTTCCTGATCGATTATGTGAACTGCTACTATACGGCCAGTGATGTGCCCATCCACATCATCCCTGACTATATTGAGTTCAGCGACATCCCCATCCACGACAGGGAGGGCCATGAGGCCAAGTTGGGCGGCTGGCTCAAGCATGACGCGTTCCACCGTCCGGAATTCAGTTTCGCCATCACCGATGCCCGCAATTTCCTGTCCTATGATACCAATCCGTCCATCAATCCAGACTGGTACGGTACCATCTATGGCAACGGCGCCTGCTTTGTCGATGGCGGACCGGGCATTGTGAACATCAGGGTCAACATGACGTCGGCACCGCACAGCAAGTTCACCTTTGTGATGAGCGACACCCAGCAGGCCAACAGCTATGACTTCATCACCTTCCGTGACAGGGAGGCGAAGGATGCGCCCGTCGAGCCGCAGGTTACCGATAGCGTCAGCCTCGTCCTCAGCCAGTTGAAACAGCACGTCCAGCAGGAGGAGAACAGTGAGCCCAGCGCCTACAACATCGACCTGCAGGGCGATATCACCCCCGATGTGGCTCTCACCGTGGTAATGGACCCCGTGGGCGGTGACCGCATCAAGGCCACCGGTAACGGCCACATGCGCATGACCTACAACAACAACGGCGAATTGGAGACCTATGGCAAATACACCCTGAACAAGGGTACCTACAATTTCACGCTGCAGGATGTCATCATCAAGGATTTCACCATTCGCGACGGCAGCAGCATCAGCTTCCAGGGTGACCCCTATGCGGCAACGCTGGATCTGGAGGCGGTCTATGCGCTCAATGCCAACATCCGCGACCTGGATGAGTCCTTTGGACAAGACAAGGATCTGAACCGCACCAGTGTGCCTGTCCATGCCCTGTTGCGCGCCAAAGGCATCATCAGCCAGCCTGACATCTCGTTTGACCTGGAGTTCCCGTCGCTCACCACCGATGCCTACCACAAGGTGAAGAGCATCATCAGCACCGATGAGATGATGAACAGGCAGATCATCTACCTGCTGGCGCTCAACCGCTTCTACACGCCCGAATACATGGGTACTTCAGCTAGGCAGAACGAGTTCATCACCTCGGTGGCCTCATCGACCCTTGCCGGGCAGTTGAGCAACATTTTGGGCAAGATGACCGACAACCTGTCGATTGCGCCCAATGTGCGCACCGATAAGGGTGACTTCAGCGATGTGGAGGTGGATGTGGCCCTGTCGAGCCAGTTGCTCAACAACCGCCTGTTGCTCAACGGCAACTTCGGCTACCGCGACAACACCTACAACACGAGTAACACCAATTTCATTGGCGATTTTGACCTGGAATACCTGCTCAACAGCAAGGGAACCTTCAGGCTCAAAGCCTATAACCACTTCAACGACCAGAACTACTATCTGCGCAATGCCCTCACGACACAGGGCGTGGGCATCGTGTGGAAGCACGACTTTGACAAGCCGCGGTCCAAATCCAAGCAGCCGCTGCAGCTGGAGCCTGCCACCGACAGCATTCCCAAGCGGGAACCGTCACCTGCCTCATCCCGAGACAGCAGTGTGCGTCAGCCGGTACCTATGGTAACGCTCCGCTCGTCGCATCACAACAGCACACCATCGTCCACTAAATGACAAAACGCTTGTTCATATCATTCCTGCTGACATTCTTCACAATGGGCTTGGCCTGGTGTGGCGAAGTGTCGGCCCAGAATGATGTGGCAACGGCCGATGCCCCGATGTGGCATCTCGACAGCCTGGCCAAAGGGGCTGACAGTGTTGCTTACCGTTTGGATGATATTTCCTTGCGAATGAACAACGTAGCCAGCCGATTGGACAGCGTTGCAAGCTATATGGACAGCCTTTCGGTGGCTAGGGATACTGATAAGCTCCGCTACTGGGAATCGGTCATCTTTCGTCACGGCTGGAGCATCAACGACACTTCCATTGTCTATCCCCCTGTGCTTGATTTCGGCTTCAAGGCCTATCGCTGGCTCAACCACGCGCTCAATTACTATGATACTGCCTATGTCGTTAACCCTGGCAAGACCAGCGGCAAGAAGTGGAAAATCATGCTCAAGAACGACAACTGGATCGACTTCTACTCGGGGCACTTGAGCCAGTGGAAGTCCTATGTGCAGATGAACAGTGACGTCACCTCGCTCTTCGGCTTCCAGATTTGCGGTATGGGCCTCAGTTTCACTTACATGATCAATGCGCGTGACCTGTTGGCTGGAAAATTCATCCGCAACCGCCGCCTGCAGTTCTCGTTCACCACGTCGCGCATCTTTGTCGAGGCCTATTACCGCAAGCACGATCAAAGCTCGCTGCACCTGAATTGGCTGGGCAGGTGGCACGGTAGCGTGATTTTCTCGGGCCTCAAGCGCGAGAGTTACGGTTTTGACGCCTATTACATCTTCAACCACACCCATTACAGCCAGGCTGCCGCCTATTGTTTCTCGAAGTATCAGAAACGCAGTTCCGGCTCGTTGCTGGCAGGCATCTATGCAAGCCACCAGGATGTGGTCATGGATATGAGTACACTCAGCCCCGAACTCAAGACCCATTTGCCCGACGAGGTCACCGATTACCGTTTCCGTTACCGTGACTTCGGATTCTTGTGTGGCTATGGCTACAGCTGGGTGTTCCATCACGGCTGGTTGTACAACATTACGTTTGCACCCAGCATCGGTTACCGCCACAGCTTCCCCAATTCCATCGATGGCAAGAAGTCGATGTTCTCCACCAACGTGACCGCCAAGATGGCGCTAGTGCGCACCGCGGGAAACTTCTTCTATGCCTTGACTGCCAACCACGAGGGGCATTGGTACCACAGTACAATGCACAGTTTCTACAACAGTTACAGTGACTTTGACTTTACCGCCGGTTTCCGCTTCTAGCTCAAACTGAAAACTAAGAACTAACAACTAAAAACTATAATGAGTGTAACGATATTAGGAATAGAGTCGTCGTGTGACGACACGTCGGCAGCGGTGCTGCGCGACACGGTGCTGCTGAGCAACGTCATCGCCAGCCAGCGTGTGCATGAGGCCTATGGTGGTGTGGTGCCTGAACTGGCATCGCGTGCCCATCAGCAGAACATTGTGCCTGTTGTGAGCGAGGCTATCCGTCAGGCAGGCATCGACCGCAAGGACATCGATGCCATCGCTTTCACGCGCGGTCCCGGCCTGCCCGGTTCACTGCATGTGGGCACTTCGTTTGCCAAGGGATTGGCTCTGGCACTCGACATCCCGCTGGTGGATGTAAACCACCTGCACGGCCATGTGCTGTCCCATTTCGTCAAAGAGGAACCTGATGCCGAGGTACCCGGCTTCCCCTACTTGTGCCTGCTCATCAGCGGCGGCAACAGCCAGATCATCAAGGTCAATTCCCCACGCGACATGGAAGTGCTGGGTCAGACCATCGACGATGCTGCGGGCGAGGCCTTCGACAAGTGTGCCAAGGTCATGGGACTGCCTTATCCCGGCGGTCCCGTCATCGACAAGCTGGCCGCCGAGGGCGACAGCAAGGCCTTCAAGTTTGCCAAACCGCACGTTGACGGCTACAATTACAGCTTCAGCGGCCTGAAGACGTCGTTCCTTTACACGCTGCGTGACGCCCTCAAAGAGAATCCCAATTTCATCGAGGAAAATAAGGCCGACCTGGCGGCTTCGCTGCAGCGCACCATCATCGAGATATTGATGGACAAGTTCGGTAAGGCCATCAAGGATACGGGCATCAAGACCATCGCCATTGGCGGCGGTGTGTCGGCCAACAGCGGCATGCGTGCCGCCGTTGAGGACTATGCACGCCGTCATCGCCTCAAGGCCTTTATCCCCAAGCGCGTCTTCACGACCGACAATGCCGCGATGATCGCCATCGCCGGCCACTACAAATACCTGAACAAAGAATTCTGCGACATCACCGCGCCCCCCTTCCAGCGCGTCATCATCTAGAAAACCTAAAGTGCTCCTCAGGAGGTGAATGCCTACTTGCGGAATTTCCTGCCGTTTTGTATATAGATCTGGCCTTCAATCAGGTGTTGCGGTGCAACGCGGTGCCCTTGCAGGTCAAAGATAGTGTTGTCGTGCAAGCCTGTGCGATCCTCTACGACTGTTGTAACTGCCGAGATTTCATCATTCAGTGTTTCAACCTCAGCCTCGTATTGATCGCCCTTAGCAAAGTAGCCATACATGCAAACTTCAGGGTCATATTTCATGTAGATTCGGATCATGTAGATTCCGTCATCCCATTCCGAGATGTTGATGCGCTCATCCCGCTCGGGAGTGAGCTGCTCAAATGAGTAGTATTTTATTACGGCGTTGTCGTGCATCAGGTCTGTTATGCTCACTTCCACATCATCGTAGGTGACTTCGGTACCGATAAGAATTGAGTCGCATGAGATCCACACTTCAGGTGCGTATTCATCTATTGAGAGCGTGTCGCTGGTGGCATCTTTCCTGGCCCATGCCTTTTTATTGGTTCGCACATGGCGATACTTCTTGTTAGGACGCTGTGTGGCCGCCGCCACAAGAACCGTGCCGACTAGGATAAGAATGATAAAGCCTAAGATCTTCTTCATTGTTCAATTGATAATTAAAGGGTACTGATGAATTCATGGAACAAGTCGGCAGTCCCTTTTCTTTTAAAAAGTTTGTAATAGAGCCTTGAACGCATCATGCTCAAGGCGTTGGGCTCCATGCCCAGGAAGGCGCAGATCAGTTTATTGGGAACTTTGGCTTTCTCAAGCATACAAAGCATAATCTCTTTGTCTTTGAGTTTACCATTGAGTTGCCTCACCTTCTCGATGCAACCGTCATAAGTGGTATTGAGCGCGTCTTCAAGAGCGTTGTAGTCTGCTAATTTGGGCACAAATCGGGGGTCGTGGAAATTGGTGTAAAGCGTTGTTTCGGAAAATTCACGCGCTCCTTGCACTCTGCTTGGGCGCGGTTGCTGCTGAGCTTCGCGCAGCTCTTGCATCAGTTTGTCTGCTTTCTCGCGCTGTAGTCGGTTGAGCAGGTTTTTATGCTTGATAGTAAAATAGGCAAACAGCATTAGGCCAAGCAGGAAAAGTGACAGGACGATAATAATCAGGTCTTGCCTGCGCAGCATGGCATCCTGTCGGCGTTCATTTTCCAACTTCTTGTTGAGCGTGGCAATCAGATTGGCATGCTGTCCCTTTTCCACAGCCGTCAGCGAGTCATCTTTGGCAATGCTCCTACCCAGCAGTTCAAATGCTTCACGATATTGTTGACGTTCGGCCAGAATGTCGGCCGAGTTGAGCATGGCATCCCGCTGAACATAGGGATTGTCGGCGTCAAGTCCCCGGCGGAACAACAACGCAGCCGAATCAAGATTGCCAGTTGCCAGATAGTAGTTGGCATACTGATTGGTGAGGATGCAACTATCGGTTGTCCCAAGGCTGTGACAGGCATCGAGCGATGCTTTCATCCGGGGCAAATCATCCAGGTTAAGGTATGTGTCCGAAAGCTCCACTTGTATGGTCTGGAACGACTCTACATCATCGCAGTCAAGAGCCATCTGTGCCGCTTTCTTGAACATTGCGACACCTTGCTCATATTGCTCGAGCGCCACATGGCTGCGAGCCAGATTGCGGATGGCGTATATTTGAACCACTGTATCGCCAGCCAGTTCTCCAAGTTGAATGGCCTTCCTGAAGTGGGGCTGGCTCTGACGGTACAAATCCTGATACATATTCACTTGCCCGATCTGATTGGCAGCGCGTGCCCTGATAGAAAGGACGGCACTGTCGGTTGATAGCGTATCGGTTGCCTGTGAATGGTTATAGGCGTTTATGGCATCCCCCGTGAGCTGCATCTCGTCATAGACGCGCCCCAATTCAAACCAGGCAAGCGCCCTCTCTTGAGATGAGCCGTGCTTGTCAAAGTAACGAACCGCCTCTTGCATGACCGAGTCGTTGTCGTGGAGGTTATGACATTTATCCTCGGCTCTGTTCCTGAGCAAATAGTACTGCATACGGTCTTCCTTGGGCCATGTTTCGGCATCGGCAGCTATTTCGGCAAGCAGCAGCAATGCACTATCGGGGTGGTTGGTGATCAGACTGTCGGCTGTCAATAGTGCAAGAGGTTGTGAGTGGTGGTTGCTGCCGCATGAAACAATTGTCAGCAAGCAGCAACACGCGATGAAGTATTGTACGCATCGTTCCATGCTGCAAAGTTAGTGCATTTCGGTAATATTGCTGTCGCAACAATGGGATTTCATGCGTCTTGTGAACATTTGTGAACACATTGTGAACAGTTATGATTCAGTGTGCTTGAGGTTCACTGGGGGCACTTCTACTTTTGCATCGCTATTTTAATTCTGAAAAATCATGAAAGGAAATCTACTTTTTAGAACATCAGTGACCCTCTGCTTGTGGCTGGCGGCTTTGACCGTGGCTGGGCAATCGGGCACACTGCCAGTGATGTACATCGAGACCCGAAATCACCAGCCTGTCACTTCCAAGACAGTTTACGTCCCAGCAACCTACTACCTGGTTGACAATCTGAATCCAGACATGAATATAGGCAGTAAAGATAGCCCAGAGCAGCTTGAGATACGCGGTCGTGGAAACTCCTCATGGAGGGATGCCAAGAAGCCCTATAAAATTAAGTTGGCGAATAAAACCTCGTTGCTTGGCATGAAGAAGAACAGGCATTGGGCATTGCTTCATTTTCATCTGCCGACAGTGGCAGGAATGCAACTCGGAAACATCATGGGCATGGAATGGACACCATCGACCAAGCCTGTGGAAGTGGTGCTCAACGGCGACTACGTCGGGTTGTATCTGCTCACCGAGACCATTCGCATCGGCAAGAACCGTCTCAACATATATGAGCAGCCCAACTGGAATAAAGATGGGAGTACAATCCCTTACGGTTGGCTTGTGGAGGTTGACAATTATTACGAGGCCAATCAGATTTATTTGCCTGAGAATGATCAATGGGGTATCAGAATCACATATCACTCTCCCGATTCGCTTTCCAACGCACAAAAGAATTGGTTGACCGATGAGTTTAGGGCAATCAATACGGCCATCTATGACGACGACAAAACCAGTGGAGCGTGGGAGCGGCTGATTGATGTGGACGCAATGGCGCGTTATTTCATCATTCAAGAAGTTCTTGACAACAGCGACGGATTTCATGGCAGTTTTTACCTGCACAAGGATTTGGAGGATGATGCCCGTTGGGTGGCAGGCCCATTGTGGGACTTGAATTGCAATCAACGAGAAAAGACCGATTATACCTTCCGCATGAAAACTTCTTACGGCTTCACTCCACACTGGATAGGTGAACTGATAAAGGATGGTGACTTTTGTGACGCTGTTAAAGATGCCTGGAATCAATTTTACCCTGTTCAGGTGCAACCGTGGATGGAATATATCGATGAAAATCTGCTGCATTGCGGCGAAGCACTCTATCAAGACAATATCCGATGGAACCGAAGCAATATTGAAAGCATTGCTGATAAAGTGGAAAGAATAAAGAACTCGTTAATCGCCAATATTGAATGGTTTGACAAGCATCTGCCACATGCCGCAGGAATTGATCATGGCACTGACCCGGGTGAGAAAAATATTGTCAACGTGAAATACATTAACATGGCAGGAATGAGCAGCGATAAGCCGTGGAATGGTGTCAATATCATGCTGACAACCTATAGCGATGGTAGTGTTGACGTTGTCAAGGTGCATCATCTGAACGAGTCTTTGTGATGGCACCGCTTCGCTTTGGCCATAAAAAGAACCTATCCCAGCTGATGTTGCCCGTTGCATCGAAGGACTTGAGCAACTTGTTTCCCTTTAATTCCTATTAATGAAAGTTGTTTTAGTTGTCCAAGTTGTCGTTTAAATGCGACGCGCTGGATAGCATTGTTTTTATTGTATTTGTTGTTTTCCTTTTATCCCGGTTGTCGTTTCGGTCGTTGTGCGGATGGCGCGGATGCGTTGCGCCAGGGTGGGGTGGCTGTAGCTGAACCACACGACGAGCGGGTGGGGCGTGAGGTTGCTCAGGCCGTGGCTCGCCAGTTTCTTCAGTCCGCTGATGAGGGTTTCGCTGTGGCCGTGCTCGGTAGCATAGGCGTCGGCGCGGTATTCGGCACGTCGCGAGATGGCGTTGCTGGCGGGGTTGAGCAGCAGGTCGATGGGCGAGAACAGCAGCGAGAACGCCACTAGCGCCAGGATGAACGACGGGGCGGTGCCCCCCAGGGCTGCAGGCAGGTCAGGGTTGCTCACCAGCAATGAGAAGATAAACAGGTTGACGGCCACCATGGCAATCGAGATGAACATGTTCTTGAAGGTGTCGCGGTGCTTGTAATGCCCGAATTCGTGGGCCAGCACAGCGACAATCTCGTCATTGGTCATCTGGTCCTGCAGCGTGTCGTAGAGTACGATGCGCTTCTTGGGACCAAAGCCGGTGAAATAGGCGTTGGCCTTGGTCGAGTGCTTGCTGCCGTCGATGATGTAGATGTCCTTGAAGCGGGAGCCGAAGCTTTCCACGGCTGCCGTGATGGCGTCACGCAACTCGCCTTCGGGCAGGGGTGTCTGCTTGTTGAACAGGGGCACAATCAGATTGCTGTAGAACATCGAGAAGAAGATGATGAACGCGGCACACACCAGCGTCGCCCAGATCCAGAACTGTTGCCCGAAGGTCTGGTACAGCCAGTAGACCACGCCCAGCAGCACGGCACTCAGCACCGTGGAAACGGCAAAGGACTTGACGGCATCGAGCCAAAAGGTCTTGTGCGTCGTGCGGTTGAAGCCGAAGCGCTCCTCGATGACAAACGTCGAGTAGTAGCTGAACGGCAAGGCAATGACGGTGTTGAACAGGTTGTAAATCACCAGGAACAGGATCACCTGCAGCACGGGCACATCGGTCCACGTCTTGCACTGGTTGTCGAGCCATCCCAGCAGGCCAAAGCCCAATATCACCAGCGTCAGCGCAAACGATACGCAGCGGGCAATGAGCGACACCCGCTTGTTGGTGCGCATGTAGTCCTGTTGCTTGCAGTACTTCTCCTCGTCATACAGCCCTTCCAACTCGGGCGGCACGGGGTGTGTCATCCACCGTGTATTGAGCCACGACAGGACACTGCTGATGACAAAATCCAGCGTGACAAATGCGATAATCAACAATAACAAAGTCTTTGCCATAATCGAAACCTATTTCTTCCCACAAATATACATCCATTTTCGGGAATTCGAAGTATATTTGCGGAGCTATTACAAAAATAAATCATGTAGATTATGAAAAAGATGAAATCATGGATGATTGCCGCTTTCATGATGTGGTGCGGCGTGATGGCTGTGAGCGCGTGTCAGTCTAATTCAAAGGCTGAGGCCCCGATTACCAGGGAGGAATCGGATAAAGCTTTTATGGCCGAGATAGAGAAAAGCCCTGAGTTCTATGCAGCCATGAATAAGTATCTGGCTGAGTCCATCGGCTCGCAATATGCTCCAGGCGAGATGTGTATTCCTTGTGCCACGGTTGTAGCCTGTGACCAATGGACCACCGACAGCGTTGTCGACAGCGTTGTGGTGTTGGGCGACTTCTGGGTTTTCAATTTCAATGTGGTTGGTGATACGCTGAAGACTGTGTCAGGCGGTGACCATCCGGGCAAGATGTGCCTCAAGAAGAACGAGAAGGGCGAGTTTGAGGTCATCTCGTTTGAGCAGGTGGAAGACGGCAGCAACAACCTGCAGAGCGCCAAGCGTATCTTTGGCGAAATGTACGAGGCCTTCCACAGCATCAACAGTGACCAGGAGACCCGTGAGCAGGTCCGTGCAATCTTCATTGCCAAGTATGTGAAGGACAACAAGCTGCCCGTCAAGTTCTATCAGGACTACGGCTGGCCCGCCAGGGAAATCCCCGCCCTGTAACTAAAAACTAAGGACTTAAAACTAAATCAATGAAATACAGCATTATTGCCATCGGTGACGAGCTGCTTATCGGGCAGGTCACCGACACTAACTCGGGCTGGATTGCCCGTCATATGACGCCCCGCGGCTGGGACGTGAACACCGTGCAGGTGGTGCCCGACGATGCCGAGCAGATTGAGCTCGCCATCGACCGCGCCTTTGCCCAAACCGACGTCATCTTGATGACGGGTGGCCTGGGACCCACCAAGGACGATATCACCAAGCCCACGCTGTGCCGCTACTTTGGCGGCGAAATGGTGCTCGACGAGGCCGTCGAAGCCAATGTGCGCCAGGTGATGGAACGCCGCCACCTCAAACTCAACGAGTACACCCGCCTGCAGGCCATGGTGCCCTCGTCGTGCCGCGTGATCCAGAACGAGGTGGGAACGGCACCGCTGATGTGGTTTGAGCGTGACGGCAAGGTGCTGGTGAGCATGCCTGGCGTGCCCTTTGAGTTGCAGGGAATGATGGAACGTGCCGTCATCCCGCAGTTGCTGGCCCGGTTCAACGACGGCGAAGACATCGAGTTCCGCACCTTTGTCGTGACGGGCATCATCGAGTCGGCACTGGCGATGCGGCTCGACGAGTTTGAGCGCAATATGCCTCACGGTATCCATCTGGCTTATCTGCCCGAGGGCGGCATCATCCGTTTGCGGTTGACGGGTTCATCCACCGATACCCGCCAGATTAACGACGATATGGAACGTCTTTCGCGTGAGTTGCACGAGATTTTGGGCGGTCACATCATTGCCGATGGCGACAAGCGTCTGCCCGAGATACTGGGCGATCGCCTGCGTGAGCGTGGCTTGACCCTTGCCACTGCCGAGAGTTGCACTGGCGGTAACATCGCCCATCAGATTACCACCATTGCCGGTAGCAGCGACTACTTCAAGGGCGCTGTGGTGAGCTATGCCAACGAGGTGAAGATGTCGCTGCTGGGCGTCAGCGAGCAGGACATCATCGACCACGGTGTGGTGAGTGAGCCCGTTGTGCGCCAGATGGCCGAGGGTGCTTGCCGTGCCATTGGCACCGACTGCGCCATCGCCACAAGCGGCATTGCCGGTCCTGGAGGCGGTACACCCACCAAGCCCGTGGGCACCGTGTGGATGGCGGCCAAATGCGGGGACAAGGTGGTTACCCAAGTCAAGCAGTTGCCCGGAGACCGTGACCGCGTCATCACCCGTGCCACCCTCGAGGCCCAACTCCTGCTCCTCTCACTACTATAACCTGCTATTGTCCATTAACGATGGCACAAGGCGATCACGATAAGACGGTAACCTTAAATTCCCCCTCTAAGATTAGAGGGGGTGGCGCGAGAGCGACGGGGGCGTTGAAAATCACCCCCTCGAAGGATGCCCCGGTCTCGGTCAGTGCCAGCTGTACAATCGATGCCCCCGCCCTGACGGGCACCCCCTCTTATCCAAGAGGGGGAGTTTCGCGAGGCATCTCCTTGGCTGAATATCCAGGGAAAGGGGCTTGTGATAACTGGTTTTAATAGATTATTTGATGATGAGAAAATACATTATTTTGTTGCTTGTGGCTTTGCTGGCTGTGCCTGTGGGGATGGCTAGTGTGGCGCGTGATGATGACGACAAGGACCCGAGCATCAAGCCCGGGATACGTCGCCTGCACCCCGAGCGGGAACGTGCCAAGGCTGTGAAAAAGCTGCAGGAACAAATGTCTCGCAAGGCCGAGCCCAAGGCTGACCCGTGGGATACCAGCGACGAGGTGTGGGGCACTGTTGACCTGCCGCCTGCTGCATCGCGCGACAGTAATGCCGTCGTGGGCCATCGGCTCAAACTGCACACCACCAAGACGCCTGCTGAGCAAGCCGCGCTCGACTCTCTGCTGGGCGGGGATTACTCGCTCACCGAGTACGGTTATCGTCGCATGACCTGGCGCGACCTGCCCGTCACCACCACAATCGAGCAGCTCATGCCGGGCTTTGAGGTGGATGAAGCGGGCGATTGCCATTCCCGCTACGTCGCGCGCGACAAGTCGAGCAACGAGGTGTATTTCACCTTTGCCATGGGCGAGGACAGCGTGCCCGGGCCGTTGCGCCTGCGTGTGCAGTATTGTGCCGACGACCCGCTGGACTTTGACCAGCTGATTTTCAACATCGATGGCTATGACTACCCGTTTTATCCCAGCAATCACGAGGGCGGCGCGATTGACGACGTCTATTATTGGGAATGCAGCGACGACGTGCTGCAACCGGTCCACAAGGATCTGGTCTATGCCTTGGCACACAGCAACTGGATTGTCCTGAAGCTGATGAGCACCCGTGGCATCCACCACGTGAAAATGCTCACCGACGGCCAGCGCACCGACTTTGCCCACACGCTTGACCTGTATCGCCTGCTGGGCGGCAGACTCTAGATAGTCGCCCTTTACCCTATACAATTTGCTGGCTATGCAACGGATTGCATGACTGTTTTCGGGCATTTGCATGACTTTTTGCATGATTTTTTGTGCGGCAAATCAAAAAAATACTACCTTTGCCCCCGATTTTAGAATCAACATTATTATTTTGATTGTTTTATTAAAGGTTTAATTTTATGAACGCTGAAAACATTGGAACTTGGGCTGGTCTCGTGTGGAACGCCCTGAACGATGCGCAGAAGGCTCTTCCCACTAAGGAGCTGCGCAAGGTGACTAAGCTCAAAGTGAATGAGATGCACTGCGCTCTCGGTTGGCTCGCCAAGGAAGGTAAGCTCAACTTTGAAGAGGGCAAGGACGACATCAAGGTGTCGCTGTGCTAAGTAAATTTACCCCGGTCCTGGATTAAGAATCAATATCCCTGATATAGCAGCGATGGCGTGGAAACTGTTTCCGCGCCATCGCTGTGTCTAAAGGTTGGGATGCGAAAAACCCAGATCGTCAAGATCTGGGTTATCGTTCTGTAAAACAAACCATTACTAAGCACTTAAAGTCACGCGAGGCTTCACAGCCAGCGAATAACATTTATACATTCCATAGCTCATGAATTTGCTTGAGTGCACAAAGGTAAACACATTTTTTGAATTTACAAAACAAAATGCGGAAATTTTCAAAAAAAAATTATTTTCATTATGTAAATAGCCCGACATTGACTCTAGCCATGATTGAAAACCGTGATAGGGGCTAAAAACCAATGGTGCATCAGGATAAGATTGAGGCCTCAGCAGTATCAGAATCAGGTAGTGCTTTTTGGGAAAAATAGCGGATGGGCCACAAAGTAGGCCTAAAAGTGTTGGATGATGTTGGATTTTGAGTACATTTGCAACATAATATAATGTAATGTGATTCCACCAGGGGCTGGGCCCTGACATGGGAATAAACCAAACAAGAATATGAAGAAGATTACACTATTTATGACGGTACTGCTGTTCACGGCCCTTCAATCGTGGTCGGCTGCAGTTGGCCAAGAGGCCACTCCCGTGATTACGGTGAATGCTGACGTGTTGGACTTCGGCGAGCTGTCGTTGGGCTATCCCAGGACCTCAAGCTTTACGGTAACTGGTGCAAACCTCAGCGATGACGTGATGCTGACCGTTGACGGAGGCAATCATGCCTTCCAATACCATGTGACACCTGCATCCATTACACCACAGGAGGCTGCTGCTGGCGTAAGGGTGACGGTGAAAATGGTGCCTGTCTTTTACGGCACGTGCGATGCCGACCTTGTCCTTGCCAGCGGTGCTGCTGACGATGTGGTCATTCCCATGACCGCTCACGTCAACGACGTCAATGCCACGGTCACCCACTCGACGACACTGTCACTCTTTGCCACTGTAGGCCAGATGACAACCAGTACCGAGGTGCTGCGTTGGGCCGATGCTGAGGTTCCGCACGACCCCAATACCCCTGTGGTGAGAACTCCTGGCCAATCCACGACATTTGGAAAGGTCCCCGACCTTGACGGACTCTCGAACTATAGTTTTGAACTTAGCGGTGACGGCTGTTTCAGTTATTACGTTGTCAAGGCGAGCGACATTGTCAAGACCAGCTCGGTGAAGATTGTCTATCATCCCACCAACGAAGGCCCTCATCAGGCGACACTCACCTGCAGTTGCCCGGGAAGCAGCACAATTGTCATCACGCTTGAGGGACGGGCTAATCCGTGCATCGCTGACGTGACGTCGCTGATTGACCTGCTGCTGGGGGATGACGATATGCCTAACGCGTCCGACATGAATGCTGACGGCATGGTATCGATTGCCGACGTCACCTTCATGATTGACCGTATCATCAATTGCCAGTAGAGGCCTTCTTGAACGGTAGCGTTTCAACTGATAGGGGTGCGGTTGCCATCGGGAAACCGCACCCTTTTTCTTCATTGAATCGATGGCGCCATGACAAAAAAATGAAGAAAAGTGTTGGAAATGTGTTGTGTAGTTCAAAAAATGTATCTATCTTTGCAGCCGATTTCGCGGCACATGTCTTGCTGGCGTTGATGCTCATGCGTTAGTCAAGTCAAGAGTGTGACACTTGATCGTTGAAACTTCGATGTCAAGGCTATGATGCTAAGTGCCTGGCAGTCAAGCGTAGGACGATATTAAACGAGCGAGACACCCGATTGTTGTTCGATCCCTGGATGCCGGTGGGCTTCTCACACCGGTGGGATAGAGCGCCCTCTCCACGATTGGATGTCCACACCCGGTTTATTGTGCTGCGCCTGTGTTTTTCTGTGTACAGGCAGGCATGTAGCGCGCGAGTCGACAACGAGAGAATGTAAAACAAGAACAATAACTAAACAAAAAAGAGAAACTATGTCTAAAGTTTGTCAAATCACCGGAAAGAAGGCGATCACGGGCAACAACGTGTCGCACTCCAAGCGCAGGACGAAACGCAAATTCAACGTTAACGTCTTCAACCGCAAGTTCTTCTGGCCCGAGCAGGGACAGTGGATTCGCCTGACCGTGTCGGCCTCGGGCTTGCGCAACATTAACAAGATGGGTCTCGACGCTGCCCTGAAGAAGGCTGCCGAGGAAGGCCACCTCACTGAAATCCAAGTTATCAACAAGTAAGAAAGGAGCAACTGTATTATGGCAAAGAAAGCAAAAGGCGACCGCGTACAGGTCATTCTGGAGTGCACCGAGCAGAAGGGTACTGGCGTTCCCGGCATCAGCCGTTACATTACGACCAAGAACCGCAAGAACACCACCGAGCGTTTGGAGCTCAAGAAATACAACCCCTATCTGAAACGCATGACCGTTCACAAGGAGATCAAGTAATAACAACCCTTTAAACGACTATATAACAGTATGGCAAAGAAAGTAGTTGCAACCCTTCAGACTGGTGAAGGACGCTCATGGAGCAAGGTGATCAAGATGGTCCGCTCCGAGAAGACTGGCGCTTACGTGTTTGAGGAGCGCATGGTCCCCAACGACAAGGTACAGGACTGGCTGAAGTAATTTGAGGCCGTTCAACAATATCTGCCTGCCCGCCCGCTGAGATGATCAGCCCGCGGGCAGGCTTCATTTTGCCCGGGATGGAAAAAACTTGTTTTTTATGATAATTTGCGGATGCGGATGTGACCTTGAAAAGGTCGATTGGGTCTTCGACCCATACTGCGCCGCCGGCACAATTGTGCCCAGCTAGTTGTCGCTATGGCAAAAAAATGTGATTTACCCTCAGGTGTAACTTCTTTTTTAGCTATCTTTGCGACACAATGATACAGGACAAATACATCTTCGCGCTGGAGATCGCTGTGCGGGACTATGAACTCGACAGCGAGGGCATCGTCAACAACGCCATCTATCTGCACTATCTCGAGCACACGCGTCATGCCTTTGTCAAGCAGGAGGGCATCCCCTTCGGCAGTTTGACCCGTGAGGGGCTGATTCCCGTGGTGCGGCGCATGGAAATCGATTACCACACGCCATTGCGCAGCGGCGACGTGATGCTGAGCCGGCTGTGGATAGAACGCAAGGGACCGCGCTTCATTTTCTACCAGGACATTTTCAGGAAAGGGGACGGAGCGGCGGTCGTGAGTGCCGTGGTCACCATCGTGTGCATGGAAAAGGATGGACGCATCAACCGTGGCGATGACCTGGCCGCGCAGATTTCCAAATACCTTGAGCAACAATGACCGGCAATGACGCAACATATACTCCACTGACCTACCGCATTGCCTTTGCCAGCCTGCAGGGCATGGGTGTAGATCTGGCGCGCAAGCTGATGGACGTCGTGGGCGACGAGCAGCGGTTTTTCACGATGAGTGAGAAAGAACTGCGCGCCCTCACGCGTGGTCGCAGTAAGATCTACAGCGACAAGTACCGCCAGGAGCGCTTGCAACGTGCGGTGAAAGAGGAGGCCTTTGTGCGAGAACACGGCATTGCTGCCACCTATTTTACCGATGAGAATTACCCGCATCGCCTTGTCGAGGCCGCTGATGCTCCGGCGATGATTTACACGCTGGGCAAGTGTGATCTGGAGAGTGCCCATGTCATCAGCGTCGTGGGGACCAGGCATGCCACGCAATATGGCATCAGGTTCTGTGAAACGCTCATCGGGGAACTGGCCCAGCGCCTGCCCGACCTGGCCGTGGTGAGCGGCTTGGCCTATGGTATCGACATTGCGGCCCATCGCGCTGCCCTCAAGCATGGTGTAGCGACTGTAGCCGTGTTGCCGCGAGGGTTGAACCATATCTATCCTGCCATGCACCGCAACGACGCCATCGCCATTGCCAAGCATGGAGGCATGCTGCTGACCGACTATACCACTCAGGACGAGGTGCAGAAGAGTAATTTCCTGGCTCGCAACCGCATCGTGGCAGCTTTGAGCGACTGCACGGTGATTGTCGAGTCAGCGGGGTCGGGCGGTGCTCTTGTCACCGCTTCGCTGGCCATGAGCTATAACCGTGACGTGATGGCCGTTCCCGGCCGCTGCGGCGACGAGTTCTCGGCTGGCTGCAACAAGCTCATTGCCACCAACAAGGCAGCACTCATTACCGGTGCCGACGACCTGATGGCGGCCATGCGCTGGGAGGGTGCCCGATTGGTCCCCCAGCAGCTTGATCTCTTCCCGGAACTGACCAAGGAGGAGCAGGCTGTGGTTGACGTCATTCGCGACCGCGGCGAAATCCATCTCAACGCTCTTGCCGATGCTCTTCATGCTCCGGTCTATAAACTCATGAGCATCCTGGTTGAACTTGACTGCAAAAATGTAATAGCCACCCTACCAGGTTGCCGCTATGTGATAGCATAGTTTTATTTTTATTTTTTATGGCTGGGGATTTTGATAATTCAATAGAACTTAGTACCTTTGCTATTTAATTCGCAACTAAGAACCGAAACGCTAATAATACAACGATATGAATACTAACAGAATCCCCGACTCAGAATTCATCATCAATGATGATGGCTCAGCGTTCCACATCCATGTGAAGCCCGAACAGTTGACCGACAACATCATCGTGTGTGGCGACCCAGGCCGTGTGACCATGATTGCCTCCTATTTTGACACACGGGATTGGGAAACATCCAGCCGTGAGTTCCACGCTATTGGTGGCACCTATCACGGCAAGCCCATCATGGCGCTTTCTCATGGTATCGGTCCCGATAACATCGACATCGTGATGACTGAGCTCGACGGCTTGGCTAACATCGATTTCGAGACCCGCACGCCTCGTGCCGAGCACCGCACGCTCAACATTGTGCGCATTGGCACCTCGGGCGGTCTGCAGCCCTATGTACCCGTAGGCACTTCAGTAATCGCATCCAAGGCCATCGGCTTTGATGGCGTCATCAACTATTATGCTGACCGCAACAAGGTGGCTGACCTGGAATTCGAGAAGAAATTCTGCGAATTTGTGAAGTGGAATCCGCTACTCGCCAAGCCCTATGTCGTGGATGCTGACCCGTGGCTGGTCGAGAAAATCGGTCGTGACGATATGGTGCGCGGCTACACCATCAGCGCTGTGGGCTTTTACGGACCGCAAGGACGCCGCGTGCGCCTGGAACTGGCCGAGCCAGAGCTCAACAGCCGCATTGAGAAATTTGAGTACAATGGCGGACACATCACCAACTATGAGATGGAGAGCAGTGCCCTGCAGGGCATGGCACTCATGCTGGGGCACCGTGCGATGACCGTTTGCTCCATTATCGCCAATCGTGTCGCCACCGATGTCAATCCCAACTACAAGACAGCAGTCGAGGACCTGGTACGCACCGTCCTTGACCGACTGACGGAATAACGAAGAGTGAATTTTTTGTTTCATGTGAGGGCCTGCCGCTAGTGAATAGTCGCAGGCTTTCTTTTTCTGATACCTAAATGAAAAAAAATATTAAATTACGAGAACGATATAATATTAGGGGCCATGTGTGCGTTATCAAAGTGTAAGAATTTTAAAACAGGTTTGCCTATGCACAAAATGACTACTTCGACGAAACAAGAAAAAGACGTTATGACATCAGTTAAAGGCCCGAGAAAGGCAACCGTGGAGTTCCTCAAGCAGTTTGCAAGGGCTTATCAGTACAACGTCGAGTTGCCGAGAGGATTAGAGTCGATGATTTTGAATTAAACCAGAATAATCGCCCTCTCCCCAAGGTTAAAAGGAACCTTCCTCGCCCATGATGGTGACGGAAGGTTTCATTTTTTTAGACTCTTGGCTGAACGGATGTTGTTTATGTCGTGATAAAATTGTACATTTGCACCAAATAAGACGAATACGCTATGGTGAACTTGATTAAACGCGTCCTCTCGGGCGTCATCTATATCGCATTGATTGTGGCGGCAATCCTGCTGCTCGACAACTCGCCGGTCATGTACCTGCTGGTGTTCCCGTTGCTGATTGTGCTGGGCATCGGTGAGATGATTTCCATGGCCAAGGACGACGCCACGCAGTCGTGGCTGGTCAATATCATCGACATGCTGGGTGGCATCGGGGTGTTTGTGGCCCTCTACCTGCATTATGAGAGCACGACGATGCAGTCGCGTTCCTTGTGGCTGCTGCCCATCGCTGCCTATCTGTTATTGCGCACCATCGTGCAGCTCTACCGCCCGCGCCAGAATGCGGTCCACAGTCTTGAACGCTCATTCTTCTCGTTGGGCTATGTGGCGCTGCCCATAGCGATGCTCAACGGCATCATGAGCATCACTGCCCCCCGCTTGCTGCTGGGCATGTTCATCTTCATCTGGCTCTACGACACGGGTGCCTATTGTGTGGGCATGCTGCTGGGCCGTCACCGCCTGTTCGAGCGCATTTCCCCTAAAAAATCGTGGGAAGGCGTCATCGGTGGTGTGGCGTTTTGTGTTGCTGGGGCCTATGCAACCCACCACTGGTTCAACGAGTTCTTCCAGGTACCTGACCTGACGGTTTGGGTTGGTATGAGCGTGGTGGTTGCTGTGTTCGCCACTTTTGGCGACCTCGTGGAATCGCTCATTAAGCGCACGGTGGGCGTCAAGGACTCGGGCAACCTGCTGCCGGGGCATGGCGGCATCCTGGACCGCATCGACAGCCTCTTGCTTGTGGCGCCTGCGGTGTTTATCTATCTCCTGCTCGTTGTTCCCAACTACCTGTGATTATGCGTGGTCTCCTGCCCTCATTGTTTTTGGCATTGCTGCTGTCGATCGTGATGTCGTGTGGCGGCAAGAAAAACCAGCCGGCACCGCAGCACCGCTTGCCCGACACGCTCAATGTGGGCACCCTCTACAGCCCGACGGGATTTTTCATCCTTAAGGGCGACACCATGGGATATGACTATGACCGCATCTGTGACTTTGCGCGCTCGCGTGGCATAGCCTTGCGATTCAAGGTCGCCCGCAGCATGAAAGACCTGCTCAAAATGCTTGACAAACGCACGGTGGATGTGCTGGCCTGCGAAATTCCCGTCACGGCCGAGTATAAGTCGCGCGTGTTGCACTGCGGTGCCGTCAACGAGACCTATCAGGTGCTCGTGCAGCACAGCGGCGCAGGGCTGATACATGATGTGACGGAACTCATCGGGCGCGACGTGTATGTGGAAAAAGGCTCCAAATATGAGTCCCGCCTGCGCAACCTGGACAACGAGGTGGGTGGCGGTATTGACATCCACACGGTGGAGGGCGAAGCGGCCTTGCCCACCGAACTCATCCAGCAGGTTTCTAAGCGTGATATCTCGTTTACCATCGTGGACAGCGATATCGCCCAGATGAATCTCACCTACTATGACAGCATCAACATCCAGTTGCGTGTAGGCTTTGAACAACGCTCGTCGTGGGCCGTCGCCAGGCGCAACCAGTGGTTGGCCGACAGCATCAACGAGTGGGCGGCTAGCAGCAATGCGCAGGAGTATTCCAAGCAGGCTCTCAAGCACTATTTTGAGATGAACCGTGGCCCCAAACCCGACTCGATCAAGGTCGATACGCTGGCCGTGACGCCTCCAGGCGGCATTTCGCCCTATGACAATGTGTTCAAGCAGTATGCCCAGGAACTGGGATGGGATTGGCGCCTGTTGGCGGCGATAGCCTTCTCGGAATCGGGCTTCGACCCCAATGCCACTTCATGGATGGGTGCCCGCGGCATCATGCAGGTGATGCCCAAGACGGCACGGCTCTTTGGCGTGGATGAGAATGACTTGAGCAACCCTGAGGTGAGCATCCGCGTGGCATCCAAGATTCTCAAGGAGCTTGACGGCATCATGCGCAGCCGCACCGGCCCCGACGACCGCATCAAGTTTGTCTTGGCCGCTTACAATGCCGGTTCTGGCCATGTGACCGACGCTATCGCCCTTGCCCGCAAATATGAGCTCGATCCGCGCGTGTGGAGCGAGAATGTCGAGCAGGCGATGTTGTGGAAGATGGATCCGGAGTATTATAACGACTCGGTGTGCTCCAACGGTTATTGTCGCGGCACTGAGCCCGTGGACTATGTCGTTAAGGTGCTTAATTGCTACGAGAACTACAAAAAGAATTATAAGAAATAACGTAACCAATCAACATGTCAATCATTATGAGAAAGAAACATTTGATTCTGGCCACTGTAGTGGCTCTCTCAGCATCCATGATGATGCAGTCATGTATCGGCAGCTTTGCCCTGTTCAACAAGGTAAAGAACTGGAACGATCATGTAGGCGACAAGTTTGTGAACGAAATCGTCTTTGTGGCCATGTGGGTATTGCCCGTTTATGAGTTGTGCTTTGTTGCCGACCTGTTCATCCTGAACTCGATTGAGTTCTGGTCAGGCGAGAATCCTGCCCTCGCATCCGAGGTCAAGGTCGTTGACGGCAAGGATGCCAAGTATCTGGTGGCCCGCAACGAGGGTGGTTATACCATCACCAACATGACTACCAAGCAGGTAACCCGCTTCAACTTCAACGCCGAGGACAACTCCTGGTCACTCGAGAACAACGGTCAGGAAGTGAAGCTCTTCACCTTTGTTGACGACACCCACGTTGATGTCATCACCCGTGATGGCAGCTACACCCGTGTAGAGCTGTCGCAGCCTGGTGTGCTCGCCTATCAGGAGCTGGTGGGCATTGGCGGTGTAGCCTTCGCTCTGAAGTAAATCGCCAATCGGTCATCATTTACCACAAACAAGCCCGGCAGTGATTGCGCTGCCGGGCTTGTTGTGTGATGTGCTGCTGTTATTTGAAAAATTTGCTGTGACGGATGAAGACGTAGCCGATGGCCATCAGCAACAGCGAGATGATAACGGCCAGCGGGAAACCCACCCAACGTGTCTCCAGACCGTTGGGCACGTTCATGCCATAATAGCCTGCCACCACAGTGGGAATCATCAGCAGGATGGTCACCACGGTGAGCGTCTTCATGATGCGGTTCAGGTTGTTGCCGATAACCGATGAATAGGTCTCTTGCTGTCGCTCCAGAATGTCGTTGTAGATGCTGGCGGTGTCCAGGGCCTGCTGTGTCTCGATTTCAACATCCTCAAACAGGTCCTCGTCGTGGGGCAATGTGCGCAGGCGCTTCTTGAGGCGCGCCAGCACGGTCATGTTGCCCTTGAGCGACGTGATGAAGTAGATCAGGAATTTGCTCAAGCCCATGGTGCGCATCAGCTCGTCATTGTCCATCTTCTGCTCCAGCCGCTCCTCGGCGGCGCTCATCATCGTGTTCATCTGCTTGAGGTACTTCAGGTACCACACCGATGTGGACAGCATCAGCGACAACAGCAGGTCATATCCCTTGCAGGAATTGAGGTGGCGGCGCTGGCTCCAGCTGATGAAATCGTCAAGGACCTCGTTCTCGAAATAGTTGACCGTGATGAACACGTCGTCGCGAATGAGAACGGCCATCGGTGCCGTCGTGAACATCGTCTCGCCGTCCTCGTCGAGGCTGCGGTTTGGAATGCGAATGAAAACCAGCATCCAGTTGTTCTCATGGTCCACGCGGGGGCGCTCCTCGATGTCCTCGGCATCGTGGGTGAAGTCGGGAACAGCAAAGCGCTCCTTGAGCACTGCCAGTTCCTCTGCAGTCGGGTTGGAGACCTTAACCCAGCACCCCGACTTCCACTGATGGATTTCACGAAATCCGTCCTTGCATTTCCAATAACTGATCATATTCCCGTTCCTCCACGTTTAATCATGCAAAGATAATGAATTTTCCTAATTCTTAGATTCACACAGGAGATATTTCCTCTCAAAGTAACTGTTAGCCCGTAATACTTGAACAGCCGGTTTGGAAACTATACATAGAAAGGGCCGCGACACACAGCACGTGTCGCGGCCCTTGTCAGTGTCAAAACAGTGTTGATGCGGTTACTTCACGACCTTGATGGTGGCGGAGGTGCCGTTGCTGTAGGTTCTGCGTTGCAGGTACAGGCCCTTAGCGGGTGCTGCGGGCAGCTCACGGCCGGTCAGGTCATAGTAGCGGGTCTCGACAACCTGTGCGCCGGTGCCCACCTCGTTGATGCCCGAGGGGAGGGGATTGGCGACATAGGCAACCTCAGAGCGGTTCACCTCATCGCCGGCAGTGTAGATGCTCTGCACACCTACGGTCTCAAAGTCGGTGGTATAGAGGTAAACCGTGTGGCGGCCGTTACCGCTGATGTAGATGTCAAAGTTGACATTGTCCTCAAAGCTGTAAGGAATGTCAGTCATGTACGTGGGCAGGCCGATGTAGAGCTCGGGGTCGAAGGTGAATACATCACCGTCGAGGAGAATGTTGTAGTACAGCTTGTTCTCGTTGAGCTTGTAGCCGTCAACGTCAACGGTGGGGATGGTGAAATGCAGCACGGTGAAGCCTGAGGTCTGGTTGATGGTGATGTCGTCCTCGGTAAAGATGGGTGTTGCGGGAACTGCAGGGAATTCTTCAAACGCAACGAGGCCGGGAGCAACATAGTCGTTGATGATTGACAGCGTGTTGGGACCAACGTTGGTGACCATGGCTGCGGGCCACTCGGCAACGAGGTTATGGGCCTCCTCATCGACATCAAAGACGATTTCGTCGTTCAGGTTGTAGTTGAACACGGGGCTGCCGTAGGTCTCGGTATCGACAAACGCATCGCCGGTGAGCACATAGATGTGTCCGTTGTAGTAAGCGTCAACACCCAGGTACTGGCGGGTGGGGAAGGTAGCCTTGCCGTCAGCCAGATGACCCTTGATGAATGCATCAGGATTGTTGTTGTTGAGGTAACCGATGTAGATGTCCTCGCCATCGATGACCACGTCCACAATGCGCTCCTTGGTCTTGGTCAAGTCGGTGGGATCTGACAGGTAGGTCATGGTGTAGGACTGAATGTAGTATTCGGTTTCCGACAGCGTGATGGGCTCTTCGGTCATGGGCGCATACACGATGTGCTGATCGGCCATGTAGAACCAGTCGGCCGTGGCGTCGCACAAGCCGATGAACTTGTCGCCCAGCTGTGTGAGCACGCCGTTTTCCCAGGTGAACTCGATTTCGCCTTCCTCCTCGACGACGGGCATGCCCTCATCCTCGTCATAGTGCATGCAGTAGGCATAGTACGGGTCGCCAACGTCAATGATGTAGAGTTGAGGCAGTTTTACGACATACTTGCCGTCGCCTGCCGGTTCAGCCTTGATCCAGGGCAGGATCGAGAACCAGATGTAGCCCTGTGAGATGGGATTGTAGATGTACAGGTTGCCGTCGTTGCCCTCGACTACCTTGCCGATGCCGCCATCCACATTCTGGATATAGATGTCGCCCCAGCCCAGGCCATAGGCAAACGAGGAAGCATACATGTTGTCATACAGGGTGCCCTCAGGAGCCTCCATAATGGGCTCTTCCTCGGCACGCGCGGGTGCAGCGGCAGGAGCCTTGAACTGAGACAACCTCATGCCACTCTTGGCGGGCATGCGTTGAGCGCTGGCCATGCTCGGGATGAGCAGGGCAGCAACCAGTGCAATAAGAGTAATTGTTCGCTTCATAACTAAAAACATGATTAAAAGGTTGAAAACAAAGTTGGTTATTCACCCGCAAATTTAAAGAAAACCATCCAACACACCAACTTCTACTCTGCTTTTTTTATGACCGCTCTCGACCCGCAACTCCATGAAAGTGTGCTGTCCTTGTATTGCGGGCTATCAGCCCATAATACGGGAAAGGCTAAAAAAAAACGAGGGCTGCGGCACCAGTTGTCGCAGCCCTCGTTGGGGTTTCTCGTCAGAAACGTCGATCGGGGATTAGCCGAGGCGCTTCTCGAGGTTGGTGCGGATGGCCTTGATGAACTCGGCGCTGTTGACAGCCTTAGCCTCAACACTTTCCATCAGGTTCACGAGGTCATTTTATCACGAATCAACATTACTTATTAATTGTCATTTATTTACTGTCGTTTTGATTAATTATTTTGGTTAACATTTCTCTTGTTCTTTCAATCGAATCGTTTTTTGTTTTCTCATCGATGTCAGTGAGGGGCATTTTATTAGATTTATTCTCACATTTACCCCTAAGAAAAGACATAAATCTACCAAAATACACAATAATGAATATTGCAGCAAATAAACCATAGAAAAGAAGAGCATTTAGGTTGTCTTCAGAATAATCAAAACTACCTATTAATAACAGGAAAAGGTTTATTATCAGAAATACAATAGAAATAAGTCCTAACCATCTAAAACAACATCCCCACGTATTCTTAATTTTAAAAAATCCGTCTTTATTTTGATGTGTCTCATTGATAGGATGATTTTCATTATTGTCATCATTATTGTTTGATATCTTTTTTCGTGAGTAAAGTCCTGTGCCGGGTATGCTAGTGTTGAGAAATGTGCCTTTTTTCCCAAACGAAACTTTAGCCCCTTTTGGACCAATAGATGTGCTTACCCCACCTTTACTAAAGTTCAAGTAAATTCCAGGGAATATTTTTATTCTTTTTCGATAATTCCAGGCCATATTAAATGCAATAAATCTGAATAGAGGAAGAGAAGATTAAATGCTCTCATTATCCTCATTTGATTCTCTTATATTTTCGTTTCGAAGCTTTCTCGCTTCTTCCATATAACCAGCAGTAATAATGCCAGAGGGCAGAGCAATGATGGCTATGCCAACTACAGATGAAATAATACTGATGATTCTACCTGTTGTGGATATGGGATAGATATCTCCATAGCCGACTGTTGTGAGAGTACATGCTGCCCAATAAAAAGCGTCGAAGAAGTTATTAAACAGAAGTTCTCCTGTTTCGGGATTAATGGGTTGTTCGGCATTAAACATTATCAATGCTGTCAAAAACACATAGAAGAATGCTAATCCTAATACAGTAGCCAAAACGGCCTTTTGTGCTTTGATGACAGCAACAACTAAACGAAGTGGTGCAAAATATCTAATAATCTTGACCACTCGAATTATTTTGAGTAATCTTACAACCCTAGTTAGTTTGAATGCGTTTGTTATATAATTAAATGTGGGGAGGATCGATAATAAATCAATTATGGCCATAGGGGTGAAAGGATATATCGCAAATGAAGCAATCGCATTGCTTTTTTTTCTGAAGCGATAGTCTGCAGTCATCCACCTCAAGATGTAGTCAATAATAAAGAGAGCGCAAGAAACGATATCAAAGATAAAGAACAATTTATAGTGTTCCCTGAACATGAGCGGAATGATGCCAATAATTATAGCAACCAGCATCACCCAGTCATATACACGAGACCATTTATTATCGTTGCTATTATATTGTGGCTCAACTATTTTATAAATCAATTCTCTTATTTCCATGGAAAAAGTAGCGATATGTTGGTTTGACAAAAGGCATATTAAATAGTTAAGTTATTATAGTTTCAATAATAATGTAGTAAATGCAAAGATAGCTCTTTTTATTTACAATAGGTTCAGTTTTAATAAAAACTGAGTTTAGAATAATCATTTATTAACGCATAAAAAAGAGGTGTAGTGACGAGTTGAGAATAACTAAATACAGCGAGAGAGCCTAAGCCTAGGCTCTCTCGCTGAGATGTTTTAAAGTGACGTCGATTGGGGATTAGCCGAGGCGCTTCTCGAGGTTGGTGCGGATGGCCTTGATGAACTCGGCGCTGTTGACAGCCTTAGCCTCAACACCTTCCATCAGGTTCACGAGGTCCTTGGTAACGATACCGGCATTCAGGGTGTCGAAGCAAGCGCCCTCGAGCTGGTCACCAAAGTTCATGAGCTCCTTGATACCGTCCTTCTCACCGCGTTTGCGCAGGGCACCGCTCCATGCGAAGATGGTAGCCATGGGGTTGGTCGAAGTCTCCTCACCCTCGAGGTACTTGTAGTAGTGGCGGGTTACGGTACCGTGGGCAGCCTCATACTCGTAGTTGCCGTCGGGGCTAACGAGTACGCTGGTCATCATAGCCAGTGAACCGAAGGCGGTGCTGACCATGTCGCTCATCACGTCGCCGTCGTAGTTCTTGCAAGCCCAGATGTAACCACCCTTGCTGCGGATTACGCGAGCAACGGCATCGTCGATCAGGGTGTAGAAGTACTCCAGACCCAGCTTCTCGAACTCAGCCTTGTAGTTCTGCTCGTAAACCTCCTCAAAGATGATGCGGAACTGAGCGTCATACTTCTTGCTGATGGTGTCCTTGGTCGAGAACCACAGATCCTGCTTGGTGTCGATAGCATACTTGAAGCAGCTGTGAGCAAACGAACGGATGGACTTGTCCAGGTTGTGCATACCTTGGAGGACGCCCTCGCCCTTGAACTCGTGGATCACCACTTCCTCGTGCTTGCCGCTAACGCCGTCAAAGACGAGCTTGGCAACACCGGGTTCGTCGGCACGCAGCTCAACACTCTTGTAAACGTCGCCATAGGCATGACGAGCGATGGTGATGGGCTTTTCCCAGTTCTTCACCACGGGCTTGATGCTCGGGATGGTGATGGGAGCGCGGAATACGGTACCGTCGAGGATGGAACGGATGGTGCCGTTGGGGCTCTTCCACATCTCGTGCAGCTTGTACTCGTCCATACGTTTCAGGTTGGGGGTGATGGTAGCGCACTTCACGCCAACACCATACTTCTTGCAAGCCTCAGCAGCCTCGATGGTGATCTTGTCACCAGTCTCGTCGCGCTTTACAAGACCCAGGTCGTAGTACTCACTCTTGAGGTCTACAAACGGAAGAATCAGTTCGTCCTTGATCATCTTCCACAGGATGCGGGTCATCTCGTCACCGTCCATCTCCACGATGGGAGTGGTCATTTTAATTTTTTCCATCTTGATTGAATTAAATCAGTTTCGTTGATAAAAATATTGATAATTGTTGTTTCTGTTGTTTTTAAGAGTTCAAGCTAAAGTCTCTAAACCCTAAACTCTAAACTCTAAACTTCCTGTCATGGGCCTGCGCCCATGACAGGAATAAATGAATTACTTCTTCTGCGAAGCGTAGAAGTTCATCAGGCAGCCCTCGGCGAGGATGGTGCGCTCGTCTTGGGTCAGGTTCTGGAAGTAGAGGTGCAGGTCATGCACGCCGTCGGCAGCGATAACCTTGGCATCAATCTCCTCCTTGCCATTGATGATGGCCTCACGGATGCCGGGAACGAATACCATGTCACCGGGGTTGTAGTTGAACTCAACATCGGCAGCGATGGTGAAGGGAACGATACCCCAGTTGATGCAGTTGCTGCGATAGCGCTTGGTAGCGTACTCGTAGCAGATGTTGGCGTCACCGCCGAGCACCTTCTGGCACGATGCGGCCTGCTCGCGAGCGGAACCGTCACCGGGCTTGTGGGCGAATACGCATGAGCCGAACGAGGTGTTCTCGGGCTTAGCACCAACCTTTGCGAGAGCGTCGAGCACGTGCTGCGGGCACTTGCCGTCGCGGCGCTCGTGATCCTGCTCCTGGATGCGCTTGCTCAGGCCAACGTACTCAGGCACGCGGCGTGACAGGGCGAACTCAGAGAGCTTCAGCGGGTTCGAGCGGTAGCTCGAGGTCTCACCGCTGGGGATCAACTCGTCGGTGGTGGTTACGCTGTCGTGGATAACGGCTGCCAGCTCGAGCAGCATGTTGTCCTCCATAGCATACATCTTGGGCCAGTCCTTGATGTTGGGACCGTAGCGCAGCTCAACGTCAGCCTCAGCCTTGTCGAAGCCGTAATATACGCGGCGCTTGTAGATGTTTGCATCGTACTTGTAAGGATTGTGGTCGTTGGTGTAGTCAATGTCGGTGGCAGCGGTGATAACGCCTCCGTTAGCTGCGGTGGCAGCAATCGAGCGGGCGTCCATCAGGGCAACCAGCGAGATCTGACCCTGACCGGGCTTGGAACCCTCGCGGTTGGGGAAGTTGCGGGTGGTGTGGCGGATCGACAGACCATTGTTGCTGGGCACGTCGCCTGCACCGAAGCAAGGACCGCAGAAGGCGGGCTTGATGATCGTACCGGTCTCGAGCAGCTCCTCAACGATGCGCTCACGTACGGCTGCCATATAAACGGGAACCGACTGGGGATAAGCGCTCATGGTGAAGTAGTCGTTACCGATGCTTGTGCCGCGCATGATGCTGGCAGCCTCGCTCAGGTTGTCATAGGTACCGCCCGAGCAGCCGGCGATGATACCCTGGTCGGCCTGTACCTTGCCGTCCTTCATCACCTTGTCAACGAGGTCGCACTGTACCTTGTCGCCAAAACGCTTCTTGGTGTCTTCCTCGACCTTGCGCAGGATCTCGGTGGGATTAGCCTGCAGCTCGTGGATGGTGAATGCGTTGCTGGGGTGGTAGGGCAGAGCGATCATACACTCCTGAGTACTCAGGTCGATCTTAATCATGCTGTCGTAGTAAGCCACCTCACCGGGCTGGAGAACCTTGAAGTCCTCGGGACGCTCGTGGATCTCGTAGTGGTGCTTCACCTCGTCGTCGGTTACCCAGATCGAGCTCAAGCAGGTGGTTTCGGTGGTCATGATGTCGATACCGTTACGGAAGTCGATGGGCAGATTCTTCACGCCAGGGCCAGCGAACTCGAGCACCTTGTTCTTTACAAAGCCGCTCTCGAAGGTAGCCTTAACGAGCGAGATAGCAACATCGTGGGGACCTACACCCTTGCGGGGAGCGCCTTCCAGCCATACGAGGACAACCTCGGGAGCATTGATGTCCCAAGTGTTGCGCAGCAGCTGCTTCACGAGCTCGCCACCACCTTCACCAACGCCCATGTTACCGAGCGAACCATAGCGGGTGTGGCTGTCGCTACCCAGAATCATGTTACCGCACTTCACCATTGCCTCGCGGGCGAACTGGTGGATAACGGCCTGGTTAGCGGGAACGTAGATACCGCCGTACTTCTTGGCAGCCGAGAGACCGAACACGTGGTCATCCTCGTTGATGGTGCCGCCAACAGCGCACAGCGAGTTGTGGCAGTTGGTCATTGCGTAGGGCAGGGGGAACTTCTCGAGACCACTGGCGCGGGCGGTTTGGATAATGCCCACGTAGGTGATG
>ONKU01000014.1 GCA_900318535.1 uncultured Prevotellaceae bacterium | reverse complement strand
TGGCGCCAATGCCGATGGTGAAGGCACCATCGACATCAAGGACTTTGTCTATAACGGCAAACCCGAGGGCGACGTGACGCTGGATGCCGACTTCGACTTTGACCCGACCAGTGCAACCACACGTCTGACCGCCGATCTGATCCTTGACGGTAAAGAGGCTATCGTACTTCAGGGCTCGCTCAATGACGCCGCTGCTGCCTCGCCGTTCAACATGGAGGCACGGTTTAACCGCTTCCCGCTGGAGCGCGCCAACGCATTCATCCCGGGCAATTACATCTGGCTTGACGGGTATGCTGTGGGCAACATGGTGGTTACTGGCTCGATGGATAATCCTGTGGTGAATGGCTATCTCACGGCCGACTCGGCAAGGGTGAATCTGCCGCGATATGGCAGCTCGTTGCAACTGTCAACTAGCCGCATTCCTATCGAGAATAATGTCATCACCTTCAATAATTACCGATTGACGGGTGCTAACCGCAGTCCTGTCATCGTTAACGGGCAGGTGGACCTGCGAGATCTGGACAACATGGTCATTGACCTCACGGCAACAGGCCGCGAGGTGCAGTTCATGGACAGCAAGCAGGACGACCTGACGCAGCTCTTTGGTAAAGGTCTTGCCGATATCAATGCCTCGGTCAAGAGCCGCGGCGGCATCATGACTGTGCGTGCCGACGCCACACTGCTGTCGGGTTCCAACATCACCTATGTGATGAAAAACGATATTACCCAGCTATCTACTACCGTTGACGAGAACATGGTGACCTTCACCGACTTCAACCATACGGGAGAGAGCGGTCACACAATTCTCGTAACAGGTCGTGGCAGCAGCGCCAATAGCATTCTTGTCAACCTCGAGGTACAGAAGGGCGCAAAAATCAACGCCTATCTGTCGGAAGACGGCCAGAACCGCGCTACGGTTGACGGCAGCGGCCGCTTGCAGTATTCGCTGGATTTCGCAGGTCGTGACAATCTCACCGGTTCCTATATCATCCAAGAAGGTAACCTGCGTTACACCCCGCCTCTCATCTCACAAAAGAACTTCAATATCACTAACGGCAGCTCCATCACTTGGACTGGTGATATGCTCAATCCGCAGCTCAACCTCAAGGGAACGGAGCGTCTCAAGACCAGTGTGAAGACCGATGACAAGGGACCGCACCTGGTTGAGTTTGTGATCGATGCCAATGTGGGTGGTACTCTCAACAGTATTGATTTGGACTTTGACTTGAGTTGTGAGAGTGATATGACGGTTCAGAACGAGTTGCAGTCCATGACCGATAACCAGCGTTCACAGGCGGCCATCAACCTCTTGTTGTACAACACCTATTCGGGCACCAATAGCGCCGGCAACATCAATAACCTGACGGCTTCGTCGGCACTGTTCTCGTTCCTGCAGTCCCAGCTCAACGCCTGGGCCGCCCAGACGTTGCCGGGCATTGATCTCTCGTTTGGCATCAATCAGTATCAGGGCCAGCGCAACGGCACCGAGACCAGCTACAGCTATCGCCTGGCCAAATCGCTGTTCAACGACCGCTTCAAGATTGTCGTGGGTGGTGAATACAGCACCGAGGCAACGGCTGAGGAGGATATTGCCAGCAACCTGTTCAACGACATCTCGCTGGAATACTACCTCAATGACGTGGGCAGCAGGTATCTGAAACTCTTCCGCCATGCCAGCTACGAGAATGTGGTCGAGGGACAGGTGACCGAGACGGGCGTGGCCTATGTGCTCAAGCGCAAGCTCACCAACCTGAAGAATCTGTTCAAGTTCAAGCACTCGCGTGAATACCTGCTGAAGGATTCGCTGGAGAAGGCGCGCAAAGCCGAACTCGAGTTGCAGGAAAACGCCATCGATGCCATGGGTGAGAATGTGAACGACACCTTTGTTGTGCCACTCGACAATGACGCCATCGACAAACCGACCGTAAACCGCAAAAAAGAAGATGAGAACGAGCCTTAAAACATATTTCGGCTGCTTGCTGCTAGTGATGACCTCACTGTTGCTGGCAACGTCTTGCTCAACGACCAAAAAGTTAGGCGAGAACGATGTGCTATACACGGGAGTGAAGCGCCTCAAGTATCATGAGGACAGCGTCAAGGCCGATGCGGGCATGAAGGAGGACATCTTCACAGCCATCAACGTGCGTCCCAACAATCCTCTTTATTCGCCTTATTACCGCACGCCGTTCCCCATCGGGCTGATGATATACAACAATATTGACGAGGACGCTACCGGATTCAAAGGGTGGTTGTACAAGCATTTTGCGGCCAAGCCGGTTCTCATCAGGCGAGTCAATCCTCAGGCTCGTGTGGACATGATCAACACCATCCTGCGCAACAACGGCTATTTCACGTCATCGGCCAGTTATGAGCTGCATCCGTCCAGTAACCCCAAAAAGGCCAAAATATCCTACGATGTCAACATCAATCCACCTTATACTATTGGTAACGTGGAATACACGGGAGGCAAGGAGCCGTTGATGCAGCTGGTGGACTCGCTGGCAAGAGCAAACCGTTATTTTCAGACGGGGAGCCGCTATTGCCTGGACTCGCTGAGCGCCGTACGCATCGATATCACCAACCATGTGCGCAACCGCGGCTATTATTTCTTCAGGCCGGAGTATCTGCAGTACCTTGCTGACAGTGTGCAGGACAAGGGCGTGATTCACATGCGCATGATTCCGTCAGGCGACATTCCCAATAACGCCAAGATACGTTATCTCGTTCATGATATCACGGCTTCGGTCGTCAACGACGATGCCGTGGGCGAGGCCGATACGGTCGAGACAAGGAATTGCACGCTCATCCGCTATGAACCGGTCTATATCAAGGATCATGTCATCCCCTCGTGCATTCGTGCCCGCAAGGGAAGGCTTTTCCGTGTCAACAGCATCGACCGCACCCAGGCCGCTTTGTCTCGATTGGGCATATTCAGCACGGTTGACATCCAGGTCAATCCGCTCGACAGCATCACTCCCGAGGGCGAGGGCTTGCTCGATCTTGCCATTTATTGCCAGCTTGACAAGCCGTGGGAGGTGACCTTCGAAATGCATGGTGCGTCCAAGAGTAACAGCTTTATCGGTCCCGGTATCGAGGTGGGCGCAACCCATAAGAATGCCTTCGGGGCAGGGGAGAAGTTCTCGGTGGACATCTATGGCGATTACGAGTGGCAGACGAGTGGCGGTGAATACAATGGTTCGGATTTGGATTCCTACGAATTCGGTATCGAGGGCAAACTGGATTTCCCGCGCTTGATAGCGCCCAAGTTCCTCTATCCCTCGCGGCGTTACACCAACTGGACACGTCTGTCGTTGAGTGCCGATCTGATGAACCGTCCAGGCTTCTTCAAGATGGCTCAGTTTGGAATTGCGGCCTCATGGGAATGGCATGGAAGCCGATACTCGAGCCATGAGCTCACGCCGTTTAAACTCACCTACAACAAGCTCATCAGCCGTTCTGACAAGTTTAAAGCGGATATGGCAGCCAATCCCGCGTTGGCTCAGAGCTTCATAGATGTGTTCATCCCCAAGATTGAATATGTTTATACTTATGACCGCGATGTCACGCCCATTGACCACATCACGCTGACTGCCGGCATAGCCGAGGCGGGTAATGTCTTGTCGGGCATCTGGTCGATATTCAAGGCTAAGGGAACTAAAGAACTTTTTGGCACGCCGTTCTCGCAGTTTGTCAAATCACAGGCCCAGGTAGTGTGGCTCCGTAAGTTGCCCATCGAGGGCGTTCTGGCCACCCGTGTGTTCATGGGTGTGGTTCATGCCTATGGCAATAGCAACAACACTGATTTGCCTTACAGGGAGCAGTTCTACGTGGGTGGTTCCAACTCCATCAGAGCCTTTGCGGTCCGTTCTATTGGTCCTGGTAGTTATCATCCCGTTAATCCTGACCGCTCCACCTACTATCAGCGCACAGGTACTTTCAGGTTCGAGGCTAATGCCGAGTACCGTTTCCCCATCCTGGGTTACTTCAAGGGAGCCGTCTTCCTGGATGCTGGTAACGTCTGGCTGTTGGAAAATGACGATTCGCGCCCTGGCGGCCAGTTGAAAATGAAGAACTTCTTCGATGAGCTGGCTTTAGGCACCGGTTTAGGTCTGCGTTTCGACATGTCGATGCTCGTCGTGCGTGCCGACATGGGTATCGCCATCCATGCCCCCTATAAAACCACCAGGAGCGGCTATTACAACATTCCCAGGTTTTTCAAAGACGGCATAGCCTTCCACCTCGCCATCGGCTACCCCTTCTAAAGTCCAATAAACCGCGAATTACGCTAATTTCACGAATGAATACCCAGTTGGGATTCGTGAAATTAGCGTAATTCGCGGTTTAATAAGATGTCGAGTTTAGTCTGTGCTCGTAGGGGTGGCTTTCTTGATGCTGGTGGTGATTTTGTCGTCCACGGCGTCGATGACGATGGTGTCGCCGGGTTTGGCCTCTTCACGCAGCAGCATCTCGCTCAACGGGTCTTCGATTTCGCTCTGGATGGCGCGCTTCAAGGGTCGTGCGCCGTACTGGATGTCGAAACCGCGGTCAGCGACCAGATTCTTGGCAGCTGCGGTGATGTCCAGCTTCAGGCCGTTCTCCTCAACGCGCTTGTAGAATCCGGCAAGCTCGATATCAACGATTTGGAGGATATTGTCATGGTTGAGTGAGCCAAAGGTCACGATATCGTCCACGCGGTTGAGGAACTCGGGCGAGAATTGGCGGTTGAGCGCCTTGCGGATTACCGAGTCGCTGCGTTCCTTGGTCAACTCACCGGTATGGAAGCCCACGCCGGCGCCAAAGTCCTTCAACTCTCTTGTGCCGATGTTGCTGGTCATGATAATGATGGTGTTTTTAAAGTCCACCTTGCGTCCCAGGCCATCTGTCAGGTTGCCCTCGTCAAGCACTTGCAGCAGCATGTTGAACACGTCGGGATGCGCTTTCTCGATTTCGTCGAGCAGCACCACACTATAGGGGTGACGGCGCACCTTCTCGGTCAGCTGGCCGCCCTCTTCATAGCCCACATAGCCCGGAGGCGCGCCCACGAGCCTGGAGACATTGAATTTCTCCATATATTCGCTCATGTCGACGCGAATCAGGGCCTCGTCGCTGTTGAACAGGAACTGAGCCAGCTTTTTGGCCAGCAGCGTCTTGCCCACGCCCGTCGGCCCCAGGAACATAAACGAACCGATGGGACGCTTGGGGTCACGCAGGCCGGCGCGGTTGCGGCGGATGCTGCGGGCGATCTTGTCGATGGCCTCGTCCTGGCCGATGACCTGCTTTTTCAGCTCATCAGTCATGCCCAGCAGGCGAATGCCCTCGCTTTGGGCAATGCGTTGGGCAGGAACACCGGTCATCATAGCTACAACCTCGGCAATGTGGTTCTCGTCAACGGTCACGCGGCGGCTATCCAGTTCGGCCTCCCAGCGTTCTTTGGCCTCTTGCAGCTCGGCCTTGAGCTTCTCTTGCTGGTCGCGATAACCGGCAGCACTCTCGAAGTTCTGCTCCTGAACAGCCTTGAACTTATTCTCTTGAGCCTCGGCGATGCGTTGCTCCAGTTCTTCAATCTCCTTGGGGGTATCGACCTTGGTGATGTGTACACGCGAGCCGGCCTCGTCCATGGCGTCGATGGCTTTGTCGGGGAAGAAGCGGTCACTGATGTAACGGTCGGTCAAGTTGACACAGGCCCTCAGTGCCTCTTCGGTGTAGCTCACACCGTGGTGCTTCTCATACATTTCCTTGATGTTGTGCAGGATCTCCAGTGTCTGTTCGGGCGTGGTAGGCTCGACGAGGACTTTCTGGAAACGGCGTTCCAGGGCACCGTCTTTTTCGATGCTCTTGCGGTACTCGTCCAGCGTGGTAGCGCCGATGCACTGGAACTCGCCACGGGCCAACGCAGGTTTCAACAGGTTGGCAGCATCCATCGACCCGCTGGCATTGCCGGCACCCACGATGTTGTGGATCTCGTCGATGAACATGATGACGTTCTTGTTGGCGCTCACCTCGTCGATGACGGCCTTGAGGCGTTCCTCAAACTGGCCGCGGTATTTCGTTCCGGCTACGATGGCGGCCATGTCGAGCGAGACGATGCGCTTGTCAAGCAGGGTGCGGGCCACCTTGCGCTCGACGATGCGTTTGGCCAATCCCTCGATGATGGCGCTCTTGCCCACACCGGGCTCGCCAATCATCACAGGGTTGTTCTTCTTGCGGCGGCTCAGGATTTGGGCGAGACGTTCAATCTCTACTTCACGGCCCACAACGGGGTCCAGGCGGCCTTCGGCTGCCTCGCGAGTGATGTCCTTGCCATATTTATCGATAACGGGAGTGGCAGAATTGTCACCCCGACTGACATTTCGTCGCTGTCGTGTCTCGCGGTAGGACGGATTCTCGCTCTCGCCCTCACCGCCATAGTTGCCGCTACCAGGCAGGTCGTCGTCTTCCTCATCCTCTTCGTCAGGGAAGTCGGCACCCGCTACAGGCAGCGTAATATCCTGTCTCCAGTAGTCTTCCTGGAGTTTGTGTTGGTTGTTTATCATGTGATATAATTGCTATTCTTGTTCTATTGCTGTTAAAACTCATTCCATAAACAGCAAACACCGTGCCACCTGTCACTAAAACAGACACGCCACCCGCAGTGATGCACTTGCAGGTGGCGTGTCATGATAAGTCGTTTTATAGTGACAGGAGCATGTCGATGATGGCCGTCACATCACCGATGTTGACCTCGCCGTCACGGTTCACGTCGGCAGCCTCAACGTTGAAGTTCTCGCCAGCTGTACCCAGCAGGTAGTCGATGATGGCCGTGACATCGCCGATGTTGACCTCGCCGTCGCCGTTCACGTCACCGATGAGAGGCTCATCGCCGCCACCAACGAGGGTAACTTGCTGGATGTTGGACCAGACGCTCTCGGTGCCGTCGGTATAGATGGCCTTAACCAGATACTCGTAAACACCGCCAGCAAGAGCATAAACTGTGTAGCAGGTGTCAGTAATGCCGCTCACCATGCGCCATGTGGAGTCGCCTTCCTCAACCACTTGTCGACGAGGTGCTTTTGCTGTCAAGTCTCCGTCGTAGATGTCGACGCTGTAGATGTATGCGCGCTTCTTGACTGCGTTTGTGGTCAATTTCACTTTTTGAGCAGTGCAGCCGTCAAGAACTACAGTATATTC
This sequence comes from uncultured Prevotellaceae bacterium, assembly GCA_900318535.1. GTDB lineage: Bacteria > Bacteroidota > Bacteroidia > Bacteroidales > Muribaculaceae > Sodaliphilus. The sequence continues at coordinate 96,945 of ONKU01000014.1, read as the reverse complement.
CTCAATATCGTCGCTCAAGTCAACTGTTTTGCTCGTTTCGCCACATGATACAATCATAGAGCTGTTATCGCTTGCGCCACTGGAAGCAATCCAGTTTTTGGCGTTGAATACCACAGTGACCGTGCTGCTGAGTTGCAGCTCGGGGCTGCTGAGGTATCCGATGGCGCTTGATGTACCCAATTTCAGTGATTGGCCGGCAGCAGGATAAACTTTGAAGCCGGTCCAACCAGGATTGTCGGTATACTTGTCAAGTGACTGGCCTATATCGGAAGAACCGTCAGAAGTGACATCTACTTTAGAGAAATTCTCGCTCATCAACAGTGTCGCTCCAGACTCCAACTTACGGTTGACCTTGAGGGTGTAGCTTGATACGTCGCCTCCGCTGGTCCAGTCGGCACGGAAAGCGTTTGATTCCACGGCCGTGGTGTCCACGCTGAGCATGACAGGCACCTTCTTGACTATGGGCTCAGGGATGTCACCGCCGTCGGTCCAGCTCTCATGCTGCTTGGTGCCCCAGATGTGTTCAGCCAACTCGGGATGGTCAACAAAGGGATTGCGGTTGCCCTGTTTTTCATAAACGCCCTCGTTGCGGATCAGCTCCTTTTGGCTGACGGGGTCGGCACGGTGCCACTCCATCAGCATCTGCATGGACCAGTCGGAGAACGCCTTGTATTGGTTGTCCTGATAGTCCAGTTGGTCGCAGCCAGGCCAATATTCCACTTGACTCTTGTAGCAGGTCACCATATAGAAGTAGATGCGGGCAAAGTCACCCTTGTACTCGTCATCGGGCTCAAAAACCTTGGCCGTATAACCATTATAGGTGCTCTTGCCCAGCTTACCCAACATGCTCACGCCCAATTCCTCGTTGACGTAGGTAATGGCATCTGCTCCATTGCACACACCGTAGGGATTATTGCTGCGGCGCTGATTGACATAGCCGTCGGTGGGAATAATCATCATCAGGTCGGTGTACATGGGATAGACCTCGCCGCCAAACCAGCTCTTGGGGAAAGAGTGCTCGCGGTTGAGTCCTTGGCCCACATAGGAAGCTGTGCCCACATGATAGGAACTGTGGTTGTACTTGCAGGTGGAATACATGTCAATATAATAACCGTCACTGCCCATGTCGGTAGTTGGATAACAATCCCAAAGATCGTTATAACCCAGCTGGGTATGAGTGTAAATGATGCCCTCGAGGGCGGTCATCAACGCCTCGTCACTCTTGCCGACGGCATTGGTGTAATAGCCGTCAGGGATATCGGCCATTGCGGCCATGCCCACTAGCAAACTCAGTAATATTGAAGTAATCTGTTTCATTGGTACAATATTTTTAGGTGTGTAAACAATCGTATATGGTGTCAAACAGGCGACGGAAGGCTTCCTCGTTGGCGAGCGTCTGCCTGAATGCCTCAAGCTGTTTGGCATTGTCGCTTTCGGGAATCCACAACTGCAGATAGCCGCCGTAGTCATATTTTTCACGCATGTGTTCCATCAGGCGGCGGTATTGGCCCTCACGGTCAAGGCCGGGTTCATGCTTGATCCCGTACTGAAGAGCGCGTCGCACGATGGTTTCGCCGTCGATAATGCGGTCGGCCTCGGCAACGATGCGGCCGTAGATGGTGCGTGGCTCGTGGTCGCTCGAGGCGCGATGGTCCTCGGCAGCATCGGCAATGGTGTTGATTTCATCCTCATTGAACCATTGCTGCAGCCGCTCATCCTCACGCACAATGCGGGCGCTGTGGATGTGATGTAGCTCACGCCCGAAGGCGAGTCCCAAGTCATGATAGGCGGCAGCAACCAGCAGCATGCATCTGTCCACCACGGGATAGTACTGGGCAAGGCTTAAAGCCTGGGAGATGACCGTTTGGACATGGTCACGGCCATGGCCGGCGTCAAACCCGTCGTAGCGCGGCACGATTTCACGCTCCACAAAGTCCCGTATTTCTTCAAAATCCCGCATCATCGTCTCTAACCCCTAAACTCTAAACTCTAAACCTTGTGTAAATCATGTCCCATGCGGGCCTTCTTGGTGTGCATGTAGAACTCGTTGTAACGGTTCGGCGCGACCTCGATGGGCACATTCTCGACCACTTCCAGTCCATAACTTTCCAGTCCCACGCGCTTGACGGGGTTGTTGCTCATCAACCGCATCTTGGTCACTCCCAGGATGCGCAGGATATTGGCTCCCACGCCATAGTCGCGCTCATCGGGCTTGAAGCCCAAGTGGACATTGGCATCGACGGTGTCGTAGCCATTCTCTTGCAGCTTGTAAGCTTTGATTTTGTTCATCAGGCCTATGCCACGTCCCTCCTGATTCATGTAAACCAGAACGCCTTTGCCTTCTTTCTCAATCATTTGCATGGCCAGGTGCAGCTGTTCGCCGCATTCGCAACGCATCGACCCGAAGATGTCGCCCGTGGCACATGACGAATGCACACGCACCAGGATCGGCTCATCGGCACGCCATTCGCCCTTGATAAGGGCGATGTGTTCCAGGCCATTGTTGATTTGCCTGAAGGGAATGAGCTTGAAGTGGCCATACTGCGTGGGCAGGTCCACCTCGTCGCCCACCTCGACGACTTTCTCGGTGCGCAGGCGGTAGGCAATCAAGTCCTTGATGGTGATGATGGGCATATTGAATTTTTGGGCCACCTCCATCAGTTGTGGCAGGCGTGCCATCGTGCCGTCGGGGTTAATGATCTCGATGAGTGCGGCGGCAGGGTAGAGGCCTGCGATGCGCATCAGGTCGATGGATGCCTCGGTGTGGCCCGCACGCTTGAGCACACCCTTATCGACGGCGCGCAGGGGGTTGATGTGCCCGGGGCGGCCAAAGTCTGACGGTTTGCTGTCAGGGTTGGCCAGGGCGCGGATGGTCATGGCTCGGTCGTGCATCGACACACCGGTGGTGCAACCCTCCAGCAGGTCGATGGTGACAGTGAACGGGGTGCCCAGCATCGACGTGTTGTCATCGACCTGCATGTTCAGGTCGAGCTCATGGCAACGTTCGGCAGTGATGGGAGCGCACAGCACACCGCGACCCTCGCGCAGCATAAAATTGACTTTCTCCTCAGTGATTTTCTCGGCCGCGATGATGAAGTCGCCCTCATTCTCACGGTCCTCGTCATCGACCACGATGACAAACTCACCGCGTTTGAGCTGCTCCACAGCCTCGTCTATAGTATTCAGTTTGATTTCGTCCATTCTGTTCTATTGTGAGATGTTGGTGTTGTCGCTGTACTCCATCTCACGGCTGTATTCGCCGTTGAAGATGGCAACCATCTGGTCGCAAGTCTTGATGGTGAGGCTGATGTCGCGTTTCAGGTTCTTCTGGTGCCTGAGACCGACAAGCCATGCGGGCAAACCCAGTGGGAACAAGGCGGCAAGCGCAGTTCCCAGCTTTTTGTTGTCGGTGGGCTGATAGGTGAGCAACTGGCGGATAACAGGATAATCCATCGCCTTGTTGAGCACCATCTGGTCGCGGGAGTTGGAGAGGTAATCGACCACCTCGTCGACTTGCAGCGACAGCGATTTGATGCTTTTTTTGTCATAACCCCGTTGCCAGTAGTCCATATAGCCCTGTCTGCCGGGGTAGGCATCGAGGAATTGCTGGCAGGCCTCTTTGAGCGCTTGAATCCGGTTGATGGCTTCAGTTGGCTGGACCTCGTTGATAATGACTTCCTTGGCTTCCAGTTTGCGGGTCTGGTGCAGGCCAGTGAAGCGACGCAGCAGGTTGAGCCACGCATCGGGGTTGAACACGGCCGAGTCGTTGACCGCTTTCTGGGTCAGGAAAATGCCTAAGGGCATCAGCACTGCTGAACTGAGCCACATGCCCTGCCACACTTCCCAACGGCCGTCGCGGGCCAGTTTATAGCCCGTGTTGTCAATCACATAATAGAAAATAAAGAGAATAACCGACACGACGATGGGCATACCCAGGCCACCCTTGCGGATGATGGCTCCCAACGGCGCACCGATGAAAAAGAAGATAAGACAGGCCAGCGAGAGGGTGAATTTCTTCATCATCTCGATCTGGTGGCGGCGTATGACGTAATTGTCGTCGTTGATGGTGTAGCCCTGGAATTGCAGGTCCTGCTGGGCGCTTGTCGTGCGCATCATCGCCTGGTTGAGGATCATCTCTTGCTCACCGGGCGGTAACTCCTTGACAATCTTGTTGATGTCAACCGACTTGTCCACTTTTACTTCGGGGACAGGCACCGTTGTCTTCTTGCCGTCTTTATATTCGGTACGTTGACTGGGAACGCCACACACCGGTTGGTTGCGCAGTTTGGCGACGACAAAGTTAGCGGCCGAGTCCACTTTGAGCCTTACCGAATCGATGGTCTGCCGCAGTCCTTCGATGTCCTTGCCCACATATTGGGATTTCATCGTCTCATCGTCCATGCGGGTGAAATTGGCGTCATAAGGAATCAGCAGTTCCTTGTCGTGGAACGTCTCGCGGCGGTACAGGTCATTGCTCATTCCGCTCACGCCGCTGCCGGACCCCATTTGTTCATACCACGCTCCCTTGTAGAGCGTCAGCACCAGGTGACATTTGTCATCGGTCATGCTCAGCCGACCGGAATCGGCCACCACAATGCGTGGATACATCGTGGTAGCCGACACGTCGTAGATGAGCAGGTTGTAAAGCATGTCATGCTCTTTGTCATTGCGCTTGACATAGATGTTGTAACCTGGTATCTGGCTATAGACAGCCCCTTCAGGAATGTCGAGGGTGGGCGACGTCTGGCGCATCGAGAACAACAGGGTCCACATCTTCACTTGGGACTTGGGGAGGACGTTGTTCTGGAAGAAAAAGGCTCCGACGGCCACTAGCGCCATCAAAATGGCGAGGGGCTTCATGATCGTCGTCAGCGATATGCCAGATGACTTGAGCGCTGTCAACTCCACGTGCTCACCCAGGTCACCAAAAGTCATCAGTGCTGCCAGCAGGATGCTCAATGGCAATGCCAGCGGCACCATCGACAGGGCGGCATAGAAAAACAGCTCTGCCACCACGTCAATGCTCAGACCTTTACCCACCAACTCGTCGATGTAACGCCAAAGGAATTGCATCATCACGATAAAGAGACAGATACAGAACGTCATCAGGAACCGGGGCAGGAACCTGGACAGCATGAACGTGTATAGTTTCTTTATCTTCACGACAGGGGATGTAAGAATCGTTTATAGTTATGGTTTAGTGGGTCAGGGGAGAGTAGTCCTGGCCGTAGCGCAGCATCTGGTCGATGTAACCCTCGGTGTAGGATACCTTCACGTCGATGAGCTTGCCGTTCTTGTCATACACCGGAGTGTAGATGGGGTTGACAAAGCCCTTGTAGGGAGCAATGTTCAGGCCCTCGTAGCGGGCGAGCACTTCCTTGTGGATTTCGGGGTCAACCTTCACGCCGTAGGTCTCAACCAACTGGCGTCCGGCCTCATAGTCGCCTTCGCTCTTGATGCGCTGTACCTCGGCCAGCAGCTGGGCGAACAGGCCACGCAGTTTCTGATAGTCGTTCACGCGGATATAGGTCTTGCCGTCACGCTTCACGTACTCGATGACGTTGTCCTTCTTGCCATGCTGGTAGCACCACTCGCTGATGAACTTGCGGTTGCGCATGTGGGCCTCCTCGATGTCCTTGCCCGGCACGATGCGGGTCAACTGGGTCATCAGACCGTTCATGATATACTTGTAGTACTCGGCCTTGTAGGTGTCCATGTTGGGGAAGATGCCCAACTCGACGAGCTTGGGATCGGCCAGGTAATAGAGGGCGAACAGGTCGGCACGGCCTTCCTCCAGCGACGAGCCGTAAGCCTTGAGGGCATCCTGATCAACGCCGGGCAGCAGTTGGCCCGAGGCATGGCCCAGGCACTCGTGCAGGTCGGTGTGCAGAGCGTCGGCGATGTCGAGATACTTCTTCATCAGCTCAACTTCCTCGTTGCTGTAGGCAAACTCCTCGTTGAAACCGGTACCGGCGGCCACCTTGTTGTAGGCGTCGGTGATGTTGTCGATAGAAACCGACTTTGAACCGTGAGCGGCACGGATCCAGTTACTGTTGGGCAGGTTGATGCCGATGGGCGTCGAGGGATAGCTGTCACCGGCCAGGATGGCAGCGGTGATGACCTTGGCGCTCACACCCTTCACGTTTTTCTTCTTGAAGCGGTCGTCAACGGGCGAATTGCTCTCGAAATACTGAGCATTGTCGCTGATGAGCTTAGAGCGGCGTGAAGCAGCTTTGTCCTTGAAATTGACCATACCTTCCCACGAGCCGGTCATGCCCAGGGGGTCACCATAGCTCTCAATGAAGCCGTTGATGAAGTCAACATCGCTATTGGTCTCCTCGGCCCACATGATGCTGTAGTCGTCAAAGGTCTTCAACGAACCGGTCTGGTAGAACTTGATCAGCTCGTTGATATAGGCGCGCTGGCCCTCGTTCTCGGCCACGGTGGCAGCCTTCTGGAGCCAATAGACGATCTTCTCGATGGCCTTGCTGTAGAGGCCGCCCACCTTGTAGGGCTCCTCGACAACTTTGCCGTTCTTCTTCACCACCTTGCAGTTCAAGCCCCACGAGATGGGGGTGAGGTCGGTGGTGTCTTTCAGGTTGTTGTAGAAATCCTCAACTTCCTGCTGGGTCACGCCCTCATACATGTTGCATGCCGAGGTCAGAATCAGGTCCTCGCCATCGGCCTGGTTCACGCGCTTGGCCATGAAGGTGGGGTCAAAGATGACGCGGTCCAAGAGCTTCTTGTATTCGACAGCCTTGTTGGCCCTGCCGGGCAGTGCGGCAAACTGCTTGTCAAAGAATTCCTTGCTGAACTCGGGGATGAACTTGTCCATCGAGTAGTGGTGATGGATGCCGTTGCCGAACCACACCTGTTTCAGGTATTTGAGGAAGGCCTGGTAGTCCTTGTCGTTCTTGTCGCCCGTGTAGTTGCGATAGATGTCCTCGAGCGTCTCGCGCACCATGAGGTTGTATTGGCAGTTCTGGTCAAACAGGATATCGCGGCCGTTGAGCGCAGCTTCGGTGAGGTAATAAACCAGCTCCTTCTGCTGGAGCGACAGGTCCTCAAAGCCGGGCACCTGGTAGCGCAGCACCTCGATGTCGGCAAAACGGTCAACCGAGTAGTTGAAATTGCTGTCTTGAGCCATAGCGGTAGTTGCTAATGCCGCTGTAGCGATAGCGGCAAGAAATATTTTCTTCATTGTCGTTCTTTATTAGATTTCTTTCGTTTGCTTGTTCTTGCGACGTGCAGGGGAATCATTTACCGGTTTTGGGATAAACCACGCCACTCTTGTCCATGATGATGAGTGCTTCCTGGCCGGCCTTGGCCCTGATGATGTAATTCTTGCCATCGTCACCCTTCATCAGGTAGTTGCTCTTGTCCATCACGCACTTTTTGCTCTCAACGACCTGCTCGGGCTTGCCCGACTTGTCCTGCCCGACTTTCCACAGGCTCAGGCGATAAGTGCCGTCGGCAAGATTCTCCAGGCGCACCTGATACTCCTTGTCGGCAAATTCAACGGCCACATGGTCCTTACCGTCCTCGGTGGGAGCGGCTTTCTCGACCATTACCTTGGCCTGTGCCGTGTCAACCTGTTCGGTGGCAGGCGCGTTAGCATCAGCATTGACTTCGTTCTTAGCGGGTTTCTCATTACATGCGGTCATGGCCATCAATGCCACGGCTGCAAAAAGGATAGAAAATTTCTTCATTGTTTTTCGTATATTTAAGAATTGTTGTGTTTATGCTATTATTCAACATACAGCACCAGACCCTTCAGGTACTCGCCCTCGGGGTGGTAGATGTTGATGGGATGGTCGGCGGGTTGGGTGAGCTGGTGCAGGATGCGCACCTTGCGGCGCGTCTGGGCTGCTGCGCTGAACACTGCCAGACGGAACTGGTCCTTGTTCACTGCCTGGGAGCAGGAAAAAGTGAACAGGATGCTGCCTGGAGCGATTTTCTCCAGCGCCTTGGCATTCAGGCGGCGGTAACCCACCAGAGCGTTGCGCAGGGCACTCTTGTGCTTGGCAAATGCGGGCGGGTCAAGGATAATCAGGTCATAGGCATCCTTCTCCATGTTGTCGAGGAACTTGAAGGCATCCTCGGCAAATGACTTGTGTCGGCCGTCCTCAGGGGCGAAATTCAGCGCCACGTTGTCATCGGTCAGGCGTACGGCTTTGGCCGAACTGTCCACCGAGTGGACGAGTTGGGCACCACCGCGCAGTGCATAGACCGAAAAACCTCCCGTGTAGCAGAACATGTTCAGCACCCGTCGTCCCTGGCTGTAATGCTCCAGCAGACTGCGGTTCTCGCGCTGATCGACAAAGAATCCGGTTTTCTGTCCCTTGAGCCAATCGACGTGGAAGCGCAGACCGTTTTCCAGCGCCTCGTCGGTCTCCATGTGTCCGATGATGTAATCATTCACCGGGTCGAGGTGGGCCTTGTAGGGAAGGGTAGTCTCGCTCTTGTAATAGACGTTGCGCACGCCCGGCAACTTGACCAGTGCCTGGGCGATGATGTTGCGGGCAAAGTGCATGCCGGGCGAGTGGGCCTGCATCACGGCCGTGGGGCCATAGATATCCACCACCAGGCCTGGCAGGAAGTCGCCCTCGCCGTGCACGAGGCGGTAGGCATTGTTGTTCTCGCGTTGCAGCCCCAAGGACTGTCGCATGCGGTAGGCGTCGTTGAGCCGTTGCTCGTAGAACGCCTCGTCGATGGCCGTGTCGTCAAAGGTGAGCATCCTCACGGCAATGCTCCCGATCTGGCTGTGTCCGTTGCCGATGAGGGTGCCGTCGTGGGCATAGACGGTCACCAGGTCACCCTCGTCGATGGTATCGTCGGCAGCGGCAATGGCTCCCGAGAACACCCAGGGATGGAAACGTTGCAGGGAGTCTTCCTTGCCGCGCTTGAGAGTTACGGTTTTATAGGTCATATTTTGGTTTCTGGTTTTTAGTCCTTAGTTTCTAGATAATCTAGATTTTCTAGATAATCTAGAGCGTTTATTTGAAGAAGAACCGGTAGATGTCGTTTCCGTTAGCGAATACCAGCAGGGCGATCAGCAGCGCCATACCGATGGTCTGCGCCCGCTCCAGGAACTTGAGACTGGGCTGGCGGCGGGTAATCATTTCATACAGCAGGAACATCACGTGACCGCCGTCCAGGGCCGGAATGGGCAGGATGTTCATCACGGCAAGGATGACCGAAATGAATGCGGTAATGTTCCAGAAATCTACCCAGTTCCACGTCGGCGGGAAGATGCTGCCGATGGTGCCGAAACCGCCAACGCTCTGCGCGCCTTGCGGGGTGAAGATGAGCTTGAGCTGCTTGACATAGGTCACGAGCTTGCTCCAGCCCATTTCGATGCCGCGGGGGATGGATTGCAGGATGTTGTAATTCTTGACCGTGGTGTTGTATATCTTGGTGGGCTCGGTGAGCATGATGCCCAGCTTGCCGTCTGCGTCAATGGGAACATCGGTAGCGGTAAGCCTTTGGCCTCCACGATCATACATCAGGGTGACATTCTTGCCCTTGTTCTTCTCCAACTCGACAGTGAGTTCCGAGTAGCTGGGGGTAGGGGTGCCGTTTACTGCCAGCAGGCGGTCGCCGCCTTGCAGCCCGGCTTTCTCGCCGCCCATGCGAGGTTGCGTTTGCGCCACGACCACGGGCAGGCGATAGGCCATGAATGCCTGGCCCGCTTCGGCGTCATTGTTGGCCTGGAAGATGAAATCCTTGGGTAAAGAGATGGTTACCGTGTCCTTGTGGTTGCGCAACACGGTCACCTCCTTGGCGATGAGCATGGCGTTCACGTCCTCGCTGTTGAAGTAGGCCAGCGGCTTGCCGTCGGCCGTCAAGGGGATGTCACCATCCACAAAGCCGGCTTTGTGGGCGCTGTCGCAGAATTCCATACCCTCGGTGGCGTCGGTGAAGTTGATGAACTGCTCACCCACGGCATAGACGATGCCCGAGTAGATGACAATCGCCAGCAGGAAGTTGAACAGCACACCGCCCAGCATGATCAACAGGCGCTGCCATGCGGGTTTACTGCGGAACTCGTAGGGCTTGGCGGGCTGTTTCATGGCCTCGGTGTTCATCGACTCGTCAATCATGCCCGCGATGGAGCAGTAGCCGCCCAGGGGCAGCCAGCCGATGCCATACTCGGTGGCACGCCACGATTTCTTGTTTTCGTCGGGGTCGTTATCTCCTGCCACGGCCATCTCGTTGCCGTGTGAGAACCACTTCACGTATTTGCCCGGTTTCCACTTGACGATGGACAGCCAGGGATTGAAAAACATGTAGAATTTCTCTACCCACACGCCAAACACGCGGGCAAAGAAGTAATGTCCGAACTCATGGATCATCACCAGGATGCCCAGGGCCAGAAAAAATTCAAGGGTCTTTATCAGTGTTGCACTCATTAATTGAGTTTTTAGTTCTTAGTTGTTGGTTTTTAGTTCTTAGTTGTTAGTTGGGTGGCGATGGCGCGGGCTTCGTCGTTGCTGGCCACATAGTCGTCATAGGTGGGCCGTTCGACAAGGTGAGCCTGGGCCATGGTAGTATCAATAATGCGGTAAATATCGGTGAAGCGGATCTTGTCCTGCAGGAAGGCCGCCACAGCAATCTCGTTGGCGGCGTTCATCACGCAGGGCGCTGTGCCGCCCGTGCGTGCAGCGGCATAGGCCGTGCCCAGCAGCGGGAACTTATCAAAGTCGGGGCGTTCCAGCGTCAGGTTCGCCATGTCCTCGATGGTCATCTTGCGGCAGTCGCTCGCCAGTCGGCCGTCGGGCAGACCCAGGGCGTAGCGGATGGGCAGGTGCATGTCGGGCAAGCCCAGCTGAGCCTTCACCGAGCCGTCCTTGAAGGCGACCATCGAGTGGATGATGCTCTGCGGATGCACCACGATCTCGATGTCGTCAGGCATCACGCCGAACAGCCAGCGGGCCTCGATCATCTCAAAGCCTTTGTTCATCATCGTGGCCGAGTCGATGGTGATTTTGGCTCCCATCGACCAGTTGGGATGCTTGAGGGCGTCGGCAGCGGTGACGGTGGCCAATTGCTCCTTGGGCAGTGTGCGGAAGGGACCGCCCGAGGCCGTCAGCCACAGCTTCTCCACGTCCTGCATGCGCTCGCCCACCAGGCACTGGTAGAAGGCGCCGTGCTCGCTGTCCACAGGGTAGAGCACGCTTTCGGAACCCTTCAGCAGGCGGTCTATCAGTTCGCCTGCCACCACCAGGGTCTCCTTGTTGGCCAGGGCAATGCGCTTGCCCGCTCCGATAGCGGCAATCGTCGATTCCAGCCCGCTGTAGCCCACCATGGCGGTCACCACGGTATCTATCTCGGGCGCGGTGACGGCTTGGGCGATGGCAGCGCTGCCGGTGGCAACCTCGATGTCGGTGTCCTCGAGGGCGTCGCGAACATATTCATAGTACTGCTCATCGGCAATGATGACCATGTGGGGACGCATCTGGCGTGCCTGCTGGATGAGCAGGTCGGCGCTGCTGCGGGCAACCAGCAGCCAGGCCTGGAACAGGGCAGGGTACTCGGCAATGATATCGAGCGTCTGGCGCCCGATAGACCCCGTGCTGCCCAGCACTGCAATATTTCGTCTGGTCTCTCTCATACGTTCTCTTTATTACAAACTGCGAAGATACTGCATTTTTCCTTCATGGCAAGCGACGGAAAACATATTTTTAGAGTTAACGGCCATTGTTTTCGTTTTTTCACTTTTTCCGCCCTTTCCACATATACACGGCCGTGCGAAGTTTTTTTTAAGTCTATAAATTGATCGAATTAATCTAATTGGCATCCGCGCTCTTTTTTACCCCACGCCAAGGCGCGAAGCCGCGAAGATTTTAAAGTCTACGAATGAAACGAATGAAACGAAAGCATCCGCGCCCAATTTGAACGCGGATGCAATTAGTTTAATTAGCGAAATTAGCATTAGCGCCGCAGGCCATAACTCTAAACTCTAAACTGCGAGCAACGCGAGCATTACTGCGGATGCAATTAGTTTAATTCGCGTAATTCGTAGTTTCTTACCAATGGCCTGAGGTCACGTCGCTGATGTTGACGCTGCTGTCCTGGTTGCAGTCGGCGGCTGTCACATTAACGCCTGATGGATTACCGCTGAGCAGGTAGTCGATCAGGGCGGTGACGTCGCTGATGTTCACGCTGCCGTCGCCGTTCACGTCGCCACGCAGGCCGGTGTTCTTCGCGGTGAAGTAGCCCGGGTTGCTCGTGCCGCCGTCGATGTGGGCGTAGGCCTTGTCCACATGGCTAGCATCGTAGGTCGTGCCCTGGCCGCCCACCAGGTTGAAGCAGTTCGTAAACATATCACTGGACTCCGTCACAGCCGCAGTGCTCCAGTCATTGCCTACATAGATGGTCTGCTGATTGAGGCCGCCAGCGAACATGTATCTCATATTGGTCACCTTGGACGTGTTGAAACCGCTCAAGTCAAGGCTTGTCAATTTGCAGTTCAAGAACAACGCGCACATATTGGTCACCTTGGACGTGTTGAAACTGCTCACATCAAGGCTCGTTAGTGTCCTGCAGTTGTAGAACATGTATCTCATATCGGTCACCTTGGACGTGTTGAAATGGCTCACATCAAGGCTTGTTAGTATAGAGCAGTTGCAGAACATATAAGCCATACTGGTCACCTCGCTGGTGTTCAGGTAACTGATGCCCGTGATGGATTGAAGATTCTGCATATAATAAAACCAATCGTAGGTGGTCGTCGGGCGGGCATTGGCGAACGAGGGGTCAAAGACCACCTTGGTCACACTGGCATTGGTGCCGTCAGTGTACCAATCGGGCCAATTGTTACCCGTGTTCAGGTCATAGGTCGTTCCCGTGCGGCTGCTGCGCAGTTTGTCGTAGTAGAACGTCAGCGTCGTGTTCGACGGCGTGTAGCAGGCGTAAGCCTCTTTCCACTCGGTGAAGTAGCCCGGGTTGCTCGGGCCGCCGTCGATGTGGGCATAGGCCTTGTCAATATGGTTGGCATCGTAGGTCGTGCCCTGGCCACCCACCAGGCTGGTGCAGTTCCTGAACATACTAGTGGAGTTCGTCACGGCAGCCGTGCTCCAACCATCGCCCACATAGATGGTTCGCAGATTAGTGCAGTAATCGAGCATATAGTGTATGTCGGTCACCTTGGCGGTGTTGAAATTGCTCAAGTCAAGGCTCGTCAATTCATAGCAAAATTGGAACATTTGATGCATGTGGGTCACCTTGGAGGTATTGAAACTGCTCAAGTCAAGGCTCGTCAATTCAATGCAACCATTGAACATGTGACCCATATTGGTCACCTCGCTAGTATTCAGATACTCGATGCCCGTGATGGTTTGAAGGTTTGTCATATCATAGAACCAACCGTAGGTGCTTGTCGGGCGGGCACTGGCGAACGACGGGTCAAAGACCACTTTGGTCACATTGGTTTCCCAACCGACAACATTATCACCCGTGTTCAGGTCGAAGGTCGTGCCTGTGCGGCTGCTGCGCTGGGTGTCGTAGTAGAACGTCAGCGTCGTGTTCGACGGCGTGTAGCAGGCATAGGCCTCTTTCCACTCGGTGAAGTAGCCCGGGTTGCTGGGGCCGCCGTCGATGTGGGCGTAGGTCTTGTCCTTCGGGTTGTCTATGTCCCAGGTCGTGCCCTGGCCACCCACCAGACGGGGGCAGAAATTGAACATCTCTGAAGAGGACGTCACAGCAGCGGTGCTCCAGCCACTGCCCACATAGATAGTTTGCAGCTTGACGCAGCCATCGAACATATGATACATGCTGGTCACCTTGGACGTGTTGAAACTGCTAAAGTCAAGGCTTGTAAGCTTCCCGCAACCCAAAAACATCCAATCCATATTGGTCACCTCACTGGTGTTTAGGTAATTCAGGCCCGTGATGGATTCAAGGTTCTGCATATAATAAAACCAATCGTAGGTGGTCGTCGGGCGGGCTCCAGTGAACGAGGGGTCAAAGACCACCTTGGTCACATTGGATTTGGTGCCGTCGGTGTCCCAGCCGGCATCGTTGCTGCCTGTGTTCAGGTCGTAGGTTGTGCCTGTGCGGCTGCTGCGGTAGTTGTCGTAGTAGAACGTCAGCGTCGTGTTCGACGGCGTGTAGCAGGCATAGGCCTCGGCAGCAGCGGCGCCGAGGGCACACATCATGGCCGCCATCAGGACGGCGAGTCTGAAAAGTAGCGCTTTTTTCATAATTGATGGTTTTATTCGGTTAATGATGTTATTTGTCGCAAATTTAGTAAAGATTTGATTAATATAAAAGAAAAAGACAAAAAAAGTGTCGCTTCCGCACCACTCACCAAAAAAGAAAACAACAAATACAACAAATACTAAGGGCATCCGCGCTCTTTTTTACCCCACGCCAAGGCGCGAAGCCGCGAAGATTTTATTTTAAGAGTGGAAAACACACGCACACTTTCCACAACCATACGGCTGTTCACCCCCACGCCAAGGCGCTAAGTCGCTAAGCGTTGATGTTATTGCTCGCAAGTGCTCGCAAAAAGTTGAACAAAACTATTATCAGCATCCACCGCGAAGCAAATAATAATTTGGTTTGATTTCTCGTTTTTTTCTTTCCACACGTATGCGCGAAAAAAAAGAAAAAACGGAAAAATGAAAAAAACTATTTTCTTTTCTACTGTAGTACCGTCATTGCCGGTAGAATACAATTAGGAAATAACCATCATGTTAATACTTACGATAACATGCTGTTTTTCGTTTTTTCATTTTTTCGTTTTATATATATAATAGCGAAAAAACGGAAAAACGGAAAACACAAGAGGTTATTAAGGCCTATAAACAGCAGCATCCGCACCTCCGTTGACAGGAAAGGTGCGGACGCTTTCGTTAAATTCGCGTAATTCGCGTTAAAATCTAAACTCTCTAAGCCCTAAGCTCTAAGCTGCTCGCGCAGCGAGTTTAATCGACGCCCAGGTCGTGCAGGGTGCGCGGTGCGGGAGTCTTGGGCATGGGCTGGCGGTCCTTGAGCAGGTCGAGGATGACCTCGATGGCCTTGTCGAGCTGCTGGTCAATGCCGTTGAACTCCATCACGGGGTCGTTGTCGATAAGGATGTCGGGGTCCACGCCGTGGTTCTCGACAATCCAGTTGCCGTGGGTGTCGTAGTTGGTGAAGAAGGGCACGCGGATGTCGGTACCGTCCATATAGGGCAGTGAGCCGCTGATGCCCACGATGCCGCCCCATGAGCGGGTGCCGATCACCGGACCGATCTTGTTCTCCTTGAAACTCCAGGGGAACAGGTCGCCGTCACTGGCGCTGTACTTGTTCACCAGCAGCACTTTGGGACCGACGAGCGTGCGCTCGGGCGTGGTGCCGTTGTGGTTGCTGCCGCGGTA
Source organism: uncultured Prevotellaceae bacterium (assembly GCA_900318535.1). Taxonomy (GTDB): domain Bacteria; phylum Bacteroidota; class Bacteroidia; order Bacteroidales; family Muribaculaceae; genus Sodaliphilus. The sequence continues at coordinate 81,580 of ONKU01000014.1, read as the reverse complement.
CATGGTCAGGCGGTAAGGCTGGCGCAACAGACGCTCGATGACCATGGGCGAGATGTTGCCGCCGCCGTTGCCGCGGTCATCCACGATGAGGGCCTCCTTGTCGGTCTGGGCAAAGAAGTAGCGCGAGAACTCACGCAGTCCCTCGGGACCCATGTCGGGAATGTAGATGTAGCCCACGCGGCCGCCGGTCTTCTCGCTCACGTAATCGATGTTGTGCTGAACCCACTCGTGGTGGTACAGGGGATATTCGTCCTGGATGGGCTTGACAACCACCTTGCGGCCGTCGCCCAGGGTCAGCTCAGTCATCACACCGGCCTTGTCGCGCAGCAGGGTATAGATGTTGCTTACGCCCTGGGCACTGACGCCGTCCACAGCGGTAATCACGTCACCCTCCTTGACGTTCATGCCGGGCTCCAGCAGCGGCGAGCGCAGCGACTCGCGGTCGGGAGCGCCACGCAGGATTTTTGTGATCTTGTAGCCGTTAGCTACCTGCTCCAGCTCGGCGCCCAGCATACCGATGTTGTGCTGGTCGGCCATGATGTGGTCGCCGCCGTTAACATAGGCATGGCCCACAGCCAGCTCGCCGATCATGCCGCCGATGACGTAGGTGAGGTCCAGACGGTTCTTGACGTAGGGCAGCAGGGCGGCATATTTGTCGTGCATTGCCTGCCAGTCCACGCCGTGCATGTTCTCCAGGTAGAAACCGTCGCGATAGGCGCGCCAGGCCTCGTTGAAGATCTGCTTCCACTCCTGGTCGTAGTTCACCGTGGCAATCATGTCGTCGAGGTTCACGGCCTCGCTCAAGTCGGCCTTGCGGGGCGACAGGGGAGCGACGTAGAGGTTGTCACCCTTCATGAACGCGGCTGTCTTCAAGTTGGCCGAGGGAATCATGAAGGCGCGGTCGGCAACGAGTTCGTCCTTTTGCTCGGCAAAGTCAAACACGCGCACGCTGCCGCGGCCGCTGTACCACAGGTGGCTGCCGTCGCACACGAAGTTGCCGTAGCTGCCTGTACCGACGGGCACCTTGACGATGCGGTCCTGGATGCCGTCGATGTCGATGCGGATGGCGCCGGCGTCGGCCTGGGCTTTACCCTTGCCACCTTTCTTGTCCTTGGGAGCATCTTTGGGAGCGTCCTTGGGCTGCTCACCGCCAGCGTTCACCTGGTCGTCCTTGGGCAGGAAGGGAGAAGGGGTATCCTTGCTCAACATTACCAGGTAGATGCCTTCCATGTCACGGTAGGCAAAGTTCCACTCGATGCTGCTGTAGATGGGATTGAAATCGCGGGCCGAAGCGAAGATGAGGTACTTGCCGTCGCTACTGAATTCGGGTGCGTTGCTCTCATACCAGCGGTCGGTCACGGGATATTCCTTGCCCTCGGCAATATTGTAAAGATACACCACGCTGTACTCATTGGTTCCCATGCGGGAATAGGTGAGCCACTTGCCGTCGGGCGAGAAGCTCGGGGTGGGGATTTCGCCCATCTCGTCGGTGAGCAGTACGCGCTTGTTGGTCGCTTTGCTGTTGACATCGACAATCACCATGCGGTTTTTGCGGTCGGTATAGACGACCTTGCTGCCGTCAGGGCTCCACACCAGGTCGCGGATGTAGGTGTCGTTGTCGAAGGTCAACTGCCTGGCTTTGTCGCCGTTAACGGGACGAACCCAAATTTCGGTCTCGCCGGTCTGGTCGCTGATGTAGGCGATGTTCTTGCCGTCGGGGCTCCACGAGGCGTTGCGCTCGTGCACGCCGGGCGTGTGGGTGATGTTGCGCGTCACGCCATGCTTGGCAGGCACGTCAAACACCTCGCCGCGGGCGCTGATGGCCAGGCGGCTGCCGTCAGGAGCCAGGCTGCCGCCGCGCAGGTCGTCCTTGACCTTGCGCTGCTCCTCGCGGGCAAAGTTGTTCTCGCTGTTCAGGTAGACGGTAATCTTCTCGCTGCGCTTGGTTGCGGGATCGAGCACATACAGGTAGCCGCCGTTCTCAAACACGATCTTGCCACCACCGCAGCTGGCAAACTTCACATCATACTCGGTGAAGTTGGTCACCTTTTGCGTCGCACCGGTCGTGGTGTTATAGACAAAGATGTTCATGCGGTTGTCGCGATCGCTCATGAAGTAGATTTCGTCGCCAATCCACATCGGGTCGATGTCCTGGGCGATGTTGCTGGTGATGTTGGTCACCGTCTTGGCCTGGGTGTCATAGATCCAGATGTCGTCGGCCATACCGCCCTTGTAGTATTTCCACGTGCGGAACTCACGGAAGACGCGGTTATAGGCCATCTTGGTGCCGTCGGCGTTATAGGAGCAGAAACCGCCTTCAGGCAACGGCAGTTGGGTGGGCATGCTGCCGTCGATGGGAGCGCACCACAGTTTGCCGTCAAAGCTGTCGCTGATGCGGTTACGGTAGATAACGCCTTTACCGTCAGGAGTCCACGTCATGGTGATGTTGTTGGGACCCATGCGGTCGCCCCAGTCGTCACGGGGATTGCTCGACGTGAAGGTGATGCGCTTGGGCTCACCGCCCTGAGCGGGCATGAGATAGACCTCGGTATTGCCGTCGTACTGACCCGTAAATGCAATCGTCTGTCCATCGGGCGAGAAACGGGCAAAGGCCTCGTAGCCCTTGTGCGAGGTGAGTTTGCGCGCCGTGCCGCCGGTGATGGGCACGGTGTAGATGTCGCCTGCATAGGAGAAGGCGACGTCATTGCCGTTGGTGCCGGGGAAACGCAACAGGCGTCCCTCGTCGGCCTGGCTGTTCAAAGCCACGGCAGCCAATGCTGCCAACAGGATGAGTTTTGTCTTCATTTTTTCTTTAAATTGCTAGGTTTAAGTATTTGGTTGTCAATATTTTAGTTTTAATTGCTTCATTTGTTTGTGTCAGCGCTTGATGATCCTCATGTGGACGGGTTGGCATGACGTGAAGGCCTTGGGAAGTCTGATTTGCCTGATGACGATGGCATTCTCGCCCTTGAGCAGTTTCACACCCACCATATTGCTGTACGCCAGCCCGTTGATGCCGGCTGTGCCCTCAAGAGTCATCACGAGGGTGCCCATGGGATGGGAATTGACAGTTACCTCACGTACGTCGAGCGTGCCGGTGGGGTGGTAGCCCATGTCCAAAAGGTAATCTCCGCCCTCGGCCACACTGACCTTTATGGTCGTTTGGCCACTGGTGCTGTCGGGGAAGAAGGCGATTTGAGGCGTCAGGTGGAAGACCAGGTAAGGCCGTGATATGTAGCTGTTGATGTATTTGCCCGCAATCTCAACCGAATACTCGGCCAGACCTTCTACCTCAGGCAGGGCAAACACAGAGTCGTTGAGGGGCGTCAGTTTGCCGTTTACGGCCAGCCGATAAGGTGTGCCGGGAACAAAATCGGTGATGTGGCCGCTGTCGCCGTCCCACTGAACGGTGGGCGTGGGAGGCATGATCACCTCGCCGTGGTGGATGGTTACTTTGTTAGGGCCGTGACCGCCTGGTTTCATGGTAATGACGATGTGGTGATGGCCCTCGATGTCATTGGGCAGGAAAGCGCTCTCCATCAGCTCGCCGTTGTCGGTGAACGATGCCACGTCATTGCCGATGCCCTCGACCGTGATGTCAAGCACGGCACGGCGGTAGTTCAGGCCAGTCAGTGTCTTGGTGCCCGCAAATCCGTCGGGGACAATGGGTGTGAACTCGATACCCTCGGGCTTGAAGTTCATGCCCATGAGCACACGCAGGATCATCGCCGCGTTGGACGCTGCGGTGCCCAGGTGGTCGGTGTTGATGCTCTGGATGTGAATGTCGCGCGACTGGTATAACGCCTGTGCACGGTAAAGTGCGCCCAAGCCGCGCTTGAGGGCATTCTCGTTGCGCGTATAGGCTGCCGCCAGGTTCCACATCGCCTGGGTTGTTGCCCAAGATGCGTTGGTGAAATAGGGCTCGATGGCGGTTGCGGCAGGATAGGAAACGTTAACGCCGCAGTCGCTCACAGGCGTCTGGCTGATCAGGTTCTCGGCTCGGTCATCGTCGGCAATTCCCCACAGGACGCACATCGCTTGGGATGTGTTATCGGTCAATGGCGCTTGTCGAGGCACCGCTCCTGCATAGAGGAATGAACTGTAGAAACCGCGGCTCTCATTCCACAGGTGCTGGTTGATGGCGTCCTTCAGGCGCTGGGCATCCTTGTCATATTCGTTCTCGATGCCCAGTTCGTCGCCCATCTCGCCCAATATGGCATAGGCGTTGGCCGTCAAGATGTTGTTGCCTAACGACATACATGAGAACAGGTCGTTATACGTCATCCATGTCATGCGGCGTGCCCCCAGCGGGCGGGAGGATGTGAAGCCCGCTCCATGGATGAGACCCGTGTTGTAGTCCAGCAGAACCTTGCTGTTGATAGACAGCGTCTTGCCAATGACGTGATAACAGTATGCGAGCCATTTGCGGTCGCCGGTGGTCTTATAGACCTCCCAAGCTGCCGTTGCCCAACCGATGTGGTCGCTCACGACGGGCCATTGCCCCTCGAGTTGCATGATGATGCTGTCACGGTCCACGATGTCCTTGAGCGTCTCCATGGCCTGATGCGGCTTGAGGCATGCCAGGGAGAGGTAGATGGCGCAGTACAGACGGCTGCGGTTGTGTGACACGGCAAAGGTGCCGTCGCTCTTGATGCCGTCGATGATGCGGTCGGCCGAGAGGTCATAGAGGGCATCTACCAGGCGCTGTTCGCTTGTGTATTCGGGCAAGTTCGTCGGGCGCGGATCGCGGCGGTTCCAGGATTTGCCCTGGACAAAGCGCACTCCCAGCGAGTCGTTGCCGTAAGCGGTTTGCAGGCGGTCGAGTGTGAGGTTGGAGGCGATGCGGTCACCATGTTTGGGAACCCAGGCCATGACAGTGTCCTCGACGATGCTGTCGCCGGTAACGGTAAACCTTTCGTTCTGCACAATGATGCGGCTGGCCTTCTCCTGGTGGCTGTGACAGCCACATAGCAGCAACAGGCCCATGGCAGCCGCCACAAGCCACAACATCGACATGATGTTTCTATCATCTCTCATTTCTCGGTGACAAAATTAGTGCAATGAAAGTGAATAATCAAGAAGAATTCATTCTTTTCGCTGACAGGAGCGGTATTTCTGTCTTGAAATGCCTCTTTTTATTGACTTTTTTTAATAAATGTGTCCGCGGTTACCATTTTTACTCTATATTTGCAAAATAAATGTTAACACAGTGAGTGAGGACAATGCGTTGCACGTGTTGTCCGCATGATGGTATTGATTGTGATGGCAAACACGATAGTTTTGGCCTTGAATGGCCTGTTGGGCGCTTTACCGCCCGTGGATGCGTTGGTGCATGACATGACACCCTATTTGGCGACACTGGCAAGCAGGAGCAGCCTGTTGGGCGTGATTTTTGCTTTGCTTGTAGGCCTGATATTGCTGTTTCTCAACCGTCGTGGCCATGCTTACCGCTGGCCTGTATCGGGACGGGCGCTGACCACGTCGTTTGTAGTGGTTCTGTTAGCGGGCTTTGTGGTTTATGACGTGGGAATGTACATTTCTCACGAGCCGTTGTCGCTGTTGACCAATGTGCCGATGGCGATCATTCACGCCTTCGAGATGTTCCTGCTGCACAGCGATGCCGCTGCTATTCATGCGCCGTTCCATGAGAATTGGGTGTACATGGCTGTTTACTCGCTCGTTCACCTGTTGTCAGCAATGGTAACGCTGGTGTTTGTGCTCAAGCACTTTGGCTACAATATCGTGGCTGGCTTCAGGATGTTGTTTGAGGCCTATCTGCCAGGTGATAAGCGCGAGACTTACGTCTTTTGGGGGCTGAACGACGCCTCTTATCTGCTGGCACGCAGCATCCGTGAGCATTATGGCACGCAGGACAAGGATTACCGCATCATTGTGGTGCGCACTAACAACGACGGCCAGTCCACGAGTGCCCGCAACGGCATGGAGCGCCTGTTCAACTTCCTGTCGCTGCGCAACAACGACTTGGACCGCCTGATTGAGCTGGACTGCTTGACGACGAGCACCTATACCGACCTGATACACCTGTCGCTGGATGACCTGGACGAGTCGGGTCATGCTGACATCTTGCACCGTCACTTGGACCTGGGGCTGCTGGCTCGCATCATCAGCCGCAAGACCTCGGGCACGGTTCATCTGTTCTTCCTCACCGATAATGACAACGATAACATCCAGGCAGTAGGCAACCTCAAGCGCGACAAGACCATCGCTACTATTCCTGAGGACGGCAAGAATGTCACGCTCTACTGCAAGGCGCGCTACAACAGCGTGCACCGCGTGATTGAGGACGAGCAGATGCAGGAACGACTCACCGTCAAGGTAGTGGACTCATCGCACATCAGCGTCGAGATGCTGAAACAGGACGTGCGCCTGCAGCCTGTGAGTTTTGTGGATGTCAATAGCGACGGCACTGTGTCGTCCGACTTCAATGCCCTGGTAGTGGGCTTTGGCGAAGTGGGATATGATGCGGTGAGGTTCCTGTATGAGTTCGGCGCATTCGTCAAGTCCGGCAGTGGCAGTGACAAGGTGGAGCGTTCGGGATTCCGCTGCGATGTCGTTGACAAGGACATCAAGCACCGTGCAGGTCTGTTTGCCGTGAATGCCCCGTCGATTTCGCGCCAGATGTCCTATGACGAGCTGGTGTGGGACCACCGCACCCCCATCACGCTGCACGACATGGATATCCACAGTGTGGATTTCTACAACCATATCGAGGCCATGATCGAGACGCTGAATTATGTGGTCATCGCCCTGGACGACGATGAGCAGAACGTGTCGCTTGCGGTGCGCATATTCAGGCTCGCGGTCCGTTACCGCAAAGACCTGGACCAATTCCGCATCTTGGCCCGTGTGCGCAACGACAAGGGTGGGCATCTGCAGAAAATCACCGAGCATTACAACCGCTTGTGGGCAGCACAGACCCGCAGCGATGAGGCCTCGCGGCACATCCACCAGCTTGTGGTTAAGAATAGCGACAAGCTGAATGAGCCCATCACGCTGTTCGGCTCGATGTCCTCGACATACTCGTGGGATTACATCGTGAGCGACCGCCTCAAGAACGAGGCCAAGCGTTTCAAGGAGAGATATGACCACTCCATCATAGCCATGAACGGAGCAGGTGCCAATGCCGCTATAACACCGTTGGAGTGGGAAAGCGAGCACCGTGACCTGATGCAGCTCACAGATGAGTACAAGGGCTTCTCGCCCACGTTGTCGGGCATCATGAGGCTGCGCCGCATCCAACGGCAGAACATGGAGAACTGTTTCCACCAGCTCACCAAGCAGGCCCTAGCTATGGCGGCGTTGAGCGAGGAAGACTATGCCCTCATCGGGCCCAATTACCTCATCAGGAAAGAGAACGAGACACACTACCAGTGGAAGAACCATGCCCCCGTTGCGGCGGTGGAAAGGGTACTCGAGGTGCTTGCACAAACCGAGCACCTGCGATGGATGGCCTCACACGAGATCCTGGGATATCGCGAGGACGATACCGAGGATGACAAGGACGAGGCCCGACTGCTGCACGGCTGCCTCAGGCCCTGGCAGGAACTGACGACGAGAGTGAGGAGCTACGACTACAATGTGGTGGATGTGTCGCTCGGTATTGTTTGATAATCAATGAAATGAGATAGATGACTGACGGCTATCGTAGTACCGAAAGATGAATGAGATGAAAAAAAGGATATTGTTTTTATCAGCATTGTTGATTGCCGTCACGTGCGGTGCCATGGCGCAGTCCCAGACGGGCTACGTCAAGACCCGCGGACGCATCGTCAACGGCAAAGTTGTCGCCGGGCAGGGACTGACAGGTGCCACAGTACATGTTAAAGGCCGTGCCAGTGTCCTGGTGAAGAACAGCAACGGTTCGTTTTCCTTTCCGGTGACTACCAAGCAGTTCGTCATCGAGTCAGTGAACAAGAAAGGCTACCAGCTGGTGGATGCTGATGCTGCTCCTAAGACCTATGTCCATTCTCCTGCCCCGATATATCTGGTCATGGAGACTCCGTCCCAATTGATGGAGGACAAGTTGGCAGCAGAGCGCAAATTGCGTCGCACGCTCACCAAACGCTTGCAGCAGCGGGAAGACGAGCTTGCGTCGCTGAAGGAGCAGAACCGCATCACCCAAGAGCAATACAACGCCACGATGCAGCAGCTCTACGACCAGCAGGAGAGCAACGAGGCTCTGGTGCGCGAGATGGCTGATTATTACTCCCGAATCGATTATGACCAGATCGACGAATTCAATGCCCGGGTGAGCGAATTCATACTTGCCGGAGACCTGGCCAAGGCTGACTCGTTGCTGCGCAGCAAGGGCGATATCGACGAACGCATCAGGAAACTCAACGAGCACCACGATGCCAACGTGCAGGCTCGGGAAACCCTCGAGAAGAGCGAACAGGCCGAGCAGTTCAGCCGTGAGGATCTTGCACAGGACTGTTTCAGTTTCTTCAGGCGCTTTGCCCTTGACAATGAGCCCGACTCGGCCTTGTGCTATATCGAGAAACGTGCCGCCTTGGATTCCACCAACTGCCAATGGCAGGCCGATGCTGGAAGTTACCTGCAAAAACGAGGTATGACCCGTCAAGCCAGCCAATACTATGACATGGCATTGAAAGCAGCCCGTAAAATGGCCGCTGACCATCCTGAATTGTATGAACCGTTGCTGGCCAAGACGCTGAACAATATCGCACTGCTCTATACCGAAACAGCCGACGTCGCTGCGGCCGAGCCGCTGTTCCAGGAGTCGCTGGCGCTGTTCAAGCGGTTGTCGAGCACCGATGAGAGCACATACAGCCCTTATGTGGCTTCGACGCTGAATAATATGGCAGTCCTCTATTCGGGGAATATCGATAACGCGAGCAGGGTAGAGCAACTGCTGCAAGAGACGCTGAACATCTACATGTCGCAAGACAACGTGGAGACGTACTCACCTGTCGTGGCGTCGATTTGGAACAATTTGGCATTGCTGTACGACGAGACAGGTCGGTATGAAGACAGCGAGCAGACGTATCTCAAGGCGTTGGACCTGTACGGAAAACTGGACCAGAATACTCACGCCTATGACGCCGATTATGCTGCTACGCTCAACAATTTGTCGGCACTTTACTTCAAGGATGGTACACGTCTGTACGACAGCCATGAACTGCTCGTCGAGGCGCTTGACATCTATCGCCGTTTGGCAGCCGACGATGCCCAGCATTATTCGCCCCTGCTTGCTGTTGCGCTCAACAACCTGTCGGTGCAGGAATTTGCTATGAACGACAAGGAGCAGGGTGAGCAGGCCTTCATGGAGTCGCTCGACATCTATCGCGCAATGGTGAAAGATTCCCCCCGTTCCTATCTTCCCATCCTGGCCAAGGGCCTGTATGACCAGGCCATCAGGTATTATCAGAACGATGATATGGAAAAGAGCGAGGCGTTGTTCCAGGAGTCGCTTGACGCCTACAGGACGCTGGGATCTCTCAATGGGAACACTTATTTGCCCGAAGTCGCCAAGCTCTTGCGCAACCTGGCCACTGTCTGTGATAAGCGCCAGCAGTGGGACAAGGCCGGGAAGATGTATGAGGAAGAATTGTCCATCAATCAAACGCTGGCCAGCAGTTTCCCGGGAGAGTACACCTCACACGTGGCAAGGGCCTATGGCAACCTGTCGAACCATGCGATATTGATCAAGGATTTCGACAAGGCAATAGAATATGCCCGCAAGGGACTTGCACTGGATGAATCAAGGCTGTTCATCCAAGCCAATCTTGCTGCTGCCCTGCTGTTCAAGGGTGAGCAAGAACCGGCCATGGCCATCTATCGGAAATACAAGAAGGAACTGAGAGACACGTTCCTCGACGACTTCCGCCAATTCGAGGCTTTGGGCATCATACCCCAGGAAGCCCAGCAGGCAGTGAAAACGATCAAACAATTTATTAACCAATAAAAATATCAAAACATTTAAACATCATGAAACGAATCGCATTATCAGTAATCACGATTGTCTGTGCATTAGCAGGTTATGCCATGGAATCCAATGGTAGTGAAATGGCCTATAGCGCAGGTGCAAGCAACGACACCACAGTAATGACCCTTGAGCAGATCATCGCACAGGAGTCCAGGTCACAGTATGATAACGACTATGCAAGGAGTATGAGCAGCGTGTGGGGCAAGAACACGTTCCTGAACCTCATCTACAATGCTCCCCACAAGATGAAGTCTGACGAGTTCCCCTCGACAACCGGCGTTTTCTCCCGTGAGTATAAGCCCAAGTGGGGCGTTGGCCTGGAGTGGGGACACACTTTCAATTTCCACAGCAGACCTCTCGGCTCGGTTCTGTTCATCGGCTTGGATTATACCTGGATGGACTTGAACTTCAACAAATATGATTATGATGCTTTAGATGATTTCAAGGACTACACGCCCGGCGTTGAAGTGCATAATCTGCCCTGGCACAACGAGAAGATGACGCTGAGCTATGGCATGTCGATTGGCCCGTCGCTCACGTTCTATCCGTTCACTTCGATCCGCAATTCCGGTGTCAACAAATTCAGGCTGCAGGTTTACTTCCATGTGGGTTATTGCGCTGAGGGTGCTCTGATTAAGAATGTGAATTTCGAAGGATCTGATTCCAAGAATGGCTATGCTTTTGGCCATGGCATGTTCATGGGTTACGGTGCAAATCTGTCATGGGACTTCATCGGTGTCGGTCTTGAACTGCGCAATGCAAACAACATGAAGTTCAAAGCAACCGATAAGGATTATGACACCGGCAAGATGAAGATGAAAGAGGAGACTACCCGCCTTTATCTCCAGTTCAGATTCTGATAATCAGCAATTTATATGAAAAGGATAATCCTTCTCCTGGCTGTAAGTGTGTTTTGGGCTTTTTCCATCGTTGCCCAAAACACCAATGCGGCTTCGGGCAAGTGTGGCGGTGACGTCGAGTGGTCCTTCGACGGGCGCACGCTGTACATCAACAACGCGTCTCCCCGCAAGAACTCGGTCGAGATGCCTGATTATGACCTGAGCAAGAACGTGGCGCCGTGGGTCAAGCAAAAGCTGTCGGTTCGCAAGGTGGTTATCGCCCCTGGTGTGAGCCGCATTGGCTCATGTGCGTTCGCCAATTGTGAAGACCTGACCACCGTCGAATTCCAGCACACGTTCCTTTTTGAAATCGGGTGGGGCGCTTTCTTGAACTGCCACAATCTGTTTAATATCTCGATACCGGTCAACGTCAAGCGCATCGGCACCATCGCGTTTGCCAACTGCTCGTCGCTGCGATCGGTGAGCATTCCTAACCTGGCACGCGTCGAGGACCAGGCTTTCCTGTCGTGCTCTAACCTGAATCTGATTGAGATAGGTGATAACGCATTGCTGGGAAAGGCGGTTTTTGCAACCGAGGTTGTCGAGGGTGACAAGACCTATCACACTTTTTATAAGGGTGAAATCAGGGGCTTGCCCAAGAACATCAATACCGATAACTGTACTGAGTATGGCCTGGACCGCGAGGCTGTCGCCATCTGCCTGAAGATGTATCAGACCTACCAGACTAATGTGCGTTTATCGGCCGTTGACGCCAACATCCCCGAGGCTTTGATCGTGCGCAACGACACCTATGCGCTCATCTTTGGCAACGAGCATTACCGTTTTGTCGCCGATGTGCCTTTTGCCAAGAATGATGCCACCATTTTTGCCGAGTACTGCAAGAAGACCCTTGGCATCCCTGCCGAGAATGTGCACCTGTGTGAAGACGCTACCAAGCACATGATCCTGGAGCAGGAAATGAACGACTGGTTGGGACGTGAGATTACCGACCGCCAGTACAAGAAACTGATTGTCTATTATGCTGGTCATGGCGTGCCTGACATCACGAACAACAATAAGGCTTATCTGCTGCCCACCGACGTTTACGGGACAAGGCCTCAACAGGGTATCTCTCTTGAGGATTTCTATGCCGTGCTCGGCGGATTGGGTTTTGACCGTGTGACGGTGTTCCTGGATGCCTGTTTCAGCGGCGTGAACCGTGACAACGAGGGCCTGAGTGTTGAACGTGCCGTCGAGGTCGAGGCTCAGGATGCGCAGCCCATGACGGGCAATCTGGTCGTGTTGGCTGCCACCCATGGCAACGAGACGGCTCAGAGCTTCCAAGAGGAGGGCCATGGCTTGTTCACCTACTATCTGTTGAAGGAGTTACAGGACACCCAAGGCATGGTATCCTATGGCAAACTGGCCGACGACATCGAGAAGAACGTGAGCAACGTGGCGCCAACGCTTGATTTGCGCAAGCGCCAGACGCCCAAGGCCTTCACCTCTTACCAGAACGATAAATGGAGGAAAATGACCTTCTAACGGTCAGTTTCAATAACAATAAAGTTATTACATCATGGAAATGGATATGGCAGAACAAAAGATGATGCAGGAGCAAGAGTTTAAATACTATGCCTTCATCAGTTATAACAGCAAGGACACTGTGTGGGGAAAGCGCGTGCAGCGCAAGCTGGAGCATTACCGCATGCCGGCAACCCTGTGCAGCGAGCGGGGATGGAAACGTACGCCCATCAGGCCGGTATTCTTTGCCCCGACCGATATTCAGCCAGGCGGCTTGACCGATGAGCTGCAGGAAAGGCTGAAGGCGTCGAGGAACCTGATTGTCATCTGTTCACCCAACTCGGCGCAATCCGATTGGGTGGGCAAGGAGATCGAGTTTTTCCATAGCCTGGGGCGAACCGAAAATATCCATTTCTTTATTGTTGACGGCAAGCCGCACAGCGGCAATCCTGAGACCGAGTGCTTCAATCCGGTCATCGACAAACTGGGATTGCCCGAGATCCTGGGCGCCAACATCCATGAACGCAACTACCGCTGGCCGTGGCTGAACAAAGAGCGCGCTTATGTCCAGCTAGTGTCCAAACTGCTGGGTGTGGAGTTTGATGCCATTTGGCAACGCCACAAACGTTTGCTGCTGCGCCGGGCCCTTGCCTGGCTGCTGGGCATCGCTGCCGTTATTGCTGCCCTCGTGGCAGTATGGATGGGCAACCAGCCGTTTAATACCACGGTTCACCTCAACGAGTCCACCTCCCACAACGACCAGTTGCCTCCCTTGCACAATGCTGTGGTCACCTTGTCGCTTGACAATGAGTTCAAGACCGACACGATACAGTCTATCGACGAGAACGGCGTGTTCACCAACGTCCCGCACCGGTATCTCGATCAACCGGTGCACGTGACCGTCGCTTGCCCCGATTTCCTGCCGCTGGACACGACACTCACCCTGACCCGCGATGTGACACTGGACATCCGTCGCGACCCCTCGGTATATGGCAATGTGAAATTCGGCTTATGGGATCCCGAGACCGAGACGTTCATCAGCGGCACAAGGCTTGAAGTGGCTGGTCAAGTCGTAACGACCGACAAGGAGGGTCAGGTCAGCCTGTTTGTTCCCCTGGAGCAGCAGCGCAAGACCTATCAGGTAAAAGCCCCGTTACCGCTCTACAACGACATCATCACCATGCCCTGCGGCGAGAGCGACGTGATAGAGAAGTTATAACTAATGAAAATGAAGCAAAATAGCGAAGATTATCAGCCTCAGCCGGCCGACACCAGCGACATCAGGCTGCCTGAAGAGCTCGAGAACCTGGTGGAACAGTTGGCCCGTAACGTGCATGAGGTGTGGGCGCAGTCGCGTGTTGAACATGGCTGGACATGGGGCCCGGTGCGCAGTGACGCATTCAAGACCCATCCCAGCCTGGTACCATATGATGAATTGCCTGAGGAAGAGAAGCAGTACGACCGCAATACGGCCGTTGGCACCCTCAAGCTGATTATTAAACTGGGTTTCAACATATCGAAGTAAGATTAGAATCAGTATGAAGAAAAGATGGTCATTCTTGCTGCTGGCGATGTTGGCGTGGTCGCTGGTCATGCAGGGTGGGGTGGTCAAGCTGGCTATCCTGAGCGATGTGCATGTCACGCCGGGCAATGCCAATGAGGGCAAACTGCGCGAAGCAGTAGCCGAAATCAATGCCACCGATGTTGATGCCGTGATGATGACGGGTGACCTCACCAACGAGGGCAGTGACGAACAGTTACGCAACATCAAGGGTATTCTCGATGGCATTTCTCATCCCTTATATGTCATTCCAGGCAATCACGAGAACAACTGGAGCCAGAGTGCCTGCAAAACCTTTAACGACTTGTGGGGTAACGACCGTTTTGTCTTCACGGTCGATAACCTGGTGGTCGTGGGCATGAACTGCGGCCCGTTCATGAAGATGGGCGACGGTCACATCAAGCAGGAAGACCTCTTGTGGCTTGACAGCACCCTTACGGCAATGGTAAAGCCGGGCATGCAGGTGTTGAGCGTCAACCATTATCCGATACTCGACGATCTGGACAATTACCGCGCTTATGTTGACATCCTCAAGAAATACCCTGTTGTCACCCATCAGTGCGGCCATTACCACACCTGGCGCCTCTATGAGACCGATGGCATCAACGGAGTGATGGTGAGGGCCTTGGATATGGGTGGCGGCAATTATGGCTACACGTTGATGACCATTGATCTGGATCGCCAGTGGATTTATGTCTATAATAAGGTGATTGGCAAGGCTCCTGAGGTCATGTTTGCTTATCGCATCAACCAGGAGTTCGACAAGACTGAGAGCCCACAAGAGAGTTGTCAGGTGCCGGCTGGTTTTGACGTGCGCCGCATTGTTGCCGACAACGCCTCTATCTTCACCCGAGTGGGGGTAGATGACAAAAATCTGTACTACGGCAATTCATTGGGTTATTGCAAGGCGGTGGACAAGCAGTCGGGCGCTTTGCGCTGGCAGTTCAAGACCGATGCCATGCTCTTTTCGCGTCCTGCAGTGAGCGGTAAATTTGTCATTCTGCCCACCAGCGACAAACGGCTCGTTTGGCTCGATAAGAAATCCGGCAAACTGTCGTGGCAGTATCTGGCCGACGGTCCTTATGTTGCCGACGGTGTAGTAGCCGGCGGCATCCTTTATCAGGGTGGCTACAAAACTTTCCAGGCTTGGGACGTGAAGCGTCACCGCCTGTTGTGGCGTTATGACAGCATCAACAACTATTGTCAGGCAGCACCCGTCGTGGATGGCGCTGATGTCATCTTCGGCGCTTGGGATACCTATTTGCGCTCGCTCGATAGGCGCAACGGTTCGTTGAATTGGCAGTGGAACAACGGCAAGAACGTCAACCTGTACAGCCCCGGCAATGTGGTGCCGGTCGTTACGTCTGACCATGTCGTCATCGTCGCTCCCGACCGTGTGACCACTGCAATCGACCGCAAGAGCGGCGTGCAGCTGTGGCGCGAGAAGAACGATAACAAGGTGCGGGAGAGTCTGGGCCGAAGCGTTGACGGTAAAGTGGCCTATGCCAAGACGATGGATGGCGAACTGGTCGCCATGAGTACCGGGGACAATTATCAGGAGCTGTGGAAAGTGGATTTGGGCTTTGGCTATGAGCATGCGCCATGTATCGTGCTGGAGCATGACGGCTACATCTACTGTGGCTCGCGTCGAGGCGTGCTGGCCGTGGTCAATGCAGCAACCCATGAGTTGGTGTTCACCTATCGGCTGGGCTCCAGCGAGGTGAATGGTTTTGACGTTGATGAGCGCGGCTACATCTATTGCTCGCTTATCGAGGGTACCATCTGGCGCATCCACCGCTAACGTCCATTACTGCTGTTACATGCAATCGTAAAAAACGGTGCTCTTGATTTCATGGTCAAGAGCACCGTTGCATTTTTCTGCGTCGGTTGGGCTTACTGAGCCTCGGCGATGAGTTCAATTTCTACGAGTGCACCCTTGGGCAGGTCCTTGACGGCAAATGCGCAGCGGGCAGGGAAAGGAGCCGTGAAGAACTCGGCGTAAATCTCGTTCATGGGTCCGAAGTTGGCGATGTCACTGAGGAATACAGTCGTCTTGACCACATCTTTCAGGTCAAGTCCCTCGCTCTGCAGGATGGCGCGAGCGTTGAGCAGACTCTGGCGGGTCTGTTCCTGGACTCCTCCTTCGGGGAAGGCTCCGGTCTCGGGGATGATGGGCAACTGGCCCGAAACAAAGACGATGTTACCAGTGCGGATTGCTTGGCTGTAGGGGCCAATGGCAGCGGGTGCCTTGTCGGTGTTTAATGCTTTCATTGATTGTGTAATTTAAAGTTGTTGATTGTTATTGTTAGTTTGCGTTTGCAACTATTGTTTCTTTTCTAGGACCACGTTCCGTTTGGTGAGGACCTCCATGGGGGTAGGATAGCGGGAAGGCATTGCCTTTAACTCACGGTCGCTGTACATGAGGAACCGTTTCCAGCGCTTGTCGCCCATGCCTGCCTCGGCAAAGTCGTTGCGGTAGTAGCCGTTTCTCTCGAGCAGAGCAATCATCGGGAGGTTGTCCGATTCTACGAATGCCGCGTTGCAGCGATGCTGTTTCACCGCGTTCAGTTGGTCTTCGACCATATCAGGAGTGTAACCCATCTGCAGACTCCAGTATTTGCAGGCGGGCAGCGCATCTACGGGAACGCCCTCGCCATGGTCGTGGCACATGAGGTAGAGCAGGCGCGGCTGCTCGTATTGGCTCAGCAAAGTGGGGTAGTAGTACCATATCTGGCGGTCAGGCAACTGCTCGCTGAAGAGCGATTTGCGCTCAACGGTGCTGAACAGCAATGCGAGCACTCCCACTCCCAGGATGCCGGTTACCCACCACCAGCGCAGCCAGCGCGACAGCGCTTGAGAGACTATGCCAGCCGCCAGCACGGTGAACAGCGACAGCACGTTCAGGTAGATGCGGTCGGTGCCGTTGAGCAGGATGACTGCCATGAACCATAACAGCGCTATCACCGCCATGAGGCAACTCTTGCCGATGGTCCTGCAGTAGATAAAGACACTCGCAATCACGCCAAGGGTAAACAGGATGACGCGTTTGCCCAGGAACATCAGCAGCACCTGCTTGACGGTGATTTGCTCGCCGTGCAGGTTGTCAAAGGTGTTGAACGTGTTCAGGAAATACTCGTTGATGCAGTCGTCCAGACAGCCGTGCCATGCCAACCATGCTGTCATGGGCAGTATGGTCAGGATTCCGGCAAGGGCACACCAGCCCAATGCCCGCCAGGGCGAGTAGCCGCAGCGACGGGCGACCACGGTGCACCAGTAGGGGATGAAGATGGCCAGCATCAGCGTGCAGCTGTACTTGATGAGCAGGGTAGCGCCCAGGGCGAAACCCAGTAAGAGGGCTGTGGACTTGACAAACCGATGCCCCTGCTCACGGCCCACGTTATAGCGCAGGAAACGGTAGAACAGCGGCAGCATCAGGGCGTAACAGTAGTCCTCGGCGCGCACCTCGATGTGCG
Organism: uncultured Prevotellaceae bacterium; assembly: GCA_900318535.1. Classification (GTDB taxonomy): domain Bacteria; phylum Bacteroidota; class Bacteroidia; order Bacteroidales; family Muribaculaceae; genus Sodaliphilus. The sequence continues at coordinate 64,216 of ONKU01000014.1, read as the reverse complement.
TCAGTCCGCTCAGGAAAAAGACGGCAGACAGCAGCACCGCAGCCAGCGCCAGCCGTGTGTCGCGCACGAACAGCCTGGCACATTTATAACATTGGTAAAAGATGAAGGTATAGAGCACGCACGACAGCCAGTACATGCCTGTGTAGTCATGCGGACTGATCAGGTAACCGATGCCGTAGATGAGCCACAGCAGCGGACCCTTGCTGTCGGCAAAGTCGACGTATGGCGTCATACCGTTCATCCACGCCTTGCCGCACAGATAGAACCAGATCACGTCATGGTGCTGCCACAGGTCATACAGATAAGAATCCCACGACACCAGCAACAAGGCCACCACAGCAAAGGCACCAATCCCCACCAGCACCCACCGATTAACCCCGCGTTCTCGATTAACCATCATCATGGCTGCGAAATTACTAAAAAAACATGATAAAGCCTCCAAACGGCGACTAAAAAAGACCTGCACGCCATCAACACGGCGTGCAGGTCTTTTTTCTTTTAAGGGCGAGCAGGGTAGTTGAAATGTCTCTAAACCCTAAACTCTAAACTTTTAGTTGCGCGTAGTGCAACTAAAATAATTACTTCTTGATGCCTAACTTCTTGGCGATCTTGGCGGGGATGGCATCCTTGTGCACCAGGATGTTCAAAGTCTTGGCGCGGAAGAAGGCCTCGCTGCAATAGAAGTAGCCCTCGTACAGTTGGTTGGTGTCCCAGCTGTTCTGTACCTTGAAGTACTTGTTGCCTTCCTGGTCAACGGCCTTGCCCATGATGACCATGCCGTGGTCGTCGGTGGTCTCCTTGTTGTCGAACATCTCCTGACGCTCCTCGGGGGTTACCCACTGCTCCTTAACCGGGCCCTTGATGTCCCACAGTTCGGCCTCGCGGTCCTTGTCGCTCAGCTGAGCCCAGCGTGCCATGTCGGTACCTTCGGCATCGGGAACTTCCTTCTTGACGGGCAGGATGGCATAACCGTTGCGCCACTTGAAACCTTTCTCGCTCACGTCAGAACCCCAAGCGATGCTGTAGCCGTTGTCGATAGCGTAGTTGGCAATCTCGAGCAGCTCGTCGATGGGCACGTTCTGATAGCTGGACCACAACCAGTTGTCGGCCACCTCAAGGATGAAGGGCTGATAGTAGGGGTGGTGGGTAAACGATGCGATGGGTACATAATCGTCCATGTTCAGGCCCAGGCTGGCAGCCCAAGTCTGCGGGGTGTAGGTCTTGCCCTCATACACGAAGCTCTCGGGCATCTTGCCCATGTAGCCGTCGAGGACACCCTTCAGAGCGTCCATCCACGCGGGAGTGAGCTTGCCGCGGCTGTTCTTGTTGATGGTGCCAACAAAGCCGCTCAGCAGCGTGGTCAGCTCGTGGGTGTCAAACTTCTTGTCACCATAGGTCATGCCGGTGTACACCTCGTTGGGAACCATGCCGTATTTGCGCCATACGTAGGGCACATCCTCGGCAGCGCCACCCTCGGCAAAGTTGATCGTGCCATCCATGCGGATGTACTTGATGGCCTTGTCATAGTAGCAGTGGTTAACCACAAAGCCCTCGCTCAGGTGAACCTCCTTGCCGGTGAGGCGCAGGATCTCGTTCTCAAAGAAGGAGTTGGTCGAGTAGCACCAGCACGTTCCGGACTTGTTCTGGTCCTTGACGGGGGTGTGACGGATAACCTTGGTGTCGGTGAACTTGAAACCGGTGCTGTCGGGGACAACAACCTTGTCATCAGCCATCATGTTGAACGAAATAGCCGATGCGAGCAGTAAGAATAAGAATTTCTTCATAAAAAATGAGTTAGTTATTAATGTTTAGGTTAATTGAAATTCATGATTATAACTCGCAAATGTAGTTCTTTTTTTTGTTTCCTGTCCTATATTTGGGCAAAAAAAGATAAAAAAGCCTCGTTGACGTCTGCTGAACGACAACGAGGCATGGTTTTTTCTTGAATCAGATAGATAAGATTTGATTGATGATTATGTCTAGGGATAATTCCCTATGATGCCGCAAAGATACAAATTATTTCTCCATTCCGCGAAAATACACTAATTTTGTGCCTATGATTTATCCCTCAACTTTTGAGACCAAGATTGGCTTTGATGCCGTCAGGCGTGAACTGGAACGTCACTGCGTGAGCGCGTTGGGGGCGGCAAACGTGCCGCGCCTGCGTTTCTCGACCCGTCGCGACGAGGTCATCCGCTGGCTCGAGGAGACCAACGAGTTCTTGTCCATCCTTCAGACGGGCCGTGAATTTCCGTTGAGTTACTATTTCGACTTGCGTGTCGTGCTCAAGGAGGTTTCCACGCCCGGCACATTCCTGTCGGCCGAGCGCCTGTTTGACCTGCAGCGTCTGCTGGTTACGGTCAGTCAGGTTGTCCGTTTCTTTGCTGCCGACGGTGACGGCAATTCGCCTTATCCGCGATTGCGGGAACTCACCAGCGGCATGCAGGCCTTCCCCGAGTTGAGTAGCGCCATCGGGCATGTGCTCGATAAGGCCGGCAACATCAAGGACACGGCATCGCCGCACCTGCATGAGCTGCGTGTTGCGATTGCCCGTGTGACCAGCAGCATCAACGGCACCCTGCGCCGCATCATCGCCCAGGGTAAGCAGGATGGCATCCTGGAGAACGATGTGCAGCCCTCGTTGCGTGACGGGCGTCTGGTGTTGCCCGTGAGTGCCATGAACAAGCGCAAACTGCATGGTATCGTGCATGACGAGAGTGCCACAGGCAAGACTGTGTTCATTGAGCCCGATGCCATCGTCGAGGCCAACAACCGCATCCGTGAGACAGAGGCCGAAATCGCCCGCGAAATTATACGCATCCTCACCGAGGTGACCGACCAGATCCGTCCGCACCTCGATGAACTGGCCGGCGTGCTGGAAACGCTTGGGCAGCTGGACTTTATCCGTGCTAAGGCACTGTTTGCCAAGGATGTGGGAGCACAGATGTGCCACATCGACCGCAAACCGGTGGTGGAATGGTACACGGCCATCCATCCCGCCCTGATGCTCTCGTTGCGAACCCAGGGCAAGGAGGTGGTGCCCTTGAACATCAACCTGAACCAGCAAAACCGCATCCTGGTCATTTCGGGTCCTAATGCCGGCGGTAAGTCGGTGTGCCTGAAGACCGTAGGCGTTGTCCAGTACATGATGCAGTGCGGCTTGCTGCCCACTCTGCGCGACAATTCACACATGGGCCTGTACCATGACATTTTCATTGACATCGGTGACCAACAGAGCATCGAGAACGACCTGAGTACCTATAGCAGCCACCTGCAGAACATGAAGCTGTTCCTCTCGAAGGGAGGTAAGGAGACTCTCATCCTTATCGATGAGATGGGTAGCGGTACCGAGCCACAGATTGGCGGAGCCATTGCCCAGTCCATCCTGGAGCAGCTCAACGAGCACAGGGTGATGGGTGTGATCACAACCCATTACCAGAACCTGAAGCATTTTGCCGACGAGACCGATGGCGTGGTCAATGGCGCTATGCTCTATGACCGCCAGCGCATGCAGCCCTTGTTCCAATTGTCGATGGGTTACCCCGGCAGTTCGTTTGCCATCGAGATTGCCCGCAAGACGGGTTTGCCCCAGCAGGTAATCGACAAGGCCAGCGAAATAGTGGGCAGCGACTATATCAACATGGACAAGTACCTGCTCGACATCGTGCGCGACCGCCGCTACTGGGAGAACAAGCGCCAGGACGTGCGCGCCAAGGAAAAGCGCCTCGACCAGATGATCGCCGACTATGACGAGCGGTTGGACAATATCCGTGCCGAGCATCGACAGATCATTCACGACGCGCGTGCCGAGGCACAGGAAATACTGAAGGGCAGCAACGCCCAGATTGAGCGTACCATCAAGGAGATTCGCCGCGAACAGGCTGAGAAAGAGCGCACCAAGGAGCTTCGGCGCCAGCTGGACGAGTTCAAGCAGCGCCTCAATGCCGAAGAACCCGATGCTCCTGCACGGCTTACTGAGCTCACGCCCAACGATAAAGCCCATCGCAAACCAGCCAAAAAGAAAGCGAAGCCCCAGCAAGCTGACAAGAACCGTCCCCTGCAGGCAGGCGACAACGTGGTACTGAAGGGAACGACAACCGTCGGAACACTCATCAGCATTGACGAGAAATATGCGTTGGTGGCATTCGGGAACATCAAGACCCGAATCGAGGCCGACAAAGTAGAGCGTACCATGCGCAAGGAGAAGTTACCAAAAGCTGAATCCTTGGGACGTGCCACGACTGATGAAATCCGCACGCGCCAGCTGAATTTCAAGCCGGATATCGACGTGCGCGGCATGCGTGCCGATGAAGCCTTGCAGGCCATTACCTATTTCATCGATGATGCTATCCAGTTCAGCGCTCAGCGCGTCCGCATCCTGCATGGCACCGGTACTGGTGCGCTGAAGGTGGCCATCCGCGAGTACCTGCACACCGTCTCGGGTGTGAAGTCTTATCGCGACGAGCATGTGCAGTTTGGCGGCGCAGGAATCACAGTAGTGGAATTGGAGTAATTTTGAATTAAAGATTAGTGATTAGAGAAATGATCGAGGACAATATATTTTTCAAGCCGTTCAGGACAACGGGAGGAACCATACCTTTTGACCGCATCACGACGGCCGATTACGAGCCTGCCATCCGTCAGGGTATCAAGGAACATGATGCCGAAGTCAAAGCCATCGCAGGCAATGCAGCTGAGGCGACTTTTGAGAACACCATCGTTGCGCTCGACCGTGCAGGAGCGACCCTGAGCCGTGTCCTGGGTGTGTATTACCCTATGCTCTCGGCCAATGCCGACGATGCCTTGTTAGAGGTGAGCAACCGCATGGCCCCACTGTTGAGTGAGCATTTCAACAGCATTACGCTCAATGAGCAGTTGTGGGAACGCGTGAAACATGTACACGACCATTTTGATGCCTCACGGCATGATGTCGAGGACCGGATGCTGATGCGTGAGACCTACGACGGCTTCATCCGCAGCGGTGCCAATCTGCAAGGTGCTGACCGTGAGTGTTATCGCGAACTGTCCAAGCGTTTGACTGAATTGACTTTGAAGTTTGACCAGAACGCCCTTAAGGAAACTCCCCGTTATGAACTGTGGCTCACACAGGACGACCTGGCCGGATTGTCCGAGAGCACCCTTGACGCGGCACGTCAGGCGGCGAAGGAAAAAGGCCGCGAGGATGCCTGGCTGATCACGCTGGATGCGCCCAGTTATGGCCCGTTCATGAAGTACAGCGACCGTCGCGACTTGCGCGAGAAATTGTACAAGATGTACAACCGCCAGTGTACCAGCGGTGAATACTGCAATCTGGATGTGCTGCGAGACATTGCCAACACCCGATTGGATATCGCCCGCCTGATGGGTTGCAAAACCTTTGCCGACTACAAACTGCAGCATACGATGGCCGAGACGCCCCAAGCGGTCTATAACATGCTCAACCAGTTGCGTGAGGCTTATTTGCCGGTGGAACGCAGCGAGATGGAGCATTTGACCGAATTTGCTGGTAAACTGGAGGGCAAGAAGGTAGAAATCATGCCCTGGGACTACAGCTATTACAGCAATAAGGAAAAGGACTCGATGTTTGACATCAACGATGAGCTGTTGCGTCCATATTTCGAGTTGAGCAAGGTGACCAAGGGCGTTTTTGGCTTTGCCAAGCGGATGTATGGCCTGCGCTTTGTCCCCAACCACGATGCACAGGTGTTCCATCCCGAGGTGGAGGTGTTTGACGTGACTGATGAGGACGGCAAGGCTGTGGGTGTGCTCTACCTCGATTTCTTCCCACGTGCTACCAAGCAGAGCGGAGCATGGATGACGAGTTTCCGTGAGCAGTACATCGACGAGAACGGTAATGACGTGAGGCCGCTGGTGACCTTGACGATGAACTTCTCCCGTCCTACCGATACGAAGCCGTCGTTGCTCACCGTGCGTGAGGTCGAGACGTTCATGCACGAGTTCGGTCACGCATTGCACCAGCTGTTGAGCCGTTGCAAGTACCAGTCACTCTCGGGCACCAACGTCTATCGTGACTTTGTCGAGGTGCCCTCACAGTTCAACGAGAACTACGTCTATGAGCGGGAATTTTTGGATAGTTTTGCTTGTCATTACCAGACGGGCGAGCCCGTTCCGCAGGAACTGATTGACCGCCTGTTGGCATCGTCGCAGTATGGTGCCGCGTACGCTTGTGTGCGGCAGTTGGGCTTCGGATTTCTCGATATGGCCTGGCACAGCATTTCAGAGCCCTATGTGGGCGATGATTTCCAATTCGAGTATAATGCGACCAGGGATGTGAAGGCATTTGAACCTGTTGAAGGTTGCATCATGTCTCCGCAGTTCACCCATATTTTCTCGGGTGGATATGCTGCGGGTTACTACGGCTACAAATGGGCCGAAGTGATAGAGTGTGACGCCTTCTCTAAGTTCAAGGAAGACGGCATTTTCAATCGGGAGACAGCCCGCCAGTGGGTCGATAACGTGCTCTCCCGTGGTGGCACCGAGGCCCCGATGGCGCTTTATCAGCGCTTTCGCGGTCGTGAGCCCCGCATCGATGCCATGATGCGCCGCGACGGCATTGCCATTTCAACTGACAATGAATAAGAACAAATCAGGATTACTGTATGAATAGGACGTTTAGAAAAGCAAGGATGGAAGATGTGCCGGTCATCATGCGGCTCATCGAGGAGGCGCGCGGCATCATGCGGTCGTGTGGTAACGTGAACCAGTGGATTGGCGGCTATCCCAGTCGTGAGACCATTGAGAACGACATCAACAACGGGCATTGCTACCTGTGTGTGGAGCAGGGTGGGGAGATTGTTGCCTCATTTGCCTTCATCCCTGGCCCTGAGCCCACTTACAAGGAAATTTATGAAGGCCAGTGGCTGGACGATCAACCCTACTATGTGGTGCACCGCTTGGCCAGCACGGCAGCGAGTCATGGCATTTTCAACGACGTGATGGACTATTGCATGGACGTGGCTGGTTGCTTGCGCATCGACACCCATCGCGACAACGTGATCATGCGCCATGTCATTGAGCGTTACGGCTTCACTTACTGCGGCATCATCTATCTGCTCAGCGGCGACGAGCGCCTCGCCTATCAAAAAGCCGCCACCTCATCCCGCTAGATGTTCTGGTATTGCAAGCCATCGGCTTGTAAGAAAAGAAAAAACAATCAGGGCTGGCCCATAAGAGCCAGCCCTGATTTGTTATAAGGGATTAATCTTGTGTTCTAGATTAGTTCTTCAGCTCGTCAGCTACCTTCTGAGCAGCCTCAGCACCTTTCTCCTTGGCAGCGTCAACGGCATTGCCAGCAGCATCTTTAACGGCCTCCTTAGCAGCGTCAACCTTCTCGGTAGCAGCGTCGGTAGCAGCGTCAACAGCCTCACCAACCTTCTCAGCAGCCTGCTTTGCTACGAACTCAGCAAAACCAGCCTTCAGGTTCTCGGGAACATCGATGTAACTGGTCATCTTCTCAGCCAGGGTCGGGATCTTAGCCAGGATGGCATCCTTGTTGTTGTCCCAAACGGTCTTCAGGATGTTGATGATGTTGAAGTAACCAGCCTGGTCACCACCGTTCAGCAACTCCTCAGCCTTAGCCTTGATACCATCGAGCAGGCTAACAGCAGCAGCCTCATCAGCGCAGTTCAGCAGCTCGTTAGCTACACCGTCAACAGTGTACTCAGCTACGGGAGCCTCTTCAACAGCAGCTTCCTCAGCGGGCTTGGTCTCAGTCTTGCAACCAACAAAAGCGATAGCAGCAACAGCTGCAAACATCAATAAAAACTTCTTCATAATAAAACAACTTAAATAAATAAATGATTAATAATAAAACGAATCAACGCCGCAAATGTAACGGCTATTTTTGAATTGGCAAATTTTTTTGCTCCCAATTTTCATTTTTTAGCACTTTTATTGTCCTTTTGGGCGGTTTTGCGACCAAAAAACTTTACCTTTGCGGTGCGTAATCTGGTCCAGCGCCTTTTGCTACAATTTTCGTGCCAAACTGGTCGCTGCCAGCAAAAAAATGTTTTTAAGCGTCTGACAACTAAAAAAACTAACAACTAAATACTTACAGCATGTTTGTGTATATTTTAATGGGAGGTATTTTTATCCTGAGCTTGATTGTTCAGAACTCCCTCAAGTCAAAGTTTGCGAAGTATAGTAAAGTTCCATTGGGCGTGCCCATGGCTGGACGTGACGTTGCCATCGCGATGCTGCAGCAGAACGGCTGCGGCGACGTGCAGGTGACCAGTGTGAGCGGTCAGTTGACCGACCACTTCAACCCTGCCAACAGGACGGTGAACCTGAGTGAGCCCGTCTATGGCACCAACAGCATCGCTGCTGCCGCAGTGGCTGCTCACGAGTGCGGCCATGCCGTTCAGCATAAGGTGGGCTACAGCATGCTGCAGTTGCGCACCAAGATGGTTCCTATCGTGTCGTTTGCTTCCAAAACGGTGCAGTGGCTGCTGCTTGCCGGCATTGCCGTGTATGAAATGACCGCATTGCCCTTGTATATTGCACTTGCCATGTTTGCTGCAACGGTTGCATTCAGCTTTGTGACGCTGCCTGTCGAGGTGGATGCCAGCCGTCGTGCCATCAAGTGGCTCGAGGGCTCGGGAATCGTTGGCGGTGAGCAGTTGGGCTATGCCAAGGACGCCTTGCATGCCGCTGCCTATACCTATGTGGTAGCAGCCATCGGTTCACTCGCTACATTATTATATTACGCTGCCATTTTCTTAGGAGGCCGCCGTCGCTGATCAATGAAAACTAACAACTTGAAACCAAAGACTAGAAACAAATAATCTAAATGGCACAAAAACCATCTATCCCCAAGGGGACGCGCGACTTCTCACCCATCGAGATGGCGCGCCGCAACTATATTTTTAACACCATCAAAGACGTCTTCCTGCTGTACGGATTCCAGCAGATTGAAACACCCGCTATCGAGAACCTGTCCACACTGATGGGCAAGTATGGCGAGGAAGGTGACAAACTGTTGTTCAAGATCCTGAACAGCGGTGACTATCTCAAGGATGCCCCCGACGACCTGCTGGCGGCACATGACTCGCTGCACTTGACTACCAAGATCAGCGAGAAGGGTCTGCGTTACGACTTGACGGTGCCCTTTGCACGCTATGTCGTGCAGCACCGCAACGACGTGCAGATGCCTTTTAAGCGTTACCAGGTGCAGCCTGTGTGGCGTGCCGACCGTCCGCAGAAGGGCCGTTACCGTGAGTTCTACCAGTGTGATGCCGACATCGTGGGCAGCGACTCGCTGTGGAACGAAGTGGAACTGGTGACGATGATCGATGAGGTGTTCAACCGTTTCAACATCAATGTCGCCATCAAGCTGAACAATCGCAAGATCCTGAGCGGTATTGCCGAGGTCATCGGTGCTGCCGACAAAATTATTGATATCACCGTCGCCATCGACAAGCTCGACAAGATCGGCATCGATAACGTCAATGCCGAGTTGAAGGAGAAAGGCTTGAGCGATGAGGCAATTGCCACCTTGCAGCCCTTGCTGGCACTTGATGGTACCAACGAGGAACGACTGGCCGCGCTGGCAGGAATGCTGGCAAGCAGCGAAGTGGGCATGAAGGGCATCGAGGAGATGCGCTATGTGCTCACCCAGGTTGCTGCCTTGGGCACTCGTGCCCACGTGGAACTCGATGTGTCGCTGGCGCGTGGCTTGAACTATTACACGGGCACCATTCTCGAAGTCAAGGCCCTGGATGTTGCCATTGGCAGCATTACGGGTGGTGGACGCTATGATAATCTGACGGGCGTATTCGGCATGCCCGGCTTGTCGGGTGTGGGCATCAGCTTTGGTGCCGACCGCATCTATGATGTACTGAATGCTCTCGACCTCTATCCTGCCGACACCATGGCAACGGCTCGCGTGATGTTCGTCAACTTTGGCGACCTGGAGGCGGCTACTTCGTTGAAGCACATCATGGCATTGCGCCGTGCAGGCATCAGCGCAGAATTGTATCCCGACAGCGCCAAGATGAAGAAACAGATGAATTACGCCAACGACCGCCAGATTCCCTATGTGGCCATAGTCGGAGCAGACGAGGTGCAGAACGGCACGATTGCGCTCAAGAACATGGTCACCGGTGAACAGCAGTCGTTGACTGTCGAACAGGTCATCGAGCATTTGGGAAAGTGATTCGATTCAGATTTCCGGAATTATGAACAGTATGTACCAGCAATTGATGCAGTTACCGCTCTTTCAGGGCGTGAGCACCGATAAAATCACGGCACTTGTCGAGAAACTGCCGTTTCATTTCCTCAAGTTCCGTAATGGGGAGCAGATTTTTGCTGCTGGTGACCCATGCACCCACATGAGGTTCATCGTTTCGGGGCGCGTCAGGCTGGAAACTCCCTGTGACCACCTGCGTGTGTCGTTGTTGCAGACCTTGGCAATGCCGCATGTGCTGGCTGCGGAGTATCTTTTCGGCCGGGAAACGACCTATCCCTATCATGCTTATGCCGACGGGTCGTGCGGCATCCTGCAGTTGCGCAAGAGTGACTATATCAAGATGCTTGGAGCCGATAAGGTCTTCCTGTTCAATATCCTGAATTACCTGTCATCAGGCAGTCAGCGCAGTATGTCTTCCATCTTGGCCACCAGGGACGGCTCTATCATGGAACGCTTGGCCATGCTGGTGGATGCGTTGTCTATCACGGGTGCTACCGATGTGACGTTGCGCTTCAAGCAGAAGGACCTGTGCGCCCTGTTGGGCACGCAGCGCACGACGCTCATCGCTTCGCTTGACAAACTGTCAGACGAGGAGATCCTGGACTATGACAGTAATGAATTGCATATCCTTGACCAGCAGCGGTTGGTCGATTTGATACGGAAGTAAGACACCCATTTTAGAAAATGAAATACACTTATTATACCCAAGGAACGTGTTCATCCCAGATTGATTTTGAACTGGACGAGCAAGGCGTAATCCGTGACGTTCAGTTTACGGGCGGTTGCCATGGCAATCTGCAGGGCATTTCGGTGCTGTTGCGCGGCATGAAGGCTGCTGATGCCATCGCCAAGCTGCAGGGCATCCGTTGCGGCTACAAGAACACTTCGTGCCCCGACCAGCTGGCCAACGGCTTGCGACAGGCATTAGACATGAAGGATTAGTTAAATATTTGATAATTAGTAAATTAAACACAATATAACAATGAAAAGATTTTTTATTCTGGTAGCTGCTGTTGCAGCTCTGACTCTAGTAGGATGTACCGAAAGTGATTATGCCAAAAGGGGCAAGGAAATGGCTGCCCAGCTCGATCAGGCTGTAGAGAAGCAGGACAAAGATGCTGCTCTTGCTGTCGACAAGGCAATCCGTGAGGCCGAACAAGAAATTATGGCATTGAACGATTCGGCAGCTATTGCCGACTTTCGTGAAGCCCTCAGGGAGTCGCGCCAGCGCAATACGCCTTTCCTGACAAAGATTAAAGTGGAAAGCGGCGTTGACCGCGAAGAAGCTGTCAAAGAGGTGACGCAGGATGTCATGAACGGCGATGTCGATATCCAGGCCGTGACTGCATCGATTGATTCCCTGTTGAAGGTCGAGGAGCAGCAGAAGAAGAAATAACACAGTATCGCATGTTGCGAATGATTCGGGACATCGCGGTTGCTGTGGCGGCATGCTTGATGCTGGCGGCTTGTGGCACGGGTATCGAAGTGACCGAGCATGTGACCGACAAGGACGTGCGGCGGGTCATGGACCAGATTGACTCGCGCCAGCCTGCCGTGACTCTAGAAGCCTACATTGACTCGCTTACGGCATGGAAAATCGGTAAGCGCTTCTGGGTGGCCGATGACAGGGTGACGCAGATGCTTGCCGAAACCGATGGCTATGACAAGGATACCCTGCATCTGGCTGGCCGCACGCTCATTTACCAAGGGTGGGCGGCGAGCGGCACGTTCGATAGCCGCCGGATCTATATTGATTTGGAGGATAGCCAAACCGGTGAAATGTATCACTACCGTGGAGGAAATTTCGAGGAGGCCCGTCGTCCGGGTTTCACCTTGCCCATGCTTATCGACTTGGATATGGTGGACCATGTAGCGCAGCAGTTGGTTGGGAAAGATTTCTATATCCACACGCCAATTTGGTATGACCGCCAAACCGAGCAGATGAAGGATGGCCGCCACTTCATCAATGTGCACATCGACAGCATCTTGCCTGGAAATGCTGTGTTACCCCTGCGGGTGTTGTTCACGGCAGCCGATACTGGCGAGAAAGCGATGGTGTGGATGAACAATAATACTTCAACCATGCATGGACGGGATTTTGACGCACTCTTCTCGGCGGCAGACCCACGGCAGTCTTATCCAACCATCAACGACGCCAACTGGGACATGATCACTCATGGCAAAGTCGTCGTGGGCATGACTAAAGATGAATGCCGATTGGCGCTTGGCAACCCCAAGAGCATCAGCGAGCGTCCCGACCAGGCGGGAATGAGGGAATATTGGTATTACGACGGTGGAGCCTACCTGTATTTTGTTGATGGGCTCCTGAGTCAATTCAGGAAATGATGGAACCTACCACGCTTGAAATAGAATTTCTGGGAACGGGTACTTCGACAGGTGTGCCCATGTTGCGTTGCCATTGTCCCGTGTGTATGAGCGACGATTCGCGAGACAAACGCTTGCGCACGTCGGCCATCGTGCGTTATCAGGGTGCTAGAATTCTCATCGACTGCGGCCCCGACTTCCGCACTCAGATGCTGCGGGCCAGTGACGACAACCTGGATGCGGTGCTCTTGACCCACATCCATTTTGACCACGTTGCGGGACTCGACGACCTGCGGGCCTATTGCTTTGAGCGTCCCATGCCGCTGTATGCCCGAGCCGATGTGGTGATGAATCTGCACAAGCGCATTCCCTATTGTTTTGCCGAGAATCCTTACCCGGGTGTGCCTCAGTTTGATGTCCATGTCATTGATGACGACACGCCGTTCCTGGTCGAGGGTGTGCGTGTCGAGCCCATCCCCGTGATGCACTACAAGTTGCCTATTTTGGGCTTCCGCATCGGTCCGCTGGCCTATATCACCGATGCCAAGACCATTGACGACGAGGTGGTGGACAGTCTCAAGGGCATTCCGTTGCTGGTCATCAACTCGTTGCGCGTGGGCGAACACATGTCACACATGTGCCTGGACGAGACACTCGCTATCGTGGAACGTGTCAAGCCGGGTCGCACGTTGCTCATCCACATGAGTGACCGCATGGGATTGCATGCCGATTCCCCGAGGTTGCTGCCTCAAGGTGTGGAACTGGCTTATGACGGACTGATTGTAAAGGTGTAGCTGATGGACGAAATCAAGATATCACAGCTGCAACCAGGCGAGAAAATGTCTGGTCTGCAATTCTTTGAAGGACGTGTTCAGGCGGGTTTCCCTAGCCCTGCCCAGGGCGAATATGCTGACACCATCGACTTGAACCGTGCCTTGATCACCAATCCCGCGGCCACCTTCTGTGCCCGTGTCATCGGTGATTCGATGGTGGATGCCGGTATCAACGAGGGCGACCTGCTCATCATCGACCGTTCGCTCAATCCTCATGACGGCAATATTGCCGTGTGTTTCATCGATGGCGATTTCACAGTTAAAAGGCTGAGCGTGCGTGCCGACGGCATCTACCTCACTCCTGCCAATGCCTCGTTTCCCGAGCTCAAAGTGAGCGAGGACAGCAATTTCCAGGTGTGGGGCATCGTATCCCACATCATTAAGAGACTGTAGCGGTGAGTCGGGCATCAGGGCATATCGAGCGCTGGGGCACAATGTTTTATGTGTTGTGCGTGCTTGTCGTTGCCTGGCAATGCTTCATGGTGGCGCTTGACACGCAACTGGGCGGCTTGGGCCAGTTATTTCACAACTGGCACGTTGTCGCCATCTCGCTGGCCAATGCTTTGCTGCTTTTGGCTCCCTATTGGCTGCTGCGACGCCGCTGGCGTTGGCTGGTGTGGATACCATTGACTTTGCTCACCGTCTGGTGCCTGATGCAGGTGTGTTATTGCCGCGCCTATGACGACCTGATGCCTTGGCAGAGCCTGACTCTTACCCAGAACGTCAATTCCACCCTGGCAGCTACAACGCTCTCGTTGCTGCGGTGGCAGGATTTGCTCATTTTGGTGCCATATTTGCTGCTGGTGGTTGTTTGCCTGCTGGGACGGCGCATGCGGGAGGGTGGTGAACGGATCAGGCCTTTCCTGCTGTCGCTGGCAGGCTGTCTGTTATTGTCTTTAGCAGGATATCTTGTCAAGGGCGAGAATTATGAGAAACGCTTCCTGCACAACTTCAGCAACCGTGGCTACTTCGCTCAAAACGGTATGATCCCTTATGGGGCGTTTTCGCTCTACCAGGCTTTGTTCAACAACCACAAGGTGACCGATGAAGAACGCGCTATGGTGGACCGTTTTCTCGCTGACGATTGCCCCAACTACACCGATAATCCCTATTCGGCTGACGGCCGTCGCAATCTGGTGCTCATCATTGTGGAGTCGTTGCACACATGGCCCATCGGCATGCAGGTGGACGGTCGTGAGGTGACTCCCGTCATGAACAGCCTGGTGGCCGGCGATAGTGTGATTTATGCTCCGCATGTCCTGTTCCAGACCAGCCATGGCCACTCCAGCGATGCCCATTTCATCTACAACACGGGCCTGCTGCCCCTGCGTGACGGCGTGGTGGCGGTTCATCATGGCGACGGGCCATATCCCACCTTGGCAGCGGCTCTGCCAGGCTATGACTGCCGGGAGATCATCTGCACGCCTGGCGTCAACTGGAATCAGAATGTCACGGCCCGCACCTACGGCTTTGACACCCTTTACAACCGTGAGCACTTGGCGGTAGCACTCAAGCGTCAAGGCAATATCGACGATGCGGCGCTCGTGGACTATGCCGGAGGCCTGTTGCCGTCCTTACATCAGCCGTTTTTCCTTGAAATGGTTACCATGACTATGCATGCGCCTTACACCGATGGCAAGTTGCCACCCTCATGGATTACAGCCAGCGACACCCTCAATGCCGAGGCTCGAGGTTACCTTAACTGCGTGCACCTTACCGACAGCTGCATCGGTGTGTTTATCAACGACTTGCATCGTTATGAATTGGCAGGGAACACGGTGCTGGCCATTGTCAGCGACCACACCCAGCTTTACCGTAATCGGGTCATGGGAATCTCGGACTATGACGCGGTCCCCGACGATTGGGGCATTCCCTTGATCATTGCGGGCTGCGACACCACATTGCGGTACGATGCCGTTATTGGCCAGGTGGATGTCTATCCCACGCTGCTCGACGTGATGGGTGCCAATGCCTATCCGTGGAAGGGCCTCGGCCACAGCATCCTGCGATATCCTGTCGCTGGTGCCATCCAGCCGCGCAACATGTCGGTCATCGGCGACAGCACGGCGCTCACCCCACAGCAACGCAAGGCGTGGGACATCAGCCGCCTCCTCATTTTCGATCGTGTGCAGCGGTTTTCGCCCCAGTGATAGGGCGATTTGCTCCATTGGCTAAAATGTGCTATATTTGCAGCCGATAAAAGTAAACAGTATTGCAATCCAAGTAATGATGAAATCACGACTATTCTCGAGTGAAAGCCGCCTGAGCGACCTGATTACCGCCCATCCGTCGCTGTTGACCTTGTTGACACGGCTGGGCATCTCTCTGGGCTTTGGCGACCGCTCGATTGCCGACGTGTGCGAGGAGAGTGGGGTGGACACGGCTTTCTTCCTGCTCATCTGCAACGTCTATACTTTCAACAACTACGTGCCCTCGACGGCAACCATCCTGGGCACCGACATGGCTGGCCTCGTACCTTATCTGGAGAAATCCCACAGGTACTATGTCGATAAGCGCTTGCCCCACATTGAGCGCCACCTGGATGCCATTGCCCAGAAGCTGAACGGCCGCATCGGGCAGGTATTTATCAGTTTCTTCAAGGAATACAAGCGTGAGGTGGTAGAGCATTTTGCCCACGAGGAGCGTGATGTGTTCCCCCACATCGAGGCATTGATGGGAGGCAAGAAAGATACGACCTACAGCATCGGCGAGTTTGTGCACACGCACAGCGACATCGAGGGCAAACTGGACGATCTGCTCAATATCGTTTTCAAGTACCTGCCGCCTCAGGTCGATGACGACAATGTGACAGACGTGGTGTATGATATCCTGCGGTTGAGCGAGGATCTGAAGAAGCATACCTTTATCGAGGAGAAAATCATGGTGCCGCTGGTTCAGCACCTCGAAAATGCCATCCTGAAATGATGAAGCGACGCCTGTTGATAGTCGAACCCTCGGAGGTGATTGTTGAGGGGCTGAAAGCCATCCTCGACGGCCAGATCCGTTTCAAAGTGCTTGAACCCGAATCGGATATCGACCACCTGGAAGAGCGCATACTCAGTGCCCGTCCTGACATTGTGCTCATCAATCCGACCCTGCTGAGCAACGTCAGACACTTGCAAGGTGAGCATGCGATGGCTCTGGTGGCATTGGTCTATCAGTATGTGGAGCGGGATGAGCTCAAGCAGTATGATGCCGTAGTGGACATCCGTGACAGCCGCGCCGAGGTCATCGAGACGCTGGCCCAGGTGGCTCCTGGCGAGGATGAGCCTGTCAAGAGCAATTATGAGTTGACCAAGCGTGAGACCGCGGTGCTCGTGCAGCTCGCCCAGGGCAAGACCAACAAGGAGATTGCCGATGCCCTCAACGTGAGCGTCCACACCGTCATCAGCCACCGCAAGAACATCACCCACAAGACCGGAATCAAGAGTGTGGCTGGCCTCACCGTCTATGCGATGCTCAACAACCTCATTGATGAGAGCGCCCTGTTGTAAACAACCGAATACTAGAACGAGAGAAGAATAATAGATATGTTACTGACAAGAATGTTGGATAAGTTTGGAGACTACTGCATGTTCATGTGGAGGGTCACTGCCATCCCCGACAAGTGGAAGGTGTTCTTCAAACGCTATCTTAACGAAATCGCCAAGTTGGGCATCGACTCGATACCGCTGATCATCATCGTGTCGCTGTTCATCGGCTCGTTGTGTACGATTTTGATTAAGCTCAATATCTCGAACCCGCTGTTGCCCCGTTACACCGTGGGACTGACGACGCGTGAGATTATCCTGCTGGAGTTCTCATCGACCATCCTGTGCCTGATTCTGTCGGGCAAGATAGGCTCCAATATCGCCAGTGAAATAGGCACCATGAGGGCCACCGAGCAGATCGATGCGCTGGATATCATGGGTATCAACAGCGCCAATTTCCTGGCGATGCCTAAAATTTTGGCGCTGATTACTATCCTGCCGTTCCTGGTGGTTATCTGTATGGCAACCAGCCTGTTTGGCGGATGGCTCATCTGCATCATCACGGGCATTGTTGACCCTGACACCTATATCTTTGGCATCCAGTCGCTGTTCATCGAGTGGTATGTGTGGTTTGCGTTGATCAAGTCGCTGGTGTTCGCTTTCCTGATGTCCACCATTGCCTGCTACTACGGCTACTCGGTCAAGGGCGGTTCGGTCGAGGTGGGTCAGGCCAGTACCGACACCGTGGTGATGAGCAACATCATGATTCTGGTTGCCGACGTCATATTAACCCTGTTGTTACTCTAACAACAAATAACTAAAGACTAACAACTGATATATGATAGAAGTTAAGCATCTTTCCAAGACCTTTAAAGAAGAAGGTGGAAACCGCCAGGTGTTGTTTGACATCAATGCCAAGCTCTATGACGGCAAGACCAACCTCATCATCGGTCAGTCAGGCTCGGGCAAGACGGTTCTGATTAAGAATATTGTAGGCCTCTTTGATCCTGACGAGGGCGAAATCCTGTACGACGGACGCGACATCACCCGTATGGACCGCAAGCAGCGCAAGGAATTGCGCAAAGAGATCGGTATGCTTTTCCAGGGATCAGCGCTTTTCGACAGCGAGACCGTGATGGGTAACGTGATGTTCCCGCTGGTCATGTTCAGCAAAATGTCTAACAGCGAAATTCGTGACCGTGCCCAGTTCTGTATCGACCGTGTGAACCTCACGGGCAGCGAGAACAAATTTCCCAGCGAACTCTCCGGCGGTATGCAGAAACGTTGTGCCATCGCACGTGCCATCGCCCTGAATCCCAAGTACCTGTTCTGCGACGAGCCCAACTCGGGTCTGGACCCCAAGACGTCGATCGTTATCGACGAGCTCTTGAGCGACATTACCCATGAGTTCGGCATCACCACCATCATCAACACCCACGACATGAACTCGGTGATGGGCATTGGCGAGAACATCGTCTTCATCAACAAGGGACATGTGGGTTGGATTGGCAACAAGGACGAAATCTATGACGTGGACAACGATGACCTGAACAATTTCGTCTATGCCACCGACCTGTTCCGTGATGTGCGCAAGTACCGCCGCGAGCACGGCTACAAGAAATAGTCAAAGAAAAAACTAAAAACTAAGGACTAAAAACTAAGGACTAAAATATGACTTGCAAAGAGGAAATCCTGGAGTTGTTGCGTTCGACCGCACGTGAGGGTATCGAGGACGTGATTGGTGATCTGGAGTCTTGGGGCTTTTTTACGGCTCCTGCATCAGCCGGCCACCACTTGAATGTCGAGGGCGGTTTGGCGCGTCACTCGCTCAACACCTGCAAGGCGGCTCTTGCTGTGTTCGAGGCCATGAAGACGGTAGAGCCGGGCCTTGAGCATGAGGTGAAACGCGACAGCATCATCCTGTGCAGCCTGCTGCACGACGTGTGCAAGTGCGACATCTACAAGCGCACAGTCAAGAAACGCAAGAATGCGTTGGGCATTTGGGAAGATGCCGAGGGCTACAAGATCACTTACAAGGGTTTCCCGATGGGACATGGCGAGAAGTCGTTGACGTTGCTGCTGTGCAGCGGTCTTCCATTGGACGACGACGAGATGCTGGCCATTCGCTGGCACATGGGCGCCTGGGGTGTGAACCAGAACAGCTATGAGGACATGCGCAATTATGATGCGGCACGCAAGCTCTATCCGCTGGTGACCATCATCCAGACAGCCGACGGCCTGGCAGCCAGCATCATGGAACGCACAGGTGAGGAGCTTGACGAGTTATGACACCTAACATCAACATCCTGTTGTGTGACACTTTCCCAGGAAGGCTGCCCGACTTTATCCCTAACTACGAGTCACTGTTTATGGACCTGTTTGCCGCAATCGGTGAACAGGTTTCATACAAGATATTCCAGACGTGGCAGGGCGAATTGCCCTCATCGGTCAACACCGATGAACTGTATCTGGTCCCCGGCAGCCTGGATTCGGCCTACGATGACAAACCATGGATTACCGCGCTGGTGAACTGGATTGAACACGCCTATTGCCGTGGTGCCAAACTGATGGGCGTGTGCTTCGGCCATCAGGCGATTGCCAGGGCACTGGGCGGTGAAGTCAGGCAGTATGAAGGCGGGTTCGGCGCAGGAGTGCGGGACTCGCAAGTGATTGATGAGCGCATGGCGCCCTATTTCCCGGGCCAGGAGATGCGTTTGCTCTACAGTCATCATGACCAGGTGACCGCATTACCGCAGGACGCCGTGCTGTGTGCCACCAGCGATTTCTGCAAGAACGAGTCGTTCAGGATAGGCAACCAGGTCGTCACTTTCCAGGGGCATCCCGAGTTCACGGTGGCTTACAGCCGTCATCTGCTCCTGAATTGCTGCGATGACGTGAACGAGGACGTCAGGCTCAAGGCATTGCGCAGCCTTGACGAGATGACGCCAATGGGAACCGCTGCAGCCCGTTTCGCCCTCAATCTGCTGAATGAAATTCGATAAGTTGAGGATAATTATAGAATATATACTTGCTTTTTAATAATTTTTCCAATATCTTTGCGGTGCGGATTCATTTTCAGCAGTAAGTTGTACTCTTCTGCCTACCGCAATCCCCACGGATGAGTTTAACTAAAACAATTGATATTATTAACTGTTAAATTGATCTATTATGAAAAAAAATTACCTCCAACTGTTGACCGCACTCGCGGTGTGGTTAACGTGCGCACTGGCTGCCAGTGCTGCCGACACTTATGACTTCATTTACCAAAATCTGCAGTATGTCATCACCAGCAGCACCACGGCCAAGGTTGTCGGTCACGTGATAGCATCGCCTTCTGGCGGTTATACTATCTACGGTACAGCTACCAATTCTGCGACGGGTACCGGATACCGTGTCACTGAGATTGGGAATGGAGCCTTCCAGAATTGTGAATATATCACCAGTATTACCATCTATGATAATGTCGTGACAATCGGCGAGAATGCATTCGCGGGCTGCAGCCGCATGGCCAGAGTGACCATTCCCAACACGGTGACCACCATCGGTGGTTATTCTTTCGGGAGTTGTACCTCTCTGACCGAAGTGGTTATCCCCAATTCGGTGACCTATGTGGGCGGATTGGCATTCTATGGCTGCTCGGCGCTCACCACTGTTGACCTGGGTGCGAACTGCCGTTTCAATCAAGTCAATTGGTCTTTGAACATCTTCATGGGCTGTACCAGTCTGACGGACATTACCTGCCGCAGCCTCGAGGCTTGGGAGTTCAAGGAGCCGATGTTTGAAGAGAGTACCTATGCCACTGCCACGCTGCATGTTCCCTCGAGTGCTCTTAATGCCTATCAGAATACCAATTACTGGAACAAGTTCACGCATGTAGAGGGATTCGCCGATGAATCGGGTGATGCGTTGAGTAGCGCCCTCAACGTCGAGGGTGGCAACATCCACTTCGTTTCTAGTGGTGACTATCCCTGGACAGTGGTGACCGGGAGCAGCCGCACCTATGCCCAATCGAGCAATGCCGGTGTGGCAAGCAGTTCATCGATATTGACAGCCACGCTGACATTGAGCAAACCCATGTCGCTCTTCTTTGATTTCAAAGCCTGGGGAGAGGGCTCGAGCACAGCGTGGGATAAGTGTGAGTTCCTCGTCGATGGCGAGAGGCAGTTTGTTTACGGTGCCCTTCAGAACGATTGGGAGACCTATTCCGTGCCTTTGACAGCGGGTACCCACACGCTCACGTGGCAATATACCAAGGACAGCAGCGTCAACCCCGAGGGCGACTTCTTTGCCGTGGACAGTGTCTGCTTAGGTGCCGACCTCAGTCAGGCAGTCAGCGGTGGCGCTTTCACGGTCACCTCCCTTGGAGCGTATCCGTGGATTGAGGTGACCGAGGGCAACCGCACCTATGCCCGGTCGGGCAATGCCGGCGTGTCCAGCAGCACGTCTGAGATGACATCGACTGTTACGGTTAACACTTCGTCCATGCTCTCGTTTGATTTCAAGGCTTGGGGCGAGGGCACAAGCACAGCGTGGGACAAGTGTGAGTTCCTCGTCGATGGCGTGAGCCAGTTTGCTTACGGCGCGCGCAAAAACGAATGGGAGAATTATTCCATGCCTTTGACAGCGGGCACCCACACGCTCACGTGGCGATATACCAAGGACAGCAGCGTCAACCCCGAGGGTGACTACTTCGCCGTGGACAATCTCACCATTAGCGATATGGAGATGCGAGGTGATGTGGATGCCGATGGCAACGTGACCATCAGCGACGTGACAGCCCTGATCGACTACCTGCTGAGCGGAGATGCCTCGGGCATCGTTCTCGCCAATGCTGACTGTGACTTGGATGGCAATGTGACCATCAGCGACGTGACCACCTTGATCGACTACCTGTTGAGTGGCTATTGGCCTGGGAATTCTTTCAGCGTCGGTGGTGTGACTTTCAATATGGTGCCTGTTGCCGGCGGCACCTTCACCATGGGATTTACTGGAGATAATCCCAGTAGCGATGAAAGTAACGCCTTGCCCGCTCACCAAGTGACGCTGTCGTCATACAGCATCGGTGAGACCGAGGTGACACAGGAATTGTGGGTGGCTGTGATGGGCAGCAACCCGAGTCAATTCACCGGTGACCTGAACAGACCCGTGGAGTCTATCACCTGGAACGACTGTCAAGAGTTCATCACCAAGTTGAACCAGATGACGGGCAAGACTTTCCGCCTGCCTACCGAGGCCGAATGGGAGTTCGCCGCCCGTGGTGGCAATATGAGCCATGGATACAAGTATGCCGGCAGCAACACGCTTAACGATGTGGCATGGAGTCAAAATTATGTTGATACCACCCAACCTGTGGGGCAGAAGACGCCCAACGAGTTGGGCCTGTTTGACATGAGCGGTAATGTCTGGGAATGGTGCTACGATTATTATGATACTTACAGCAATGCTGCCCAAACCAATCCCATGGGTCCCACATCAGGCTCAGAACGAGTCGCCCGTGGTGGAGCATTCTTCAATGGTGAATCTGGCCAACGTGTTTGGTACCGTAACCATACACTTCCTACCGACTCTGCCGATGGCTTAGGCTTCCGCCTAGCCCTCTAAGCTCTTTCCCCTAAAGGATCATCGGTTCTCGGTGGCTTGGCACAAGCGAGGCGACAGCCTGCCGCTGCCAAGCCACCGAAAACCGTCTTACAGACAATCTTGTTCCAATAGCATTTGTAAATCATGGAACTGAAATCTTTCTAAAAACTTTTTTGTACCTTTGCAGTCCTGAACGCAAAATACATCTGTTTTTATGTCAAGAACCGATCAAGAATTAGAAGGCGTGACGTTGCTGGGCAACCAGGGCACGCAATATGAGTTTGATTATCGTCCCGATGTGCTTGAGACTTTCGAGAACAAGCACCCTGAGAATGAATATGTGGTGACGCTCGATTGCCCCGAGTTTACCTCGTTGTGCCCCAAGACGGGCCAGCCCGACTTTGGCCACATCATCATCAACTACATCCCTCGTGTGCGCATGGTTGAAAGCAAGAGCCTGAAACTGTACCTCTTCAGTTTCCGCAACCACGGCGATTTCCATGAGGATTGCGTGAACATCATCATGAAGGACCTGGTCAAGTTGATGGACCCCAAGTATCTGGAGGTCATTGGCTTGTTTAATCCGCGTGGGGGCATCAGCATCAAGCCGTTTGCCAACTATGGCGACAGCCAGCATCAGGACATGGTGCGTGCGCGCCTCATTGCTAATTTCCACAACGATTGACATGAAAGACGCGGTTATCATTACATCGGGCGGCATGGACTCGACAACCATGCTCTATGAGTACAAGGACGAGATTGCCTTGGCCATCACCTTTGACTATGGCAGTACCCAGAACGGCCGTGAGCGCCGTTGTGCCATCATGCATTGCCAGCGGCTGGGTATCAAGCACTTGATTATTCCCCTGGATTTCATGCACAAATATTTCAAGAGCGCCCTGCTCGAGAGTGCCGATGCTATTCCTGACGGCAACTACAATGATGAGAACATGAAATCGACGGTGGTGCCTTTCCGCAACGGCATCATGCTGGCCATTGCTTGTGGCATTGCCGAGAGCAACGGCCTCAAGCGCGTGATGATTGCCAACCACGCCGGCGACCACAGCATCTACCCTGACTGCCGTTCACCCTTCATCGAGGCGATGAGCACGGCGATGATGACGGGTACCTATGAGGGCGTCAAGGTCTATGCTCCCTACACCGACTTGAGTAAAGCCGAGATTGCCCGCCATGGTGCTGCGTTGGGACTGGACTACAGTGAGACCTACTCCTGCTACAAGGGCGGTGAAAAGCATTGCGGCACCTGCGGCACTTGCACCGAGCGCCGCCAGGCCCTGCGCGAAGCAGGCATCGACGACCCCACCGAATACCTGAAATAATTTATTTTTGCCATATTTGTTAGGTGGTTTTGAAATTATGACTACCTTTGCAGCCGTTTTGAAATAAAGAAACATCATTAACTACTGAATAAATAAGAAATGAAAGCATTCGTATTCCCCGGTCAGGGCGCACAGTTTGTCGGTATGGGCAAGGACCTGTATGACAACAACCCCAAGGCCAAAGAATTGTTTGAAAAAGCCAATGAGGTGCTGGGTTTCCGCATCACCGACCTGATGTTTGAAGGCACCGAAGAAGATTTGAAGCAGACCAAGGTTACACAGCCTGCTGTTTTCCTGCACTCGGTAATTCTCGCGCTCACCATGGGCGAGGAGTTCAAGCCCGACATGGTTGCCGGTCATTCGCTGGGCGAGTTCTCGGCACTCGTTGCCGCTGGCGCACTGCCCTTTGAGCAGGGTCTGAAGCTGGTCGAGGCACGTGCCCTGGCCATGCAGAAGGCTTGCGAGGCCGCTCCTTCGACGATGGCTGCTATCATCGGTATGGAAGACGCTAAGGTGGAGGAGATCTGTGCTACCATCGATGGCATCTGTGTCCCCGCCAACTATAACTGCCCCGGTCAGGTGGTTATCTCGGGTGAAATTGCCGCCATCGAGGCTGCTTGTGAGAAATTCAAGGAGGCCGGCGCACGCCGTGCGTTGCCCCTCAAGGTGGGTGGCGCTTTCCACTCTCCCCTGATGGAGCCTGCCCGTGCCGAACTGGCCGAGGCCATCGAGGCTGCCGACTTCTCGGCTCCCGTTTGTCCCATCTATCAGGACGTGGATGCCAAGCCCCACACCGACCCTGAGGAAATCAAGGCCAACCTGCTGCAACAGCTCACCGCCCCCGTGCGTTGGAGCCACATCGTTGCCAACATGGTGGCTGACGGCATGATCGAGGCCGAGGAACTGGGCCCGGGCAAGGTGCTGCAAGGCCTGATCGCCAAGACCAGCCGCGACGTCGTCCTGAGCGGTCGCCAGTAAGGCTCGCTGCAAACATTTAAGAATCATGCTCACGCCGTTCAACGGTGTGAGCATGATTCTTTTTGTGTTTCGTATGTTGCGTTGTCAACGCAACAGGAAATGGCTATTTAATGCCCAAGATGCGGTGCGTTTGGAGCGACAGCCGCCACTCGGGATGTTGTAAAACGGCTTGCGCGGTGTCGTGCATGTTGCGGCGGCATTGTTCCTTGTCTTCAACCCAGCAGGGCTGCAGGTAGCGGTAGCTGGCCGTGATGTTGTTGTATTGGGCCAAGTCTTGGCCCAGATAAACGACCTTTAGCTCGTCGCAGCGGGTGAGCACCACAGGCAGGTCTCCACTCTCGCCCAGACCAGTTTTGGGCGACAGGGTCACCCAGTCGATGCCATTGGGAAGGGGGCGGGTGCCGTTGGTCTCGATGGCGATGCGCTTGCCCGTCATCTGTTTGAGCCCACTGATGAAATCCTCGTCGATCCACAGCGACGGCTCACCGCCCGTGAGCACGATGAGTGGGGCCTTGGGGTAGCGCATGACCTGTTCGACGATTTCGGGCAATGACATCATCTTGCCCTCCTCGTGACGGGTGTCACAAAAGGCGCAATGCAGGTTGCAGCCGCTCAGCCTGATGAACACGCTGGCGGTGCCTGTATTGAAACCCTCGCCCTGCAGCGAGTGAAAGATTTCATTTATCTTCCACATAGTTTGTTTTTTAGTTGTTAGCTGTCAAAACGCGGATGCCAACTCCTAACTCCTAACTCCTAACTCCTAATTCTTAATTCCCAACTCACTCCACATTGTTGTCCTCGTCCTTGACGTAGATGGCCAGGTTGTTGGCGCTCTCGCGTACGTCGGCACGGTAGCAGTTGGGCACGGTGTCTACAATCCAGCGGGCGATGTTCTCGGCCGTGGGGTTGAAGTCAAGCACCTCGTTCAAGTATTTGTGGTCCAGCTTGCCATGTACCATCTCTTTGATCATGGTGAAATCGGTGACCATGCCGTTGTCGTCAAGTTCTTTGGCCTTGCAATACACGTTCACAATCCAGTTGTGGCCGTGCAGGTTCTCGCACTTGCTGTTGTGATCGAGGTACAGCATGTGGGCCGACGAGATTTCCAGTGTCTTTTGAACGTAATACATATTTTAGTCGCTAGTTTTTAGTTCTTTGTTCTTAGTTGTTAGCTCCTTTTGTTTTTGACCTGGGGGACTGATTCGTTGAAGTGCATGTAATAAATCAGATTCATCACGCCCTTGTCATAGCCCAAGGTCAACGCGGTCAGGTAGTCGCTGCAGAAGATGCCGTCCCTGGCGAACACAAAGCCCTTGGTGCCCAAGCGGCTCTCCACCTTGTTGACAATGGCGGGCTCGGTGTTGGCGGGGCAGTGGTTCAGGTTCAGCGAGATGATCACGCGGTCCACCTTGGCGTCATAGTTGAAGCTGGCCGAGGTGCTGTCGGCGTTGGCGCTGGATACTTCACGGTCAAATACATATTGGATGATGTAGGGTCCTTGGGGCATCACCAGCGTGTTGCTGCCGGCATACATGCGGGCGTCGGTGCCGAGCATGCCGTTCATGTCCATCAGGGTGGTGTTGGCGTTGGCACCACATGCGCTGTTTTCTTCAAACAACGACATCAGGGCAACAGCGGCCAGGTCGGTGTCGATAAAGCCGCGCGTGGCAAAGGGGTTGTCCTCGCTCACGTGGGCATTGCTGAACTTGACATCGCCCACGGCTTTTCCGTTGCGGTCAATGATGTGATAGGTGTCCCCGTCCACGGCAATCAGGCGCTCGCCGTTGATGTCAATCAGGTTATCGTGCTCGATGGGAATGAGCGGCTGGTTGTTCTTGTCGACCATGCCGGTCTTCTTGTCCTTGATGACGATATAGTCGCCAGAGGGTGTGCGTGAGAAGTCGGCATATCCTGCCTTCTCCACCTTGTCGGAATCATCAATGGGATTGGCTACTTCCTTGCCTTCCTCGTTCAGGCACACGAGGCTGTCACCCTTGATCACGGGCAGGACGCCGTTGATGAAATAGGGCTGTACGGGCTGGTACTCGCTGCTGTTGGCAGTGAACATGACCTTGCCGTTCTTGTTGATAACGGTAAAGCTGACCGTGCTGTCGTTGGGCTGGTTCTCGTCAATGACCATGGCATAGTCGTTATACAGGAACATGTTGGCACTGCTGTAGTTTGCAGGTACGATAGTATCGCCACTGGTGTTGATGTAACCCCAGGAGCCGTTGTCGTTCTGGAAGGCTGCCATGCCGCGCGAGAACATCGAGCACTGCGACACTTCCTTGGGCAATTCCCTGACCACCTGTCCCTTGCGGTCGATGACGCACAACGAACCGCCCACACGGCTGCAAACGGCCACGCCGTCGTCGCTAAAGGAGGTTACGCTGCCAAAGTGTCCGGCAACAGGGGTTGTCGGGGCGCTCACGTCATAGTAGTCGTAACTGCCGTCCTCGTTCATCACGTAGAACATCCCGGCTACAATGGGCGACGGGGCGTTGGCAAAGGCGTCTTTGGCGACCACCTCGCCGTTGTTCACGTCCAGAATGGACCACTTCTCGCTGCCCACGAGTTGCACGGGCAGATACTGGGTCTTGTACTGGTAGGTTGTCTCACTGCCGCTGCAGGCGGCCATCAGCAATGCCACGACAGCGGCAAAGGCTATTCTTGAAAAAAGCTTCATCTCTTATGCTGGATAATGTTTTCAAAGGGTGCAAAATTAGTTAAATAACTCGTTCCCATCAAAAAATATTGAATAGTCTAACATTTTTTAGATAATTTTGCAGATTGATGAAAGAAACTGAGATTATAAAACTGGTAAAAGAGCGCCTGGGGATTGACGAACTCAACGAGATGCAGCAGTCCGCCCTCAATGCCTGGAAGGCGGGTGGGGGAGACCTCGTGCTGTATTCTCCAACGGGAACGGGTAAGACGTTGGCCTTTGCTCTGTGCCTGCTGCAGGCACTCAAACCGCCCATGCAACGCTTGCAGGCGGTAGTTATGGCGCCCTCGCGGGAACTGGTGATGCAGACGTCCGAGATACTACGCGTGCTGGCCGTGGATTACAAGGTCACCCCTTGCTATGGCGGACATGCCGTTGCCGACGAGAAGGCCTCGCTTGCCGTCACCCCCGATGTTGTCGTTGCCACCCCTGGTCGCCTGCTGGACCACCACAAGCGCGGCCACATCGACTTGAGCGGCACTCGTCTGCTGGTGCTTGACGAGATGGACAAGGCGTTGGAGTTGGGCTTCGAGGACGAGATGCGCCGCCTCATCAAGGTGATGCCGCGCATCAACCGCCGCATCATGGCCTCGGCCACGGTGCTGGACGAGGTGCCCGACTACGTTCGCCTTCACAACCCGTTTACTCTGAATGTGTTGGAACAGGACGACCTGCCCTCGGAACGCATCAAGGTGTGGCAAGTGGTATCGGATGACAAAGACAAACTCGAGACCTTGCGGCAGCTGTTGCTCTCGCTCGATGGAGGCAAAACCATCGTGTTTGCCAACTTCCGTGAGAGCGTGGAACGCATCCACCAGGCATTGCACAAGCAACGGTTCTCGGTTGGTATCTACCATGGTGCTTTGGATCAGCAGCAGCGCGAGACGGCTGTTGCCATGCTCAACAACGGCAGTATCAACATCTTGGTCTCCACCGACTTGGCCTCAAGAGGCCTGGACATCGACACGGTGGCCCACATTGTCCATTATCATTTACCCATCAACGGGCAAACCTATGTCCATCGCAACGGTCGTACCGCGCGCGTCGATGCCAGCGGCAATGCCTATGTGATTACCGCTCCTGACGAGCCTTTGCCCGAATGGATTGCTGTTGACGAACCCTTCACGCTGGAACCGTCTGGGAAACCGGCCAAGGCGACCATGTCAACGCTCTATTTCCAAGCGGGGAAGAAAGAAAAGCTCTCTCGGGGCGATATCATGGGCTTCATCGCCAACAATGGCGGAGTGGAGCCTTCAGCCATCGGCCGAATAGACGTGCGTGACCATTATTCCCTTGCTGCCGTGCCTCGAAACCAGGCACAACAGGTGCTGGCACTCTTGCAACAGGCAAAAATCAAGGGAAAGAAGGTGAGAATTTCCCTGCTCAAATAATTTTGACTACCTTTGTACGTTCTTTAGATATATACCTTAAACTTAATCAAGCTATAGCAAGTCATGAAACCTAAAAAAAGAAAACGCGACCTTTATTTCCTGAAGCTGCTTTCACGCAGTTTCCCAAATGTGGCCACCGCCAGCACCGAGATCATTAACCTGGAGGCGATTCTGAACCTGCCCAAGGGCACCGAACACTTCCTGGCTGACCTGCACGGTGAGTTCTTGGCTTTCCAGCACGTGCTGCGCAATGCCAGTGGTACCATCAAGCGTAAGGTGAGTGAAATCTTCAACGATTCTCTCAGTTCCCGTGAGCAGAAGGACCTGTGCACGCTCATCTACTATCCTGCCGAGAAACTCGAACTCGTCAAGGACGAAATTGCTGACAAGGATGAACTCAACGACTGGTATTTCATCACCATCAACCGCCTGGTGAAGGTGTGTCGCAATGTGTCATCAAAATATAGCCGCTCCAAGGTGCACAAGGCGCTCCCTGAGGACTTCTCCTACATTATCCAGGAGCTCCTGCACGAGCACAGCAGCGACCCCAACAAGCAGGCCTACGTGGACGTGATCATCAAGACCATCATTTCCACGCAACGCGTTGATGATTTCATCATTGCCATGTGCAACCTCATTCAGCAGTTGACCATCGACATGCTGCACCTCCTGGGCGACGTCTATGACCGTGGCCCAAGCCCCGACAAGATTATGGATGTCCTGGGCAATTTCCACAATTTCGACATCCAGTGGGGTAACCACGACATCCTGTGGATGGGTGCTGCAGCGGGCAACGATTGCAGCATTGCCAATGTGTTGCGCATTGCCCTGCGCTATGGCAACCATGGCGTGCTCGAGGACGGATACGGCATCAACCTGCTGCCCCTGGCCACCTTTGCCATGGACACTTATGCCGATGACCCCTGCGAGCGTTTCCTCCCCAAGGACGGCAGTGCCAAGGATCCCGAGCGTGCACGCACGGCCCAGCTCGTGGCCCAGATGCACAAGGCCATCAGCATCATCCAGTTCAAGCTCGAGGCTGCCGCCATCAAGCGCCGTCCCGACTTTGACATGAAGGACCGCCTGCTTATGGATAAGATGGACCTCAAGAAAGGCATTATCAAGATCAAGGGCAAGGAATATGAGCTGCTCGATACCAATTTCCCGACGGTTGATCCCAAACATCCTTACAAACTGACCGCCGAGGAAGAATCCATCGTCAACAAACTGCACCAGTCGTTCACCGAGAGTGAGAAACTGCGCAAGCACATGCTGTGCCTCTTCCGCAACGGCTGTCTCTACACCATTGCTAACGGCAACCTGCTGTACCATGCCTCAATACCCTTGAATGAGGACGGTACCCTCAAGGATGTCAAGATACGTGGCGAGAAGTTCCACGGCAAGGCCTTGCTCAAGCGTGCCGGTACCCTGATCCGCAATGCCTACTTCGGCTGTGAGGATCCCGAGGAACGCGAGTTTGCACTCGACTATCTGTGGTATTTGTGGTGTGGCCCCGATTCACCCGCATTCGACAAGAGCAAGATGGCGACCTTTGAGCGCTACTTCATTGCCGACAAGGACACCCACAAGGAGGTCAAGGGCTTCTACTACACCATGCGCGACAACCCCGATGTGGTTGACATGATTCTTGACGAGTTCGGCGTTGAGGGCGAGCACCGCCACATCATCAACGGCCATGTGCCCGTCAAGACCATCAAGGGTGAGAATCCCATCAAGGCCGGCGGCAAGCTTATGGTAATTGACGGCGGCTTCTCCAAGGCCTATCAGCCCGAAACGGGTATCGCCGGCTACACGCTGGTATATCACTCCCGTGGATTTGAGCTCGTTCAGCATGAGCCGTTCTCGTCAATCGACGAGGCCGTTCGTCTGGGGCAGGACATCAAGTCGCGTCGCAGTCTGGTCGAGCTGACCAATCACCGCATGCACGTCAAGGATACTGACATCGGTGTGGAACTGCAGTCGCAAATCGAGGACCTCAAGGAACTGCTCGACGCTTACCGCTCGGGCGACCTCAAGGAACGCAACCTGCGCCCCATCACCAACAAGCGCTGATTGCCGTTACGACAATCTTTCATCACATCGCGCGGCAGTCTCTTGCAGGCTGTCGCGCGATAGCATTTTAGCTAAAAAACAATAGTCTTTTAAACCGTTTGGCGATTTTTTTGTCAAATTGTTCGGCTGTAACAAATAATGTACTATATTTGCAAGTTGTAAACGTTAGAACATATACATTATTAATTGTAATACTATAGAACTATGAAGAAGACTTTATGTGTTTTATTGAGTGCTATGTTGATGCTCGGTATCTCGGGCTGTGGTTCCATGAACAATGCCACTAAGGGTGGTCTCATCGGCGGTGGCGGCGGTGCTGCTATCGGTGCCGGTATCGGTGCCCTGATTGGTAAGGGCAAGGGTGCTGCCATCGGTGGTGCTATCGGTGCTGTTGCTGGTGGTGTCGCTGGTACACTCATCGGCAAGAAGATGGACAAGCAGGCTCGTGAGCTCGCTCAGATTGCTGGCGCTCAGGTGGACACCGTTACCGACGTTAACGGTTTTGAGGGCATCAAGGTGACCTTTGACAATGGTATCTTGTTCGGCTTCAACAGCTCCAAGCTCGGCAATGACGCCAAGGCTTCGCTCGACAAGTTCGCTACCTCGCTGCTGAACAATCCCCAGACCGATGTTCAGATCTACGGTCACACCGACAATGTGGGCACCCGCGCTGCCAACGAGAAGGTTTCCAACGCTCGTGCTACCGAGGTTCGCAACTACCTGACCAATGCTGGTGTACCCGCTGCCCGTCTTACGAGCCGTGGTCTTGCATTTGACTATCCTGTTGCCAGCAATGACACCGAGGCAGGTCGTGCACAGAACCGCCGCGTTGAGATCTACATCACCGCTAACGAGGATATGATTAAGGCTGCTCAGGACGGTACGCTCAACTAATCACAATTTTCGGTAAAAGATTTGCGGGCGATTCCCTCTTGGGAGTCGCCCGCTTGTTTTGTGCAAGTAGTTTATTTTGAGAGACTTTTAATGCTACTTCGTTTGCCTTTTGGAAAACATTTCTCGATAGGTAAAAATCTAAATACCTGAAAATTAGATGTTTGAAAATTTTTTTGAAAAACTTTAGAAAATCGGGAATAAATTTTGTTGTTCAAAATATTCGTGTTACCTTTGCGAGGATTTTGCCGCAAATGACAACGTCGGCATGTTTTCACCTTAGAAACTAACAGAATTTCAACAAAATAGCAATGGAACAGAAAACCTACACCTATCAACAGGCTTACGAGGCCTCGTTGAAGTACTTTGACGGCGATGAACTTGCCGCCAGGGTATGGGCAACGAAATATGCCTTGAAAGACTCTTTTGGCCATCTCTATGAGTTGACGCCCGATGACATGCATCGCCGCATCGCGCGTGAGATAGCCCGTATCGAGAACAAGTATCCCAATCCCCTGAGTGAAGACCGTCTGTTTGAGCTGATGAGCCATTTCCGCTACATCGTGCCGCAGGGCAGTCCCATGGCAGGAATCGGCAACAATTTCCAGGTGGGCTCGTTGAGCAACTGCTTCGTTGTCGGCCTCGACGGTGAGCCCGACAGCTATGGCGGCATTCTCAAGATCGATGAGGAGCAGGTACAGCTCATGAAACGCCGTGGTGGCGTGGGACATGACTTGTCGCACATCCGCCCCAAGGGGTCACCTGTCAAGAACAGTGCTTTGACCTCGACCGGCCTGGTGCCCTTCATGGTTCGTTACAGCAATAGCACCCGCGAGGTGGCGCAGGACGGCCGCCGTGGTGCCCTGATGCTTACGGTAAGTATCAAGCACCCCGATGCCGAGTCGTTCATCGATGCCAAGATGGTGGAAGGCAAGGTCACCGGTGCCAACGTGTCGGTGCGCATCGACGACGCTTTCATGAAGGCCGCCGTAGAGGGCAAGCCCTATCACCAGCAGTATCCCATCGACAGCGATAAGCCTGTTTATGAGCAGGAAATCGATGCCGCAAGGCTGTGGGCCAAGATTGTCCACAACGCATGGAAGAGCGCTGAGCCCGGCATCCTGTTCTGGGACACTATCACACGCGAGAGTGTGCCTGACTGCTATGCTGACCTTGGATTCAAGACCATCTCGACCAATCCTTGCGGCGAGATACCCTTGTGCCCCTATGACAGCTGCCGCCTGATCGCCATCAACCTGTACAGCTATGTGAAGAACCCGTTCACGCCTCAGGCCTATTTTGACTTTGACCAGTTTGCCGAGCACGTTGCCTGCGCCCAGCGCATGATGGACGATATCATCGACCTGGAGATGGAGAAAATCGAGAAGATCCTCGACAAGATCAAGTCCGATCCCGAGACTGCCGAGGTCAAGACCACCGAGATGAACCTGTGGAACAAAATCCGCACCAAGACCCTCAAGGGCCGTCGCACGGGTGTGGGCACCACGGGCGAGGGCGACATGATTGCCGCTATGGGTCTGCGCTACGGTACTCCCGAGGCTACCGAGTTCTCGGTAAGCGTCCACAAGGCTCTGGCACTGGCTGCCTATGGTTCGTCGGTACAGATGGCCAAGGAGCGTGGCGCCTTTGAGATCTATGATGCCAAGCGTGAGGAGAACAATCCTTACATCAATCGCCTGCGTGAGGCCAAGCCCGAATTGTATGAGGAGATGGTGAAATATGGCCGCCGCAACATCGCTTGCCTGACCATCGCTCCCACGGGAACCACCAGCCTGTTGACGCAGACGACCTCGGGCATCGAGCCCGTCTTCATGCCCGTTTACAAGCGCCGCCGCAAGGTGAACCCCAGCGACAAGGACGTGCATGTTGACCTCGTGGACGAGAACGGCGATTCGTTTGAGGAATTCATCGTCTATCACCACAAGCTGGTGACCTGGATGAACATCAACAATATCCCCGTGCGCCGCGACTACACCCAGGAGGAGCTCAATGCCATCGTTGAGAGATCTCCCTACTACAAGGCAACGGCCAACGATGTGGACTGGGTGAACAAGGTGCGCATGCAAGGTGAGGTGCAGAAGTGGGTGGACCACAGCATCAGTGTGACCATCAACCTGCCCAACGACATCAGCGAGGAAATGGTCGGCCGCCTCTACGTGGAGGCATGGCGCAGCGGCTGCAAGGGCTGTACCGTCTATCGTGACGGCTCACGCACCGGCGTGCTCGTGGCCTTGAGCGACAACGACAAGAAGAAGGAAGAAGAGAAGGAAAAAGCCGCTAAGGAAGAAGGACCCGCCCGCTACATTGCCGAGGAAGAGCACATCCTCAAGCGTCCGGTTGAATTGGAGGCCGACGTGGTGCGTTTCCAGAACAAGAAGGAAAAATGGATTGCCTTTATCGGCTTGATTGACGGTCGACCCTATGAGATCTTCACCGGTATTGCCGATGACGACGAGGGTATCTTCTGTCCCAAATCGGTGACCAAGGGCAAGATCATCAAGGCCGTTGGCGAGGATGGCGTGAAGCGCTATGACTTCCAGTTCATCAACAAGCGCGGCTTCAAGACCACCATCGAGGGCCTGAGCGAGAAGTTCAATCCCGAGTTCTGGAACTATGCCAAGCTCATTTCGGGTGTGCTTCGTTACGGAATGCCCATCCCGCAGGTGCTCAAACTCGTGAGCAGCCTGGAGTTGGACAGCCAGTCGATCAACACGTGGAAGATGGGCGTCGAGCGTGCCCTCAAGCGCTACATCAACAATGGCGAGGTCGCTGCCGAGAAATGCCCCAACTGTGGCCAGAACACGCTGGTCTATCAGGAGGGCTGCCTCATCTGCACCAACTGCGGCACGTCCCGTTGTGGCTAATGTGACAATAATGTGAATGGCAAAATACGTTGAAAAGGGGAGCGCTATCCAAGTGACAGCGCTCCCCTCTAACTTGTCGTTGTATTGCAAGTGATAACTTGCACTCAATACTCCAGCTTCCCTGTTAACCGGATATCCTCGCTCGAGCTCCCAACAAACAACACATATTCTCCCTCAACGGCCCATTGCATCTTGTCGTTCACAATGGCCAGATCAACGGGCAGGATATTGAACGTCACCATGCGGCTTTCCCCGGCTTCCAGTGTCACTCGCTCGAACCCGATCAGTTGCCGCTCAGGCTGCACCACCGAGGCTCCCGTGTTGCTCACATAGAGTTGTACCACTTCGTCTCCCTTTCTCGAGCCCGTGTTGGTCACATTGAAAGACACTTGCCCTGCGGCGATGCTCAGGTCACTGTACTCAAACGACGTGTAACTCAACCCGTACCCAAACGGATAAAGAGGCTTTGCCGTCATTTCGACGTAGTCATGCGCCACTGGGCGAGGCTGGTTGTAATACACTGGCAACTGCCCCACATGGCGGGGTACCGAAACGGGCAGTCTTCCCGCAGGGTTATAGTCGCCGAACAGCACATCGGCGATGGCGTTGCCGCCTTGTTCGCCAGGATAGTAAGCGGTTAGCAGGGCATTGGCATTCTCGTCGGCCCAATTTTTATTCAATGGACGTCCCTCAATATAGACCACGACAAGCGGCTTGCCGGTCTTTTTCAATGCAGTGAGCAACTCATTCTGCCTTCCCAACAGGCCAAGCGTGGCGCGGTCGAAGCCTTCGCCACACTCCATGTCGCTGATGGTTTTCTGCTCGGCACTGGCTGCACCGGTATCCTCATAGGATGTCTTGAAATCCCTGGCCGATGAACCTCCCACTACCGCAACAATCACATCGGCATGATTGGCCGCCTCTACTGCAGCCGCTATATCGCAATCAACGGTGTCACGAATGGCACAACCCTTGGCATAGTAGCAGTTAGCCTCACCAATCAAGGCCTTGATGCCTCTATAGACGGTAATGACCTTGCCGTCAGGTTGTGGCGCGGTGTAGTCGCCCAGCATGTTATAGACGTTGTCGGCATTTGGCCCAACGACGGCTACCTTTAACTCCTTGTCCAAGGGCAGGATGCCGTCGTTCTTGAGCATGGTGATGGATTCTCGTGCCGCCTGCCGTGCTGTAGCAACGGCCTCAGCATTATTCACCAGTTTGCCGGCGGTTTTCTCGTCAACGTAGGGATGTTCAAACAGTCCCATCTCGAATTTCAGTCGCAGCACGCGCCTGACGGCTTGGTTTAGTGCTTCCTCGCTGACTTTGCCTGTTCTCACCGCATCAGCAAGCTGGATATAGCAATTACCGCCCAAATCTACATCAACACCTGCTAACAGCGCCTGGATGGCCGCATCCTGCAACGATGCTGCAGTGCGGTGCGTACCCCTAAGCCCATCGATGCTGAACAGGTCGCTCACCACGAATCCTCGGTTAAATGCCCAGTTGTTCCGTAAAACGCCAGTCAGTAACTCTCGATTGGACGTGCAGGGCACGCCATCCAGCGAATTATAAGAGGTCATCACTGACAATGCCCCTGCATCAAGCACGCGCCTGAATGGTGGTAAGAACACTTGCTTCAGTTCTCTTGGGCCCACGATGCTGCGGGCGCCGTTTTGACCGCCCTCACTGGCGCCGTAAGCGATAAAATGTTTCAGCGTGGCGATGGTCGAGTAGGGCAGACTCAAGTCGCCGCCCCCCAAGCCGAGTATCATTGATTCTCCCATCTCGCCGCTCAGGAACGGATCCTCGCCCAGTGTCTCTTCAACGCGTGACCAACGAGGCTCTCGGGCCAAATCAAGTACCGGCCCGTAGCTGATGTGTCCGCCTTGGGAGCGCACCTCTTTGCCGATGATTTCTCCCGCTTGCTGCATCATGTTGCGAGACCAGGTCGCGGCCATGCCAAGTCCTGTCGGGAAAACCGTGGCCCCGATGGCCATGTGGCCGTGAGGTGCCTCTTCGGCGAGGAAGATGGGAATCCCCAGGCGGGTCTTCTCGATGGCATATCGCTGCATGGCATTTGCCGACTGAGCCGCCAGCGCGGGATTGAGTCCGTTGGCTATAGTTTTGCGTGTCCACGGGTCGGCACGGAATACCGCCCAGTACATGCCCACATGCAGGCTGTCCACCTCTTGTCTGAACTTGTCGCTCAAGGTCACTTTTTTGCCGCTGATCTGATAGGAATCCCAGCCCATGAGACACACGATCTGCCCCGCTTTTTCCTCAAGGGTCATGCGCGAGAGCAAATCCTCAACACGTTGCTCTACAGGCAGACCGGCGTTCTGATAAGGATATTTGTCCTTGGCATTCATGCTAAAAGTCATGAGCGCCAGTGCTATAATTGTCACAAGCGGGCATTTCATCATAACTGTACAGTCATTTTTGTTACATTCGTGCCGTTGATTTCAACAATGGGCTTGCAGCCACGGGCATCTTCGTTTTTCCATTCGATGTCTATGGTGCGACTCTCGCCGGGCATCAGGTGCAGGTAATTGTTGCTGTAGATGACCGGTAAGATCTGTTCACCGTCATCGCCCTTGAGGTTAAGCCGCAACATCACGGCAGGCACATTGCCATTATTGGTGATGGTAATGCTGTTGCCGTTGGCGGCCGCTGTCACTTGGGTCTGCCGCAGGTCATGTAACGATGTGCGGTCATTCTCGATGGTTGTGTTCACGTAGTCGTTCATCGATTTGATAGCGCCCGTGGCATCCATCAGCGTCAATCGCAGGAAATAGGCCCCTGCAATATCTTCAGGCACATCAATCTGCATCATGTCCAGCGTCATGTCTTCATCGCATACGTAGCCTTGAACCTGCTCCCAAACAGTTTCCCCGTTCAGGTTGATGATGCAGGCCTTGACGATTCCCTCTTGATGGCCTGCCGAGCGGTTGACGATTTCAACGCAGTTGCTCAAGGGATTCCATTGCACATGCAACGGTTCACAGGCATGTTTCACACCATAGTAGGCAGCCGTGGGTTCCAGGTAGTAGTCATAGGTCTGCCACACCATCGACGGCCAGCAGGGGTGACTCATCCAGATGAGCAGGCCCATGCGGTCCTGACTGCCGCTCTCGTACATGGCACGGTAACCCTCATAGTTGATCCATTGTGCCCAGTCGCAGAACTCTTGAGCCGATGTCGGCTCACCGAAGTTGTCGGCAATCAGCTTGTTGAAAGATGCTCCGCGTTGAGCGCCCTCCATGGTATAGTCATGGCGGCCCCAATAGATGTTCTGCGGCCACAAGTGTTCAGAATCCAGCGTTCGGCTCAAGCCTTCATAGGTCATTACGTTGGGCATACCGCGTTCACTGTGCAGTTTGCCGGTCTGCTTCTCGAAATATTCCTTGGCGCTTATTGCCCAATAGGGTCCATGGCCGCTCACGCCATCGTCAGCCGAGCTGGAGATATAGTCAAGTCCAGGATGTAGAGATGCCACGGTCTCGCGCAATCCGTCATCAAGTGTCTTGGGAGGATAGCCCTCGTTGCGTCCGCAATAGATGCCGATGCAGGGGTGGTTGCGAATCTTGAGCACAAAGTCGCGTGCATTATCCATGAACATCGCCTCATCGTCGGGGTCGGGACCGTCTGCCGGGTTTGCCAGCCAAAAGTCCTGCCACACCATGATACCGTAGCGGTCACATGCCTCAAAGAATTCCTTGTCACCGGTCATGCCCACCCAGTTGCGGATCATGTTGTAGTTCATCTCCTTGTGATGGCGCACTGCAGCATCAAACTCCCTGCCGCGGTAGTTCAGGTTGTTCTCACTGAATGCCCAATTGCCGCCCAGCGGCACCAGTCGCCGGTTATTGATGTAAATCTTCAGTTTGGTGTCTTTGTCAACAGTCTTGACCTCGCGAATCCCCGCTTTATACTCCACGGCATCGCTCTGCTGCCCATCGACGATAAACTCAAACCCCGCATCATACAGGTAAGCCTCGCCATAGCCGTTGGGCCACCACAACCGCATCCGCTGGTCTTTAAGTTGCGGGAATTCATTGGGACTAAAGGTCGCCTCAATCGTTTCACCAGCGGATAGAGTGACTTGCTTCTCAAAACAAATCTCCCCGATATGACCATGCAGAATGCCGGTCACGGGTTGCTGTGCATGGTTAGTCAATATCACGGCTGGTGTCATGCTAGCCAAGGTGTCGCCCTCAGCCAGCGTGGTTGTCACCACGGGGTCGCTCACGGTCACATCGCTGGCAGTTGTCAGGTAAACGTCGTCCCAAATACCGATGTCGCGCCCACGGATGGTCGATATCCAGTCCCAGCCAATCGTGGCATGGAAAGTCGGGTTATCAGCCCCGAGGATGCCGCCGTTGAAGTCGGTATTCTTCTCAGTCTTGACCTTCACGCCGCCGGGATTGGCATTGGCATGAATGAGCACTTTCAGGTAGTTGTTCTCATTCTTGAGATAGGGCGTGATGTCAAACTTACCGCGCTTGAAAGCACCATCAATGCGGCCCAGATAGGTACCGTTGAGCCATACTTCCGCTTTCCAGTTGATTCCGTCAAAATTGAGGAACATACGCTTGCCCCGCATCTCTTCGGGCACATCAAAATAGCGCGTATAGATAAAGTCTCCATCGAAAAACGATTCTGAGGCCATCATCAGGTTATCGTCATGGTTCATGTCAGGTAGCGCCCCGGCATTGACAAAACTCGATAAAACGGTAGCGGGAACGGTAGCGGGAATTGCTGCAGCGTTGGGGTGGGATGCGCGTTTCAATCGCCAGTTGCCGCCATTGAGCAGCCATCGGCCCTCTTGCCAACCTCCCTGCTCATGATTTTGGGTAGTCAGGCCTCCAGTACCCCATACCTCAATCTCTTTTAGGCTATAGGGTTGGCTTCCGCCTTTCATGTTAAGTCTCACATAACGGGCCGTCACATTCTTGGCGTCTAAGGTAGTCAGATTATTCTGTGTTTTGTCAGATGCTGAGATGGTCTGCCAATTGATGTTGTCATCGCTTACCTTGATATTGTACAGCATGGCTTTTTCAAACCAGTACAGCATAATTTTATCGATGTTGGCGCTTGCTCCCAAGTCAATGGTCACCCATTCATCTTTGTTGCCCAAACTGCGCCAGGCACTGGTGAAGTGCTCCGATGGCAAGATGCCCTTGGCACGCTGGCCGTTTTTTCTCATCTTCAGTTCGGTGAAGGTCCAGTGGACTGCTGCTGGTGTGATCATTTCCAGCTTGATGTGTGAGCAGGCTTTTCCCTTAAGATGAAAAGTGTGGTTGATGTTGCGCGTGGGCAGCAGGTCGTCACCTGAGTTTTTGTTGGGGTCGCTGTGGACGCGGCGGTAGGATGCTGCGCCAGGCAGTGAATCTCCCGCCCATTCATCTGCAGTGACCCAGAACTTGCCATTATCGGACGTGAGCAGGCGTATCCTGTAGCCCTGCGGGGCATCCTCACGGTAGGCCATGCTGCACACCATCTCCACCTCATCGATGTCGATAGCCATGTTCTCCCAGTCATATTGCAGCCACGTGTCACCGCCCATCACGATGTTACTGGTCCATTCGTTGCCGTCGATGCAGGCCTCCCTCTTATGGGGCGGCAGTGGCCCCTCGGGTGTGGTGACATTGAGCCAGGCTGGGGCTTTCTCATCTATGAGCCCATCGGTCAACAGTTGTGATGTGAGGTTAAAGTCCCATGCCGAGGACTGGTACACGGTGCGGTGCAACGCGATATTACGGTATGAGTTGTCTTGAACCAATGTCGGCCCGTAGTATTCACTGGGATTTCCCGGATATTGCCCGATGGGGCGGTTCAACTGCTGGGCGCTTGCGGCAAGGCACAGCAAGGCTATCAATAATAATGTGACTTGTTTTCTCATAATCGGTTCTTGTTTAATTCAGCAAATTTAAAAATTATTCCGCAAAGAAGACCTAAAATCACTGATTATTTCCTAATTTTGCATCAATCAACAGAATTGGCATGAAATGACGCTTAACCTAGACGCCCTCAATAATATAATCACATCGATTAACGATGCCTTGTGGGCCTATCTGCTGATAGGCGCATTGATCCTGTGTGGATTGTATTTCACGATTCGCTCCCGATTTGTGCAGTTCACAATGTTGGGTGACATGTTCCGTCAACTTGTTGACTCGTCGTCGACCCATAGCGGCAAGAAGAAGCATATTTCTTCGTTCCAGGCATTCGCCGTCTCGATGGCGACGCGTGTGGGCACGGGCAACTTGGCTGGTGTGGCAACCGCCATTGCCGTGGGTGGTCCCGGAGCTGTCTTCTGGATGTGGCTGATTGCGCTTGTTGGCTCGGCAACGGCATTTGTCGAGGCCACGCTGGCTCAGCTGTTCAAGCGCCCGTCCAGTGAGTCGTTTATTGGTGGTCCGGCCTATTACATCCGGCATGGCATGCACAACAAGTGGATGGCGGGATTGTTTGCCGTGCTCATCACGTTGACCTTTGGCCTCTCCTACAATTCCATCCAGAGCAACGCTATCTGTGGTGCCTTGAATAAGGCCTTCGGTTTTGATCCGTTGGTGGTGGGCTGCATCATCACGGCTATTGCCCTGTTCATTGCCTTTGGTGGCATTCAGCGCATCGCCCGTGTGAGCAGCATCTTGGTGCCGATTATGGCTATCGGTTATTTCATTCTGGCCCTGTTCGTTGTCATCACGAATATCAACATGATACCTCATGTGTTCAAACTCATCATCGAGAGCGCATTCGGCTTTGAGCAGGTGGCTGGCGGAGGCTTGGGCATGACGATTATGGTGGGTGTCAAGCGAGGACTGTTCAGTAACGAGGCGGGCGAGGGTAGTGCTCCCAATGTGGCCGCAACGGCCGACATTTCCCACCCCGTCAAGCAGGGCCTCATTCAAGCCCTGGGTGTGTTCACCGACACGCTGCTCGTGTGCAGTTGCACCGCTTTTATGGTGCTTGTCAGTGGCCTGTACACTACCGAAGGACTCGAGGGTATCCAACTCACACAAGCCTCTCTGGAGTCGCAGGTGGGCAGCTGGGGAACGATATTTGTGGCCATCTCCCTCTTCCTGTTTGCTTTCAGTAGCATTATAGGCAACTACTACTATGGCGAGGCCAACATCCGCTTTTTGACCGACAAGAAGTGGGTACTTACGGTCTTCCGCATCCTCTCGGGCGGTGGTTTTGTCTTCCTGGGTGCTGTGGCCAGTTTCGAGTTCGTTTGGAATATGGGTGACCTGTTCATGGCCTTGGTTACGCTGTGCAACCTGATTGCCTTGGCGTTCCTGAGCAAATACGCTTTCAAGTTGTTGAAGAACTATCGTGACCAGCGTCGCCGCGGTATAGAGAATCCCGTTTTCCACCGCAGTGACCTCCCCGAAGTGGCCAATGACCTTGAAGCATGGGATTAAAAAATTAGGAGTTAAGAGTTAGGAGTTAGAAATTCAACTATAGTTATTTGAATTGAAAGGACTAGTCATCAAAAATACAGGCAGCTGGGTGACCGTGCGACTTGACGACGGGAACACTGTGAATTGCAAGATGCGTGGTGTGCTGCGCCTCAAGGGATTGCGTTGTACCAATCCTGTGGCCGTTGGCGACAGGGTGCAGGTCGAGGACAAGGGCGGTGACGCTCCCGTTGTGGGAGATATCGAGCCGCGTCGCAACTACATCATCCGTCGCTCCAGCAACCTCTCCAAGGAATTCCAGATTATTGCAGCGAATCTTGACCAGGCGGTCCTCGTTGCCACATTGACTAATCCTGAGACCAGTACCACATTCATCGACCGTTTTCTCGCTACGGCCGAGGCCTATCAGGTTCCTGCCGTGCTGGCCTTCAATAAAATAGATTTGTTGGACACCGATGAATGGCGAGGCAGGCTTGATGAGTTGAAAACACTGTACGAGAGCATTGGTTATCCCGTTGTTACCATGTCGGCGGCGACAGGCGAAGGGGCCGATGCCTTGCGTGCCCAGCTTGCTGGCAAGATGTCGCTTCTCTCGGGCAACAGCGGAGTAGGCAAGTCATCCATCATCAATCTCCTTGTCCCCGATGCCCATGTCAGGGTGGGTGACGTGAGCCATACCCATCACAAGGGCATGCACACGACCACCTTCAGCGAATTGCTCGACCTGCCTGGTGGCGGGGCTATCATCGACACGCCGGGAGTGAAAGCCTTTGGCACCATCGACTTTGAACGAGCCGAGGTAGCCCACTATTTCCCTGAGATTTTCAGGATTTCGGACGACTGCCGTTTCAACAACTGCACGCATACCCACGAGCCGGGTTGTGCCGTGCTGGAAGCCGTCGGGCAGGGCAAGATAGCCCCGTCGCGCTTCACCAGCTACCTGAGCATCCTCGAAGAGGACCCCAACAACAAGTACCGCAAGCCCTTTTAAGAGAGAAAAATAAAAACAGCACGCCACCCAAGAGCAGCATGGCTTTGGGTGACGCGTTATTAGTATTGCAAGCCACTGGCTTGCATGATAGGGGTCAGAACTGGCGTGCAGCTGTCAGCATCACCTCACTCAAGGTGGGATGGCCGTGGATGCTGCGGGCCAGCAGGTCAACGGTGGCACCGGCATTCATGGCGGTGACCACTTCCTGGATCAGGTCGGCTGCGTGAGCGCCACAGATGTGGCAACCCACAATCTGACGGGTAGCGTTGTCGACAATCATCTTCAACAGACCGTCGGTCTCGTTCATGGCGACAGCCTTGCCGTTGCTGCGGAAGAATGACTTCTTCACCGTCACGTCCATGCCACGCTCGGCACACTGTTCCTCGGTCAGTCCTACCATGGCCAGTTCGGGCACGGTGAATACGGCACTGGGCACGATGTCGAGCTTGATGTCGTCGGCTTTGCCCAGAATGGCGTGCAGGGCGCGCTGTCCTTGTGCACTGGCAGCGTGGGCAAGCATCATGCGACCGTTCACGTCACCGATGGCATAAACACCGGGCACGTTAGTCATCATGTTGTCGTCCACCTCGATGCCGCGACGGCCCACGGTAACGCCAACAGCGTCCAGACCTTGCGGCAGCACGGGCTGACGTCCTACCGACATGAGCACCTTCTCGCAGGTCACGCTCTGGGGCTTGCCCTTGAGCTCATAGGAAACGGTATAACCGTCCTCGCCCTGGGTGATGCCGTTGACGGCAGCGCTGGTGATGATTTTTATGCCGCGCTTGCTCAGGACGGTCTTCAGGCGCTTGGCCACGTCCTTGTCGAACGGGGGCAGGATTTCCTTGCAGTACTCGATGACGGTCACCTCGACACCAAACGTGCTGAATACGGCGGCAAACTCCATGCCGATGACGCCACCACCCACGATGCACAGGCTCTTGGGCAGTGTCTCCATCGCCAGGATGTCGTCACTGGTCATGGCCAGGTCAGCGCCTTCGATGGGAAGGCCGCGGGGAGCCGAACCGGTAGCGATGATGATGTTCTTGGCCTGGTATTCCTCACCGTTGACAACAACGGTATTGGCGTCCTTGAGAACGGCCTCGCCCTTGATGGCAGTGATGCCGGGAGCACCCATGAGCATTTCCACGCCTTCGCGCAGCTGCTTCACGACAGCCTCTTTGCGCTCAAACACGGGAGCATAGTCAAAAGCCATCTCACCGGTCTTCACGCCCCACTCTTCGGCCTCGCGCATCAGGTTGATGACCTCGGCGTTGCGGCACAGGGCCTTAGTGGGAATGCAACCGCGGTTCAGGCAAGTGCCGCCCATCTGGTCACGCTCGATGATGGCAACGGTCAAGCCGTGTGCAGCAGCATCGGCAGCGGTCTCATAACCGCCAGGACCAGCACCAATGATAATAATGTCAAACATAGTCACTAATACTTTTCTCTGTTAATATTAAACTACGAATTACACGAATTAAACATACTGTTCTCAAGAAGAGATTCGTAAAATTCGCGTAATTCGTAGTTATAGATGCTTTACTGGGCGTCAGCCACAAGTTCGCGCCAGGTCACGATGGGATGCAAGGCAGC
Source organism: uncultured Prevotellaceae bacterium (assembly GCA_900318535.1). Taxonomy (GTDB): domain Bacteria; phylum Bacteroidota; class Bacteroidia; order Bacteroidales; family Muribaculaceae; genus Sodaliphilus. The sequence goes on along the minus strand of ONKU01000014.1, from coordinate 19,507 downwards.
CTGGGTGTCGTCAAGACGACGAACGGGCGTGTTGTGCGGAGCAGTCTTCACCATCTCGGGATCATCCTTAGCCTCCTGAGCGATCACGCGCATGATGCGGATGAACTCGTCGAGGGTCTGCTTGCTCTCGTTCTCGGTGGGCTCTACCATGAGGGCCTCGTGGAACAGCAAGGGGAAGTAGATGGTGGGAGCATGGAAGCCATAGTCCAGCAGACGCTTGGCCACGTCGAGGGTGGTCACGCCAGTGGACTTGTCCTTCAAGCCGTCATAGACGAACTCGTGCTTGCACACGCCGCCGATGGGCAGCTCATAAACGTCCTTCAACGACTCCTTGATGTAGTTGGCGTTGAGGGTTGCCAGCGGGCCGACCCACTTGAGTTGGTCACGGCCCAGGGTCAGGATATAGGCCAGGGCGCGCATCATCACGCCGAAGTTGCCCAGGTGACCGCTGATGCTGCCGATAGACTTGTCGCTGCACTCGAGCTTGAAGTAGTCGTAGTCCTCTTCTTCCACTTTCACGACGCGGGGGTTGGGGAGCAGGTGCTCCAGACCGGCGCGAACGCCGACGGGGCCGCTACCGGGACCGCCACCACCATGAGGTGTCGAGAAGGTCTTGTGCAGGTTGATGTGCATGATGTCGAAGCCGATGTCACCGGGACGCACTTTACCCAGCATGGGGTTGAGGTTAGCACCGTCGTAGTACATCAGACCGCCACAGTCATGAACAGCCTTGGCAATCTCGCCGATGTTGTGCTCAAAGATACCCAGCGTGTTGGGGTTGGTCATCATCATGCCGGCGATGGTGTCGTCGAGCAGGGGACGCAGGTCGTCCACATCGACGGTGCCGTCGGGACGGCTCTTCACAACCACCACGTCAAGGCCGCAGACGGCCGAGCTGGCGGGGTTGGTGCCATGGGCGCTGTCGGGGATAATCACCTTGGTGCGCTTCACGTCGCCGCGCTCCATGTGATAGCCGCGCATGATCATCAGGCCGGTCAACTCACCGTGAGCACCGGCATAGGGGTTCAAGGTGAATTCGCTCAGACCCGAAATTTCGGCCAGGCTGGTCTGCAGGAAGTAGTAAACAGCGAGGGCGCCCTGAGTGGTCTCGGGGTTCTGCAGCGGGTGCAGACCGGTGAACTCGCGGTGGGCAGCGATTTCCTCGTTGATTTTGGGATTGTACTTCATCGTGCAGGAACCCAGGGGATAGAAGCCCGTGTCCACACCGAAGTTGTTGTTGCTCATGTTGGTGTAGTGGCGAACGACGCTCAACTCGTCAACCTCGGGCAACAGGGGAGCATTCTCACGCATCAGGCCCTCACCTGTTCTCGGGCAGGGAATAACCCTGACGGCCATTCTGTGACAACTCAAATATGAGTTTTCCGTAAAAAGTGTTATTCATAACTTACTTGCCCTCCTGTTCTTCGTTAAAGGTTACACATGCGTCAACAAGGTCGTCACAATCCTCGCGGCTGTAGGTCTCGGTCACGGCGATCAGCAAGGTGTCGTCGGCGATCTTGAGACCGCACTGCAGGTACTCCTCGTTGCAGAATTCCTGCAATTTGTCGATGTCGAGCTTCGTCTTCACGGCAAACTCGTTGAGGAACGGCTTGTCGGGATAAGCCATCTCAAACAGACCGGTCTTAACCAGGCTCTCGGCCAGGTAATGAGCGTTGCTGTAGCTGATCTCGTTCACTTCCTTCAGACCCTTAGCGCCCATCAGACCCATGTAAATGGTCACGTACAGCGCCATCAGGCTCTGGTTGGAGCAGATGTTACTCGTGGCCTTCTCGCGGCGGATGTGCTGCTCGCGGGCTTGCAGCGTCAGGACAAAGGCACGCTTGCCGTCAGCATCCTTGGTAGCACCAACGATGCGGCCCGGCATCTTGCGGATCAGTTTCTTGGTCGTGCACAGGAAGCCCACATAGGGACCGCCGTAGTTCAAGGGGATACCCAGGCTCTGGCCGTCACCCACTGCGATGTCGGCACCCCATTCGGCGGGAGTCTTGACAACGCTCAGTGCGGTGGCTACGCAGTGCATGATGAGCAATGCCTTGTGCTCATGGCACAGGTCAGCAACGCCGGTATAGTCCTCGAGGATACCATAGAAGTTGGGCGTGGCAACGATAACGCCGGCCACATCTTCCTTCTCTAGTTCGGCCTTGAGGCAGTTGTGGCACATCACGCCGTCCTTGGCGGGAACCATGTCAATCTGGATACCATGGAACTTGGCGTAGGTCTTGATCACGCGAAGCACATAGGGGCTGATGGTCTCGCTTACCAGCACGCGGTTGCGCTTCTTGGCATTGGCAACGGCCATCATCATACCCTCGGCGGTGGCGGTTGTGCCGTCATACATCGAGGCATTGCTTACCTCCATGCCGGTCAACTCGGCCATCATGCTCTGATACTCGAAGATGTACTGCAGGGTACCCTGCGAGATCTCGGCCTGATAGGGTGTGTAAGCGGTGAGAAATTCGCTGCGCTTCAGGATGTCTTGAACGACGGCGGGGCTGTAGTGGTCATAGTAACCGGCACCCAGGAAGGTGCGCATGGTGATGTTGCCCATGCCCAGGTCGTCAAAGAAACGGCGCACTTCAATCTCACTCATGGAATCGGGGAGCTCATACTCTTTCTTGAGCTGGAGCTCCTGGGGCACATCCTGATAGAGGTCGTCCAGCGACTTGACGCCTGCCGTGGACAGCATGGCACGCATCTCGTCGTCGGTGTGCGGATAAAACTTATAACTCATTAGTTAATGGAATCTTTGTGTTAAAAAGAGTTGTAGGGTTGATTACTCGCCAATCATGTCCTTGTAGGCAGCGGCATCCATCAGGTTGTCAAGCTCGCTCTTATCGCTCAGCTCAACCTTGATGATCCAGTTCTCAAACGGGTCCTTGTTGATCAGGCCGGGCTCGTCCTCGAGGGCTTCGTTCACCTCGACAACGGTGCCGCTCACGGGCGACATCAGGTCGCTGGCAGCTTTCACGCTCTCAACAGCACCAAACTCCTCACCTGCGGTTACCTCGTCGTCAACCTCGGGCATGTCCACGTAAACCACGTTGCCCAGCTCGTGCTGTGCATAGTCGGTGATGCCGATGAAACCGAAGTCGCCTTCTACCCTTACATACTCATGTGACTCCATGTAGTAGAGTCCGTCGATAATCTTACTCATTGTGTTTTTAAGAATTAAATTAGTTAATATTGTTGTTTGTTGATAAATCTCTCGTCTTTAAAAAGCCTAGGGCCTATTTTTTATAATTCGGCGTATAGAAACGTTTCTTCACCACGGTGGCGGGGAACACTTTCTTGCGGATCTGCACATTCAGCGTGTTGCCCAGGGCGCCAACAGCGCGGTCAACCAGTGCGAAGGCCACGCTCTTGTCCAGCGTGATGCTGTGGTAGCCGGTGGTGATGTAGCCCACGACTTTATCGCCGTCGAGCACGTCATAGCCGTGGCGGGGGATAGCCTTGCCTTCAAGTTCCAGACCCACCAGTTTCTTGGGAGTGCCTTCAGCCTTCTGCTGTGCGCAGGCGTCACGTCCGATGAAGCCGCCCTCCTTGTCGAGTTTCACAAACATGCCGAAGGTAGCGGCAATGGGCGAAATCTCGGCGGTCAGCTCGTCGCCGTACAGGGGCAGACCGGCCTCAAAGCGCAGGGTGTCGCGGCAACCCAGACCGCAGGCCTGTACACCGGCTTCCATGAGCATGTCCCACATCTTGCAGATGATAGCGGGGTCGGCATATACCTCAAAGCCGTCCTCGCCGGTGTAACCGGTGCGGCTCACGATGATGGTCTTGCCATCATATTCCATCTTCTTGAAAGTGTAGAACGTCAGGTCGGTGGTGTCGATGCCCAGCACGGTACCCATGGTCTTCTCGGCCTCGGGACCCTGAACGGCAATCTGGCCGTAGAGCTCGCTCTGGTGGTCAACCTTCACGTCGAAGTTCTTGGCCTGCTCCATGATCCAAGCCACGTCCTTGTCGATGTTGGCTGCGTTGATCACGAGGAAATAGTCGTTATCGTCAACACGGTAAACCAGCAGGTCGTCAACGGTGCCGCCGTCGGGGTACAGCATCATGCCGTACAGGATTTGACCGGCCTTGATGGCGTTGATGTCATTGGTGAAGATGTAGTTGGTGAACTTGGCGGCATCGGGACCGGTGATTTCCACCTCGCCCATGTGCGAAACGTCAAAAACACCCACCTTGTTGCGAACAGCGTTGTGCTCGGTGGTGATATCTACATACTGGATGGGCATGTCGTAACCAGCAAAGGGGGACATGAGAGCGCCTTGCGCCACGTGCCTGTCATGCAGACAGGTAACTTTGATTTCTTCAGTCACGGTTTTAATGGTTTTAATTGGTTAAAAGTGATATTAATTGTTCGTTAGTTATGTTCATTATCCACTTGCCGGCATCGTGGCCGTCAAGGGCCTCTTGCAGGGCCGGTGCCGTCAACGAGACGCCGCGCAGATGGTCAAGCAACGCTTCACGGGCATCGCACAGCGGCAGGAAATCTCCTGTCAGGTGTAGGTCGTCGATGACATCGTGCTTGAGCTCCAGGTTCACATGGATGCTGCCTACGCCATCGATGCGCCCGCCACGCTCCACCTCACAGCGAGGGTTGTTGCCCCACAGGAACGATGGTTCCAGATAGGGCAGGGTAAGCTGCTCGATTTCGGCCACATCATCTGCAGTGAGGCTAATCTCACCGTCACACAGCGTTTCACGCACATGGCGCTTAAAAGCCTCGATATCCATCGACAGATGCTCGCTCAGCGTGGTGATGCGGCTGCGCACTGACTGCACGCCCTTGCTGTACAACTTGTCTCGAGACGGCGTGATGGCATGAAGCATGTGTTCCATGTCGGTGTCAAAGAGCATCGTGCCGTGAACGATACTGCGCCCAGGGATGTGGTAAAACGCATTACCGCTCACCTTGCGGCCGTCGATGAGCACATCGTTGCGGTCGCTGGCTGTGGCGTTGAGCCCAAGTCCGCGCAACATCACGGCCACAGCAGTGGTATAGGCGCTGAAAGTGGTCTGTACCTCGTCGCTGCGGGTGATGTAGCTGAACATGATGTTGTCCCTGTCGGCATACACGCAACCGCCACCGCTGCGGCGGCGATAGAAGGCGATGCCGTGCTCACGGCAATAATCCACATTCACCTCGCTGTCAATCAGCTGATTGCGGCCGAATATGACCGTGGGCTCCACCTGCCACATGAAGAAGATGTCATCCTCTCCAATGATACGCGCCGCATACTCCTCCATTGCTAGATAGAAAGGGAGGATGCGCGTCTTGTTGTCAGGCAGACTCAGATATTTCATCTTGACTGCAAAAGTAAGCCAAAATCCCCACATTAAAAAATATTCCGTCTAAATTATTATTAAATCCGGATTTTACTTTCTACAAGGCGATTTTATAGGGGTTTGACAACGATGAAAAAGCCACCCGAACCGTTGTGGCGCAGGTGGCTTACGATGTTATGCCGAGTCGGTTATTTGTCGTCTTTGTCCTCGTTGGATGGCTCCTGAGTGAAGGCGTTCCAGCCTTGGGCGCGGATTTCCAGTTCTTGGTTGTCGCGGGTGACCATGTAGGCGCCCAGGTCGGGTTTGGTGATGTGGCCGATGAGGCGTGCGGTCTTCATGCGTGCTACCTTGTCATGGTCGGCCAGGGGAACGGTGAACAGCAATTCGTAGTCCTCGCCGCCGTTCATGGCAGCGGTCACGAGGTTCATGTTCAGCTCCTCGGCCATGAGGGCCGTCTGGTAGTCGATGGGGATGCGCTCCTCATACACGCGGCAGCCAATGCCCGAATCCTTGCAGATGTGCAGCAGTTCGCTCGACAGGCCGTCGCTCACGTCCATCATGGCGGTGGGGCGGATGCCCAGTTCGCGCAGTTCCTCGATGACGTCACGGCGGGCTTCCGGTTTGAGTTGGCGCTCGATGATGTATTCCTTGCCCGCAAAATCGGGTTCAAAATCATCGTCTTTCATGCCGGCGCTCACACGGCGCTCACGTTCCAGCAGTTGCAGTCCCATATAGGCCGCACCTAGGTTGCCGCTCACGCAGATCAGGTCGGTGTCCTTGGCACCTGTGCGGTAAACGATGTCGTCATGGGCCGCCTCGCCCAGGCAGGTCACGCTGATGATGAGTCCCGTTACCGAGGCGCTGGTATCGCCGCCGACGAGGTCAACGCCGTAACGCTCACAGGCGATGCGCATACCCTCATACAACTGCTCGATGTGCTCCAGCGTGAACCGTTTGCTGATACCCAGCGACACGGTCACTTGGCGCGGCGTGCCGTTCATGGCATACACGTCGCTCAGGTTCACTACGATGGCTTTATAGCCCAGATGCATCAGGGGCACATAGGTCAGGTCGAAATGAATGCCCTCAAGCAACAGGTCAGTCGTGACCAGCGTCTCGCGGTCCTTGCCATAGTTGATGACGGCACAGTCATCGCCCACACCACGAAGGGTGGAGGCATTGCGCACGGGAAAAGAGCGCGTCAGGTGCTCTATGAGCCCGAACTCGCCTAATGTGGAAATCTCGGTTTCTTTCATCAGTCTGTCAGCAGTAATCCTAAAGTCTAAAGTTCGTCGAAGCGGTTAATCATCTCCTGAACAAGCATCGCCATGATGGGCTGGGCTGCGGCGGCAGCTTTCTGCACCTCTTCATGCGAGGCCTTCTCGACAGCGCCTTCTACGCCCAGGTCGGTGATGATTGAGATGCCGAACACCTCAATGTCGCCATGGCGGGCCACAATCACCTCGGGAACGGTGCTCATGCCCACTGCATCACCGCCAATGCGCCAGAAGTAGCGGTACTCGGCAGGTGTCTCGAACGTCGGACCCTGTGTACCCACATACACGCCTTCCATCAGGCGGATGCCTTTCTCCTTGGCGATGTCACGGGCCATCTGGATCAGGCGGGGGCTGTAGGCATCAACCATGGCCGGGAAACGCGGACCCAGTTCGTCGATGTTCTTGCCGTGCAGCGGGTGTTCGGGGAACACGTTGATGTGGTCGGTGATGACCATCAGGTCGCCCACCTTGAAGTCCGGGTTCATGCCGCCTGATGCGTTGGACACAAACAGTGTCTTGATGCCCAGGGCCTTCATCACGCGGATGGGGAAGGTTACCTGTTGCATCGAGTAGCCCTCGTAGTAGTGGAAACGGCCCTGCATGGCCATGATATACTTATTGCCCAGGGTGCCAAAGATCAAGCGGCCTTTATGACCCTGAACCGTCGAGACGGGGAAGTTGGGGACTTCGCCATAAGGAATCTCTATTTCGATATTGATGTGATCCACAACGGCTCCTAGGCCGGTGCCCAGAATGATGGCGGTCTTGGGCAACTTGTTGTTCACGCGTTTCTTGATGAATTCGCTGGTTTCCTGAATCTGATCCAGCAAGTTGATGTCTTGTGCCATAATAACAATCCTTTCTTTAATTGTTGGATATTGACTTTTTGTAACTGAGAATTAGATTTTTACGAAGTGGAACCCTGATCGTCGATTTTCTTGACCAGTCCTTCGATGAAGTTTGCGCCTTCCATCTCCAGGAATCCTACCCTCATGGGAATGTAGAAAATGCAATGACGACGGGTGGGAGGGAAGTAGGGGTTATTCATGATGCGCACCGCGTCTTTCTCGGTGGTGATGATGAATTTGCGCTTGCCCTCGAGTTGATTATATACCTTAAAGATGTCACTGAAATCCCGGCGGGTGAAGAAATGGTGGTCGTCGAAGTGCATCACCTTGACACGGGCAGCAAACTGGCGCAAATAGCGCACCAGCGGCTTGGGCGTTGCAATGCCTGTGAGACACAGCACGGCATCATCCTCGCGCAGCCATTGCAGAGACGTGATTTGCGGCGACTGGACGGGAAATACAGGAATCGGGTCAGCATAACGGATGTTGCTGAAGAACAGGCCCTGATAGGGGAACAGCGCCAGGTTCTTCTTCACCATTCTGATATCCATGGCCGTGATGTCGCTGGGGCATTTGGTCACCACCACGATGTCTCCACGCAGCACATTGCGGGCAGGCTCGCGCAGCGTGCCCAGCGGCATGAGTTTGTCCTCATAGGGCGGGTGGTTATAGTCCACCAGCACGATGTTCACCTTGGGCTTCACATATCGGTGCTGGAATCCGTCGTCAAGCAGTATCAGATTGATGTCGGGGTCGATGCGCAGCAGTTCACGGATGCCCTTGCGGCGGCTCTCACACACGGCAAGTGTGATCAACCCGCTGAACTTGCTGAAAATCTGGTACGGCTCGTCGCCGATGTCGCGGGGCGTCATGTTGTTGCTCGCCAGGATAAATCCCTTGGTTTTGCGCTTGTAGCCACGGCTTAGTACAGCAATGTGGTAGCGGCGGTACAAGGCCTCGATAATGTACTCCACATGGGGAGTCTTGCCGGTGCCGCCCACGGTGATATTGCCCACCGACACGACTGGCACGTCAAACTCCTCCTGCGGCAGTAAGCCCACATCAAATGCGGCATTGCGCAGCCACACGCCAGCGCCGTATCCCCATGAGAATGGCGTCAGCAGTGCGTCCATGATGGACTTGCGTTGTTCTTTGTTCAGTATCTTTGACAGGTCGATGCTCATTGAGATTACAGACCTTGAAAAATAGACGATTAGTGCGGATAACTACTAAATGTTAGAAATAAATTTTCTCCTCAGGCATCAGGCACAGTACCCGATCGCGGCCCAGAATGCGCTGCAGTTGCTTGTGCCAGTCATACAGCAGGCCCATCTCGCCTTGCAGGCGGGACTCGTAACGAGCAACCATATACTTGTCGAGCAGCGACATGAAGGGATCCTCGAGGGCGGGGTAGTTCTGGGTCTTGGGCTCTTTGCCCAGCTTAGCCTTGTTAGCTACCCATGCCACGGCCTCGGCGATGCCGCCAAACTCATCTACCAGGCCAATCTGCTTGGCTGTAATGCCGTCCCACACGCGACCCTCGGCAATCTGCTTGATGGAGTCTTGCGTCACGTGGCGGCCGTCGGCGCAGCGCTTGGTGAACAGCTCGTAGCCTTCGTTGATCATGTTCTGTAAAGCGGCTGTTTGGGCTGGGGTGAGTTTCTTGTATACACCGGTCATGTCAGCATTCTCGTTGGTCTTGACCGATGCCATGTGGACACCCAACTTGTTCTCAATCAATTCGCTGGCACAAGGTATCATGCCAAAGATACCGATGGAGCCCGTGATAGTGGTGCGCTCGGCAAAGATGCGGTCAGCACAGCATGAGATGTAGTAACCACCCGATGCGGCATAATCACCCATCGACACGGCTACAGGTTTGCCGGCAGCCTTGAAGTCAATGACGGCCTTCCAGATCTGCTCGCTGCCAAAGGCGCTGCCGCCCGGCGAGTTCACCCTGAAGACCATGCCCTTGACATTGTCGTCGTCCTTGAGTTTGAGAATGGTCTCGCACAGCTTGTCACTGTTGATGCCCTCTTCGGTCGAGCCCATGCTTGGGCTGCCGTCAATCTCACCCACGGCATAGACCACGGCGATGTGGTCACCGCTGGCGCTGGCCTCAAGGTCGTCGGCCAGGTCATCAGGACTCACGTAGTTCAGGTCGTCTTTTTTATCCACCTTGGTGCGGGCACGCAGGATATCTTCCATCTGGTTGCGGTAAACCAGCTTATCCACCAGCTTTTCTTTCAGCAAACGGTCAGCCTTGAAGGTGACCACAACGCTGTCACATAATGTGTTCAGCGCGGCCGATTGCAGTTTGCGGTCTGCAGCGATGCTGTCGCGCATCTCGTTCCAAATGATGCCCAGGTAGTGCTCCGTCTGCAAGCGGTTGGCATCGCTCATGTCGTCGAGCATGTAGGGCTCAACGGCACTCTTGAACGTGCCCACGCGCACAATCTGCATCTCGATGCCCACCTTGTCAAACAGCTTTTTCATATATGGCGTCATGCCACCCAAGCCATGCAGGTCAACAGCCCCTACAGGGTTCAGGTAGATGCTGTCGGCAACACTGGCCAGATAATAGTCGGCCTGGTTGATGCCTTCGTGACCGTAGGCGGCAATCCACTTGCCGCTCTTCTTGAACTGCTTGAGAGCCCTGCGTACCTTCTCGAGGGTGGCAGGAGCTGCACTCACACCGTTACACTCGATATAAATACCATCCACCTTGTCGTCTTTAGCGGCCTTTTCGATGGCCGACACCACGGTGTTCAATCCCAAGGATGAAGGCAAGCCTTGACCCTGCATCAGTGACATCATGTCAATGGGTTCATCACCGCCTCGCTCTTCGATGCTGGTGCCCAAATCAAGTTTGAGGATAGAGTGCTTGGAAACATTCACGCTCTTCTTGCTGCCCATTGAACCCATAGCCCCCATGATGCCGATACTCATCATCATGGCGGCAAACATAAAGAACAGGAAAGCCAAGAATGCGCCAACAAACGAGCCGCAAACGATAAGGATAAATTTCTTCATCATAACAGTATAGTATTTTAATGTTTTGTTGTTTCTAAATGTCTATGCGTCAAACCATTGCTGACATCCCGACGGCTACAAGTCGCCAGTCCGCATTACTCTAACCTACAAAAGTAATCCTTTTTCCTCAACAAACCAACATTTCCCCCACAAATTATTTATTAAATAACAGTTGCGCATGGCAACTGTGTTCACTTGCGGGAGGTATTTTTAAGACATGGTTTAGAATCATTAGGGTGTCCGGGGAAAACATCGAAGATGTTAGCGGTTCGAAGAACCGATTTCAATGAGAAAGACCATGCAAGAACCTCGGAGAGGTTCGCTGCTTGGTCCATGAGTAGAACATAGCAAGTGCCTCGAAGAGGAACTTTGTGATTTAGAAGGAGGCACCTGGCTGTTGATTATTCGTGGCCAACAACTTCGAGCACTTTCCCGGGCGATGCCCACTCGACAACTTCGACGAACCACTCTACTTTGAAACCGTCAATGCGGCAAAATGTGTAGCTTAAAACAAATGACGGCATCGTGATGCCGTCATTTAGTATCTTACCTGTTACCGACAGTTGGCGGTAGAGAGTTCTTGCGTATCAAGACAGAAAAGGGTGCTAATTCTGTGAGAAGAGCACAGCACGTACGGTGAGGCCACATGCGCGGTCTATTTTGTCCCAGTAGGCCCATACCTCAAAAGTGTGCCAGTCGGTAATGGTCATGTGGTTGGCGAGCTGCGAGCCGCCGATTAAGTTGAGCGTGCGCGACCAATAAAAGCCTAGCCCGCCCGTGGAGACGAGCGCAATGTCACTGCGATAGCCCGCTAAGGGCAAGAACATGGTGTTACCATTGGGACCAGTCGCCAACGCACCACGCACGCCATTGCGTTGACTCCATGTCCAAGTGCAACTGTCGATCAACTCCTTTATCTGCTCCAACGACGGCATGCGGCCACCCGGATAATGAGCGCATGCGGCATCGTCGGCCGGATCCAGCTCGGTCTTGTCGTCCACAAAGTCATTGTAGCCATAGTAACTGTACAAGCAGTATTTCGTCAGTTTAGTCATAGAGCCGTTGCACCACTTGTAGGTGGACCAGTCGTAGCAATTCTTGGGTTCCGTCTCTCCCCATGCAAAGTAGTCGCCGTATTCCTCGGGGGCACTGGCTCCCACGTTGCGCGTGGCCCACAACGTGCCGCTGGGCAGGCCCAAGTCAACATAGTCGTGTTCAAGATCGGGAGCAGGGCCACTAAGGATGATACTGATGATCGTGTTCACGTCTGCAATGTTTACTTCATGGTCACCGTTTACTTCGCCAGCCGTGAGATTACCACTATCGGTCAAGATGATGTCGATGACGGCGTTAACATCAGCGATATTGACCTCTAGGTCACCGTTCACGTCACCGTAGATGTTTTGAGCATGTACTGCGGCAGGTAGCATCAGTGCTCCCAGCAACAGAACGAGCGAAACAAGATTTTTTTTCATTGTGTTTTCGATTTTTCGATTTAGTTGGTTTATCTGGTTTTTCGCCTGCAAAATTAGCGATTTACCAGAAATAATAGAAATTGTACAAAGTAATTTAGGCGAAAAAAAGGCGAGGCAAGCACCTCTTAGGTGTTAGGCTTTGCGACGTGAGGTGTAAAAGGCATGGACGCTAATGGCCAAAGCGAGGCTGGCGATGAGGCTGCATGTGGCTAGCCAGGGAAATGAACCGGCGGCAGGAAGGCCCAGGTTGTCGCCAAAGCCTTCGGGGATGACACCCTTGTTGGAAAGGTAGCTCATCAGCACCACGGTGCTGTTGTTAAGGGTATGGGCGATGATGGGAACCCACAGGCTTCCCGTCCACACAAACAGGTAGCCCAGCCACACACCTAACAGCATGCGGGGGACGAAACCGTAGAACTGCATGTGGAAGGCACTGAACAGGATAGCTGTGATCCATACCACGGCATGATTGCCCAACCGGCTGTCCTGCATCGTGCGCAACATGGCGCCGCGAAATAGCATCTCCTCGCTCAATCCGGCCATCACGCCAACGACGAGCACGCACAGGATGAGTTGCCCCACGCTGTTGATGTTGAGCATCTGACGGGTGACTTCGGCCGCACTGTCCTCAGCAGTCCGCATGGCCTGCTCGATGCCTGCCATCCACGAGGGAAGTGACATGGCTTTGTTCATCTCCACCAGCCAGTTCATGGCAGGTAGCGAGATGATATAAAACACGATGACAATGGCGATTGCAAGCCACGATGGCGCCCGGTCAAGCCCCATGACGTGGAGGGGACGGCGGTAGATTATCGCCATTGCCACAACGGCGGGCAGGATAAAGGCAAGGATATCCTGCATCGTCAGCATCGCGAACAAATTGCCGTCGGGCACAAATAATAATAGTATGGATGTGGCGATAACTCCCAAAAGCATCAGGCACAACAGCAGCAATAGACGTCTGCTCAGTCTTATGTTGAGTCTTCTTTCCATTGTTTCGATTTTTTTTTGACATGCAAAATTAAACAAAAATGCCCGAAATGTGTCTAAAGAACAGATAAGAATAAATAAAACCCTACAATGAAAAGATTACTATTAGCGCTAAGCGCAACCGTTGCCATGGGATTCTGTGCATCGGCACAGGATGCCAATGAGGTGGACATCGAGACCAGTGATGTGCAACTCGAAATGATTACACCCGCACAACCCGTCCAGGAAACCGAGCAAGAAATCAAGGAGCGTGAGAAAAAGCTCAGGGAAATGAACGACGAAGTGGCTTATGCCAAGGCCTCCAACTCCCTGCGTCGCGGATACTTTGTCCTTGTCGCCGACAACATCCAGATCGGTAACATGGGATATCGTCACTATGACATCAACAGGAACTCCAATTTTGTCTTGGTCCAGGGCACCGATGGCATCATCCAGTTTGCCCTGAATACGGGTTATTCAGGTTCTAATGGACTGGGTGGATGGACTGGCAAAGGCGAAGTGCGCAAGCAGCGCATGACCTATGACGACAATGGTGATGTACATTACCAGTTCTCAATCGTCAGCGGCACTGTCAATGCCGATGTGTTCATCACCCTGTTCAACAACAGCAAGCGTGCCGTGGCCACGATCACGGGTGGACCCACTATTACCATCTATGGCGAGATTCTGCCTTACCGAGACAAGAAGCACCGCTGATAGTTAATTGCATCATTTGTTTGGAAAGCCGGTAATAGATGATAGCTCATGATGAGCAACACAAGCCGTGCGCCCCGCGAGTCCAACCGGCGACTCAGCGGGGCGCGATCTGTTTATCAGTCAATAACGACAGGGCTAGGGGAGCAGGGGCTTGATTTCCCGCTCAAAGATTTCCCTGGAGACGATGCGGTAATGGGGTGTATAGGCCTCGCGGTAGTCGGGCGAGTGACTGATGGCATATCTGCCTTGAGCAAGCACTTGCTCAATGAATTGACGGTCCTGCTCGTAATAGGGCAGATTGAGTCCCATTTGGTCAATTATTTTGGCCATCGCATGCCATATTCCGGTCCATTGCTCAACAGTGGGCCTTTCAGCATTAGCGCTGTTCACGAATGCTTGCAGCAGCTCGTCAGCCGAGAGGATTCCGTCATGAACGGCCTTCATGCTCACTCTCACATGCTGCCCGTTGATGCCGCATGGCTCATAGTACCATGGCATCAGTTCCTTGTCGCGGGTTTCGGCCAGTTCCTGCTCCAGATAGGCTCGGGCGCTTGCCGTGTCGCCCACGAGGTGCTCAGCACCCATATAGTCTTGGAAACAAGACTTGTAGATGTCCAGCAACCGGGCCTTGGGGTATTGTTCCAGCAGTCCTGTCACAAAGCCTTCAACCTCTTGACCTTGAATCATCAGGCAGTAAGTCATTATCATCAAAGCGGTTAACAGTCTCTTCATCATCGTTCGATTATTGGATCATCTCCAGGAACTGGTCCTCATTGATGATGTCAATGCCCAGTTTGCGTGCCTTTTCAAGTTTAGCGGGTCCCATGTTTTCGCCGGCAAGGATGAAACTGGTGGCACTCGAAATACTGCTCACGTTCTTGCCGCCGTTCTGCTCAATCATGGCCTTGTAGTCCTCTCGTGAATGCTTGGCGAACACACCGCTGATGACGATTTTCTTGCCTGACAGCTTGTCGGTCAGTCCGGCTGTCTCGTCCTCGGTGAGCGCCATCTGCAGTCCCGCTGCACGCAGGCGCTCGACAATCGTGCGGTTGCGTTCCTCGGCAAAGAAGTCGACGATTGACTGGGCGATTTTGGGACCGATTTCGGGGATGGCGGCCAGCTCTTCGGCAGGCATGCCCATCAGCGTGTCGATATCGCGCGTGTGGCGTGCCAGCACCTTGCCTGTCGTCTCGCCGACAAACGGGATAGACAAGGCGAAGATGACGCGGGCAAACGGTACCGACTTGCTGGCCTCGATGCCGCGCAAGATGCGTTGGGCACTGCGTTCCTGGAAACGGTCGAGAGCGACCAGCTTTTCCTGGGTGAGGTCATAAAGGTCTGCGATATCGTTCACGAGTCCGCTTTTGTTGAGCAGGACGGCTACCTCCTCGCCGATGCCGTCGATGTCCATTGCATGTCGTCCCACGAAGTGTTCAATGCGGCCACAGATCTGCGGCCCGCATCCCCACTTGTTGGGGCACACCCATGCCGCTTCGCCCTCGACACGCTGCAATGCGGTGCCGCACGACGGGCAGTGGGTGACAAACGTGATGGGGTTGCTGCCTGGTTGGCGGCGCTTCTCGTCAACGCCCACGATTTTTGGGATGATTTCACCGCCTTTTTCCACATAGAGCATATCTCCCTCATGGATGTCCAGTTGGGCGATAATGTCGGCATTGTGCAGCGATGCCCGCTTGACGATCGTGCCGCTCAGCAGCACGGGATCAAGGTTGGCTACGGGCGTGATGACTCCCGTGCGTCCCACCTCAAAGGAAACGAACTGCAGTTTGGTGCATTCGCGTTCCGGAGCGAATTTATAGGCGATGGCCCATCGCGGAGACTTGGCGGTGGCACCCAGGTTCAGCTGCTGGCGCAGGGAATTGATTTTAAACACAAGGCCATCGGTGGCAATGGGCAGTTGCTTGCGCTCCACATCCCAGTGGCTGATGAAGTCTCTCACCGCATCGATGCTTGGCAGGATGGTCATCACTCCGGTCTTGAATCCCCATTGCTGGAGTGCCATAATGCTCTCGTAGTGAGTCGAAAACGGCAGATTGTCACCCAGCAGGAAGTAGAACACGGCATCCAAGCCGCGGCGGGCCACCTCGGCGCTGTTCTGGAGCTTCAGTGTGCCTGCAGCAGCATTGCGCGGGTTGGCGAACAATGGCTCCTCGTTGAATTGGCGCTCCTGGTTGAGTTTTTCAAAGCTCTTCCAGGGTAGCACGATCTCGCCACGCACCTCGAATTTATCCGGCAGATTGTCAACCCCTGTGATCTCTAAGGGTACCGATTTGATGGTGATGACATTGGCTGTCACGTCATCACCCTGGACACCGTCGCCACGGGTCACGGCCCTAACAAGGCGACCGTGCTCGTAGGTCACCGAGATGGATGTGCCGTCATACTTCATCTCGCCCACAATCTCGCTGGCCTCACCACCCAGGCCGTCCTGGGCGCGGCGCAGGAAGTCCTGCACTTCCTCGATGCTGTAACTGTTGGACAAGGACATCATGGGACGCTCGTGGCGCACTTGTACAAAGCCCTTGGTGATGTCGCTGCCCACGCGTTGGGTAGGGGAGAGCGGGTCGCTATACTGGGGATAGTCGCGTTCCAGGTCCTGCAATTCCCGCAGGAGCGCGTCAAATTCCTGATCG
This sequence comes from uncultured Prevotellaceae bacterium, assembly GCA_900318535.1. Classification (GTDB taxonomy): domain Bacteria; phylum Bacteroidota; class Bacteroidia; order Bacteroidales; family Muribaculaceae; genus Sodaliphilus. The sequence goes on along the minus strand of ONKU01000014.1, from coordinate 3,218 downwards.
CTTATCGTTGGTGCGTTCAGCACATAGTAATTGCGGTTGTGGGTGTTGATGATTTCCCGCAATTCCTTGATTCGCTGCTCAAATAAATCCATTGCTGTAGTGATAGTTTATGATTTTAATGCGCTAAATTACTGAAAAAAACTGGAATCATGCACTTGACATTCAATTTTTTGTTATATTTGCGCTTGAATATTGAGATTCAGTGTATATATGAAACGGTATTATAGATATTTTGCGGTGCTTGTCCTGGCAACTGTCTTCTCAATGATGTTGACGGGATGCCTGCGACAGGACTACATGATGTTTGAGGATGGCGAATTCGACGGCGTGGAATTCTCGGATTATGATCTCATGCATAATGCCGAGATAGATATGGACGACATTGACCGTAACTGACCGTTGTCAGCATCTGTCCTGTTGATGTTTTAAGATATAGTCGTTTTAAAAATTATTAACAGGGCATTATGCTATGCGGAATAGCGGGTTACATGTCTTTCTTATAGCTTTTTTGTCACTTTTTGCCATCTTTTTAACATTTCGTTAAAGATTATTTTTATATATTTGCAGCCAATTATAATGTGAGGTCGTCTGTTGAATCATTCAATGGCGGCAAATCAAGAAATTAAACATTTGTTTATGAACTTATTAGAGAATAAGTTAGCTCGATATGATGAGCCGCAGAAAGCCAAAGCTGCCGGCATCTATCCTTATTTCCGAGCTATCTCCAGCGAACAGGACACCGAGGTCATCATGAATGGCAAGAAGGTGCTCATGTTCGGCTCCAACTGCTACTCAGGCCTGGTAAACGATGAGCGCATCAAGCAAGCCGCAATCGAGGCCACCGAGAAATACGGCACCGGATGTGCCGGTTCGCCTTTCCTTAACGGTACTCTCGACCTGCACAAGCAGCTTGAGCGCAAGCTTGCCGAGTATGAGGGCAAGGAGGATGCGATGATTTACAGTACCGGTTTCGGTGTTAATCTAGGCGTCATTTCCACCCTTACCGGCAGGGATGACTACATCCTGTGGGATGAGCAGGACCATGCCTCGATCATCGAGGGACGTCGTCTCTCGTTCTCCAACTCCTTGAAGTACAAGCACAACGATATGGCCTCGCTTGAAGCGCAGCTCAAGAAGTGCGAGCCTGACCGCGTCAAGCTTATCGTCACCGACGGTGTCTTCTCGATGGAGGGCGACGTGTGCAAGCTCCCCGACATCGTGGATCTGGCCCACAAGTACAATGCCAACATCATGGTTGACGAGGCTCATGGCATCGGCGTCTTCGGTGAGGGCGGTCGCGGCGTGTGCGATCACTTTGGCCTGCGCGACGAGGTGGACCTCATCATGGGCACCTTCTCCAAGTCGATTGCATCGTTGGGCGGTTTCATCGCTACCAGCAAGACGATCACCAACTACCTGCGTCACCATTCACGCAGTTACATCTTCACTGCCAGCATCACTCCTGCATCGACGGCTGCTGCAATGAAGGCCATTGATATCCTTATCGCTGAGCCCGAGCGTCAGGAGCACTTGTGGAAAATCACCCATGAGGCACTGCAGGGATTCCGTGATATGGGTTGTGAGATCGGCCACACCGAAACTCCCATCATTCCCCTGTTCATCCGTGACAACAACAAGACGTTTGCCATCACTCGTGATCTGTTGAATGAGGGTATCTTTGTTAATCCGGTCGTTTCGCCAGCTGTGGCTCCCAACGACACACTCATCCGCTTCAGCCTCATGGCTACCCATACCCACGAGCAGGTGGCCATTGCGTTGGAGAAGATCCAGAAGGTATTCCGCAGCTATGGTCTTGTACCCTAAGCGAGGAACTATATAATATAATGTGGAACCATGTCAACCCTGGCATGGTTCCGTGTTTTATTATGCAGGTATATCCGTTTTTTCAGTGGATTCTCAAAAAAAAACTGTAAAAACACTTGTCTGATAAAAATGTATTAGTAATTTCGCAACATCAAACCGAGAATAATACTGATATGATTTACAGATTTGTCATAGTATCGGACGAAGCCGATAACTTCAAGCTTCAGATTGCCATCGACTCAACTGCAACGTTCATGCAGTTGCGCAATATCATCCTTGATTCTGCAGGATACGGAAAGGAACAGATGGACTCCTTCTACATCTGCGATGACGAGTGGAATAAGGAGAAAGAGGTCACTTGCATGGACATGGGCAGTGACAGCGACCAGGACATCTGGATCATGGACGACACACAGCTTGACGAACTGCTTGAGGATGAAGGACAGCGCATGAAGTTCGTGTTCGACTACATGACTGAGCGCTTCTTTAAAGTCAAACTTAAAGAAGTGGTTCCTGGCAAGGCACTGCATGACCCCTTGTGTGAGCGCAAAGTGGGCAACCCGCCTGCCGAGAATGTGGACATCACCGAGTTCATCACCATTCCCAAGATTCCTGATGCCAGCAATATCGACGCCATTGACAGGAGCGAGTTCTATGGCGACGAGGAATATGACGAGGATGAGATTTCCGATTTTGAGGAAATGGATAACCTCGACACCGACAGCTATAAGTTCTAGTCTGAGTGGCTGGTCCTGAAAATGAAAAAAAGCACATGATGTGTGTTCGTAATTAAAAAAGCGCTATCTTTGTAGCAGTAAAACAAACCCTAACTCAGTATTACGATGAAGAAATTATTGATAGCGTTTGGCGTGCTTGCCGCCATCTCGATGATGTCTTGCACCGGTGAGGTGAAGCAAGACGTACAACCCGAAGAGAAGACTGATTCCATCGAGCAGCTTGAGATACAGGAAGTTACAGGTGTGGCAGTTGATGGCGCTATGAACAGTGTTTATCTCAAGATCGGTGAAGATACCTTTGAATTCTCTTATCCTGATCTTGAGGGTGACCATCGTGACTCCTGGTCCATCAATGACACTTTGACCGTCCGCTATTATGAGACGACCGACGGCGACAGTGTCACCGAAGTCATCAACCAGACCAACTCGTAAGAAGATAACAGCCCATCAAACGGCTGAATATTGCGGTAGTAGCTCAGTTGGTAGAGCATCAGCTTCCCAAGCTGAGGGCCGCGGGTTCGAGTCCCGTTTACCGCTCAAAAATCAGATCATAGTGTGTGACTTGAACTAGAAAAAGTTGACAGATTCGAGAGGCAAAAAAAGATTGCCAAATGCAAGAATTTGTACAACGATCCACGGTTACGGAAGTGGACCCCA
>ONKU01000011.1 GCA_900318535.1 uncultured Prevotellaceae bacterium | reverse complement strand
GGATTATCTACGGCATCCACGTAATCTATGGTGTAATGGTTCTTCTCCTGAGCCTGCAGGATGCGGTCCTTGTGGCCTTTATGGGTCACGTTCTGCAGTTCCGATACCTGCTGAATGGAGTCTGCCCGTTTGTCAGCGTAATGCTGAAGCAGTTCATTCAAGTTCATCTGCCCTTCAAGGTCACTGTTCTTGTGCTTGTAGTAGTAGAAGATCTCTTTCCTGAAAGGATTGTTCTTGGATCTGCAGCGTCCCGCTATCTGCGGCAGGTCGATGGATATGTCGAGAGCGAGATTGTCCCAGTGACAGTCGGCAAACACATACGAGGTTGAACTGTCCGAATAGAAGTCGGTGCCCTCAAACGAACACTTGGTAACAAACATGAACGGCTTGTTCAATGTCGTGTATTCCGTCTCGTTGGGTACAGTCCCGATAGAGAATTGAATTCTCTTAAGGCGGGCCCAGTTACTTGCGGTATCAGCACATATAACCATCGTTTCTGCCGGTGTCAGGGTGTACTTCCTGATAATTCTTACGATGTCTTCCACACTGTTGAGAAAGAACACCGCCTCTGTCGAGTCCACGCGTTGCCCATTGACGATCTTAGACTTGAAGACGCCGCTTCTTCTATAATCCTTGATGATTTGGCCTATTGCGCTAACAGGGCTTGTCATCTTCGAGTAATACACGTTAACAGTCTCAACCCTGCTCGGGTCCCATTGCAGCGTCACATAAGGCAGGTTCTGAAACTGACCAAGGACGCTAAGGTACGCATCCTTCAACGGCGTGGCACTGATATAGACGGTTCTGTTGGGCAATGTTTCCAATTGGTGCAACAGGTTGACCTCAACCGATCCCTTGAACTTGACATCGGTGAAGATGCAAGTGAACTCGTCCACAACTATCGTGAATCTGTCCATCAGGTTCCAATTCGTCAAAGCGTCAACCACATAATGCAGGGAGTCATAAGTCACCATAATTTTGGGCACTAACAGTTGACTACCAAATGGATTCCCTCCACAAAAGCTCAGGTAATCACCCATGGCGGTTATAGTGTCGCTAGCATCACCACCGTTGCTCCTGTCAAAATAGAACAGTTTGCCTGCAGTCCTACTTCCTTTAAGTTTACTTGTGATCAAAGCCTTTCTCGGACTCACAAGAATTACCGGCAGGTCGTTTGTTAGGTAGTAATCCGTACAGCCGCAACCGCATATCGACTTGTTCAAGATGACATGTCCCGACGGCATAATGCTATCAAAATCTGTCCAATTCGACAGATACTGGTACTCTTTAGGTACTTCAATAAAATAATTTGTCATTGTTTTTATTATTTAAAAAATCAGTTATTGAAAGCCAAATAATGTCTTTCATATACATGTAAGATTTTGAGGGGTTTTGATTTCTAAAAATTTCATTACAGGAAGCAGAAGGGGCAAAAAAAACAATCCAGAGTGCTTCACAGCACCCTGAATCGGATAACATGAAACTATAATTTTATAAAAAATTCAGAATATTCGTAACCCTAAACATCACGGTCAACCTTTTCGAACATCTCAAACGGCAGGTTTGTGATGAACATAATGTCATCATATAAGTCATCTTCATCTACCATCACACAGTCTTCGACCTTAGTGATAATGTATGTTTCACCAAAACACTTCAAGATACAACGCAAAAGTATTTCTTCTACATTTGCGGTATCACTATCGGAAACGATACCAAGAACCCCTGCGAAATTGATTCTTTTATATCCAATCTTCATAATATCATTTTTCTCAACTTCAATATTCATATAACTGTCTAATTATTAGTTGTTTTTATCTCGTTTTCTGCTGATGATCCTCAACGTGATGCCTTTCGATGCCAGAAAGTTAACAAGTCGCCCATATTGCTGCTTTCTTGATCGTTTCCTTGGACATATCACAAAAAGGTCCATCAGCTTTATCGTCAGCTCATAATCGCCACCGTCATCATAGGCGGTGGTGAATCCATTGTCATATTGTTTGAGGGCTGCAATATCCATGCTGAAATAGCGTTCCTCAAGTTCATTTCTATGGCTGTACTTCATTTTGTTTTTCGTGATTTGATGATTAAGGTTACACCCCTATTGGCCAGTTCCTTGACCAAGCCGTTATAGGCAGTAATTCGCCTCCTTGCCCTTGGAATTATGGCCAGCAAATCTTGTAATTGAACTGTGAGGTGATGTCCTTCTATGAGAGGCCCGTATTCAGTCTCCAGTCTCTTGATCTCATCGGCATATGGATCACCCGGTTGCAGCCTGTCATCCATATCACTCGGTGCCGCATCTAACTCATTTTTCTCCTCAGCCTCAAGACACGATCTGCGGAAATCGGTCATCGGCTGTTGCGCTGTCTCTGGCATAGTAGAGAACAGCGCTTGCATTAATTGAATCATTTTATCATATCATATATCTCATACGGTAGGTTTGTGACATACAGAATTTCGTATACTACTTCTCCCTCATCATTTTCCCATATATAGTCCTCAGTCTTAATGACCTTGTAATCATCGCCGAAGCACTTCAATATGGATCTCAATAGAATCTCTTCAATGTTACAAGTGTCCCCGTCGCATATTATCGCCAGGAATCCACCTTCATTGTACTTTGTATTTCCGATTTTCTTAATGTCCTCCTTTTTTACGTCGATATTCATAATCTACTCACGTGTATCTTTCCTACATTTATCTAGTAAGCTGACTAAAAAGTTATTATTTATATAATCCTCATTTCCATTCCATGACCGAAACTTTGTAATTCTTTCATCCATTGTCATTTTATCAAAATCACGATGAGCCGCCTTAAACTCCGTAACCATTTTTTGCATCTGTTCAATTATGATGTCGAATGAATACATGTTTGACAATTCATCATAGGATTCCATAATGACAGAATAAGCATCTTCTAGATCTAAATCTTCAAGATAATATTCCCTATTGGTGTAAAAGCGCTTATTAATGCTCGATCTAAATACAAAGTTGAACTCCACAGGACTGACATTAACAAGGGTTTTAGCTGGAAGAGGTTTCGTTCTCAAAAATAAATCCAATTCAGCTTTTGATATTAGGCCAGCTTCATAATGTAGCAGATAAAGATACACAGTATAAGCGACATTTATCAAAAATTGTTCTTCACCAACCATACAATGTACGCTAGACTTCTTTGTGGTCCCGTCTATATTTCTGAACATCTCATTAGCAGCATCTTCAACATTGTCAAACACATGAATAACTCTAAGTTTTTTTCTTTCTTCTTCCATAAATATAATTGAATTTGAATAAATTATATATATCAATTCCAATAATAAGGAGACAATACCATTTGAATCTCCTTTTTCATCATTACATAAGGCTATACCCCGCCATTATCCGCGTTTTTCTCGTTTCAGGGCCGTTTGGATATGATTTATATTGATTTTGGCTGGAATTATTGATATTTTTAGTATATTTGCAGTCACGAATAAGAAGATATAATCTTCTTATCACCTGGAAGCGACCAATAACATGAACGATATAGCAAACTCCTTTGCGGTTATATAGGCTTTGGTCGGCCTGCAGGGACTGCGTTGGAGTTTGTTTTTAAGTGATTATAAATCTATTAGGTACAGATATGCTATCGGAACCATTAAAATTTATAGACCTTTTTGCTGGACTTGGTGGATTTCACTATGCCCTTAAGCAACTTGGCTGTAAATGTGTTTTTGCTTCCGAAATTAAACCAGATCTTCAACTGCTCTATAAAAGAAATTTTCCCGAGTCCGAAATACAAGGAGATATCACCCAGATAGAGCCAAGTTCAATACCCACTCATGATATTTTGTGTGCTGGCTTTCCTTGTCAACCTTTCAGCCAAGCAGGAAAACGTGAAGGCTTTAAGGATATTGGAAGGGGTAATTTGTTTTATAACATTTGTGACATTTTAGAATACCATAAACCTAAGTATCTTCTTCTCGAGAATGTTGCCAATTTAAGAGGACATGATGATGGGAACACATGGAACACGATTAAGTCCAAGCTATCCGAATTAGGGTATGATGTTAAATCAGAGATACTATCTCCTCATCAATTCAATATTCCACAGCATCGTAAAAGAATCTATATTGTCGGTATCAATCGCGAATTTGGAGATATTAACAATTATACATTCCCAAGCCCCATTGAGAATGCCAATTGCGACATCACAAAGGTTATAGAAACAAATGATTCTAATATTCAACTGCTAAAACCTGAGATTTATGAACATCTTCAGGTATGGCAAGAGTTTATTAATAATACGATTCATAACGGTGACACAATCCCTCAATTCCCGATATGGGCAATGGAGTTTGGCGCGACCTATGAGTACCGTGATGTTGTGCCTGCTCATCAATCAATTAAAGACCTAAATGGGAAACGAGGTAAATTGGGAAAAATCATTAATGGCAAATCATTAGATGATTGCCTTTTGCAAATCCCGAATTATGCTCGAACAGGGAAAGACGAACACTTTCCCAAATGGAAAATACGTTACATCGAGCAGAATCGTGAATTCTATCTCAAACATAAGAAGTGGCTTGACATTTGGCTCAAAAAAATTGAGTCATATGAGAATAGCCATCAAAAACTTGAATGGAACTGTGGTGCAAATGCTACTCCAACCCTTCAAGATAAAATCATTCAATATAGGGCATCTGGTATAAGAGTTAAATTACCAACATTCATTCCCGCGCTGAATCTAGTTGGGACACAAATACCAATATTACCTTGGGTTGATTTACCCCAAGAACGAATTATCGAAGGTCACCCATCAAAAGGAAGGTACCTTTCTGTTAAGGAAGCGGCAAAGTTGCAAGGGTTATACAATTTAGACTTTAATTATACTGCTGATGGGTATCCTCTTTCGGTAACTCGTATTTTCGAAGCATTAGGCAATGCTGTCAATGCTACCTTAGTTAAACATATCGCTAAACGACTTATAATCTTATGACAAATAAAGTTTCCATAGCTACAAAACCACTTGTGTATTCAACCTTTAGGTTTATAAATAATAAAGTTTGGTACGCTTTAGCGGAATATGTGGATAACTCTATCCAGAGTTATATAGACAATAAGGCGATTCTTTCCAAAATTAACCCAAATGGAAGATTAAGGGTTGAGATATCAATTCAAGATGACCTAATTATTGTAACAGACAATGCCGGTGGAATCGCAGAAGGCAACTTTCAAAGAGCCTTTGAACTAGCCAATATTCCTTTAGATGCCTCAGGTTTAAATGAATTTGGCATGGGAATGAAAGTGTCATCAATATGGCTGTCTAATGTTTGGAAAGTTGAAACGACTGCTTTGAATGAAAACATGAAAAAGACAGTAGTATTTGACGTTAATGATGTTACGGCGCACCAAAAACTTGATTTAGACGTTAAAATCGAAGAATGCCCAATAGGTGACCATTATACGACGATTACTCTTTCAAGTCTATCGCAAAACAAGCCAAGACCAAGGCAAATAGGCCACATTAAAAAGCACTTGGCCAGTATCTACACTAAGTTTATAAGAGATAAGGAATTAGAGTTAGTTGTTAATGGCGAACTTCTAGTTTACGAGCCTCTAAATATTCTTAATGCACCCTATTACCGGACTCCTGAGGGGAAAAAGGTGAATTGGTACAAAGAGATTAACTTTATCGCCCCTAAATACAAAGACGGAAAAGAAGTTGGCAAATATGTTGCAAAGGGATTTATTGCTTTGTTGGAGACAATGAGTACATCAGACAACAATGGTTTTCTTCTATTCCGAAGAGGTAGGGTTATTGGCAGTAGTGGCGAGAATAAATACCGTCCGCTATCTTTGTGTGGACAAGAAGGTTCGCCAAGATATAAACGTATTTTTGGAGAATTAGAGATTGAAGGTTTTGACGTTAGTTTCACTAAAAGTTCATTCCAAGAAGATGAAGACTTTGAAGCATTCATTCAAGTTCTGAGAGACGACATCGCTAAAGATAAGTCTTTCGACATCTTTGGGCAAGGTCAAAATTATGTTAAGCCTAAATCACAAACTGCGAAAGCAAAGATTGGTAATAAACTTGTAAAAAAGATTGCAGAACAAATAAAAAAACCAATCAATGTTGTCATTCCGAAAGAAGATCCCAAAGAAGGTTCGAAAGAAGTAAATCCCAAAGAAGAAATACCAAAAGAAGATGTAACTTTACAGAAGCCTGAGAATTCTGAGTCAATCACCACAGAAGTTGGCATCAATGGCAAGAAGTTTATCTTAAAAATTGAATGTTATAATGGTGAGACATCTCAGAACTTATATACTTTTAACATGCATGGCAACGAATGTGTTGCTCGGATCAATATGAGAAATAAGTTCTTTGATTCCAATCTCACAGAAGAAGATATTATGGAATCTGTTTCTTATTTTATCAAGACTCTTGTTGCTACAGAATTGTCTTTTGTATCTGATTCAGATTCAACGGGTATGCTTTTTAGAAATAGGTTTAATTCGTTTTTTGGAATGATATGAATGAGATAATTAGTATAATCAAAAGCGATTCGCCTGCATCACACAAAGTCATAATCGGAGATAATACATTGTCTCTGGTTAATTCATTAAAGATAGATGAGCAGTCTAAAGGAACATTGATCGATGAAGCAATCAATATTCTAAAGCATTGCATATCTCCCAATGTAAATGATTCTATAACTAATATTGCTGTTGGGTATGTGCAGAGTGGAAAAACAATGTCTTTCACAACTCTTTCAGCACTTGCAGCAGACAATAACTATAAAATCATTATTTATTTTACTGGCACAAAAACAAATCTTCTTGGTCAAACGGTTCGACGTCTCAAAAAAGACTTAAAGACCCAGAGCTTTGATTCTCATTACCAAATTTTTGATGAAGCTGTAGACGTAAATAATTTTCCTGAAATCAATAGGGTTAAAAATTTCATCAAAAGGGATGGAATGGTTTTGCTTTTTCCTATTTTAAAGCATTATTTACATATCAATAGATTGGCAAATGTTTTTACAAGCCCATATATACAGCCGCTTATATCAAATAGAGGAGTGCTTATCATTGATGATGAGGCAGATCAGTCTAGCTTTAACACTTTTGCTAAAAAGAACTCAGGAAAAGAAGATTGGGAAGAAGATGAATATAGCAGAACATATGCGAGTATTCTTAATTTAAAAAAGTCCTTACCCAATCATTCATATATTCAGTATACCGCAACTCCTCAGGCAGCTTTTTTAATTGATAACTCAGATTTTCTCTCTCCGAAATATCATACGGTTTTAACACCTGGAAAAGGATATACCGGAGGCAAGTTTTTCTTTAAAAACCAAGAGATGAATCTTATTCGGGAAATTCCAGAAGATGAGGTTTATCATTATAAACGAAATCCTCTAACAGATAGGCCAAGTTCATTAATTTCCGCCCTGCGTCAATTCGTGTTGAGTGTCGGAATCGTTGTATATAAACAACACAGAAAAGATTTTCTGTCAATGATGGTTCACCCTGACGGATTGAAGGAATCTAATGAAAAATTTGCGATCTGGATTACTAATACAATTCAACAATGGATTAATGTGTTTGAAGAAAACATTTCAACTTATGTTGAAATGCTCAAGTCTAATTTTTTAAAAGACTATGAGGACATCGCCATTTATGTTAATGATTGCCCATCTTTCGATGCGGTCTTTGATAATTTGTATGATATCCTTCTTCGGGTTCATATTCATTTAATACAGGGAGACGCAGAAAAAGATGTTGATTGGTCAACGTCCCCAGCGCATATTCTAGTAGGGGCAGATATGTTAAATCGTGGTTTTACGGTAGAAAACTTATCGATTACATACATGCCCAGATCGTCAAAAGGAAAGGCGACAGCAGACACTATTGAACAACGTTGCCGCTTTTTTGGATATAAAATGCCATACATCGATGTTTGTCGTTTGTTTCTGCCCATTAAGAGTATTACGGAATACAATGATTATGTTGAACACGAGGAAGTATTACGAGCAAACCTAAAACAATACGAAACATTAGCTGAGTTCTCAAAAAACGCAAAAGCTATGGTTCTCGCTGATAGCCTTAATCCAACAAGAACCAACATCTTATCACAGAAACTCATTAGAGATAAACTCTATGGCTGGAGGCAGATGCTTTCTTCCGATTGCATGGAGCCAAACAAAGTTGTTATATCTAAATTTCTTAGTGAGATTTCTAGCCAAACAACGTTGTTTCATGATTATGAAGGAAATCCGAACCGAAACCATAGATTTGCTAAGATTGATATTGATCGTTTTATTGATTTCTTTAAAGATGTCAAATATCTAGATGTCCCAAATATAACTCGAAAAATCGTAACGATACAGTATCTTTCCTATCTTAAAGAAAAGGAGAATCTTAAATTCGTATATGTTTTTGAGATGGCTTATGGGGTTGATTCATTGCAGGAACGCAAATTGAATCCTGATGGCAAGCCGAACAATCTTCAAATGGGACATGCTAAGAATGGTTCATATCCAGGAGACCGAGAGATTAAATTTGAGGACTCAATATGTGTTCAGATCTATCATATCGAACTTAAAGATTCGTTATTACGAGCAGAGTTTCACAAAAAAGATCTGTATAATCTGGCTATTTACTATCCGCAGTCTTTAGGGACTTCGTTTGTTTCAACTGACACCACTGATGAAGATGAATAATTTATATGAAATATTTCAAGCGTTAGTAAGCAACGTAGCAGATAATGATAGTTACGTTGTAGATATTATTAATTCTTCAATGCCACATAGAATAGGTGTAACCTCAGAGGGGTTTCCAATATTCTTTATTGAATGTGTTAACAATGCTAATGTCAGCGATATCAAGCTCAAACTCTTTAATGTAGCCTTCAATTGTCAATGTTCAATAACAGATATTAGTGTTGGAGGAAGTACCCAGAAGGAGTATTCTTTAATTCAGTTAAACTCTATTAATACTGACTTCCAGAAATATTTCCTCGAAGTAGTTTACCTCATACTAAGAAAATTACCGCCAATACCTAACGTGTCGGATTTAAAAACCGAGATATCAAAAGTTATTGGGTTATTTACTGCACCAAAGCATTTGTCACAGGAGGTTGTAAAAGGTTTGTGGGCTGAACTTTTTATTATAGAACAGTCAAAGGATCCGATATACTTATTAAATTCATGGCACGTTGAGCCTACGGATAAATTTGATTTTAATGACGGAAAAGACCTTATTGAGGTAAAAGCAACCACTGGGCCTGTTAGAGAACACACCTTCGCAATAGAACAACTTCATCCTAGTGATGGAGCAGAGTTAGTAATATCATCTGTGTTTGTGATGAAATCTCCGATGGGAACTAATATTCTTGATTTGGTAGACAGAATTAGTAATAAGATAGATGATGTTGAAGCTCTTATTCGATTACGGGAGATTGTGACTCAGACTTTAGGTACACACATTGACGAAGTAGCAAAAATCTATTTCGATTATAATTATTCGAATAGCTCGCTTAGATTTTTTGACTACCGAAATATCCCCAAAATTTCCTTATCCGATGTTCCAAGTGGTGTGACGTCAATACACTTTAGAAGTAATCTCACGGATATTGTGGAATTAGATATCCAGAGTTCTGATCACAAGCTTTATAAATCATTGTAGTTATGCCATATCCCAAAAATAAAGAGTTAATAGATATCTTTATTGCCAGTTTCAAAAGCCATTCTGACTTTAAACTGCTGAGCAAAGATATCATTGTACACTTCTTATTTGAGGAAGTTGAATATTATGTGTATCTCAAATGCATCTCGTATGCTGGGAGACCATATCCTGATAATGTTACCAGGGCTCAACTCCCACAGCACACTGCATTTGAATCAATAAAAGATAGTCCTGCAAGATTCTTGTTTTTGGGATATGATCTCGACAATAAATTATTTGTATGTTGGGATCCAGTCAAATCCAAATCAAGGCTCAACAGACGGTCATATGTCTCTTTTTTTAGCAGAAAATCCATTCAAGAAAGTGTTTTGCCTGGGGAGATAAAGACTGCACATTTGACAAATGGAGATAGATTCGTGCTTTTTAAAGCAGAAGACACGATTGTGTTTTTTTCAACAATAGATAACTATTTTAGTTTCGTTGAATCTTCACAGTCTTCCATCCAAACAATAAACGCTGAAGAGGAACAAGAAGAGATTTCCACAATATCGGGCATGCTTGAAAAAATAGAGGAAGATTCTTCGGTTATGCTATTGGTAAACGAGTTACAAGATGCCCAATCTGATAGAATGACAATTATCGCTTCTTGTATGAATACATTTGGCTCATTCTATCCGAATATGGGATTCAATAATTGGAAAAATCTTATTTATAATTATCTTGATAAATTTCAGGAAGTAAAACTTATCGATGATATCTCGTTGGTTGAAGATCAAGCATCTGAATACAAAAAACTTGTTGAAGATAAGTCTGATGATAGAAAGGTTTTTGTAGTTCTTCCAAACGGGAAAAAAATATCGTCACAAACTTCCGTTCAATTATTGTCATTAATGATTAATAGTGTGGGAGTTGGAATAGTGAAAAAACTCGCTATAATGGTTGACGGTGAAAGATTAATTCAGGATAAGCCTCATGGTGGTGGAGATTATTCGTTGGAATTATCACCCCAAACCTACATGTATTCAAATCTATCGTCATATCAGGTTTCGGACATATTGAAAAAGATATGCAGTGTAATTAAACTAGATTGTAAAATTTTAATTCAATAGAATAATTATGGCAAAGCCCACGTTAGACGAACTCTATTTTGCTCTTGATATCCTCAAACAAGCTGGCATATCACCGGAAAGTTCACAACTTCAAACTATTGAGGACCTTGAAGACGAGTATATCAATGAAAATGTCATACCATTGATTCGGGAAACTGTCTCGTCCAAGATAAAAGATATTAAGCGGCCGTTGACAATAGAGATTAATTATCTACCTGATGAAGATGATCTTCAGATAAGCATACTACGTCAGGAAGATGTTGTAGTTAGTTCAACTGATGAATTGTCCTCAATTCTTGAGGGAAACATACAACAATATGCCCAATCTGAGCCAAGTACGAAAAAGAGATTGATAGTTGAGTTTCCTGACGGTACTGTTTTCGAAAGTAATAAAGCCAAAGAGGTATTAGCAAATACTATTGAAAAATTTGGGATTGAACGCGTTCGCTCATTAAATCTTCAAATGAACTATTATCCATTGGTTAGTGATAAATTACATGAAAAATATGCTAATGCTCAGGTCGAAATAGGAGGTTATTACCTAATGACAAACTGTAGCACGAGAGCTAAAAAGCGCCTTATTGAAAAAATCGCAAAACAATTAGGCGAGCAGGTATCAGTAAGAATCATTATGCCCGACGGCGATCACTATACAACCCCCTCATACTCAAACCAAAGGCAACAAGGGCCTCGCACTAACCTTCGTGTTACATTACCAGATGGAACCGTAATTGAACGAAATGCCGCCTGGCGCACTTTTATTGAGGCCATATTATATATTGGCGTTGATAAGGCAAAACAATATGATCGCAAGATTGTAGGGATCCCCTTGATTTCAGATAGACTATCTGATAACGAAAGGTATAGCCGATCACAGAAACTCATCGCACCAAATACGTACTTAAATTGCTATCACAGCACTGAAACCAAGAAGAATATTTTAGATGAATTGGCTGATCGGTTTGATATTGATATGGATGTTGAAATAGTAAGGCCATAATTTTTTAATAAATTGGCATATAGGGACCTAGCATATTATCAATATTGTTTCTTAAACCTCAGAGTTAATAAGGTGGCAAATAAATTGTCTCCTCACAAACCTTTGCTACTTTTGTCTGTAATCGACCTAGTGGAAACAGGCACAATCACTTCTACACGAGTTACTTTGAGTAAAGAACTTATTGAAACGTTTGCTACTAACGCACTTCTCTATGCGTCTCATTTAGACCATTTTCACCCAAATATTGGAATGCCTTTCTTTTATATGCGTTCCGAACCCTTTTGGAAACTTGTTCCAAAGGAAGAGGGCGTAATCCCTATAGCTAATACTCTCCAGTCATTGCATCGTTACTATAAGTATGCTGAAATTGATCGCGAACTGTTTGATTTATTGCTTAATGATGATAATCGTCAACAACTACGCAATATATTAATCGGTATTTATCTCAACAAATAAGTTAGTTATTATGGCTATCAAAGAAGTCAAAATAAAACCACAAACTGAACTACAACGCCAATATCAACGATTCTGGAAGCGGTTTAATGACTATTCAGCACAAGATGAAGCTTTTTGTGCTGAGTTCAAGCCGCACCCATACGCAGATGTGAGATATTACCAGGACTTTGCTGTTTCAATGGGGCCGTACCATCTTTGTGCCGGGATTAATTTCAACAAGCAAGAGATTTCTGTAGCAGCCTATTTTAGGGATGTCGATACCTGGGATATCTATTATAACCGTTATAAGGAGAGAATTGAATCTCTGATAGGTAGGCAGCTTAATTGGAAGAGACTAAATACAAAAGGAGAAGCCGCTCTTATCCGCCATTTGGAAATAGACGAACCAAAGCGATGGAACATTGTTTTTGATCAAATCATTTCAGATTTATTGTTGATAAAGCAAGTCTTCAGCAGCTTCTACAATAAAGCCGAGTTGAGGAAATACTGGATTTTCCCTTCTAATGAAAATGAGTTCCGATTGCATGACTTCTTCAGGGACAACGAGTATATCGATTGGCAGAATAAGAACAAGAACAATCTTAACGTTGGGGATATCGTACTCATCTATTGTTCACATCCGGAATCAACCATTAGGCATATAACAGAAGTCACCAGGACCAATGTCCCGGTATCAGAAGCCATCGATGATAGTGCTTATTCAGTCAATCCTCCTGGGCCCATCACATACCAATATTGTACTCGTTTGAAGCATATAAAGGAGATCTATTTGCGAGAACTGGATTTTGACACTCTAAAGAAGCATGGTTTAAAAGGTTCCATAATGTCACCTCAAAAGCCAAATGAGCAATTACTATCATATATACTTTCAGTCATTGGGGACATAGAAGGAGACCATCTTGATTACGAGGAAATTGAGAACCCTGAAGAATTAATAGAGGGTGCTAAGAAAACTCTGATAGTTAATCAGTATGAGCGAAACCCAGAAGCGAGGAGGCAATGCATAGAGGCTCATGGATGTTATTGCCATGTCTGCGGTTTAGATTTTGGTAAAAAGTATGGTGAGATTGGAGAAGGATTCATCCACGTTCATCATTTAGTTCCCATTTCAACGATTGGAGAGGGCTATGTGGTGGATCCCGTAAAAGATCTCATCCCTGTCTGCCCAAACTGCCATGCTATGCTTCATCGAACAGTTAATGGCCACCTGATGTCCATCGAAGAATTACAAAGTGTTCTTCAGTCTAAAACGGAATAATTTGAAGGATTTAGCGACATTTATGACTAACTATAATTGATTATTATGAAAGTAGCAATTGCACTCATATACTACAAAGCAGTAAAACCAAGCTTCTTCATTGTTGAGATGAGTTTGGAGGACTGGCGTAAATTCTTACACGGCAGTCAACGAGTAAGGCAAGATATGATTGTACCTAAAGTTGCGCCCAGTGTGGAAGGTTCTGTTCGTGAACTTGTTTGGATCCCGCTGGACGATCAAAACAAGTTGCAAGTTATTGACGAGAATAACATCATTAAGATATAATCATAAAAGGGTAAGCTGCATATTCAGGAACTTAGCCGTTCATTCAGTCCCCCAAAAGCATCATATCTGTAACAACATAGTCCGTTTTGCTGTAACAGTCTACTCCGTTTTTTCAACAACGAACGCCTCAAAACCATACTTGAGTAGACTATCTTCATCCTCGTTCAGCTTCTCACAAAGTTGAATGGCATCCTCTTTATTGTGTAAAACCGTTGCATCTGAGATATCAAATCCCACTATAGTATTCATGGCGAAAGATACACCTTCCTCATTAGCTGTTCCCCTGTAGTAGAAAGTAATCTTGGGGTTATCTATCAGGTGGGTCGTTATCACATAGCATTCCATCTCACTTTAACCAATCTTCCGGTTTTACATGGAATACTCGACTAATGGCCTCTATATCCTGTTGAGTAGCTTCTTCTCTACCATCCTCAACAGCGATAAGGTGCCGAAGGTTAATCCCTGCTTTCTCAGCCAGCGCCTTTCTCGTATAGAGTCTGCTGGTTCTTAGTTTTGTTATAGAAGTTGCGATGTCCATAATCATGAGCCTTTATAAGAAACCGTTGACAAGGCTGCATGAGAGATCGTACAGGGGCGCTCACCATAGACCAGGAAGGATTTACAATGGACATTATAACCAGATTCGTGCAGCATACAGCCCTTGTCAATTAAATAGATGGAGGGATTAGCTTTTCGTAAGGACCGCCGGGAAATGTGTACACGTTCGGCAGACAAGTTTTCGGGCAGAACCCCTTGATTCCATCTAAGTTGGGTTTCGACTGCAAAATTAGTGCTATTTCACCCACCCCACAACCGTCTAAAGGTGGCATTTTTTGAAATTCACATTATTATCTGTATCTTTGCGATATAATAAAGCTGAAACCATATGGATTTTGACTTCTCAAATATCATTAATGCTGTATCGGAGTTCTTCACAGAAGATCCGTTAGGGCGAGTTGCAAGTGTGGTAACTATTGCTACTGCGATTATCTCTTTTATTATTTGGATAATAAAAAGAATAATAAAAATAATAAGAAAAAAAACGTGGCGCAAAAACGAAATCTCAAAGTTAAGCGAAATCGCCGATAACGAGAAAATAAAACTAATTAAATCCAAAAAATATATACCTACTATGGGGCAATATGAACCGCCCCATGATGGCGAGAATATTCTTATTTCCTCTAGTCGTTTTTCATTATTAAAAAAACTATTGGTTGAATTTGAATCGAAGGCTGACTCATTCGACAAGAATCGCTACATAATAATGGGTGGTTCAGGGATGGGCAAATCAACATTTCTGGCTGCTCTTTTTTATAAATATATTAAAAAATGTAGGCTTAGAAAAAATACTTATCCTATATATATTAAATCATTAGCTAATCCTAAAGTCATTGAAGATATTAGCAAAATAAAAGATGGAAGAGTAAATCAATCTATTCTATTATTAGATGCTCTTGATGAAAACATTCAAGCCTCTAAAGATTTAGCTGCATTCATGAAGGATTTAGAAAGTGTATCCCATGACTTTAGGTTTGTCATCATAACTTGTAGAACACAATTTTATAAAGATGCTGAAAATGAGCCACACACATGGAGCATACCAGTTAGTGGGGCATCCAATAATAGAAGAATCCAATATAATAGGATTTATATCTCTCCTTTTAATGATAATGAAGTAGATACATATCTAAAAGAAAAATACGGATCTGCTCCAGATATTTATAGAAAAGCACGAAACATTGCCAATAAAAGCATAGATATCATGTCACGCCCCATGGTACTATCGTTCATGGATGACCTAATAGACCTAAATGATAATGGTAATGATAACATTACAACTGTTGAAATTTATTATAGAATTATTGAAAAATGGTTTGAAAGAGAAATCGAGATTAACACCGATGTTACGAAAGCACAACTGATATCTTTTTCCAAATGTTTGGCAATCTATATGTATGACCAATGGCGCGCATCTAAAGAATTGTTTTTATCAGAATTCCAATATAACAGATTTATAGTAAATAATGGTTATGAAAAGGATCCTTACTCATATGAAGAACGGTCTTTGGTCAATCGAACTAGTAATGGAGAAAGAAAATTCTCACATAGAAGTTTTTGGGAGTTTTTCTTGGCAATTGATTCTTTTGAGCACCCAGGAAAACAATACATAGCCAAAGGCCTCGATATGGCGAAGAGTTTTCATGCAGATATATATAGATTATATAATAACAAGAAACTTTTAGATTGCATAAACTATTTAGATTTTCTCTATTCCAAGACGGAAGAAGATTTTAGTGATATAGCCATTAACCATAAGATTAACCAAATAAAAAAACTATCTCCAAATCCCAATAAAAAAGCATTTGCAGATTCTAAATATCTATGTCATTTGATTTATGAATTATGGGAAATGTTTTTACGCCGTTTGAGAAATCAGTATGCTATTATAGACGATTATTTTAATATCAGTCTTAATGATAGTAAAGAACATAATATAGAGAAGTTATTTAAATACCATTATTACTATAATAATATTAACAAGATTTTGGATGTGTTTCTTGCTTTCTATGATAATCCTTACACTAATACGATTTATAAAATCAGATATTTAATTAGTGATATAGAAAAAAACATTATAGAAATTACTAATAATGATTTAATATCTGAGAGATTAATGTTTAAAAGTATGAATAATATAGCTGGAAGCATGGAAAGGTATCAGATTAGGAGAGAATTGTTTGTTTACCCTAATTATGTACAGCAAATCCCTCACGAAATTGATAATGTTTATACTATACATATTGGTCTAGGCTTCAATAAAATAGAAGATATAAAAGAATCAATTGATTACTTATATAATTGTTTGACAACTCCATTGCTGATAATTCACATCGATGTCAATACATTAAATGAATTAATAGAACTTACGTCGAAAATTAATTCGTCATTTATAGAAAAAAGAAGGATTATATTCAGAGTTTTTTTCAATAACACTTTTGTGGATTATGTCAATGAATGGAGTAATAAAAAGGATACTGATAATAAAGATAATAAATGTAATGAAAATGAAAGAACATTACATATTATTCAAAACATGATAAAAGCTAAGAATTATCAAAAGAAAAATAAGAAATGATATCTCATTACTCATAACAATTAGTTTGTATGAAATACTGGCATGACGAAATAAAATGTGAGAGTCACTTTCCAAAAACGTGCAAATTCCACTCCATACCAGTTCACTTAGTTAGAATAATACGTATATTTGTGGGCATCTAGACTAAAACAACAAGATTTGTCAACGACTAACATACAAAAGAAGAAACAAATAATCACCAACATATCATAGACCAATTATGGCAGACACAATTAAAGCACGGCGAGAGTTATACAAGCAGTTTCAAGAGGTGTTTCCTCTTGAGTATCTAAAAGAAATGCCTTTGGAGAAGTATACCAACCTCCATGAAGTTGACTTAGTTGATACGTTCTGTTATTGGATTGAAATCAAAACGCAAGCGATAGGTTCGATGAAAGGGGGCTCCTCTTTCAAGTTCGGCATTTATAAGTATATCAATAAGCCTAATGCCGCTTACATGCAAGCTGATGACCAATATGCCTGGTACAGAAAGTATAATAAAGAGACAGCACAAGATGCTTATATTGTCGTCAGGGATGCCGTAGTGAGAGTAGCTGAGCTTGCATCAAAAGGTGATTTTGAGGAAATTGATGCTATTGACGAACTTGGTGATGTGTTCAAGTGGAAGATTGCCTACTTGTACTCTGATGAAACATTGATACCCATCTACAAGCGAGAATGGCTTAATGCCATTGCCAAAGAACTTGGTATGGATAAGCCTGAGCAGAAGGAAATCTCAGATATTCAATATTTTTTGATAGATCGGAGAAACGGCAAAGATATTTATCAGTATCATGATGATTTATACGCTTTATTATCGAACAATACTAAAGAGCTATCCAGGCAATTAAAGAGCGTAGTACGAGAAAAACTTAAGCATGATGATAGGCTGAAAGCAAATCAAGGCGGACGCAACTACATCTGGATCGGAACCAATAATAACAAACTGAATTCGTCAGACTGTCATTATGAATTATGTTGGGATAAGTCTGCAAAAGCCAATCATGATGGTGAAACCGTTTTCGTTGAGCTTCATTGCGAAGAGAAGAGTACAAAAAAACAGTTTGAATCATTAAGGGACATAGATGGGCTATCTGAATTCCCGTGGGGAAAAGGTAATTTAGGCTTTAGAATAAATAATGACGGCTGGGACATTTCAGCTGATTCGATAGAAGATCTTGCAGATATTCTCATTGATGAATTGCATCAGTTGGATGATCTTGTTGGTGAAAAAGTAGAAAAAATAGAGTCTGCTCTTGCTTCAGATTCAGACACGAACTCAGATATCAGATATTGGATGTATGCCCCTGGTGAGAATGCTTCTATGTGGTCCCTTTGTCAAGAGAAGAAACTCATTTGTATTGGCTGGTCAGATATGGGCGATTTATCGCAATACAACAGCATAGAAGAAGTGGGAGCAAAAATGCAAGAAGTCTATAACGACAAGAATAGCTCCTTTACTAACGACAGGCTGGCTGTATGGGAGTTTACTAAAGTAATGAAACCAGGAGATGTCATTATCGTTAAACAAGGGAAATCTAAAATCCTTGGAAGGGGCATTGTTACAGGAGATTATCAGTATGATACTTCGTATGACTTCTGCAATATTCGTTCTGTTGAATGGACCCATATCGGTGAGTGGGATGCACCTCACCAGACCGTTATGAAAACTTTGACGGACATTACCAAATATCCAAATTATGTGACGGATCTGGAGAACCTTTTCGATAGTAAGAACTCTGATTCATCGTCTACTAAAAGATATTGGTGGCTCGTTGCAAACCCCAAGATATGGAGTATAAGCGACATGAAAGTGGGAGACATTAAAGGCTATACTTTATATAACGACAATGGTAACAAACGTCGTATCTTCCAGAATTTCTTGGATGCAAAAGAGGGAGATATTGTTATTGGATATGAATCCACCCCCACAAAACAAATTGTTGCTCTAGCCGAAGTGGCTAAAGCTAATGACGGCAAGAGAATAATCTTTCAGAAAACGGAGTCGCTTCCGTCACCAATAGATTTCTCGACCTTTCGTCCAATCCCAGACTTATCGGAGATGGAGTATTTAAAAAACTCTCAAGGGTCATTTTATAAGTTGACTGAAGACGAGTTTAATACGTTGATGGATGTAATCAGGGAATATAACCCCAAAGTTGAAGAGAAAAATAATGCTAAATACACCGAAGACGATTTCTTGAATGAAGTTTATCTCCCGAAAGAATCGTATCGTCGTATGAAGGCCCTACTGTTGTCAAAGAAAAACATCATTCTTCAAGGTGCCCCCGGCGTTGGAAAAACATTTTCAGCGAAACGGTTAGCTTATTCAATAATGGGAGAAAAGGATCCGTCGAGAGTGGAGTTCATTCAGTTCCACCAAAGTTATGCCTATGAGGACTTCATTATGGGATATAAGCCCAATGAAGAAGGAGGGTTTTTCTTGAAGAAAGGAGTCTTCTATAAATTCTGCAAACAAGCAAAAGCCGATCCAGATAGACCATATTTCTTTATCATCGATGAAATCAACCGAGGGAATATGAGTAAGATCTTTGGAGAGCTGCTAATGCTGATTGAAAATGACTATCGTGGAGAAACTGTAAAGCTAGCATATAGTGATGAGCCGTTCGATGTTCCGTCTAACTTATATATTATCGGCATGATGAACACTGCCGATCGAAGTCTAGCGATGATTGATTATGCTTTACGTAGGCGTTTCAGTTTCTTTGACATGAAACCTGGATTTGATTCTGATGGTTTCATTCAATACCAGAAAGGCCAAAACAGCCCGTTATTTGATCAGGTTATTGAAGCGATTAAATCATTGAATCTTATCATTGCTGATGATGATTCATTAGGCGATGGATTCTGCATTGGTCACAGCTATTTTTGCAATCAAGAACACATCACTGAAGAGTGGCTTAAGAACACGATCGAGTTTGATGTGCTTCCTATGTTGAGAGAGTATTGGTTTGATAATAACGACCTATATGAGCAGCAGGCTGGTAAACTGATGGGACTGTTTAATGACTAAAGACAATGGAATACTAATTAAGAATATCTTCCACATGCTGGCCTATGCCTTCCAAGAGCTGCGCCAGAATTATTATGAGAAGATTGCTACTGAGGATTTCGACAACATTCATGATTTGTTTGCCGAGATTCTTGTAAGAGGTTTTTCTGTTCAACTAAAACAAGGTCTTCGTAAGGAATATGTCTTAAAACACGAAACAATGTCTTCGTTGAAAGGCAAGCTGGATCTTAATGGCAGTATGAGAAATCTTGCAGCTAGAAAGAGATTGTTAGACTGTGATTACGATGAGCTTTCTGTAGATAATATCTTCAATCAGATTATCAAGACAACCGCTGTCCTTTTGATAAAGCACGGGAATGTTAAGAAGGAGAGAAAAGACGCTCTCAAGAAGATGTCACTTTACCTCTCTGAAGTATCTACTATCGACCCGGCTTGTATCAGGTGGTCTGCCATTAGATTTGATCGTAATAGCAGACGTTATAGAATGTTGATCTATATTTGCTACTTCGTTCTTGATAATCTAATCTTGACAACCGACAGAGGAGAGTATTGCATGAATACATTCTCAGACGATCACATGAGCCGTCTGTATGAAAAATTCATTTTGGAGTATTACCGACGTCACTATCCAGAATGCAAACCCAGGGCAGCACGTATCGAATGGAACTTTGAGATGGAGAAGGTTTCAGCCGAATCAAAGTCAGCACTACCTATCATGCAGACCGACATTTTCCTTAGAGTCGGTGAGCGGACTTTAATAATAGACGCTAAATATCATTCCCATTCACTACTTGAGCATATGGGGAAAAACATTCTCAAATCACTGAACTTCTATCAGATTAACTCTTATGTTATGAATTATGACACAGATCATACTGGGTTGGTTGATGGTATGCTCCTTTATGCTCAGACATTATCTGAGGGCAAAATGGATTTCATGTACCCTCATAAGGACGGGAACAAGTTATACGTTAGGTCATTGGACCTAAACCAAGATTTTGACCACATAAAAAAACAATTAGATAGCATCGTTCAATCATGAAAGAAATAAAGAATTGGCAGCTCTTCGTCGATAAATTCGGTGAGAATTACAGTATGCATGATGCCGTTGTAAAGCGATTCGACCTGAACGAAGACGAGCTTGTCGAGAAGGACGCCAAGTACAAGAATATCTTCAAGTTCAAAATCGAGGATACACAGATCGTCATAAAGTGCTTTACCATTGAGCTTGTGTCCATAACGGAGAGTGAGCCCTTCCGCCGAGGTCTATATCTGTTGGAAGATGAAGATGTAAGTCCCGAGAATGCTAAAATAATGTGGAGATCATAAACAGAAAAGCCTATGTTGATCAGTCGTCCAAGAATCATTGATGTAGAACGCAAGCCGAGGAAATGTCCGATTTGTGGAGGTGGTATTGTCGATATCATATACGGCACAGGGGATATGACCGAGGTGGAGTTCTTTCTGAAATATCGCAGGGAAGGTATGATGGGTGGTGACAATATTCCCCGTCGTCCGCCTATCTGGGAATGTTCCTGTGGATGTAAACGATTCCGCAAGGTCAACCCCGACGGTACCGATGCCCCGGTGAAAGTAAAGCTGCTGAAGAATATCCGCAAGGCGCCGGCAGAAATCATCAACTGGACCACTTCACTGGTTGAGGCTGCAGTGATAAACAAGGAATACGACACCATCCACCATTACAAAGTGGATATCGTGACTGAACTAGGCGAGAAAGAACGACTAAGCATTACTGCCGTTAACAAACACGATGCAAGAGAGGAAGCCATAGAACTTGTCGCTAATGATCGTCTCGGCCTAGAAGGAACCAGATGCGTATCCATTGAAGCCCATGAAGTGTAAGCTGGTACCATATTAATGAGTTTATTGGAGTGGTTTATTATCTGTGTTGGTATATTGACAAACCAGTATCAAATAGATTATCATGAGAATTCAATACGCATCTGACCTGCACCTGGAGTTTCGTGAGAACTGGCGTGTGTTGAGAGAGCAAGGACCAATGGATGTTAAAGGCGACGTCCTCGTGCTGGCTGTTGTCCGTGCTGGTGGTGATGCCGACACCAACGCTGCCGTTGCTTGTTCTATCCTCGGAGCCAAATTCGGATTCAATGCTATCCCTTCAGAGTATGTCGACGGCCTGATTTATCGTGATCAACTCGAAGAGGTCATCCAAGGAATGATGGAAGTCATCAAGTATTAAAAGTTTCGTTATGGACAAGGTATTTCAATTCCTGTGTGTCTGTCTCGCTCAAATAGGCCGCCCCTTTGGTTGGAATTATGAGAAAGCCAGTGTTTATATCTGCATCCACCTTTGGCCGTTGTTATGTGTGGTTATGGCTCTTGTAATGCTCGGAATAGCCGTGTCAACTACAAATCCGTTATGTATAGCCGCTTGTATCATCTACTTCCTATTTAATGTCTTCGGATACTGGGCTGTGTTCAAACATTACTACCCAGGTACCATAAACGAGGTATTTGCTCACTGCTACTCGGATCTTATGACTATCGCTAAAGAATGGAACACCACTTATGCGATAGTGAATCTTGTCGTCTATGTTATAGCGTTTACTCTAATTATGGCCTTCGACGTGTGTTTGATTATGCTGATGCATTGAGGGCTAATCCTAAAACATTGATTTGCCTCCTTTAGTCTTTTTCGAAGAGGCCGAGTTCTTGGAGGCAGCCTTCACGGTTGAGAAGGAAGCCATAAAGATCGCGATAGACACTGCAGTCGCGATATTGTGTGGGCACCAGTTGGCCATCCTTGATCTCGTGGATGGATGCGTTTGGATAAGAAAGAATGACGGGTGAGTGGGTGGCAATGATGATTTGAGCTCCTTTCTTGACCACATCTTTGATCCATAACAGGAACTGCAGCTGGTTTTGGAAGGAGAGCGCCGCCTCGGGTTCGTCAAAAATGTAGATGCCCCGACCTGACAGGCGATTTGTAATTAACGCCATAAACCCTTCCCCATGCGATAGATGATGAAGGCTCTTTCCTCCATATGCCTTCAACATCTTGGGCTCAATTCTGGCCAACCTCTCAATCTCTGAGTTTACGTTGTAGAAACTCTCTGCCCTGAAGAAATACGTGTCACGATAACGCAGGCTTGCTTGGGATGCGATCAGTGCGTCATACAATGATGAATGGGTCTCTTCTGTATGGAAGTTGAAATGACGGGAGCCGCCTTCGGGATTGATACGCAGCAAAACAGC
Organism: uncultured Prevotellaceae bacterium; assembly: GCA_900318535.1. Classification (GTDB taxonomy): domain Bacteria; phylum Bacteroidota; class Bacteroidia; order Bacteroidales; family Muribaculaceae; genus Sodaliphilus. Next base: position 85,118 of record ONKU01000011.1, on the reverse strand, counting down.
AATCGCTTCGAGTAACGTCGATTTCCCCGATCCGTTGCCTCCAACGATATAGGTCACCGACTTCTCAAATCTAAACTCAGTAAAGTCTCTAATCACTGGAATGGAGAATGGGTATTTGCTCGTATCCCATTCCCCTTCTCGTCTCCTGATTCGTCTCAAATAGATATTCTCTTTCATGGCCAAATGGCATTTTTGCCGCAAAAATAACTCGATCCAATGCCACATTTCGGCACACCAAAACAAAATACATTTAATCACTTGCCTTGAGGGTGACTATCCCTAAGAATACTTGACAGATTTGAGAGCGATTAACTAAGTTGGTTTACACTAATTTTATCGTTCGCCTAAACAGGGTTGACAGTTTGGCGGTTTTATCACTGAATGGGTTTACAGCTCACGAAACATCGTTTTATTTTTCTGGAACTACCCATTTTACCCTCATCCCAGAAAAATAAAAGCACATTTTTTATCATAAAAATCAGCCATTTTCGAGATTTTTTTGAAAACGGCTGACTTTTCCGAGGCTGTTATATTTGCTTTTCTCTGATTTTAAGGTAATTACAATTTTGAAAAGCAAAAAAAAAGAAGTAGCAACGTCAATGCTTCTCCAGCACCGATATCGCTACTTCTCCGGGCTCGCCACTAAAGTGAACGGTGTAACGTCTTGAGGTTACGGTGTCACTCCAATGGGTCATCGTCCGGGTGATGGTGGTTGTCCGACTGACTCTTCGCCAGCAGGTCCTTCTCCATCTTGTTATGTTTATATGTTGTCACCCCATTCGCCGCCGGCCTGTTGATGTGTCGCCAGCAGTCCAAATTTTGGGGCGTATTGTTGTTTCTTGTTTATAAGGTTTCTTATTACTTTTGGAGCGGCCTTTAGTTGTTTTAAATGTCTCTTTCAGTATCTACAATCAATATCTCATATCTCAATAATCTTTGTCCTATCGAAGATGAGGTGTTCGTTGTAGGAGACGTAGCCGAATTGGTTGCAGAGGCAGCGGGTGGAGCCGATGGTCTTGTCTATGTTGCGGTGGGAGTGGCCATAGATCCAATAGTCGATTCCGCTGTCGGCTATGTAGTCGGTCAGTTCGACGGTGAATGCGCCGTTGATGCGGCTGCCCTGGAACTCTGGGGCGACCAGTTGATAGGATGGAACATGGTGGGTGACAACGACCTTGTGCTTGGCCTGGCTGGCGCTGACGGACTTCTTGATGAAGTCGAGGCAGCGCTGATGCTCTCCGTTGAAATCAGAATACCTCAACAGGTTTTCGCCATAGACGATGCGGTAGAAGTCGGCCACGCCTCGCTCGCTGACGAAGGCGTTGTCCATGTCGATATGGGCCCACAGGGTGGATATGATGAAGTCCACATCCTGGATCGTTACGACCTTGTTATAGTAGTAGTGAACATTGGGGCGGATTTCGCCCACCAGTCCGTCCTGTATCGTCTTTAGGTCGTAGTATTTATAAAACTCGTGGTTGCCCAGTGCGACCAGCACTTGCTCAAAGTTTTCGGACGCCCAGTCCCAGAATGGGTGCACGCTGTACATGTCGTCTCCCAGGTAACCCGTGTCCCCAGCCAAGACCAGGATGTCACCCTTCACGTCCATGGGGCCATTGTCCCTTAGATATCGCCAGTTCTCTCGGAACTCCAAGTGTAAATCAGATGCAAATTGAATCTTCATGTTTTATTCAGTGGTCTTATTCTGTCAACAAAATTAGTGATTATTCGATAATCAGACAATACACATGAGTTATTGACTGAATTACAATATTATTTTGAAAACCTTTCTGTTCGCAATATTGAGTTATAAATCATGTAAAAATCAACTATTTGGTTCTCTTTTGAATCGACCAAGACAATTGCTATACGGATATATAAAAAGGAAGATGGCTTAATCCATTGTTATGCCATTTTCATCGTGATTTAGTTTAAGCCTTGATTCTAGGTTTTTGATTATTTCTTCATCTGTTAACTGCGCATAGACTGTTCTGATCATTTCATCAGAAGCATGGCCTGACATTCTGCGTACTTCTTCTGGGCTTTCTCCTTTTTTTATCATATTAGTAATGAACGTACACCGAGCGTAATGGCTGGTTATCGTTTCGTATAGTGGTTTCTTCACTTCTTTTTGAGTTGAATCAATTTTAACGATGGTCCTATTCAATCCAGCCTTTTTTGCTATCCGCCTAATGGCTTCATTATATGTATTATTGCCTTTGCCTTTGGTCTTTCTTTCAAACTCAATAGGGTCAACTAGCTTCTGTTTTTTTACTCTGTCCATTAGCATTCTCATCCTAGGCGTTAAAGGAATAATAGCTTTGATGTTCTCCTTCATTGTCGTAACGACAATGAAGTTGTATCTCTTTCCTTTTTTTACATCATACTTTCCTGTGAGCAGTTTAGCCAAGTCAGAAACGCGCTGTCCACATTCGATGTGAAGTAAGAATAAATCACGGTATTCTTCTTCGACGGGAGTTAGTCCAGAACAATTCTCAATCGCGGCAACTTCGTCATCAAACAGGGGGAAATAACCAATTTGGTCTTCTCTGCGAGGGTCATCCACTTTAATCCAAACCACAAAGTTGGAGACGATTTCTCTTGGGACGAACACTTTGTTAATCAGCATAGCGATAATAGCTCCGCAACGATTCAATTGACCGACCCCGAAGTTCCTCATTTTGCCATCCGTTTTGCTTCTGTTCATCTTATCAATCAGGTATTCCTTGTACATATTCAAACCTTTCTGGCTAAAGATTTGCATTGTTTTATCATTTTTAGGTAACGTATCAACGAAACGGCCGAACTCGCTCAAAAGAGATTCATTTTGCCGTTTTGTGCTCTCTTTGATTGAAGGCTTTACATATTTATGATAATACTCCAGCGCTTCAGCAGCAACATATACGAGGACTAACTTGGTTTTAGCATCATCTCGAAAGATAAATTGTTTGAGTGTTTCTAATATATCGGTGACATAATTGTTGCTTACATATTCAATAAATTCTGAGTAGTAACGTCTCAACTTATTTAATTGTTCATTGACAATCTCATTATTGTGGTTGTCCAATTGAGACTGGACATTAGAAATAACCGCCAGCTGCTTCTCGGAATTCCACTGGTTGGGATACACTTTAAGGTGTGTAGAACATCGATAATGCTTGCCATCTATATATGTCGTCAGGTAAATTGTGCCAGGATTTGAAGATTTAGTAAAAGGCAAATAAAACCTCAATTTACACTTATCATAAAAATTCTGTCGATGCTTGTCCATAACAATAGTTCAATAATAAGAAAGTGTGATTGGAGTCGCCGCCTTCTATAATCCGGTGAATATCACTCATGCGATATCTATTAATAGCCCCCACTGTGATCTTGACTTGCGGCCTCAGGCATTCTTTAGCAAACCCAACTAGTTTTTTTTACATTCTCAAAAGCATTAACTTATTGCGTCTTCAGCATTCTCAACGTTTTCCGAGACTGTGCTCTTATCCGCTAACTCCAGCTTTTTAGCGTACTTATATAACTTTTTGAGTTTAGCCTCATCGAACTTGTCTAGCAGTTCTGTGATGCGGATCTTCCATTCCTTGCCGTTCCACTTATCCAACTCATAGCGCTTGGTTTCGTTGGCGATTTCAATGTAGGGCTTCATACTCTCATAGTCCTTGTGACCAGTGATAGACATTACCACCGCTGCAGGAATACCGAAAGCCAGCGAGCAGCATACAAAGGTGCGGCGTCCATCATGACAACCAATGATATCATAGAACTTATTGATTTCGTCGTAACGCTTGGTGCCGATGTAATAGGTATTGATGACCTCCCTATCAAGTCCCGCTTCCTTTGCTGCAAGCTTGATGTAATCATTCAATTTTTGTGCTGAGGGAACAGGAAACAAGCTGCCGTTTTCAGACTGATAGTCAGCATATTTATCGATAATCTTCTGTGCCTTATCAATAATCGGTATCGTGAGATGGTCAGATGTCTTTTTAGTGTATAAATCAATGCCCCTTGAGGTGACATGAGCCCTTTTGAGTTGCGCTAAATCAGAATAACGCAACGAAGTGAAAGCCATGAAGCAAAACAGATCACGGGCTCGTTCCAGATATTTCTGGTTAAGCGAGAATTTGTGATTAAAGAACTGCATCAGTTCATTGAACGTCAGGTAGGTGACATTCTTTTTGGTTACAGTCAAGTGAGGGGTGTAACCTATGGCACTATCAAGGACAGGGTAGCCATTTGCTTTCATCCACCTCAAGAACGACTTCAGAATCCTGAATTGCTTAGTGATAGTACGGTTGCGGTAGTTGTGCCTGACATACCATTCCTTGAGTTCAACCATCTTGTCCTTATCGAGTGTTTCAAGTGTGACTTCAGGGTCACAACCCATAAGTTGCTTCCATATCTGCTCATACTTATAATGGACAGTACTAGTCCAGTCACGCTCCTTGGCGCCCTCAGAAAGAAATATGTTGAAAATCTCGGGCAGTGTCTTTGGGCGTGGTGTGTCATTTTCCGGTTCGGCAACCTTTTTCGCACGTCCAAGTTTCTCATTAACCAATTCGCGTAAATCATCCGGCGTGGGAATACTTCCCCTCAACATATATTCTGAAAATACTTCTTGAATGGTCTCCAAGAATTCTTGTATTCTCTCATTGATGACTCGCGAAGGAATTCTATCGTTCCCCACAATGTGTGTAGATGCACGAATGGGGCGCTGTGTATCAGGATCCCATTTCATCGGGTCGACAGTCATTCCGATCGAAAAGCCAACTTCCGATTTTTTATTGTTCCACCTCACACGAATCACAACTTGATTCTTTGCATTAAGAAAAGTTCTTGTATTGTACCTAATTTCTCTCATTTCTAATCTTTTTATTGATCTCTTCTGCACAAAAATAGTACAAATACAAGCACATATTTAATTGTGATATAATATGATAGCTTATGATATAATATGATCATAATCCTGCGAAAGGGGGAATAAAAAAGTGATATAACCGTCTATGAATAACAATGTTACAATCGGCATTTAAACAAAAACATCATAGCCTCGTTTAAGGTTTCATTGATGGATTTCCTGTTTCATCGGAAAATGGATAAAAAGGGGGGAATAACCCCTATTTTGTATTCCCCCGTTTTGTGATATAACATATTAATCGTGTGATATGACAAATTAATCATCAGCCTGCAACTGACTGATAACCAAATATTTTCATTAGTTTATACTATCACACAATCAGTATGTGATTAGTATGTAATATCATTCGATAAAACCTCCAGCTCCACGGAGCACGAGTAATCATCTGATATACAGATAGTTACTCGTTGTTTTTATTGGAGCCAGATTGCTCCAAATGATATTTACTGATAATATATGATGCTCAATGATAAAGAATTACCTACCTTTCTCTCGCTGTGTGTGACGGCTTGGAGCATCCAGCTCCAATAGATTCACTTACAAGCCATTGGTTTTCAGTTATTTATGTATTTATTATCGCCACTATATTCCCCCGTTATATTCCCCCTTTTCCTGGAGCATCAGCACTCCACTACCCTTAGAAGGTTTTGTTTTAGAGCCCTATACTGCACAAAATCATTTTTCGTAAAATCTTATTTCCACTTGGGGAGGTCACAGGGCATGATGTTGTATTTTAGGCCAGCTTCTACAGCCCAATAATCATCAAAACTTTGTGGAGCTACATGAGGGATATTCTCGGTGTATATGCCTTCAAGATCCTGGGCCAGCAGATCGGCCAAAGCGGCTTCGGCAGCTTCCACCAATGCTTGTGCCATCTCCGGATTATGCTCCTCCAACCAGGGGAAGAACTTGTCCATGTCATCATACTCGTCCAGACCTTTCAGGTCGGTTTCCCAGGCTTGATGATAGAGATCTGCCAGTGCCCCAGCTTCGGTTTCGGTCAAGACCAGCTTTAATCCTTCGACGAGATAACCATCGACCTCAACGTTACACTCTAGATACTTGGTTTTAGGCTTTTCTGCAGCACTATTTTGCTTGGCGCACATCTCGTTAAAATCGATAATGTCTTGAATGAAATCGTGCAGGGGCTCCTCTTCATCAAGGTCATGTCCAGCGGCGATGAAGTCCGAGGCATATTGCCACTCGCTCGGCATGTAGGCTTGGGCGGTGGGATAATCTATGCCATTATCCAAGGGAGGTAACCCCAAGAGGATTTCAAAAAATGACGCACGAATGTTCATTAGCTGATAATCCTTGCGGGTGTCCTCTGGAATCTGATGTTTGCTAATGTAGTTCAGGACCTGTTTATGCAATCCTGCATCCGTAGCCCATGACAAAAGACTGTTCCTGTTCCAGCGATAAACCACGATGAAGAACTGCTCGTGGCGCTCTGGGAAAAGAGACATCTCATTCCCCCATTGGTCAAACGTTTGAACATCGTTCTTACCAGACTGGGGCATGATGGGGTCGGTGTGGATGATGCACACCATCTTCTTGTTCACACCGCTCTGCACATAGCAGATTTCGTTCAGCCGTTTCTTGCTTTCTTCAACGGAGTCAAACGTGTTGCGGTCTATATAGTCAATAAAAACCTTGGCTGATTCGGAATTCAACTTAGCCGCGTCCAATAGTTTGGGACACGGAGCTGAGCCTGTCCCAGGAAACACCTCATTTGCCACTTGCTTTACCACCTCGCGAGCGCCGAAGGTATAGCCGGCCTCAAGGATAAGTAAGGGTGTACTCTGATCGCTCTCGAAATATTCCTTGAGCAACGCCTTGAGACCTTCACGCTCCTTGGCGAATTCATGAGTGGCATACAAATCACCGTCCACTACATTTTCCACAATATCGCTCAATGAATGTAACTTCAAGTTGGCCATTGGGGATGATACAATTCCTAACTTCAAGTTGACCCTTTGGCTCAGCTCTTCAAAGAAATTATGATGCAGTACCTCTGAGATTTTAGCCAGCAAACCGGAATCAATGGTCCTCCGATCGTAGATTCCATAAACGTTGGTGCGGGAAACACAAATCTTGTCGGCAAATTGAGTGGCGCTCAGTCCTTGACGTTCCACCTCCGCCTTGATAATCTGCCCTATTTTTTTCTTTTTTTTGTCCTCTTCTTTCATCGATATTATTGATTTATTATCATCAATATGTTAATGTTTGGTCAACATATCGGCTCAATGCCATCAAAATCAAGTTCAACTAAAACGTCTATTTCGTTCATATAGATGTAGCAATCGCAGTAATCGTCATTTTCCTCGCTCAGCTTTTCCAATTCCGCATTCCAAGTCTCGATGTCAACCAAGCTCTTGACGGGATGATTGAGTTTGTTGCACATATAGGCCAAAGCGTCTTCTTCAGTGTTCAGATATTCATCAAACTGCAAAAAACCATCCATGGCCTCTTCGCTATCGTTGGGCACTAAGCCACGCAGATAATAACGGCACGGAAAATATTTTCCCTCGACATCATTGGTCTCATAAACCTCGCTGCCCGGCTCTTCACGATAGAAGTAATATTTGAAACTGGACCATCTCTCAGCAATAAGGTCCAACATGCCTTCTGGAGCCTCCCAAGCCGATTCAAAAGTGATAGCAAGCGCATCATCACCGCGACGCTCAAGGTTATGCCACGCCCCTTTGCAATTATACCCATTCCAATCCTGGCCTAATTCGTTGATAATAAAACCGAGCCATGTCGAACCCCAACTCACATCTTTGATAGGAAAGTCTTCTTCCTTCATCGCTTCAAGACGACGCAGCATGGCCTCAAACTCGTCTAGTTCGGCCTTCTTGCCCTCAATCACATAATTTGATAACATGTAGTTTGCCATAATAATCTCATTGTTAAGTTACTGCCTACGTCCTTTCAAGCGATTCGGCTTTTTCTTGGTTGTCGATTTGACGTTGCAAAATTACTACACACCGTCAAACCCCACCAAGTTTTTTTGTATCGTCATTCTGGACAGCCATGTCAGAAAAACTTGACACACACATCACTGCATCGTGGAGTGATGGTTGTTTCAATTAAAATGCCACTGGATTGCCTTAACAATCCAATGGCAAATATACTATTTTTATCAAGATTTGCTTAAGATAAAAGCCTACATTTTTGACTTTTCGAGTTTATTCTATTGTCAATCCTTCTATTTTGCCAGCTACCTTGAGTAAGCGTTCAAATGGACGGCTTCCTGCGGGCCAACAATGATTAGGAATCCATATTTGCCTAGTACCTAAGTTTACAGGATCGTAAAGCGCCCTCTCATTGCTTTGAACTGGTTTTTTGTCAAGAATAAATGGTTCTCTAATATTGTTGAAAAATCGTCTTAAAGCATCTAAATCATTTTCATTTAGCCCATTCAACAGGATATATGCATTAACGATTTCACTCGCCAAATGACTCTTATTCAGCATTCTGGGCTTTTCATCCATATACTTTATTGTATATTTTGTCCTGTCTTTGAGAATGACATTAATGGCATCTAACAGATCGCCTTTATTTTGTGGTGCTGCTATATCTATCGTGTTTTTAATTAAGGCGCTGTTATTGTCCCAAAAAGCGACAAGTTGCTCATCTGGTTCATTAACGAAATCTAATCCCCATTCATTCAACTTCTTGGACCATTTTTCTTTCGTTTGTGGTGAGCTTTTTCTGTACCGTTCTGAGATTTTAGCAGCCATTGCACTCATGAATAATGGGCTAAACACCCTGTAAATCTCAGAATATGCATGCTCTTCTTCGTCAGTAATAGCCATTACAAAACCCATGTCTTGGTGATTCAACACTTGAGCACCCAGAGTTCTGATGTATTCATTGATGAAGCATCTGTCATGTTTACTAATGGCGGGTATATTAGCAATAGGTTTAAGTACATACATCAGCAAATCATTGTAAGTGACTTTAATGAATTCATTGCAATCACATTTTGCGTTGTCATAAGGAGATAGGAACACAAAAAGTTGGATCCTATCTGCATCATCAACTTCATGATACTGGTCATAATAAACTTGAGTTTGAAACTGATCGCTGCTTTTGTTGAACGTTTCATTGGCACCTACTTTGTTCTCGATATAAAGCACAAGTTCTTTCTCTTCGTTATTAACGCAGATTTCACAAGTGACAATCAAATCAATACGATTGTTTTTTTTGCTGTCTTTATAGGATACTTCTTTATCAACATCAATATCCTTGATGACTATGCCTCGTGATGCCACAGAATTGATGAAATCTGAATCAATTTCTTTTGCCAGTTGCTCTTTACTCTTTTTTATAACCACATCAACAAACCTGGTCATGGCATTATCGCTTGGATTGAGTCCCAAATTCTTATTGCTTAAAAACCAAGCAATAAAATTGCTATGCAATGCCTCAATCCGGTCAACACCCAATATCTCGAACCAAGAAGGAGTAGAATAAATGTTTCTCAGTTGATTGACATTTGAATCATTGTTGAATTTAAAAATCTCGTCCCAGTTGTTTTGTGCCATAATAATCTTCAGATTAAGTTATTGCCTACTTCCTTTCATGCGATTCGGCTTTCTCTTTTTGAATTGGCAAAGCAAAGTTACTGATTCTTTTCTGGTGAAGCAAGTTTCACACTGAGGAATTCGCACTCGTTGTTCTTGGCGAAGAAGCTGGCTTGCCATTGCCAGATGGCCTCTTGCTCGCAGGTGGCACTGGTGTAGTAAATGTTGAGACAGTCGTCTCCCTTGATTTTAAAATAGACTTTGTATCGTTCCATGTTTCTTAAAAGTTCGCAAGTTGTTGACTTGCTCTCTGGTTAATGTTTAATGAATTGACATCCGCCTTTGAGAGCCGCAATATTTCGCGGCTCTACATGATGGCGATTGAATGAATGATGATTAGCTCAGATTATTCAGATGAATCAGTTGTTTTTTATTTAGGCGACGAAGCCGACGTGGGTTCGCGTTGACTCGGTGTAGTTGAGGCATTCCTCGCGGCAGAGTGTGGTCAGCTCGGTCAAGCGGTTGCTTGGCTCGATGTCGTTGAGGATGGTGTTGATGGCATATTTGCGGGCCACATTTTCGATCTGGCCTCCGCTGAAGTCGAACTGCATACCCAGCGCCTGGCACTCACCAGTGTCCAGTTCGGGAATCATTTCCTGCCAGAGGTGTTGCCTCACCTCAGCATCGGGGCGCTCGAACTGGATTTTGTAGAGGAAGCGGCGCTCGAAGGCAGGGTCCATATTCTGGACTAGGTTGGTCGTGGCAATTATGATGCCGTCGAACTGTTCCATCTCCTGCAGGATGATGTTCTGCATGGTGTTCTCCATCTTATCCACGCTGTGGGTGGCCTGCTCCTGGCGGGTATTGATCACTGCGTCGGCCTCGTTAAAAAGCAGGATGGGCTTGCGGCGCAGTTGTTTGCAGAAATGGCGATAGCGCTCAAACACGCCCTTGATGTTCTTCTCGCTGTCCCCTACCCACTTGCTGCGGATTTGTGCGAAATCCACGACCATGACGTCGCGCTTCATCTGCCGGGCAAGTTGCATCACGGTCTCGGTCTTGCCGGTACCAGGCGCGCCATAGAAAAGGCACGCAAAACCAGTGCGCATACCACGCTCTTTCATGCGGCGGCACACATCGCGGAACTTCTTCTCCTCAAGCAACTGCGAGAGGCGCTCCACCTGAGCCTGGTTTTTGCTGGTGTAGAACATCTGTTTGGCTACAACGCTCTTATGGTCGACAAAGTCCTTGGGTAACTCTTTCTTCTTTGACTTCTTTTTGACGCAGATGTCCATTTCGCTCAACAAATTGGCCTTAGCCTCGTCGGTTAGGCGATAGTAACGGGTGTCAATCATCGGGCTGAGGCTATTGAACTCAATCAGTTTCTTTTCCTGCAACGGGTGCTGCTCCCTCGACAGAGTGCGGTTCCATGAGCGCAACAGGCGCTGGCTGTCGATGAGTTCGCCGAGGTCTGAAATCCTTACCATATCGTCATCATTGTCCACATACAGGAAACAGAACAGTATCAACAACATGGTATCATCAGCATTGAGCTGATACCCCTTGATGACCTGTGCTATGTGCAATTGAGGATTATCCTGGAACAGATTCTGAATCTGCTCCTGCTGAGCGTCATAATCATCCTCCTCGATCAAAACTTGCCCAATCAAGTCGAACATCTCTGGGCAAGTGATACCTCGATGAGAGACCTTCTCAAAAGCCTTGTCCTGCTTCAAGGCCTTGATTACCTCATGACGGATGGCGTAGCCTCCGTCGTTATGTCTGATGGTCAACTTGAGGAAGCCACGCTTGACCAGTTCATCGATGTCGTTAAGGTACTTCAACAGATGAACGGTGGACAAGCCCGTATGGCGAGCCAGTTCACCCAATCTAATGTGCGAACTGTCACAGAAGTTCATCATTAGACAAAACATCAGTGCTTGATCCTCGGTAAGATTTTGCTTGTCAGCGATCTTTTTCAGGAAAGGACCGACGTGTTTAAAGAACGCGGCATCCAATTCAGAATCCTGAGCATTGCGCACAACACTCTCAATGACCTCAAATTGCGTCATCTTTTCAATGATTTGATCAATCTCGTTCATTGGCAACAGGTGTTAGAAAAGTTGATAATCGTTACCGGTAAGGATTGACACAGGCTTGACCAGATAGCACAGGAACAAGCCAAAGGAGGTCACGCAAATGTGACCCCAGAAGGACAGATGGGCCGTAATGCCCACCCACACGACCAGCAGCGGGAAGCAGACGATAGCGATGCTTGCCAGCAATAAAAGCGATGCAAAAATCGATTTAACCATATTTTCTCCTTTCATATTTTTCATGGTGCAAAATTACAGCCGTCCAACGACCCCAAAAAGCGTTTCGCGTCGGTATATCTTGACACCCAGCGTCGGAAAAACTGGACAAAAACAAGCTCTGAAAACATCAGAGCTTGTCGATCATTGATTAGGGGTTGAATATCAGCGAGTTGACACAATGCTGAAGGTCATGCCGAACAACTAACTCAATAAGTCATCTAGGGCTATTACTCCTTGAGGATTCTTTTGGCGGCGGGAATGATGACGTCGTGAAGGACGGACTCGTTCATGCGGTGTTCGCCATGGAAATCTTCCACATGAGTGAAATGTTGGGCAAACTCGTCCTTGCAGTTCACAAGTGTGTCCCCGTCGGCAAAGAAGCCCCAACAATCGTACTTACCTTCATTTCTCTCGCGAACAAAGAGGTTCTGTTCCATTTCCTTGAAATGCTCGATGATTTCTTCGGTAATTGTGTAGTGGGTCTGCCCATCGGCGGTCGGCTGGAAACGCTCAAAAGTACCTACCTGCAGGACACCCTTCACTTCAGACAGATGTAGAGCAGGATTAACGCAGATTCGCAGCATGCCCGCCATCTGCATGGCATACATGCCACCCATGCTGGTGCCGATCACAAGGTCGGCATGATGAGTCCTGCAATAGTCCTTCAAGAACGGTAGAGCCTCTGCTGGGTCAATGGGAATATCCGGGGCAATCACGTTGTAATCCGGCATGTTTTTGGCCAGATATTTCATGGTGCTACTCTGGCTACTGGATCCGTAGCCATGCAGATAAACGATGGTTTTCTTTTGTGGAACGCCATAAACTCTCTCGGCCAGTTCATCCAACAGTTCAAGAGGATAGCGATCCCAAATAGTAACGATCTGTTCTTCATCGCCGCTGCCACAATCTTCGTACAATTCGCAATCATCCGCATCTTCTCCCAACATCGCTTGCACAAAATTATTGATACGTTTAAGCATCAGCAACTCTTCCTCATACCGATGGTCAGCATCACACTTAACAAGATCCTCAACGATGGCATCACGCAGTTGCTCGAGAACTCCGAGGTCTGCCAATATACTACCGAATTGACAGGAAACCAAGTGGTAAGCGATTTGTCCTTGGGCAGAAGTATAACCATGGCTATTACCATCAGTTGTGCCGATATAGCCACCATAATAGTTGTCCTTATTGGTCGATGAACCTTCATTAGTTTCCTCATCAAATTCATCCTCAAGGTCCTCATCGTCCTCACAGTTCTCAATGTCGTCCCTCACCGCCCCTTCAAGAGCATCTATCTCGTTGTCCCACGCTTCTTGAGAAACGGTCACATATACATCAAAGAGCAAATCGTCTCCAACTTGAGCATAAACTTTTATCTTCTTCTCGTTCATAGTCATGAAATCATTAAATTGATATTTTTCTGAATGCAAATATAGTCATTTTTACTGAATAACTTAAAGGTTACTCGTAATCATCTTCTGGCCAAGGCTTCAGGATGAGGTCAAGAGGATTCTCGATGTAGCGGCTGACAAAGCGCACTGCAATGTCGCCCAGTTCCTTGTCAGGGTTGTGCTCGGCGATGAACTGCACCGCCTCCTGCTCGGTATCACACTCCCTCTTGGCATAGACCATGTCCTGAATGCAATACTTATAACGCTCATAGTTGATAACACTTTCACGGTCATCGGCAGGCACGTAGACGGCTGCATGCTTGCCCCAGCAGTGGCCTTCATGGTCGTTTGTGAGTCGATTGATTACCTCATCACTGCTGTCATACGGAACGCGGCAGAAAACCACATCCTTGAATGTGCCGGCCATCAAGGCAATCACCGTCGCACTCGAGACCCCGTCAGCGAGAAATTGGACGAAAATGCCTTCATCCGTTTCACGGGAATCCATGAAGTCACAGGTGATGTCCAATTCGTCCAGGAAATCGTAAAACTCCTGGTTGAGCGACTTGGCTCGCTCATCGTTCACGAACAATTTAGTCAAATAGCAATGTTGATTCAATATGCCACTCGGCTGCGGACCTTGCAGACTGATCCCACACCCCGTTGTGCCGTTCACGACAGTGACCCTGCGGATATCTCGCGTGAGCAGGACAGTCTCGGCATGATTGTCCACGCCCTCATACAAAACGAAGTGGTTATCCATCTCATCGGGCAAGGCAAGAATCTGAGCAATAGATTCGGTAACAGTCTGATAGTTTTTGGGATCGAAAAGGTCCTTATCGGTGTCAATCTCCACGGTGTTCTCGTTAACACGCACCTCGCAGTGGTCAAACATCTGGTCATAGTTGTCACAGAAACCGGCGATGCGGTCGATAGGCTCGCTGATGCCCAGCAGGGCGTTCTTTAATTCTTTTACTGTCATAATTCGATATGTTTTAATTGATGAATAATCTTAAGCAGCGCCAAATCCCAATCTCCGAAGGTTTGACGCTGCAAAATTATATCGAATCCAAAACCTGACCTACGATTTTTCGTCGGTTAAACTGGACACCACCTGTCGGAAAAACTTGACAGCGTCATTCTACTCTGATAATTCATCCGAAATCTGCTGGCGCAACTCTTCTTTCACTTTTTGTCGAACGATACCACTCACCATTCGGTGCCCCTCATGCTTGACCTTGTGGCCGCCAAAGGAGCCACTCTCCTGAAGCCATTCGACACTGCTGCAGCGCATCACGATGTGACGGGATGGCCTGTTCTTCGGCATCTCGTCCAACCGATGAGGATTCCGTTCGTCGGTCGAACCCCAACACTTTCGCATCCAGCGACTCCTTAATTTGCTCCTGCTCATATCCAGATGTTATCTTGTTCTGAAATATTAATGCAATGGTGAATCTTCATAGTCTCTGATTCCGTTACAGTCAATATCGATCCATGTGGACAGATGGAGAGGCACTATCTTCATTAATACGTTGTGGTTGCTCTGCACTGTTAGCTGATCCACGGGTAGGCTGATGTTCCAGCGCAAGCCATTCTGCTTGATGTTCACTTCATCATCCATATACATGAGGCTGAAATCTTTTAATCTGGGTAAATCAGCAGCCTTAACATCAAGGTATTCCCTGTAGGCGCCATATAGCTGCTGGGGGTTGTTCAGCCATTCCCAGATTTTCTTCTCGTTCTCTTCTTTAGACAAAATAGGTATGAAAGCCCTAATGTAACTCAAGATGTCATTACCCCAATTGGCCAAAAATAGTTGCCGTGTCTGCCTATAGGTCTGCCGCTCATCGTCAACAAAGGCAAAATGGATTTGCTCATGCCAGGCACTAAAGAGTTGAATCGCTCTGTCATAATACTCAAGGTTGTTTGTGAAGTTGTTCAAATGGTTTTTTTCCATACAGTAGGCAAAAACTTTCTTGCCGGTTTCCTGAGCCAGCTTGACCATAAAACTGAACGACTCATTGCCACCATTACATCCCACATGCATAATAGGGTGAGGCATTGCAAGGACTTGGCTGATGGTGGCATCATCTGATATGCCTTTCTTGCGCATGCCAATCAAATCCACATAATATATTTTACCTGTTTTCAACTCTCTGTCAACAACACGCTCGACGGTGCCTTTAATATAGGGATCGTTAGTGAAAATCACTAACGGCTTGTGGTGCTCTGTCAAAACAAACTCCTCAATCAGTTCTTCATAAGTCTCGCGCTTGAGCACACGCAGCTTGTCCTCGGGCATCAGCAGTGCAAAACGCTCCTGGAGTACACTCTCGTCCTCCTCATTAGCTACAACGCCCCCATTTTTAACATATTGAGAATATTCCATGAAAAAGTCGCGCCCCAGCACACGCTGAATCTTTATCAGGCGGTCAGTATTGATGTCATCCTTCTTGAAAATGTCATACACAGCCTGCGGCGTGAGGCAAATCTCATTAGCCAACCATCTGGCCGACTTACCTTGAGCACTCAATTCTTTCTTAATCTCATTTCCAACGTGATATTTCTCTGCCATATCTCTATTTATTATTATAATTACTACCTTCGACAAATATACAAAATCTTTTCAAATTAAGCAAAGGCCATTCAAAAAAAATGACACTGCAAAAGTAGGACGAACCTTTCGATCCGTCCCACACTTTTCCGTCGGTAAAACTGGACTCTCTGTCGGAAAAACTAGACAATCTAATCTTTTGACTTTTCAGTCACAGTCACAGGAATTATCACATCGTTCAGCCAACCCCTTCTAATACATCTTTTCAATGTTTCACAATCGTGTTGTTTAGCATAATTAAATCCCAAAATAAACGCTTTTTTTGCTGCGACGTATAGTTTCTTTGCGATATCATTATCATTATTGTCTTTTGTGTCGTGGGGTTCCTCCCATTCCTCCCAATTCTGACCCAACCTAAATCCATATTCTAAAAGCGTAAAGGACTTTTGTCTCTTCTTTTCTGATGATTGAGTATTATTCTTTTGATTTATATTATCTGTTATTTGTCTTTCAAATTCGTGATGAAGTCTCTCTTTTATGTCTTTCTCTTTTATTGTTATCATATCTTTTATTTCGGGAAATAGTTCTTCTATTTCCTTTTGAATTAATCCTGCAAAATACTGTTCGAAATTCGTATCCACAGCGGTTACTGAACTCCTAATTGAGTACTTAATGCCCGCTTTGAAGGCATCAATCTGAATCTGAGCATCATGGAGGGCGTTTACGACTTCATTATACAATTTACTCCACCATTTATTAATTTCAGCATCACCCATGAAATCCAATACATGCTCATTCTGTGCGGTTTTTCCGTTTATATCAAATACCTTTCCATTTCTGTCTGGTAAGTGCTTCTCGTGGCAATAATTATCCAATTTGTTTATAAAATACTCTTTGTCTGAATTTTCAAGACCAATCATATACTGATACCAATCCTTTGCGCCTTTCTTTTGATTGCATTGATCACAGCAAGGTACAAGATTGGCTGGTTCTGTAAAATATCCAGTAGGTTTCTTGTCCTTAATAAAAGCGAATAGATGATCAAGATGCGTCGCTTTTTGGCCGCAATAGACACATTTTAAATGTTCTAACTTCAATGTGGTTATAAC
Source organism: uncultured Prevotellaceae bacterium (assembly GCA_900318535.1). Taxonomy (GTDB): domain Bacteria; phylum Bacteroidota; class Bacteroidia; order Bacteroidales; family Muribaculaceae; genus Sodaliphilus. The sequence goes on along the minus strand of ONKU01000011.1, from coordinate 68,296 downwards.
TTGATTATTTTTATCTCTAATTAATACTATTTCATCTTTGTTTTCATCATTAATATTTCCATTATTTGTAACGTTTATAATATTCTCCCCGTTTGGATTAACAATGTTTCCTAATGATAACAATACTATAGAACGTCTTTCATCATTCGTTGCAGCAATTCTCGGCATTAAAGTCGATGCCATAGCCCTAGCTACTGTAGAACTCCTTGACTCAATTTTATCAGCAGAAGGATAGTCAGCCCTTTCAGATTTGCCTTTCCCTCTTTTTGAAATGCTATACTTTAATTGTTCTTTCTCTATTGGGGGCTTTTGCTGTCTCTTGTTCTTATCATCTTTTGCCATCACACATATTATTTTATTAAGTTAAACATTATCGTTGAAAAATTCCCAGATAAAGACCATGGCCATCGTGTCGAGTTCGCAGTAGCGGAGCAGGGCCTCGCGCAGGGCGTCACTCATGTTGCCGTTGCAGAACATCAGTTTGTTGTAGGCTGTGAGGGCTGCGCCACCGTTGGCGATGGTCATGTCCTCGCCCATCTTCTCAAGCATCTCATCATCAATAATAGCGATGCCGAGCAATTTACTTACAGACGGCAACAGGTGGTATGGATTCTCGACATGGCCTGTCGTATCGGTGACAATCCAGGCAATCGGATTGGTCGAAGGGATGTTCTGGCTGGGTATCTCTTTGCCGTAGATGGGCTTGGAGTACTTGTCCTTGAGGAATTGTGACACGTTGAGCACAGCAGGCAGCACCACCTTGATACTGTTACTGCCACCCATCTCTTGCGGTTCGTAGAAGTAACGCTTCACCACCTCCAGCAGATCGACCATGTCGCGCGGACCGCCTTCCCTCTTGGTTTTCGATTCATGTGTAATCTCGTCAATAAATGCGATTAGTTCCTCTCTATCCACCTCATCGCTTTCATCCAACTGTCGACGAATGGCATTCAGTATTGAATTTTCGTGAGTAGCATAGCGGAAGATGGTGCCTTCATCATTAGATAGTTGCTCACGCAAGGCACGAACGAACTCGAAGTTGGGGAACTTGGTAACATCCTCATTGAGGTACTGCCCAGCGTGGCGGATGGTGTAGCCGCCATCATCGGTTTCCTCGATGATGTGATGCGAGAACTGAAACGCCACCTGCTCATAAGGACGCATCCCCACATAATAGGGCAAGGCCACTGCCGTGGTCTCAAAGTCAATCATGTGCAAGGGGAACTTCCATTTTGCCATTTCAGTCCTCAGCCCTTCGACATCAAGATAAGCCCCGCAGTCCAGAATGTCGCTGGCATAGTCTGCCAGCAATTCCTTATTGTCTGTAGACATAGCAATCTGTAGCCACTTGCGCTCTTTGTGGTCCAGACCGTTAGAAGACGGTTTATCGGTGTGACGAGACAACAAGTCCTCGGTGATGTCGACCATTTTATAGACGCCTTTTTGTATCCAATCGCCTCGATTGATGTAAGCGCCCCACAGGTCCTTCACAAGCGGCTCGTTGAAGTCGCTGTCATTGAAACCCGCTGCCGCCTTCCAGCATTCGCGATAGCCGTCACGTTTCCCGTCGCTTCCGTCGCTATGGAACTGGCAACCAACGCATTCAGAGCCAAGGTGGATGTCGGGGAACTGCGTATTACTGCAGTAATACTTCGACATCGCGTTGACATAATCCAGGAACTTCATATTGAGCATATAGCCGTCCTTGCCTTGCTCTGTTGTCACGCCTGTAATCACGCGGTCGCATAAGTCGTCCACGTCAAACGCCGTCAGCACCTGGTCATCTGACTGAACCAGTATTTGGTCTATGTTAGGGGCTCTCTCTATTTCGGCCTGTTTGCCCACCCTCTTGATTTTGAACAGTTGATTCAATCCGTTGATATGAGCGGTCTTGCTCTTGTCCGCCATCATCAGCCGGGCTCGCACAGTAAAGGTCTCATTAGGGTACATCTCTTTCAATGCTTGAGTGACGACATACTTCTGAAATGCCACATCATAGACATAAGACCGAATGCCGCTTTGCACGATACCCTTGGGCCGTGACCCTTCAAATTTATCCTTTTCGGGGTGCCATGACTTAGCTTTAACCTCAATCAAGTCTATCACATGGCCATCGCGCTTCAGGATATCCACCCTCACAAACAGATTGCCATAGCGAAACGCCGCCTCGGCAATATTCACCTTTGGCTGTTGCATCAATTCCTGGGTGCGAGTCAGCGAGCCTTCATAGTCCTTCTCCTTGATGTCATTCTCGGGAGGAACACCGCAATAGATCTTGGCGAGCTCACCAACCTGGAAACCACCCTCAGCCAACGCCAGAAGGAACTCATCCTCCATATCAGCATTGGCGTATATTTCAGGATTACGATAGTAATATAACTTGCGAGGGCACTCAAGCGCAATCTTGAACGCCGATTTGGTAAACAATTTCTCTTTCATGCTAATTCCGTTCATAAAGGTTATAGATATCCCTGCAAAATTAATCAAAAATGATGGTATACCACTAACAAATCACTGCTTTTTATACTATTGTCCTAACAATAACAAGAATAGCTTTGATTCCCAAAGGAAAAGGGGGGAATAACCCCTATTTTGTATTCCCCCCTTTTGGGATATAACATACTAATCGAGTGATACGACAAATTAATCATTGATTTGTAATCTACTGATAACCAAATATTTTCATTAGTTTATACTATCACACAATCAGTATGTGATTAGTGTGTAATATCATTCGATAAAGCCTCCAGCTCCACAAAATGCGAGCAACCATTTGATATACAGATGGTTGCTCGCTGATTTTATTGGAGTGCCTGGATCCAAATGATATTTACTGATAATATATGATGCTTAATGATAATAAACCCCAAAAGTTTTGTCTAACTTTCGGGGTTCACTTCATAATGGCACATCCTCAATGATTTCCTTTCTGTTTACGGGTTATTGCCATTCAAAGGTGATACCAACATTGGTCTCGATATGCGTCATAGGACTAATTGAGGTTACTCCGAGGAGAACGTCAATCAATTTGGTCACATCAGATATGTTTATTTGACCGTCTAAGTTGACATCGGCTGATGCATTTTCTTCAGCCGCGCCCAGGAGGATGTCGATGAGAGCGGTCACGTCAGCGATGTTGATTTGGCTATCTTCGTTCACGTCGCCTGGCATCACCATGTTTCTCAACTCAAAATAGGCGCGGAAGGCGTTCACCTGTGCTTGCTCGCTAGTGGGGAAGCGTAGGGCATTGCCGTACAAGCAGAGCTTGTTCATCACATAGCCTTCCTTATAGATCACCTCAGGCGAATAGGTGCCAGTGAAATCGACATAGATTGTCGAGGTGTTGGCTATGGCGTTATTGATGGTCACGTTATTGAAAACAGGGTTCTCAATATCTGTACCCTCGGTCCACTTAACGATGTAGGGCTTTCCTGCCTCAATGCTTACAGCTGGGGCAAAGTTGATTGTCAGTTCTCGCGTAGCCTCGTTAAATGCACTTTCGTCGAGCGTCATTATCACGGCACCGGCCAGCGGGCTCACTGCAATTTGCTCTGCTGTGAGCGAGAATGGCAGGAACAGGGTATTCCAGGCGCTGTCCTTGTGAAGCGTGCGGCCCATAAGCGTGACGCTCTGGGCTGTCTTGCCTTTGTTCTGGTAAAGAATCTCTGAGTTGTCAGCATCGTCGGCCAAAATAAGATTAATACCCGTATAGCGGGCCGTGAGGTTGACATCGGCACTGATAGTGTACTCTGCACCTGCCTCGAGAACGGTCTCGTCTTCAGCCTTCCAATAGGAAGTGATGCCCAGTTCTGTCGGTGTACCAACTGCCCAGCCAGCAAAGGTCACGCCATTGGGCAGGTAGGAGACGGGCGGAGCGGGAAGGTTGATGACAGTTCCTGTAGCAAACTGTTGTACGCGAGGTTCACTGGCATAGTGGCCGTCAGTGTAATGGCCATCTACGGCTTCAGGCAGGTAGATGCTGACGGTGCAGATGGAACCACTTGCACCGCAAACGGTGCAGATGCCGTCAACAAAGGTGTGCTCCTCGGTTGGACTGTAAGTGCAGTAACGGCAGTGCATGGTGTGCGTCAGGTCGGCAATCGTATAGGTAGCGCCAGCGTGGTTGCACGGTTCGATACGGGCAAAGGGACGGAACCAGCAAGCGGGAACACGCTGGTCGGAGGTGAATGCCGAAGTGCTGCCGGAATTCTGGCCGGCACTGACCTTCATGTCGTCACCGAAGCGGAGCGTGCCACGGTGACCGTCACCATCCTCACTGCCAATGGCGCCTCCGTTCTTATCAGCGACATCATCGCCAGCTGTGGCTTCCACGATGCCGCCAGTGATAAAGACATCGGCACCGTCAGCATCCTCGCCGCCACCAATTCCAGCGCCCCATCCGTCGCCGAAGGCATGAACTTCGCCACGGGTAACGGTCAGTGAGCCACCGTAAGGGGAGTAGAAAGCACTTTGTTCGCCGCTGCCGATACCTGCAGCGTCAGTGCCGGCTTTAGCATAAACGTAACCGCCGTTGACAGTGACATGAGCGCCATCAGCATTTGAACCGCCACCGATGCCGGCACCATATTCGCCGCCATAAGCGTAAACAAAGCCTCCGTTAACGGTGAGCGTTCCTCCGTCACCAAATTTACCGCCACCGATGCCGGCAGCATTGTCATCACCTCGAGCGGTAACTACACCACCATAGATGATCGTCACACCTCCGTCATCACCATGAGAGCCACCGATTCCAGCCGCTTCATATCCTGCAGTGGCCGTAACAGTACCGCCATAAATGGTGAGATGTCCACCTTGACCAGAATTATCAACAGCATTGCCTCCGCCGATAGCAGCCACGGTATTTTCACTCGTAGCGTTAATCGTACCACCATGAATGACCAACGTGCCCATGTTGCCTGCAAAACCAATTGCTGACGAAATCAATTTATGATATGGGGGCTCACTTACAGGAAGTGGTTCTTCCATAGACGAGGCCACGATGCGACCCGAATTATAGACCTGACCATAGATATGAAGCGCATGGCCTTCTCCAATGGTAACCTGGCAGGTGAGAGAGGCTCCGTCGCACAATACGAGATGGGCCGGGTCGCCCGCGGGAGCTATGATTTTCTTACACACGACATTCGACCTTACTACATACCATTTGCCAGACTCAAGGTTGTAGGCGGCCTCACTGTTGTTGCCTTTCAGCTCGATGAAATCAGTAAGAGGCTTCTGGGTCGCTTTGACCACCTTGTTATCCTCATCCCACTCGCGTTCGATGTAATAGACGGCTTCACCCAACATGCTAAGGGAGGCTTCACCATCGACGAGGGTAACACTCTGGCTGGATAAGTCGGCCGTAAAATAGTTGGAGGGATCAATACCTGAGTTATAAGTGCTGTAGTCTGCAGTGAACTTGCCGTCGGAGTCTTCGAGCAACACACCGAATCACATCATTTAACCATCAAAAAGCATCGTCCACCGCGCTTTAACTTTCATTAAGACGGAATAGGTGCATTTATCCTGCTGCAACACGACACTATATAGTCAATGAATGATGATGTTATAATCTGTATTAAAAAAAGAAACATCAGCAGCTTCGATTAAGGTTTCATTCACAGATATTCCTGTGGAAGAAAATAGACAAAAACGGGGGAACCAGGCTATTTTTTATTCCCCCCTTCTCATTTTTGGCACAATAAAACTCATAATCTGGTCTAACGTCAACGTCGCGTGGCCAAAGAGTTCTTTGAAAATGTGATTAATTGAATGGAGCGAATCCTGTTTAAAAATATTACCTCGATGATGAGTGACTCAAAACTTTTACTTAACTTTGACGCGAAAATCAGTTATTATTTAGGCAAATGGTAAAATATGCCCGCATATTATTGTTTCTGATCTTGGGACTGGCTTCACTTGAAGGATGGGGGCAAGAAGTGACTGCCGACACTATAATGCCCGTAGATACTGTCGAGAACATGAATAAGTTCCAACGGTTAAAGGCCCGTGCTAAGCAGCACATCGAGGAAAAGATGAATGAGCCATGGGACACCATTCGTGACGGCACTTACTGGTGGCGTGCGTTGAAGCATGGTAAGGTGGACCTGACGGGTAAGACAATCCATTACCCTAAATTTCTGCGTTTCGCCTGGAGAGTCTATAAATGGGGCGACAAGGCATTCAATAGCTACGACTCGGCCTATGTTGTCGGGACAGGCAAGAACTGGAAGTTCATGTACAAGTCCAATATCTGGAACGATAATTACCAGGGTAAGCCTTCGGCCAAAGACCTGAACGTGGACATGCGCAGCAAGTTAGCGGCAAACATGGGATTCCAGCTCTCGTTTATGGCGGTGAGTGTGGGTTATACCTTAGGTATCACCAACCTGATTAATGGCGAAAAGGTTTCTAACAAAGTCGATTTCTCTTTCACCTGTGCCCGGTTTGCCGCCGAGGCCTATTATATGGAAAACCGAGGCACCACCACTGCATGGGTGAGAGGAAAGACCGATGGCGAGAAATGGAAAATGACCATCAAGGAATTTGGCGGACTGCACCGCAAGGCCTACGGCATGAGTGCTTACTATTTCTTCAACAACCGCCGTTATGCCCAGGCGGCAGCCTACTGCTTCTCCAAGTACCAGAAACGCAACGCCGGCTCGTTCATCGCCGGCATCTGCCTGCAGCACCGCGATATGTCCATTAACATAGAGGAGTTACCACAGATTGCTAAGGAACAGATACCACCTGGCGAGGATATGCCTCACTTCCTCTATAATGACTATTGCGTCATGGCCGGCTATGGGTACAACTGGGTGCTGGGGCCGAAGTGGTTGCTCAACTTCACGGTAACGCCCTATGTGGGCTATCGGCATCTGCTTGCAACGCAGCATGAGGATCGCGCCAGCGCCTGGTCTCTGAACATACGTGCCCGCATGGGAGCTGTCTATAACCACAAGAAATATTATGTTGGACTGCAGAGCTATGGAGATTTTCACCGTTACAAGTCCCAGAACCACCACTTCTTTGGCTCCCTTCTCGACTTCACGGCCCTGGTCGGTATCCGCTTCTAGGAAATGAACCCATGATGTGCAGCTCACGGCAAAAGAATGTGACTGTGTCATTAATAATTCAAATGCCACAATCATAACCGCCCTGCGTGCGGGAAATAATTCAAATTATATTTAAAATTGACATTGTTCTACATGTAGAGACGCAAAATATTGCGTTTCTACAAAACAACGGGTTGCCTCAGCATAAAACTTCATCGAACTCACGTTAAATAGAACGGCATGGCTGAAAAGGAGGGGAATCCTTTGATCCGATGATACCCTGGGTTTACATGCCGATGGCCTTGACCTGGCTTTCAAAGGCGTCGCGGTCGTCTAGGGCGCCGTTCTTGACCCGCGCGCGGTAGTTGTAGATAGTGTTGACCGAGTAATGCAGGAACTCGGCAATGCGGCTGCTGTCCTCGATGCCCAGGCGGATGAGGGCAAAGATGCGCAGGTCAGTGCCCAGCACCCCCTCGTCGGGCAAGGAGATGCGGCATTCGGGCTTCAGAAGGGCATTGAAATCGTTCACGAAGTTGGGAAACAGATGCAGGAAGGTGCTGTCAAACATCTCGTACAGATCCGTCAAATTCTTATCCCTCAGATCGTTACCCTCGGTAAACTTGTATAAGGCATCCAAATCTTTGCTCTTGACCATCTTGTGAATGCGCTTGCGCATCTCGTCCAGACGGTCGATATAGAAAGAGCACAGGTGAATGAAACGACCCACATATTCGTCCTTGACGCGGTTTGACTCGTTGAGTTTGATGTTGGTCTGGCGCATCCGGCTGTTCAGATCCGACAGCTGAGCGTTCAGCTCTGCTAATTGCGTATTGCTGGCACTGAGCTCATTACGTGCCCGTGCCAACTTTTTGCGCTGACTGTTGCTGTAGAACAGGATGCCCAGGAACAGGGCGGCCAGCAGACTCGCCACAATCGCCAAATAAAGAAGTTGGCGGTTAGCACGCTTGAGAGAAGCCTCATAATTGTCGCTAATGGCCGTCAAAACGGGCGAAATCTGGCTATTTCGCTTCACCGTATTGAACTTGCTTGCGCATTGCCATGCAAAGTGGATATACCGGTAGGCACGGTCCATATCCCCATCAGCCATGAGTAGATTGGCCAATTCCCACATGGCACCCTGATCCATCACGGCGTTCCTGACGTCACTCAGCGCCGATTGGGTGACCCAGTAGCGCGCCTGCACCGAGTCGCCCGACAACTGATAGTCCAGATAACGGTAAAATGCCACTATGGCGAATTCGTGGGATCCCTCCTTAACTTGTTTCAGTCGCATGTCGCTATAGCGCAGTGCACCCTGGGCATCACCGGCGCCAAAACATGTCACCTCCTTGATTTGCAATGCTTCATCACTCGAGCAAACAGTCGGGTCGATCAATTGCCTATACTGGTCACCCTTGGCATAATAAGCCTGCTGGAGCCGCGGCACCTTGCAATAATACCCCAACTCACTGTAAAGGTGGGCAAGGGTGCTGTGGTATTGATTGAGGCTACGGGCGTCACTAATCTGCTCAGTATCAATGCTGTGCAGGATATCCATCGCCTCATAATACATTCCAGACTCGGTGCACTGCCAGGCTAGCTGTATCTGACATTCTTGCACTTGGACTCGGTTGCCCAGTCCTTCGGCCAGGGTGATGCACCGGTCGATGTAATGGATGGCAGAATCGTTCATGTAGGGCCTATACTCGTCATAGAGCTGGCGGCAAATCTCATATCGCTTTTTGTCGTCCCGGGCGTTAACAAGAGCTGTTTTCGCCTCTTTGATGCGGTTTTCACGTTGCAGCACATACTCGTCGGTGTGTTCAATGGCCTCGTCGAGCTGGCGGTACACCTGTCCCAGGTTGATCTCATCAGCCATCACAACCGGTGACGCGAACAACAATAACAGGACATATATCAGAATTCGGTTTTTCATTTCAGAAGGTCTTCTTTTTTAATGCGTCGGCAAATTTAGGTTTAATCTGTCTCCCGAGCAACAAAAATGGCAAAATCTTCGATGAAATGGCGTTTTTCATGTTTTTCGGCAGGGGTTCATTTTAACCACTTTTTAACGATTGATGAATATCATTAAATATCTGATTTGTTGAGGATTGCAGCAAAATAGCATCTCAAAACATCCACTTTTTCATTTTTATCGTGAACAACACATCTTATATTCATCTAAATTTGCGATGCGGCTACGGCCCAAGAACCAGCTTTTGAAAGCCTTTACAATCACAAGATGACCAAACAGTAACCAACATTATATTTTTTATTAAACAAATAAACAATGTGACATGAAAGAGAAAAAATTACTTTCGCTGCTGTTGACAGTCATGCTGTCCATAGCGGCATTTGCACAGAATCAGACCTTCACGGGTACTGTCGTTGACCCCAACGGCGAGCCGGTGATTGGTGCTACGATCGTGCAAAAGGGAACGTCGAACACCACCGTTACGGACTTCGACGGCAATTTCTCCATCAACGCACCCGCTGGTGCCGAGTTGGAAATCACTTATGTGGGCTATGGTAAGCAGACCGTGCTTGCCGGCCAGAACATGCACATCGTCATCACCGAGGACGCCGAGTTGCTCAACGAGGTGGTTGTTATCGGTTATGGTGTGCAGAAGAAGAGCGTTGTGACGGCCTCCATCGCTAAGGTCTCAGCTGAAGACCTGGCAGGCAAGACCCGTCTGCGTGCCGAGGATGCCCTGAAGGGTATGGCCGCCGGTGTCAACGTCACCTCTTCGTCGGGCCAGCCCGGTGCACAGTCGATGATCCGCATCCGCGGTATCGGCACCATCAACGACTCCAACCCACTCTACATCATTGACGGCATGCCCACCGACCAGTACGGTATGGAGAGCGTCAACCCCAATGACATCGAGAGCATGGAGGTGCTGAAGGATGCCGCATCGGGTGCCATCTACGGTGCTCGTGCCGCCAACGGTGTTATCCTCGTGACGACCAAGAAGGGCCGCATGGGTAAGGCCAGCATCAACTACGATTTCTCCTATGGCTGGCAGAGCCCCTGGAGAAAGCGCAAAGTGACCGGCGCTACCGACTATGCTATCCTGCAGAACGAGCGCCGCGTGCAGAACGGCCTGTCTCCTCTCTATCAGGATCCCTACAACCTGGTTGACGCCAACGGCGACAAGATTGTCGGCTTCGGTACCAACTGGCAGGATCTGCTCTTCAACGACAATGCTCCCATCATGCAGCACGACGTATCGATCAGCGGTGCTTCAGAGAAGGTGAACTACTACCTCTCGCTGGGTTACTTCACCCAAGACGGTATCGTGGGCGGTAACTATGGCCAGTCAAACTATGACCGTCTGACCATCCGCGCCAACAACATGTTCAACCTCATCGATGCCACCAAGGAGCGCAACTTCCTGAACAAATTGGATCTGGGCGCTAACCTTTCTTATATGCGCGTGCACAGCACCGGCATCGAGGCCAACTCCACTTGGGGATCTCCCCTGGGTTCGGCCCTCTACCTCGCTCCCACCCTGCCCGTAACCCTGAAAGGTGCCATCGCACAGGAGATGATTGACCGCTACAGCGCATACGACCTGTATAAGGATGAGAACGGACAGCCCTACACGATTCCCGGCTTCATCGGCAGCTATCAGGAGCAGAACAACCCCATCGCCATGATGCATGGCAATCCCAACAAGAACTGGAGCCACAAGTTCATGCCCAAGTTCTCGGTTGACCTGCAGCTGTGGGATGCTCTGAAGTACCACTTCACCTACAGCGCTGAGCTTTCGTTCTGGGGCTACAATGGCGCTACCCTGCAGGAGTACTACCTCTCGGGTAACAACAATGCCGACCACACCTCGGCCGTGGCCTTCAAGGGCAACAACTGCACCTGGCAGGTGGAGAACACCGTAACCTACGACAAGACCTTCGGCAAGCACACCATCGGTGTCGTGCTCGGCCAGAGTGCCTTGAAGTTCAAGGGCGACGAACTGGGCGGTTCACACTGGTATCTCGTGAACCCCGACAAGCCTAGCATCAACTACACCACCGGCGGCGATCTGGAGATCTCGACCGACGCCGACGGCAAGATGACCGGTGCCACGAGCCTCGTGGGCGCTTGGGGTGGTCCCTACACCGAGCATCGCCTGTCTTCACTGTTTGCCCGTGTCAGCTACAACTACGACGAGCGCTACATGTTCCAGGCAACCGTGCGCCGCGACGGTTCGAGCCGTTTCGGTTCAAACCACCGCTACGGTATCTTCCCCTCATTCTCGCTGGGTTGGAACATCATGAACGAGAAGTTCATGGAGGATCAGCGCGACTGGCTTAACAACTTGAAACTGCGTTTCAGCTGGGGTAAGAACGGTAACGACAACATCGGTGACTTTGCTTACACCACCTTGACGGCTCTGGGCAACACCAGCAACTACTACTTCGGTCAGACCGGAGCCATGGTTTACGGCTCCAAGGCCAACCGCCTGGCTAACGAAGACCTCAAGTGGGAGGAGAGCGAACAGACCGACCTCGGTATCGACTTCGGCTTCTGGAACAACAAGTTGACCTTCAGCGTTGACTATTATATCAAGAAGACCAACGGCATGATCATCGAGATGCCTATCCCCAGCTACGTGGGTGAGGCCCGTCCTCTGGCCAACGTGGGTGACATGGAAAACAGCGGTGTCGAGTTTGAGCTCGGTTATCGCTGGAACATCGCCGATGCACACTTCAATGTGAAGGGTAACGCTTCTTACCTGAAGAACAAGCTGAAAAACCTGGGTAACGACACCGGCTTCCTGAACTACGGCATCAGCCAGTTCAGCGATGGTGGCACACGTGCCGAGAATGGCCAGCCCTTCCCCTTCTTCTATGGCTACAAGACCGACGGCATCATCCAGAACATGGCCGAGGCCGACGCCTATAACTCAAAGTACGGCACCTCGTCAAATCCTGGTGACTTCCGCTTCGTGGACACCAACGGTGACAACAAGATCAACAGCGACGACCGTACCAACATCGGTAACGGTGTGCCCGACTGGACCTTTGGTCTGACCTTCGACGTTGACTGGAAGGGCTTCGACTTTGGCGTCTTCTTCCAGGGCGTTCATGGTGCCGACGTATTCGACGCCACCTACCGTCAGGACATCGCCTCGGGTAACTATCCCACTTGGGTACTCCAGCGCTGGACCGGTGAAGGCACCAGCAACACCGTGCCCACCCTGGGTGACTCCAAGAACTGGGTATGCAGTGACATGTACATTCAGGACGGCAGCTACCTGCGCCTGAAGAACATCACCCTCGGTTACACCTTGCACCCCAGCCTGACCAACAAGATCGGCATCAGCCGCCTGCGCATTTATGGCCGTGCCGAGAATCTCTTCACCTGGACCAAGTATTGGGGTTTCGATCCTGAAATCGGTTCTGGTTCCACCAGCCTTGGTGTAGACTACGGTATCTATCCGCAAGCACGCACCTTCACTGTCGGATGCAACCTCTCATTCTAACAATCCAATAAAGAAATTATCAATATGAAAAAGCATATTAATATCATAGCAGGCCTGTGTGCAGCATTTCTCGCACTGACTGCCTGTAGCGACGATTTTCTTGAGGTGAAGAACCCGACGGGTGAACCCCTTGAGGAATACTACACCACCGAGGAGACCCTTAACGAGGCGCTCACTGCAGCCTACGCTCCTCTGCACTGGCCCGACTGGGACGGTACCGCCTACAACGACCTCACCGTTGACGGCGAGATCATGGGCGACGACTTCTGGGTAGGCGGTTCCGATAACACCGACAACCAGCACTGGCACCGTCTGTTCAACTTCGAGGCCGACGGCAACAACACCCTCGCTACCTTGTGGGGCGACTTCTACAGCGGCATCAAGCGTTGCAACGATGCTATCAAGTATGCTTCGTGGGAAACCGAAGCCAGCGAGAGTTTCCGTCGTTCGATGGAGATGCAGGCCCGTCTCTTGCGCGTGTACTATTATAATATCCTGTGGCACTACTACGGCAACGTGCCCTTCTATCTGGAGAACCTCTCGCAGCCTTATACTGCTCCGCAGATCACTGCCGACGAGATCTACAACAATCTCCTTCCCGAGCTTGAAGAGATCATCGCTTCTAACGTGCTGCCCATGCGTTGGCCCAATGCCGAGGCTGGCCGCGTGAGCCAGGCTTTTGCCTACATGCTCTATGCCGAGATGGTCATGTACCAGAACGACCAGGCCCGATATGCTCAGGCGCTCGCCTACATGAAGCAGATCATTGGCGACAGCAGCTACAAGCTCAACCCCAGCTTCTATGACCTGTGGCAGGAGAGCGGTGAGTGGTGCGCCGAGAGCATCTTTGAGATCAACTACAACGATGACCAGGCACAGCGCGACTGGAGCACCTCGATGGCTGCCGGTGGCACTGTATTTCCCACCCTGTGCTCGCCCAACGGTTGGGGCGGCGGTGAAGGCTGGGACAGCGGTGCCGACGGTTGGGGCTTCCTGCCCATGCGCGTGGAAACCTACAACATGTACAGCGAGGGCGACCTGCGTCGCGATGTTACCTGCTGGGACGTGCGTGGCTACAGCTACACCGAGCGCTACCAGGACACCCACATCTGGCACGGCAAGTATCGCCCCCAGAGCGACAACAACAAGGACTGCCCCACCAGCAAGAACCTGAACTATAACAACAACAAGCGCATCTACCGCTATGCTGAGACCCTGCTCAACGCTGCTGAGCTGTTGATCCTTACCGGAGGCAGTGCAGCCGAGGCTGCCGGCTATGTGAACGAGGTTCGCAACCGTGCCGGACTTGGCAATCTGACCAGCGTCACCATCGATGACATCTTCAACGAGCGTCATCTCGAATTCTGTGGCGAGGGCAAGCGCTACTTCGACCTCGTGCGTGCCGAGGGCATTGCCGGTGCAACCCAGAAGGCTTCGACCGTCCTGGTTCCCGACAGCTACGGTTACCGTACCAACTCGTGGACTCCCAGCAAGAAGTATATTCCTCTGGCACAGAGTGAGCTCGATGCTGACCCCACACTGGTTCAGAACAACTATTAATCATCAAGTAATTTAGAGATTAAATATTATGATTACCAAGATCAACAAAATAAGCAGCGCAATAGCAATCCTGTTATTGGCTATGGCTTTCACGGCCTGCTCTCCCGAGGAATTTGAAGGAGCAGACCCCAACGGTCTTCCCACGGTGAGCGGTGTTGACTTCAACCTCTCTGTTGACCAGGAGACCAACCAGATGATTGCCAACTACACTCCTGGACCTGGTGTCTATCCCATTTGGATTCTCGACGGCACCTCCTACTCTACCCTGCAGGAAGTGGGTTACAAGAACAACGAGGCAGGCACTCACACCATCGAGCTGCGCCTGGGTAACCGCAACGGCATCAGCCAGACCGGTATCAAGAAGGAATATACCTTCAACGAGTCCAAGATTGACTATACCAACGACTTCCGTCGCATCACCGAGAAGGAGTGGCGCTTCGACCACAAGGAAGTGGCCCACTTGGCTTGCGGCCCCGCCGGCACTGCCGGTACAGGATGGTGGTCAGCTCAGCCCGATGAGAAGAAGGACTTCGGTATGTATGACGACCGCATCAGCTTCACCGCTGAGAACCGCAAGGGCGGCAACTACTTCTACAATGCCGGTGAAGACGGCTTGACCTATGTCAACACCGGTACTACCAAGTGGGGCACACAAGGTGCTGACTGGGACGCCACTATCGGCAACCAGAACAGTACCTGGAGCTTCGAGGAGTATGATTGGGAGGACGCCGACGGCAACGTGAGCAAGCAGACCTACATCCAGCTCGCTCCCAACACCTTGTTCCCCTACATCAGCTCTGATGCCCAGTACGAGAATCCCAAGTTCCGTATCGAGACGCTGACGGCCAAGAAGATGGTCCTCGTCTATGACGCTCCCGACCGTGGTATCGCATGGCGCTTTATCTTCACCAGCGAGCCCGAAGAGAAGGGATTCACCGGATTTGACCCCAACAGCGACTTCAACATGTGGAAGAACGTGGAATACAACATGTTCTTCTGGTACGCTCCCGGTTGGAACCAGATTGCTGATCCCGGCTTTGAGGCCAATGGCAATGACTATACCGTATTCCTGCCCGAGGCAACTACCGATCAGTGGCAGGCACAGATGGCATTCAAGACGACCAACATCTCGACAAGTGCCGACAAGCACTATGACTTCTCCTGCATCCTCAACAGCGACAAGGACCTGAACGGTGTCACCGTGAAGCTCGTGATGGACGGAGACGACAATGTCTTCTACTTTGCCGACCGTGTTGACCTGAAAGCTGGCCAAGACTACATCTTCTGGAAGAGCGACATGCCCGGTATCGACATGGAGCGTGTTAACCTGTTCTTCGACTTCGGCGGTTGCCAGGCTGGTACCACCGTCAACATCTCTAACATCGTCCTCAAGGACCATGCTAACGATGACGGCACCATCCTGCCCGTTACCCCCGACGAGCCTACTGTAGAGTGGGTAGATGTGAATTCTGCCGAGAACCTGGGTGCAGGTTTCAACACTGCAGGTACGATGAGCTTCTGGTGGGCAGATGCCGGTTGGTCACAGATCGCTGACCCGGGCTTCTCCTTTGCCAACGGTGTTTATACCATCACTGCCAACGAAGGTACCGCCTCGGAGTGGCAGGCCCAGTGCGCTATCAATGGCGTACCCCTGCACATCGAGAAGGGCCAGGCTTATGATGTTCGCGTCACCATCACCACCAACATGGAGCTGGGCCGTGCCACCGTCAAGGTCAACAAGGATCCTGACGTGACCAACGATCCCAACACGCTGTGCTACAAGGGCGACTTCGCCCTCGAGGATGGCGAGAACGTACTCCAGTTCATCGGTGTGGTTGCCAAGAACAATGGCGAAGACATCGAGTTTGACCAGGGTAAGTTCATCCTCGACTTCGGTGGATGTCCCGCCGGCTTTGAGGCCAAGGTCAGCAACATCATCATCCAAAAGCACAAATAAAGCTGAATAACCTTTCAAAATGAAACGATTCATGCTTTACACATTATTGCTTTCTCTCACCGTAGCCCTTTGGGGCTGCGGTGGAGATGGCAAGGATGAGCCTCAGCCTGGGAACGTGAACATCACCGTCTCGCAGGACAACATCACCGTTCCTGCTGCGGGTGGCACCTACACCATCAATGTCACTACCACAGGCAAGGAATGGGGTGCCTATGCCGACAAGGATTTCATCACCATCGACGCCAAGAACACCACTTCACAGTCGGGCACCATGGCAGTCATCGTTGCTGCAAATCCCATGACCGAGGTCCGCACGGCTACGGTCACCATCATGTCGGGAGCGGCCCGCAAGAGCATCAGTGTCACTCAGGAAGCTGCCGAGCAGTCGGCCTACTATGCTCCTGACGGCTACAGCCTTGTTTGGCACGATGAGTTCGACAAGGGCTCTGAATTGAATGGCGACGACTGGAGGCATGAGGTACAGAACAGCGGTTGGGTGAATCACGAGTTGCAGAACTACGTGAACCACAAGACGCCCGGCGGCGCCCTTGTCACCGAGATTCGTGACGGCAAACTTCGCATCACCGCACTCAAGGAGAATGGCAAGATTTACTCTGGTCGCGTCTATGCCAAGGACAGACAGGGCTGGAAGTATGGCTACATCGAGGCCAGCATCAAGCTGCCTAAGGGCAAGGGTACCTGGCCTGCCTTCTGGATGATGCCCGTCAACTTCCATTCTTGGCCCGATGACGGCGAAATCGACATCATGGAAGAGGTGGGCTACCATCCCGACTATGTGTCGTCGAGCCTTCATGCCAAGGCCCACGTTCACTCCAATGGCACCCAAGTGACCCATGAGATGTATTGCAAGGGTGCTGAGGGCGAGTTCCACACCTATGCCATCGAATGGACGGCCCAGAACATCACCACCTACGTTGACGGTAAGGTGCAGCTGAGCTACGACAACCGTGGACTGGGTCGTGACGACTGGCCCTACGATGACCCCTTCTACGTTATCCTCAACCTCGCTTGGGGTGGCGACTGGGGTGGCGCTCAAGGTGTTGACGAGAGCGTGCTGCCTGTTACGATGGAAGTGGATTACGTGCGCGTATTCCAAAAGAAGTAACTGTTTAACCCAAATGACTCTATGAGAGGATCTTTATTAATCATACTCTCTCTTATTCTTGCCTTGGGGCTTCATGCTAAGCCCCAAGGCAAGTTTGTACATGTAGAAGGGACCGATCTGGTGCAACCTAACGGAGAAAAACTCTACATTCAAGGTACAAACCTGGGCAACTGGCTCAATCCCGAGGGCTACATGTTCGGTTTCAGCAAGACCAACTCGCCCTGGATGATCGACCTGATGATCAAGGAGGCCGTGGGACCTGACTTTGCCGCCGATTTCTGGCGTCAGTTCAAGGACAATTACATCACCCGCGCCGACATCAGCTTCATCGCTCGCCAGGGGGCGAATACCATTCGCCTGCCCTTCAACTACAGGCTTTTCACCGACGAGGACTATATGGGACGGTCCAGCGAACAGGACGGCTTCGCACGCATCGACTCGGTCGTGAGATGGTGCCGTGCTGCAGGCCTCTATCTGATTCTCGACATGCACGACTGTCCCGGCGGCCAGACCGGTGACAACATCGACGACGGTCACGGCTATCCGTGGCTCTTCGAGAGCGAGCCCAGCCAGCAGTTGTTCTGCGACATCTGGCAGCGCATCGCCGCCCGTTACAGCGACGAGCCGGTGATTCTGGGCTACGAGCTGATGAACGAGCCAATCGCCCACTATTTCGAGAACAAGGATGAGCTGAACAAGAAGCTCGAACCGCTCTACCAGCGTACCGTTAAAGCCATCCGTCAGGTGGACAAGAACCACGTCATCCTGTTGGGCGGTGCCCGCTGGAACTCTGACTTCTTCATGTTCAACGACTGGAAATTTGACGACAACATCATGTACACCTGCCACCGCTATGGCGGCGACGCCACTGCCGAGGCCATCAAGGATTACATCGACTTCCGCGACAAGACGGGACTGCCGATGTACATGGGTGAGACCGGGCACAACAGCAACGAGTGGCAGGCGCAGATGGTCGACGTGATGAAAAAGGCCAACATCGGCTACACGTTCTGGCCCTACAAGAAGATTGACAACTCGTGCATGATGGGTATCACCAGGCCCGAGATGTGGGACAGCATCGTCGTGAAGTACTCCGAGGCTCCCCGCACCACCTATAAGGAGTTGCGCGAGGCCCGTCCTGACCAGGAAACGTTCCGCAATCTGCTGATGCAATATGCTGAAAACAGCCGTTACGAGAACTGCAACCCGCAGATGGACTACATCCAGTCGCTGGGAATGACACCGAAGGTGCCTGTCTATCTTGACGAGACGTTACCCATCGAGCAGCGCGTCGAGGACGCCTTGGCACGCATGACGCTCGATGAGAAAATTGCCGTCATCCATGCCCAGAGCAAATTCTCGTCACCCGGCGTGAAGCGCCTGGGATTTCCCGACTTCTGGACCGACGATGGGCCTCACGGCGTGCGCCCCGACGTCCTCTGGGACGAATGGGAACAGGCAGGACAGACCAACGACTCGTGCGTGGCATTTCCCGCCCTGACCTGCCTGGCAGCCTCATGGAATCCCGTGCTGGCTGAGCTCTACGGCCGCAGTTTGGGTGAGGAGGCGCGCTATCGTGGCAAGGACATGATCCTGGGTCCTGGCGTGAACATCAACCGCACTCCGTTGAACGGCCGCAACTTTGAGTACATGGGCGAGGATCCGCTGCTGGCATCGCGCATGGTAGTGCCCTACGTCCAGGGACTGCAAAGCACGGGCACCTCGGCCTGTGTCAAGCACTTCTGCCTGAACAACGATGAGGAATACCGCCATCAGGTCAACGTCATCGTGAGTGACCGCGCCCTGCGTGAGATCTATCTGCCCGCATTCGAGGCCGCCGTCAAGGAGGGCCACGCTTGGGGCATCATGGGTTCCTACAACCTCTACAAGGACCAGCACTGCTGCCAAAACCAGTACACACTCAACGACATCCTCAAGGGTGACTGGAAATTTGACGGCGTGGTGGTTAGCGATTGGGGCGGTGCCCACGACACCGAGATGGCGGTCAAGAACGGCCTGGACATGGAGTTCGGCAGCTGGACCGACGGTCTGGCATGGGGCGCAAGCAACGCCTACGACGCCTACCACATGGCCCTGCCATACAAGAAGATGATCCAAGAGGGCAATTTCACCACCCGTGAACTGGACGACAAGGTGAGGCGTGTGCTGCGCCTGTTCTTCCGCACGACGATGAACAACCATCGTTCTCAGGGTTTCCTGTGCAGCGAGGCTCACTATGACGCTGCCTTGAAAATCGCCCAGGACGGCATCGTGCTGCTGCAGAACAAGCGCAATGTCTTGCCTATTGACCTGAACAGTGCCAAGCGCGTGCTGGTTGTCGGCGAAAACGCCATCAAGATGATGACCGTCGGCGGCGGCAGCAGCTCGCTCAAGGTTCAGCACGAAATCCTGCCGCTGGAGGGCCTCAAGGCCCGTCTTGCAGGCACAGGCATCGAGGTGGACTATGCCCGCGGCTACGTGGGTGACACCACCGGCGAGTACAATGGTGTGGTCGCCAAGCAATCATTGGCCGAGAACCGTCCCGCCAGCGAACTGATCGCTGAAGCCGTTGCCAAGGCCAAGACGGCCGACTATGTCATCATTTTTGGCGGCCTGAACAAGAGCGACTACCAGGATGCCGAGGGTCACGACCGCAAGCACATGGACATGCCCTACGGCCAGGATGCACTGGTCGAGGCATTGGCCCGTGTGAACAAGAACGTGGTGTTTGTCAACATCTCGGGTGACGCGGTGGCCATGCCGTGGCGCGACAAGGTCGCTGCCATCGTGCAAGGCTGGTTCATCGGCAGCGAGACAGGCAAGGCATTCGCCAGCATTCTCGTGGGCGATGCCAACCCCTCGGGCAAACTGCCGTTCACCTGGCCTGTAAGCCTCAATGACTTGGGTGCCCATGCCCTGGCGTCCTATCCCGGAACATGGCGCGAGGGTCACCAGATCATCGATGAGGAGTACAAGGAAGGCATCTATGTGGGCTACCGCTGGACCGACAAGCAGAAGGACGTGAAACCCGCCTTTGCTTTCGGCCACGGCCTGAGCTACACGACCTTTGCCGTGAGCAACCTGCGCCTCGACAAGCGCGAGGTGGCTGCCGACGGCACCGTGACCGCTACAGTGACCGTCAAGAACACCGGTAACCGCACCGGTGCCGAGGTGATCCAACTGTACGTGAGCGACCACAATGCTACGGTCGATATGCCCGTGAAGGAGCTGCGCGGATTCCAGAAAGTTACCTTAAAGCCTGGCGAGAGCCGCGACGTGAGCATCACCATCGGCGGTCGCGCGTTCCAGTATTGGGACGAGGCTAAGGGCGACTGGGCAACGTCACTGGGCAACCGCACGATGCTCGTGGGCACAGCCAGCGACAAGCTGCCGCTGAAGGCCGATTTCACCGTCCGCTAGAGGGCAATATACACCTTTTTACAGTAGGCAGGAAGCAAATTGATGCATCCTGCCTACTGTCACATAAACACCTCACATTATCGGCTTGAACATGGCCAAAATCACCCATTTAAATAGAAAATGCGTAAGATTTTTATAAAAATTGCATTTTTTCAAAAAAAAGCTTTATATTTGCCCTCAGAACTGCGACAAATTAGTTTTATCAACCATTAACATTAAACAATCGAATGAAAAAAAGAATTTTCATGCTCTTACTCGTTGTGACGTGTGCCTTTGCAAGCCTGCATGCGCTCACGGTAAGAGGAACGGTCGTTGACCAGGTCAACGAGCCCGTGATCGGTGCCACCGTCAAGGTCCTGGGGACCACGATGGGAGCAGTCACCGACTTTGACGGCAACTTCGAGATTGCCAATGTTCCCGATGGCGCCATGCTGAAGTTCACCTTCATGGGCATGCAGGCCGTGGAGATGGAAGCCAGCGAAATGATGAGTGTGCAACTGCTAGACGACGTGCGCAACCTCGACGAGGTTGTCGTGATCGGTTACGGCTCGGCCCAAGCCAAGGACTTGACCGCACCCATCGCTGTCGTTAAAGGTGAAGAGCTGCTGGCTGTGCCCACAGCGTCACCCATGGCCGCCATGCAGGGCAAGGTGGCAGGTGTGAACGTGGTGAACAGCGGTACCCCCGGCGAGGGCCCCAAGGTCCACATCCGCGGTAACGGTTCATTCACCAGCGGCAGCCCGCTGTATGTTGTGGACGGGATGTTCTATGACAACATCGACTTCCTGAACGCCAACGACATCGCCGACATGTCGGTGCTGAAGGACGCCTCGGCAGCCGCCATCTACGGTGTGCGCGCCGCTAACGGTGTTGTGCTGATCACCACCAAGCACGGCAACAAGAACCAGCCTGCGAAGATCACCTACAACGGCTACTATGGTATCCAGAAGGCCACCAACGTGCTGAAGATGGCCAATTCGAGCGAATATGCCACGATGCTGATGGAGGCCAACTACGATGCCTATGTATCGACGATGAAAGCTTCGATCGACCGCTATGGCGGCAACTACAGCGGTGACTTCCACAACTGGACCTACGGCAGTGACACCAACTGGTACAATGAACTGCTGCGTACGGCAGCCATCACCGACCACAGCCTGACCATCACCGGCGGTGGCGAGAAGGCCACCTACTCGCTGGGTATCAACTACCTGCATCAGGATGGTGTGATGGACGTGAAGAACTTCTACAACCGCATGAACTTCCGCGCCGCCCTCGACTACGAGGCTACCAACTGGCTGAAGGTGGGCTTCAACGGCATCTTCTCGAAGGGCAAGCAGCGCACGCCCAACAATGCCGCATGGCAGCAGGCGTTCAACGCTCCCGGCATCTATCCCGTGATGGACGAGAGGAATGACAACACCTTCCCCACCCACTACGGTTCGCCCGAGTCGGTTGGCTTCACCAACAACTTCTACAACCCCGTTGCCACGGCCAACTACCAGAACAGCGTGAATGACATCAACAAGTATCTGACCAACTTCTATGCCCAAATCACGTTCATTCCCAGCAAGCTGAACTTCAAGACGAGCTACTCCTATGACTTCACGGCCGTGCACAACCGCACTTACATGCCCGAGTTCTATGTGAGCGCCGTACAGCGCAACGACAAGTCGTGGGTAAGCAAGACCGAGTCCAACTACAACAACTGGATTTGGGACAACGTGCTGACCTACAAGGAGACCTTCGGTGACCACAACCTGGGCGTGATGCTGGGTCACTCGCTGCGCGAGGACAAGTACAACTCCCTGTACGGTATCGGCTACGGTATCGTTGACGGTGATGACGCATTCAAGTACATCGACCTGAGCACCGAGAGCGACAGCCGCCGCGCCAGCGATGGCGGTACCCGCTACCGCAGCAACAGCTACTTTGGCCGTATCAACTATGACTACCTGGGCAAGTACCTGTTCATGGCCACCTTCCGTGCCGACGGTACCAGCAAGTACCAGGAGACCTGGGGCTACTATCCCTCGTTTGGTGTAGCATGGGTAATGAGCAAGGAAAGCTTCATGGATAACCAGAACGTTGTGGACTACCTGAAGTGGCGCGCCAGCTGGGGTCGCCTGGGTAACAACACCGTTCCCGCCAGCGACGGTTTCCGCTCGGTATCGACGGGCACCTGGTCGTCGGGCGTGTTCGGAAACTCCACCATCGCCGGTTTCCAGAACAACAGCTACTTCACCAACCTGAAGTGGGAGGTTGTTGACGAGACCAACGTGGGTGTTGAGTTCGCTACCCTGAACAACCGCTTGAGCGTTGACGTCGACTGGTTCTACCGCATGACCCGCAAGGCTGTGATTGCACCGCGCCTGCCCTTCGAGAACGGCACGCTGCTGCAGAACATCGGTAAGATCCTCAACACTGGTGTTGACGTGAGCATCAACTGGGCCGACCGTGTGGGTGACGACTTCAAGTACTACATCGGCGCCAATCTGTCCTACCTCAAGAACGAGGTGAAGAGCCTGGCCGGCAACCCCTATATCGCCGGTGGTAAGACCTATCAGTTTGTGGGCAAGGAGATGAACTCGTTCTACGGCTACGTTGTTGACGGCATCTATCAGACCGAACAGGAATGCGCCGCCGACAGGACCGCTCAAGCCAACGGTCTGCAGCCTGGTGACTTCAAGTATAAGGACCTGAACGGCGACGGCATCGTTGACGGCGAGGACCGCACCACCCTGGGCTCTTATCTGCCCAACTTCATCTACAGCATCAACCTGGGCTTCCAGTGGAAGAACCTGGACTTCGCGTTGACCACCTACGGCAACGCTGGTGCACAGATGTACAACCGCAAGCGCGCCCTGCGTTATGCCCAGTCCAACTACAACTTCGACCACGATCAGGTGGCTAACCGCTGGACCGGTGCCGGCTCGACCAACAAGTATCCCTCGGCCGAGGGCTGGATCCGCTCATGGAACGTCAGCGACCAGCGCGTGAACTCGTTCTTCGTTGAGGATGCCGACTTCTTCCGCATCCAGAACGTCACGCTCGGCTACACCTTCAGGAACATCCACCTGGGCAACTACACGCTGCCGTCGCTGCGCCTGAGCGCTACCGCCGACCGTCCCCTCACCCTATTCAAGGCCAACAGCTTCACTCCCGAGTTGAACGATCCTGAGGGCTGGGATACCGAGGTTTATCCGTTGACAGCTACCTACACCTTTGGTGTAACCATCGACTTCTAATTCTTCAAGTTTTTCAAACATCATAAAAAGATAAAGACAATGAAATTTCTGAAATATATCATGATTGCAGGTCTGCTGATGGTGGGCGCCACCTCCTGCAATGATTGGATGGACATCCTGCCCGAGAACACGCTTCCCGAGTCGGATGTGGATTACACCAAAACCAGCGAGATGTATATGCCCGTTTCGGGTGTCTATGCCAAGCTGCGCACTGGTGGCATGCACTGGGTGATCTGGCCCTTGACCATCGTGCGTGACGGAGACGTGTGGAGCGGCCGTGTCGACGACCAGGGTCTGCTGGTTGACTTCGGCAACTTCAGGTATGACAACTCGTTCTGGGGTCTGAACGAGATGTGGAACCAGTATTACGGTATGATTAAGGTAGCCAACGGGGCCCTGACATCGCTCGACTCCTATGCCGAGCACATCACCAGCGATGCCGACCGAGCCACCTATCGCGCCTACTGCGGCGAGGTGCGCATTCTGCGTGCCTACGCTTACTACAGGCTCACGCAAGCCTTTGGCGACGTGACCATCCTGCGCGACAACAGCCAGAGCGACCTCACCCGCTCGACCAAGGACGCTGTTGAGCGTTACATGCTCGAGGACTTGCAGTATGCCATGGAGAATTGCCCCAAGATACGTCCCAACGAGGCTTCGCACTTCGGTGCTGTAACGGCCTACACCGCCGAGGCTCTTGCCGCCAAGATTCGCCTGAACCGTGGCGAGTACGCCCAGGCCGAGGCTTTGACCGACGACATTATCGGCAGCAACAAGTTCCAGCTCTTTGGCGACTTCTACAACCTGTTCAAGATTCCCGGCAAGATGTGTAACGAGAGCCTGATGGAGTGCCAGTGCACCGATTTCGGCCAGGGTAGCGGCGACATGGTTGATGCCGACCAGTGGTTTGTGTTCCAGGGTCCCGGTAACCTGGGTGGTTGGAACTTTGTGGGCATTACCGACAACTTCATCAACTGGGCTCAGGCCCGCGGCGAGACCATCCGTCTGGAGACGTCAGTGCTCTTTGGCGGCACGACCACCCGTGATGGTGACGAAATCAACGTGATGGGCAATGTCAACAACACCAACACCTGGAACGGTAAGGCCTACACGCCCACCAACCAGTTGACTCCCGGCCGCACCAAGTACGGCTCGAACAACAACATCCGCATTCTGCGCTATGCCGACGTGCTGCTCATCAATGCCGAGGCCAAGGTGCGCCAGGGCAAGAATGGCGACCAGCCGTTCAACCAGGTGCGCACACGCGCTCAGATGCCCACGTTGAGCAATGTCACGGTTGAACAGATCCTTGACGAGCGCCGCATGGAGCTCGTGTGCGAGTGGGGCGAGCGTTACAACGACCTCATCCGCACCGGTTTGGCTGCCAGCGTACTCAGTGGCTGGAACGAGGGTGTGAAGTACTATCCTCTGCCTCTGACACAGGTCCAGACCGTGCCCACTCTTAGCAACGATCCCAAGAACGAATAAATCGATTTATTCATAGCTTTTCAGGCAGGGTGAAACGCCCTCATGCGACACCCTGCCTGATTTTTAAATCAACCCATACAACATGAAACGTTTTCTTGCCGCAATAGTGATACTCACCGCTCTGGCAGCCAGTGCCAGCAACGACTCGGTCAAGGTGGTCAAGGGCCAGGTGAGCGATTACTACATCCCTGTCGTGACCGACTACAAGGTGACTGGCGTGGTGACCGACACGCAGGGTAGGCCCCTGGAAGGCGCCACCGTGATGTGGCTTTACAGCCCTGCGCACGACAACACCGATGCCCAGGGTCGCTTTTCTATCGTGGGCACCGACCATGACAGCCTGCTGTGTGTCCATTATCCAGGCAAGGAAATGACTGTTTTCACCCGTCGCGATGGTCAGCGGCAGGTCAACATCACGCTGCCCGATAAGACCAGTGGCAGCATCGCCGCACCACGCCGTGGGGCACAAGCCACCCGCTGGTATGACCCTAAAAACACCACCAGCACCTATTGCAATCCTCTCAACATCAGCTACAACTATGAGCCCTGGAACAACAACACCCAGCAGGGGGGCTCGTTCCGCTCGAGTGCCGACCCCATGGGGCTGGCTTACAAAGGCGAATACTACCTGTTTTCGACCAATCAGGGCGGCTTCCACTACTCGCGCAACCTGAGCGACTGGGACTTTTGTCAAGCCTCGTTCCAGCGCTATCCCGCCGATGACGACGAGTGCGCACCGGCAGCCTGGGTAGTGGGCGACACCTTATACTATACGGGTTCCACCTACGAGGGCCTGCCCATCTGGTACTCTACCAACCCCAAAAGCGGCCGTTGGCGCCGTGCCGTGGAGCGCAACACGCTGCCCACCTGGGATCCTTACGTCTTCCTCGACGATGACGGCAGGCTCTACGAATACTACGGCTCGAGCAACGAATATCCCGTCAAGGGCGTTGAAATCAGCCGCGAAGACTTCACACCCGTCAGCAAAATTCATGACCTGGTGCTCCTGCAGCCCGACAAGCACGGCTGGGAACGCTTCGGGATGAACAACGATGACGAGGTGACCCTCAAGCCCTTTATGGAGGGCGCTTTCATGACCAAACATAACGGCAAGTACTATCTCCAGTACGGGGCCCCGGGCACCGAGTTCAAGGTGTATGCCGACGGCGTCTATGTGGGTGACCACCCGCTGGGACCGTTCACCTATCAGCGCCACAACCCCATGAGCTACAAGCCTGGCGGTTTCGTGCAGGGTGTGGGCCACGGCGGCACCTTTGCCGACCTCAAGGGCAACTATTGGCACGTGGGCACCTGCATGCTCTCGCTCAAGTATAAATTTGAGCGCCGCATCGGCCTCTACCCCACCGCCTTTGATAGCGACGGCGTGATGTACTGCATCACGGCCTTTGGCGACTATCCCATCTGGAACGCCGACCACGATATCAAGAATCCTGCTGACCGCTTCACGGGCTGGATGCTGCTCTCCTATGGTAAGCCCTGCACCGTGTCGAGTAACGACAGCGCCCTGACCGCCGCCAGTCTCACCGACGAGGACATGCGCACCTACTGGAGCGCGGCCAGCGGCAACAGCGATGAATGGATTGAGATAGATCTGGGCGGCATGCGTGAGGTACATGCCCTGCAACTCAATTTCTACGACCACAAGACGGTGCAGCACAACCGCGCCAACGACATCTACTATCAGTACCGCATCCTGGCCAGCGACGACGGGCAGCATTGGACACTGGCGGTGGACAAGGGCGATAACGACCGTGATGTACCGCACGACTATATCGAACTGCGCAAGGCGCTCAATACCCGCTACCTGCGCATCGAGAACCTGCACATGCCCTCCAATGGGCACTTCTGCCTGAGCGAGGTGCGCGTCTTCGGCAAAGCCGAGGGTGCGTTGCCCCAGGCGGTGAAAAAGTTCACCGTCAAGCGCGACAAAAATGACCGTCGCAACGCGATGATTACGTGGTCACCCGTTGATGGCGCCTACGGCTACAACATCTACTTTGGCATCGCGCCCGACAAACTCTATCACTGCATCACCGTGAACGGCGATACACAGTATGACATGCGCGGCCTGGACCTGGGCACCGATTACTATTTCGCCATCGAGGCCCTGGCCGAAACGGGACGCAGCCTGCTTTCCAAAACCGTTAAGATTAACCCATAATTCCGGTATGTTATGTACAAAGTCATCTTTCAAATACTGTTACTCACCCTCTTGACAGCGCTTCCTGCCTGCAAGAGCGAGGCAACCAATCCAGTTCCCAGAAACGAGGAGACACAACGTCCCGAATCGTTTGCCAACGACGAGGCCATGCTCGACTATATCCAGCGCGTGCACTTCAACTACATGTGGGACGGTGCAGAGCCCACTTCGGGCCTGGCCCGTGAGCGCATCCACCTCGACGGCCAGTATCCCGAACACGACCAGGACGTGGTGACCACGGGAGGCAGCGGATTTGGCATCGCAGGACTTGTCGTCGCCATGGAACGCGGTTTCATCACCCGTGACCAGGGTGTTGAGCGCTTGACGCGCATCGTGGACTTCCTGGAGCGCGCCGACCGCTTTCACGGCGTGTGGTCCCACTGGATCAACGGACCGACGGGCAAGGTGAAGCCCTTTGGCCAGAAGGACAACGGCGGCGACCTCGTGGAGAGTTGTTTCCTGATGCAGGGACTGCTGTGTGTCCGCCAGTACCTTAACGACGGCAACGAGAAAGAGAAAAACCTGATAGACCGCATCAATGCCCTGTGGCACGGCATGCAGTTTGACTGGTACACCCGTGGCGGGCAGGACGTCCTCTACTGGCACTGGTCGCCCGAGTATGAATGGGAGATGAATTTCCCGCTGGAGGGCTACAACGAGTGCCTCATCGTGTATGTGCTGGCTGCGGCATCGCCCACCCACACGGTTCCGGCCTCGTGCTACCACAAGGGATGGGCACGCAGCGGTGGCATCAAGAGCGATGCAGCCCCCTATGGCTACCCCCTGGAAGTCAAACACAACGGTGCTGAGCAGACGGGCGGTCCGCTCTTCTGGGCACACTACAGTTGGATTGGCTTGGACCCACGGGAACTGAAAGACCAGTATGCCGACTACTGGAATGTCGTGCGCAACCATGCCATGAGCAACTACAAATACTGT
Source organism: uncultured Prevotellaceae bacterium (assembly GCA_900318535.1). GTDB lineage: Bacteria > Bacteroidota > Bacteroidia > Bacteroidales > Muribaculaceae > Sodaliphilus. The sequence goes on along the minus strand of ONKU01000011.1, from coordinate 39,796 downwards.
GTCGAGAATCCCAAGCATTATACGGGTTATGGCCCCGACTGCTGGGGATTGACTGCCAGTTACTCGACCGAGGGCTATTCGGCCCACTGTCCCGGCAACGACCTGGGTGTAATCACGCCCACGGCAGCGCTGTCCTCATTCCCCTACACGCCCGAGCAGTCGATGGCGGCCCTCAAGGGTTTCTACGGTCGCGGAGAGTCGATCTGGGGCAAATACGGCTTCTATGACGCCTTCAGTCCCGCAAGCGGCTGGACGTTGCCCCGCTATCTGGCCATTGACCAGTGCACCATCGCCCCGATGATCGAGAATTACCGCACTGGCCTGCTGTGGCGCCTGTTCATGAGCTGTCCCGAGGTGCAGCAGGGTCTCGCCAAGTTGGGAATGACCAGGAACCCTTGAAAATTGACAACCAATAACTAATAATCTAATAAATGATGAAGTACAAAAGTATTCTATTCGCACTGGCTATGGTGGTTGGCACCTTGAGCGTTCAAGCCGTTGACCAAGCCAAGATGGACCAGTTTATCAACGACCTGATGGGCAAAATGACCCTGCAGGAGAAAATCGGGCAGCTCAATCTGCCTGTTACGGGCGACATCATCACGGGTTCGACCGTGAGCGGCGACGTCGTTGGCAAGATCAAGGCCGGCCAGGTGGGCGGCCTGTTCAACATGAAGGGCGTGCAGAGCATCCGCGCGTTGCAGGAAGTCGCTGTCAAGCAGAGCCGACTGGGCATTCCCCTGATTTTCGGTATGGACGTGATCCACGGCTATGAGACGGTGTTCCCGATTCCATTTGCCATGTCGATGAGCTGGGACATGGACGCCATCCGCAACTCGGCCCGCATCGCCTCGATTGAGGCCACGGCCGACGGCATCTGCTGGACCTTCAGCCCCATGGTGGACATCTGCCGCGAACCCCGCTGGGGACGCATGAGCGAGGGCAACGGTGAAGACCCGTTCCTGGGTTCTGCCATCTGCCGCGCGATGATTGAAGGTTACCAGGGCACCGATCTGACCGACAAAGCCACCATGATGGCATGCGTCAAGCATTTCGCCCTCTACGGCGCTCCCGAGGCCGGCCGCGACTACAACACGGTGGATATGAGCCACGTGCGCATGTTCAACGAGTTTTTCCCGCCCTACAAGGCCGGTGTGGAAGCCGGTGCAGGCAGCTACATGACCTCGTTCAACGTCATCGACTACATCCCCGCCACGGGCAACCGCTGGCTCATGACCGAGGTGCTGCGCGACCGCTGGGGTTTTGACGGTTTTGTCGTGACCGACTACACCGCCATCAGCGAGATGATCCAGCACGGCATGGGCAATCTGCAGGAGGTTTCGGCGCTGGCACTCAAAGCCGGTACCGACATGGATATGGTGGCCGACGGTTTCCTGGGCACACTCGAGAAATCGCTCAACGAGGGCAAGGTGACCATGGCCGACATCGACAAGGCCTGCCGCCGCATTCTTGAGGCGAAGTACAAACTGGGCCTGTTCGACGACCCCTACCGCTACCTGGACGCCAAGCGCGCCAAGAAGGAAATCTATACCGATGAACACCGCGCCGCTGCACGCCAACTGGCCACCGAGACGTTTGTCCTGCTGCAGAACAAGGACAACGTGCTGCCGCTCAAGCGCACGGGCAAAATCGCCCTCGTGGGCCCGCTGGCCAACACACGCGCCAACATGCCCGGCACCTGGAGCGTTGCCGCCGCCAGTGACCGTTACAGCACGCTGCTCGAGGCCATGCGCCGCGCTGTGGGCGACAAGGCCGAGGTGATGTATGCCAAGGGCTGCAACGTGTGCTACGATGCCGAATTGGAGAAAAACTCGACGATGTTCGGCCGTGAGATGCGCGACAACCGTCCCGTGGATGTGATGCGCGACGAAGCCTTGCGTATCGCCAACGAGTGCGACGTGATTGTGGCTGCCATGGGCGAGCCCAGCGAGATGTCGGGCGAGAGCAGTTCGCGCAGCGACCTGTCCATCCTCGATGCCCAGAAAGACCTGCTCATGGCACTCAAGGCCACAGGCAAACCCATCGTGCTGCTCAACTTCACAGGACGCGCCACCGTGATGGATTGGGAAGTGGAGAACATCCCCACCATCCTCAACGTTTGGTTTGGCGGCAGTGAGGCTGCTGACGCCATCTGTGACGTCGTCTTTGGCGACGTGGCGCCCAGCGGTAAACTCACCGTCACCATGCCCCGCAGCGTGGGCCAGATTCCCATCTATTACAACCACCTGAACACGGGCCGTCCCAATCCCAAGTGGTTCACCAAGTTCACGACCAACTATCTGGATGTCCCCAACGACCCGTTGTTCCCCTTTGGCTACGGACTGAGCTACACCACCTTTGAATACAGCCCAATGACGCTGAGCAGCGACGCCATGACCACAAGCGGCAAGATTACCGCCAGTGTCAACGTCACCAACACGGGAGCTGTTGAGGGCACCGAGGTGGTTCAGTTCTACATCCGCGACATGGTGGGCAGCATCGCACGACCTGTGCAGGAACTCAAGGGATTTGAGCGCATCAGCCTCAAGCCCGGTGAGAGCCGCACCGTTACCTTCACCATCGATGCCGAGCTGCTCAAGTTCTACAACAAGGATTTGGAATACGTCTGTGAACCCGGCCAGTTCGAGGCCATGATCGGCCCCAACAGCCGCGACGTCCAGCGCAAGACCTTTACCCTGAAATAAGCCGCACGAGCTAAACGCATATAATCAAGGCGAAACAGCAATCAACCTGTTTCGCCTTGATCTTTATTTTCCTGGCCATCATGGAAGGCCAGAGTTTATGCGCTCAGTTTACTTGAGGTAATCGTCGAAGTAGCGTGTGATGCGCTCGTGCAGATGCACACTCTGATGACCGCGCATATTGTGGCCCTGGCCCGGATAAACGAAGAAATCGGGCTGCGTGCCGGCTGCAATGCAAGCCTTGAAGAAGCTGTAGGCATGCTGCGGCACGACGGTGGGGTCATTGAGGCCAATGATAATCTGCAAGCGGCCCTTGAGGTCTGCCGCCTTGTGGATGAGGCTGGTCTGGGCATAACCGTCGGGGTTAGTCTGCGGTGTGTCCATGTAGCGCTCGCCATACATCACCTCATACCATTTCCAGTCGATGACGGGACCACCGGCTACACCCACCTTGAAGACATCAGGATAGTTGGTCATCAGGCTGATAGTCATAAAGCCGCCAAAACTCCATCCGTGAACACCCAGGCGTGCAGTATCGACGTAGTTAAGGGTCCTGAGGAAGTCCACGCCCCGCATCTGGTCCTGCATCTCGACATGTCCCAGATGGCGGAAAGTGGCCTGCTCAAAATCACGTCCGCGGTTCTCGCTGCCACGGTTGTCGAGGATGAACAGGAGATAGCCGCGCTGGGCCATATAGGTCTCCCAACTGCGGCTGCTGTAGTGCCAGCGTGCATCCACGTTGTGGGCATGGGGTCCACCATAAACATAGACCACCGTGGGATATTTCTTATTGGGGTCAAAATCCACAGGCATCACCATGCGGTAATACAGGTCGGTGCTGTCGTCAGCGGCCTTGATGCTGCCGCAACGGTATTCGGGAACAGTATAGCCCTGCCAGGGATCGGGAGCGGTAAAGTAGCGTTTCTGCTTATTGTTGCGGGTGTCCACTATGGCGATGTTGCGGGGCACGTCAGGTTCCTGATAGTTGTCGATGAGGTAGCGGCCGCTGGCACTCAGGTTTCCGCTGTGCCAACCCTTACCGCCCTCGTCGATGCGGGTCATCTTGCCCGTAGTGACGTCCACGCGATAGAGGTTCTGCTGGATGGGGCTGTCGGCATTGGCGCTGATGATGACCGCACGCTGCTGCTCGTCAAAGCCCAGAAGGTCCATGACCACCCAGTTGCCGCTGGTGAGCTGCTTATCCAGTTTGCCGGCAGTGTCATAGATGTAGAGATGGTTGTAGCCGTCACGCTCGCTCCACAGGAGGAATTTCTCCTTGTCCCAAGGGAGGAACGTGATGGGATGCTGCGGCTCCACGTATTTGGGATGGGCCTCGTGGTAGATCGACGCGATGCGATTACCTGTCACGGCATCATAGGCCACCAGGTCCACCACGTTCTGGTCGCGGTTGCCTTCCATCATATAGACAATGTCACCGTCGGGATTCCACGAGATATTGGAGAAGTAGCGGTCGGTGGGGTCACCCGCCTTGAGATAGACGGTGTCGCCCGTGGCCACGTCCAGCACGCCCACCCACACGAGGTGAGACGTCTGTCCCGCCATGGGATACTTCTCGGGAGCCGGCGTAGCGCTCACTTGGGTTGAATCATTCAGCTCGGGAACGGTAATCAACGGGTAGTCGGTCACCATGCTCTGGTCCATGCGATAGAAGGCCAGCCGGGTGCCCTGCGGGTTCCAGAACAGACCGCCCTCGATGCCGAACTCGTTGCGGTGCACACTCTGGCCATAGACCAGGTCGCGCGAGCCGTCGCTGGTCACCTGGCGTGTGCTGCCAGCGCCATCGGTGACATACAGATTATCGTCCTTGACATAGGCTGTAGCACGGCTCATGTCGCTCCATTCAGCGGCTTGCACATCGTAATCGATGCCCTGGCGCCACTCTGTCTTTCCTGTCTTGAAGTTGATGAGCCGTTGCTCGCTGTCGTTATAGACCAGCACCAGCGGCTTGTCGGCATAGGGGAACGATGCCATGTTCAATCGCCTGACCTGTAATGAGTCGGCAGTCAAGCCGGCCCGTTTGTTGAGTTGAGCGCGGGTGAACAACACTTTTTCCTTACCGTTCTGGGGATTGACGGTCCAGAGGGTATCCCTCGAGAGGCGCACCAACTGGTCGCCCCACCACTTGAGCGGTCGGTTTTGGGGAATCATTTTCTGGTAATTGGTCCCGCCAAAGTTCAAGTCCTCGAGCGTGAACTGCTGCTGGGCTACAGCCGGCAAGGCCAGCAGAGCCATGAGCAGTAACATCATGCCATGTCGTTTTGTCTTTTTCATTCGTTCAGGTAATGTTATGGTTATCGTATTTTGTCGCAAAGATATGCTTTTCTGCCGAGAAAGCCTACTTACCCACCTAAAAACACTTGTTAATGCCCCTGTGACAACACAAAGAAATGGGAAACATTTCGTAATTTTGTCCCCATGAAGAAGATCATGATCACTGTGGGCCTCGCTTTGGCCCTCATGCTGGGCAACGGCTGCGACAACCGCGGCCACAGCGGCCTGGACTACCGGGTGAACGTCGTCCTGGACAACAAGCATCATCACGACAGCGCTACACTGCTGGTACTTGAAGAGGAGTACAACCGTCTCAGGGTGTGCGGAACGGCCCGTGTAAAAAACGGCAAGCTCACCTTCACGGGACAGACCGACAAGCCCAAGGCGGCCCTGATCCGCTGGGACAACGACACGGTAGAGCCGTTTTACTTCGTGCTGGAAAGCGGCGATATCAATGTCTCCCTCTCATCAGGCAAATGGAATATCACGGGCAGCCCGCAGAACAGCGCCTACCTGCACTACATCAACCAGCGCAACGGCATCATGGACGCCCGTATCGCCACCTGGCAGGAATACCTCAAGATGTCGGCCGACTCGTCGCTCAAGCGCGATGACGAGGTGCTGATGGTGCGCCAGGACAGCCTGCTCAACGACTCGCTGCAACGCCTCACCGTCGAGCGCATCAACCGCGGCGATGCAGTGGGCCGCATCATCCGCGAGCGCTACGCCCGCCAGCTGGACCAGGAGCACGCGCGCATGCTCAAGTGACCGCCTTCACTCTATCACACTAAAAAAGCTGCCCCGTTGACGCGATTGTCAACGGGGCAGTTTTTTACTTGACCGTTATCCGATCAAACTCTCAATCAAGAATTACTTCTTAACGATGAGTTCGCAGATCGAAACGCGGTTCCAGCTGAGCTCCTGGAACATGTCGGTGGTACCACAGCCCTGAGCATTGATGCGGCTAGCATCAATCTTGTACTTGTTAACCAGCATGTTCTTCACAGCCTCGGCACGGCCATTAGCCAGGCGGATGTTGTTGTCCTGAGGACCTTCTACAGAAGCATAACCCTTGATGTCAACGGTAGCGTTGGGGTTGTTCTTCAGGTACATAGCAACGCGCTCTACATTGGGCTGCTGGTCGGGGGTGATGTTGGTCTTGTTAACCTTGAAGTGAACGAGGACGTTCATGTACATAGCGTCACGCTCAACATACTTGGTCTTGTCAACGGTTTCGGGCTTAGCCTTCTTGGCAGCATCCAGGTCGCGCTGGAGCTGAGCGTTGCGTGCGTTAGCAGCGTCGAGGTCACCCTGCAGGCCATTGAGCTGGCCACGCAGACCGTTGATCTGGCCATTGAGAGCATCGATGTCGTCCTGGCTGTACTTGTAGGGGCAGAAAGTGATGTAACGCTCGCCGTTGCTACCCTTGAAGTGGTAGGTGATACCAGCCTCAAGCTCTACAGCAGCGTGGTTAGCGTTCATCTGGCTCTTACCGTTGCGGGGCTCACCCTCCCAAGTCAGACGAGCGGGCAGGTTGTAACGATAAGGAATCATGATGTCACCATTCATGTCCCAAACAACAGCGGGCTTCAGACTGAAGGTCCAAGCGCGGCTCTCACCAAAGTTGAAGTTCAGGTTAGCACCTGCCTTGGTGTACCAGCTGTTGTAGTCGTTGCCATAGAAGTTGGCCGACTCGTTGCGGTGGAAGGCGTGCAGCCAACCAGCACCAATAACACCCTCGAGCTCGAATACGCGGGGCTTGCCAGCGTAACCTGCGAACAGGTTGCTCAAGTTAACAGTACCAAACAGACCGGCCAGAGTGTGGTCGATGATGTTCGGGCTCTTGGGACCCCAGAAGTTGGGTTCCTTCTCCCAGCTGGTGGTGTTGATGGTGGCCTCACCCTCAACGCCCATGCCAAAGACCGGAGTCAGCTGCTTCTTGATCTCCATACCGAAGATGCCACGAGCGCTGGGCCAGAAGGCATAACCCTGGAAGGGCATGATAGCACCACCCTTCAAGGTTACCGAAATGTTGTCAAAGAACTTGTTCTGCTCCAGAGACTGAGCCTGAGCAGCACACACACCCATAAGAAGGGCTAAAGTCAAGATAATCTTTTTCATTTTAACAAAAATTTAAAAACTATATTAGACAAAATTTGTGGCAAAAGTAATACAATTTTCTAATCCAACCAAAATTTAACGTTCCTTAAGAAAGAAAAACTGCTATTTAGGCATTTTAAAGCGAAAAACAGAACACTTTCACCCCAAAAAGTCCTAAAAGGAGCCATTTCTCCAATCTGTCGCAAATATAAGACAAAAATTCAGATTAAACAAATTTTAAACGGATTTCTTTCACTTCATCAACTTTGAATGACTTCTATCACCTTATTGACATCGGGGATGTTGACCTCGCCGTCGCCATTCACATCGGCCTTCAATATCATCTCCGGAGTCTCGTCAAGGCCCAAAATCACATTTATAATAGCATTGATGTCGGCGATGCTGACCTCGCCGTCGCCATTGACGTCGGCACGATTGCCGCAGGTTGCCTTGATTTCCCTGATGATGCCGCAGTTGCTGACGATGGATTTCCAAGCGACGAAGCGCAGCCGCGCCTGCTGAATGGAGCGTGGCACAGTGAGCGACATGTTCAGGTGGTTGGTACGGCTGACCGGATCAGGGATGCACGTGACCGAATCTACCGTCATGCCGTTCTCATCGAGCAGTGCAGCAGTAAGGGCCACCCACTCCACCAAGAAGTTCTCGTTTTGCCACTGCGGGGTGATCCACTGGACTTCCATGTCAATATACTCCCCCATCTGGCAGGTGAAAGCCGGCGAAGTGAGCGATAGCACCAGGCCATTGGAGACGACGTACAGGGCAATCTTGTTGTTGATGATGGTGTTCTGCTCTAGGGGGATGTTAGGGTTATTATAAATCCACCCATCATACTCTGAGGAAGAGAACTGGGGAACCTGGGCACAACACAGTATCGCCGTGAATAGGACTAATACAAGAAGTAAACGCTGTTTCATAGGCATTTTGGTTACTTGATTCGATGCACAAAGGTAGCAAAAAATCATCTACCTTCAATGGCATAGACAAAAAAGACAGGCAGAAGCATGTCAATCCATGCCTCTACCTGCAATAATGTTGATATCGAGCCCTTACTTGAGCAGGCCGATGGAGCGTTTCAAGAAGCGGTCCAGACCCTCGCCCTTGAGCATGTTGTTGCTCAACAGGGCAATGTCGATGAGCTGGTGCACACGGCTCTCGCCGGCAGCATAGGCCGTGATGATGCCTTTCTTCTTGTTGCGCAGCTCTTCCAACTGCTTCTCGTTGTCCTCAAGGTCTTTCTTCTTGTCCTCGGGCAACTCCTTGTTGTCCTTCTTGAGGTCGCGCAGGGCATTGATCACGTTTTGCGTGGCATTGATGTCCTCGTTGACGGGCTTGAGCTCGGCATCCAGGGCTTTCTCGGCCAGATCGACGATCTTCTGGATGAGCGGGTGCTTGGTGTTGAGCACCAGGCTGTACATGTCAGGCATCTCGCCATAGAAGCTCATGCCGGGCTGGAATCGTGCCATCTCCTTCATGCGGCGCATGTATTCGGCCTGGGTGATGACCACGGGCTTGTCGTCGGGCGACATGGCGGCGAAGCTGACCATGAACTCAGTTTTCTCGACGGGCGGAATCTGGGAATGGAACAGCGTCTGGGCCATTTCCTGCTGCTCGGGCGTGAATTGCGGCTTGTTGTCATCCTGCTTGCGGATGAGGTTATCGAGCACGTCGCTGTCGACGCGCACAAAGCGCATCTTTTCCTGCTTCTGCTCCAACATCCCCACAAAGGGCACGTCGAGCTCGCCGTTCATCAGCAGCACATCATAGCCCTTGTCGGTAGCCGCCTTGATGTAGGCATACTGTGCCTCCTTGTCGGTAGCATACAGGCAGATGAGGTTGCCCTCCTTGTCGGTCTGCTCGCCCTCGATGAGCTTGCGGTAGTCCTCAATCTTGAAGTACTTGCCGTCGCAGTTCTCGAGCAGGGCGAACTTGAGGCCCGACTCACAGAACTTCTCGTCGCTCAGCATGCCGTACTCGATGAAGATCTTGATGTCGTTCCACTTCTTCTCGAACTCGTCGGGCTGGTTCTTGGCGATTTCCTCGAGGCGGGCAGCCACCTTCTTGGTGATGTAGTTCGAAATCTTTTTCACCGCACGGTCGCTCTGCAGGTAGCTGCGCGACACGTTCAGCGGGATGTCAGGGCTGTCGATGACGCCCTGCAGCAACATGAGCCAGTCGGGCACGACGCCCTCGACGCTGTCGGTCACATAGACCTGGTTGCAATAGAGCTGGATGCGGTCTTTGCGGATGTCCAAGTTGTTCTTGATCTTGGGGAAGTAGAGAATACCCGTCAGCGTGAACGGATAATCCACGTTCAGATGGATCCAGAACAAGGGATCGTCCTGCATCGGCTCGATGGCGTGGTAGAACTTCAGGTAGTCTTCGTCCTTGAGGTCGGCAGGCATGCGCGACCACAGGGGCTCCACGTCGTTGATGACCTTGTCCTTGTCGGTATCCTGGTACTTGCCGTCTTTCCACTCCTGCTCCTTGCCGAAGATGATGGGCACGGGCAGGAAGCGGCAATACTTCTTCAGCAGGCCTTCGATGCGGGCGGTCTCGAGAAATTCCTTCTCATCGTCGTCGAGGGTGAGGATGATGTCGGTACCGCGCTCGGCCTTGTCACACTCTTCCATCTCAAATTCGGGCGAGCCGTCGCAGGTCCAGCTGACGGCCTTGGCGCCCTCCTGCCAGCTCAAGGTGCGTATTTCCACCTTCTTGGCCACCATGAAGGCTGAATAGAAGCCCAGGCCGAAGTGGCCGATGATGGCATTGGCGGTGTCCTTGTATTTTTCGAGAAATTCCTCAGCACCCGAGAAGGCGATCTGGTTGATGTACTTGTCGATTTCCTCGGCAGTCATGCCGATGCCGCAATCGCTCACGGTGAGCGTGCCAGCCTCCTTATCGACGCTGATGTTGACCTTCAAGCCCTCGGTCGAGCCCTTGAACTCGCCGGCACCCTGCAGGGTTTTCAGCTTCTGCGTGGCGTCAACAGCGTTGCTCACGAGCTCACGCAGGAAAATCTCGTGGTCACTGTACAAAAACTTCTTGATAACGGGGAAGATGTTGTTAGTCGTTACCCCAATAGTTCCTTTTGGCATAGTATTTTAGTTGTTAGTCCTTAGTTTTTAGTTTTTTAGTTGTTAGTGGACTTGCGTCACACATAAAACAGTCGTGGAGGGAGGTCACTGCCCCACTCCACCTCAAATAATATGCCATTTCTTTATAATGTGACAAATCGTCACCCCCATCTGCCACTTTATGCGAGCTGCGCTCGCAGATTAGTAATTAGAGAAAAGAGGCATCCGCGCCCCGAGCCTCACGCAAAGGCGCAAAGGCGCAAAGGCGCTAAGTTTTAATGGTCGGCGGATTTAACGGATTATTATGATTGGCATCCGCACGACAGTTGGAGCGCTGATGCCAATTAGCTTAATTCGCCAATAATTAAGCGAATGCGGATGCCTTTAGTTCGATTCGCGCAATTCGTAGTTTAGTTGAGCGCGGATACCAAGTCACTCGGTGAGCAGGCGGACGTAGCCATAGATGCCTCGGTTGCGGTTGATGAGGCTATAGTGCGTGGGCTCGTCGATCACCTCGCATTGAGTGTGGCCTACAGCGCCCACAATCTCATCGCGCAACTCGGCAAACTTGTCCTGTGCCTGCTGCTCGTCACGGTAGTTGTACACGTCGCTCATTGCGCCGTCTTCGCTCTGAAACTCAAAAACCACCCGATACTGCATGATACAACAAAGTTCTTAATGCCATTTGACCGTGCTGACGCACGGGAAATTCATCACATTATTATTAAAATTCGTACAATTTCCCGCCTGAAAGGCGGTATTATGTCGTTTATTGCTTGAGGACTTTACCGGTCGCCGTACATTTCCTCGTAGTAGCGCTGGTAGTCGCCGCTGGTGACGCTGTTGACCCAGGGCTGGTGGTCGAGGTTCCAGCGGATGGTCTTCTCGATGCCCTCGGTGAAGGGGGTCTCGGGGTACCAACCGAGTTCACGGGCAATCTTGCTGGGATCGATGGCATAGCGCATGTCGTGGCCGGGGCGGTCGGTGACGAACTCGATAAGGTCATTGTTAATGACATCGAGGTCGCACTTGAGCAGTTGCTGATACTCGGGCTCCTCGCGCATGATGCGGGCGATGATGGCAATGACTTGCTTGACAATGTTGATGTTGCTCTCCTCGTTGAAGCCACCGATGTTGTACACCTCGCCGACGGTGCCCTGACGCAGCACCAGGTCGATGCCCTTGCAGTGGTCCTCGACGTAGAGCCAGTCGCGCACGTTCTCTCCCTTGCCATAGACGGGCAGTTTCTTACCTTCGAGAATATTTTTGATAATCAGCGGAATGAGCTTCTCGGGGAAGTGGTAGGGGCCGTAGTTGTTGCTGCAGCGGGTGATGTTGACGGGCAGGCCATAGGTCTCGTGATAAGCCATCGTGATGAGGTCGGCACTGGTCTTGCTGGCCGAATAGGGCGAACGGGGCGCAAGCGGAGTCTCCTCGGTGAAGAAATGGCGACCAAAGGTCTTCAGGTCGGTGCGGCCCTCAATCACCTCGCGCACGTCGTCGCTCACCTCCAGCGGCTGCGGCTCGTTAAAGTCTTTGCTGAGCGAACCATAGACCTCGTCGGTCGAAATTTGAAGGTATTTCTTGCCGGGGGCATAGGTGTTGCGGCCCTGTGCGTCCTTGCCGGTGAACCATGCTTCGCGGGCGCAGTCAAGCATATTCTGGGTGCCCAGGATATTGACCTCGAGGAACAGGCGCGGGTTGGTGATGCTGCGGTCCACATGACTCTCGGCGGCAAAGTTGACGATGTAGTCCACATCGGAGTTGTTCAGGATATCCTGCACCAGTTCGCGGTCGCGCACATCGCCACGGATGAAGGTTACGTTGGGGCGCTCGATTTCCTCCTTGATGGAAGCGAGATTGCCTGCATAGGTCAAGGCGTCAAGAATAATGACCTCGATATTGTCGCCATACTTGTCGAGGATGTATTTCACAAAGTTTGAGCCAATAAAACCTGCGGCTCCAGTCACGAGATAGGTCTTCATAATTCAGTAAAGGTTTGATTTCATCTACAAAGGTAGCAATAATAGCGGGAAAAAACGTAATTTTGCCTAAAATAATGATAACAGGCAATGAAAAAATTCATTACATCACTCATCATGCTGCTGGCAATCACAGGCTTGGTTGCCCAGCCAGTAGATAACAGAAACCGCAAAAAAGTGGCCGTCGTGCTGTGTGGCGGCGGAGCAATGGGCGCCATCCACATCGGCACCCTCAAGGTGCTTGAAGAGGCCGGCATCCCCATCGACATGGTGACCGGTACATCGATGGGCAGCATCATCGGTGGCATGTATGCCGTGGGCTATGATGCTGACGACATCGAGACCATTGTCAACAGCATGGACTGGGGCGACATCCTGCGCGACCGCCTGTCGATGAGAAACCAGACGCTTGCCGAACGCGAGAAGCAGAACATCTACCTGTTTGACTACCGCCTGTTCCTGGACAAGAGCCAGGACACGCTGGCGGGAGGTTTCATCCGCGGCATCAACGTCGAGAAAACCCTGCGCCACTACCTGCGCCAACCCGAGGATATCGACTTCAAGAAGTTGCCGCGCCCCTTTGGCTGCATTGCCACCGACCTGGTTACCGACAGCGAGGTGGTGCTTGACCACGGCTCGCTGCCACGGTCCATCAGGGCGAGCATGGCCGTTCCCGGCGTTTTCGCTCCCGTGAGAATGGATCCTTATATCCTGGTCGATGGCGGCACCAAGAACAACTTCCCTGCCGACCTGGCGCGCAGGATGGGTGCAGACATCGTCATCGGCGTCAGGACCGATTTGGGTCTGAACGATAAATACTACTCAACATCCGATATCCTGGAGCGCTCGGTGGGAGCCGATATCCACAACCGCAGCGACGAGAACGACAAGTATTGCGACCTCATCATCCGCGTGCCTGTGAGGGGCTATTCAGCGGCCCATTTCTACCGCTCGGCCATCAAGGAACTTATCAGGCGCGGCGAGGAGGCAACAAGGGCCCAAATGGACTCCATCATGATACTCAAGCGAATGGTTGGCGTTCCCGACGACTACAAGCCCGATTACAGTATCATCAGCCTGAGCGACGTCGACAACACCACAGCGGGCAAACTCGTGAACGAGGAAAATGCCAAAAACTCCATCAAGGCGAGCGTGGGCCTGCGCTATGACAACGAGGAATTGGTAGCGGCACAAGTGGGTGCAACCTATTATTTCGGCAACAAGCTTGACAAGACGCTGGACCTCACCCTCAGGCTGGGTAAGCGCACCATGGGCCGCCTGGCCTGGAACATGATACCCAAGCCTCACCGCAAGATAGGCTTGTCCTATGAAATCTGGCACGAGGGCATCGACCTGTACCAGGGCAAGCATCGCTCTGACGCCATAAAATTCATCTATCAGAAGGCCAATGCCACCCTGTTCTCGTTTGATGCGCTCAACCTGAACGTTGACCTGGGCATCGCCTGGGAACATTACCACCACTATGATGTGCTGAACAGCGCCTACAGTGTCAGCGAATTCCTGAAAAACGAGTACTATTTCAACTACCACGCCCGCGCCCAGTACAACAGCGAGGACCACTGGTACTTCACCCACACGGGTATGCGAGCCGAGGCCTTATATGCGTACTATACCAACAATTTTGCCCAGTGGAAAGGCCACGCCGGCTTCAGCGAGGTGAGTGCCCGTTGGCGCATGACCATGCCGTTGACCAGCACGACCCATCTGCAGCCCATGGTATATGGCCGCATGCTGTTCGGCAAAGACATTCCAGCTACAGCGATGAACATGTTAGGCGGCAACCGCGGAGGCATCTATTATGCCCAGCAACTGCCGTTCTCGGGCTTCGGGCACTGTCATGTCATGGAAAAGAATGTGCTCGTTGCAGGTCTCAAGGTGCAGCAGCGCCTGTTCAAGGAGCACTATATCATGGTCAAGGGCCACGTCGCCCAACAAAACAACAAACTGGGCGACATCTTTGACGGCAAGCCCATCTGGGGCACCCAGATCGGCTATGCCTATAACAGTATCCTCGGCCCCCTGGGCGGCTCGTTGAGCTGGAGCAACTTCACCAAGCAAGTCTCCATCTACATCAACCTAGGCTTCGAGTTCTAGTTTTCCAGTTTTTTGCCACCCGCACTTGCATAATTGGACCTGTTGTAGTAACTTTGCGAATATCAATAAATTTGTTGGCTCATGAATGTGCTACAACAACAATACTTGGAGGCCACACATGACCACGTGGAGCGGCTCAAACGCAAGCACCCCTTGCGGCAGCTGTTTTGGGAATGTACCCTGCGCTGCAACATGGCGTGCCGGCACTGCGGCAGCGACTGCCTGAAGGTGTCTGCCGTGCCCGACATGCCGCTTGCCGACTTCCTGCCCGTGCTCGACGATGTGGCGGCACACTGCAACCCCAGACAGGTGCTGGTGAACACCGTGGGCGGCGAGCCGCTGGTACGTCCAGACCTAATGGACTGCGGGCGTGCCATCCGTGAACGCGGCTTCATGTGGGGACTGGTGACCAATGGTATCACCCTTGACCGCGCTGTTGCCCATGAAATGGCCCAAGCGGGCATCAATACCCTTGCCATTGACGTGGACGGCACCCGCGATGACCACAATTGGCTGCGCAACTCCTCTACGGGCTTCGACCGCGCCATGCGAGCCGTTGAAGCCGTGCAGACCATCCCCGACCTAACGTGGGACGTGATTACCTGTGTGAACAGCCGCAACATCAACAGGCTGGAAGAGCTCAAGAAACTACTGATTGAGGCTGGCGTCACCCACTGGCGCTGCTTTACCATCATCCCCATGGGACGTGCTGCTGATGACGATAGTCTGCAGCTCACCGACGAACAGTTCCGTGACTTGCTCAATTTCATTGTTCTCACACGCCGCGAGGGAAAAATCAACCTGAGTTATTCCTGCGAGGGCTATCTGGGCGCCTATGAAGGGCTTGTGCGCGACTATTTCTTCAATTGCCAAGCCGGGCTGACGGTGGCAAGCATCCGTGCCGATGGCGCCATATCGGGGTGCCTGAGTATCCGCAGCGATTACAACCAGGGAAATATCTACCGCGACCGCTTTTGGGACGTCTGGGAGAGCCGTTTTGAGCCATACCGCGACCGCGAGTGGATGCGGCGTGGTCCATGTCGTGACTGTGAAGCTTTCCGCTATTGCGAGGGCAACGGTTTCCACCTGCGCGACGAAAATGGTGACTTGATGTTATGTCACTATAACCGACTGAAGAACATTAAACTTAATAATACAACACAATGAAAAAGAAAAACAAAGGGAAAAAATCGCTCACCGCTGTAGGTGCGGTGGTCGCTGCAGGCCTCACACCAGGCATTGTTACCGGTGCTCCTGCCTCACAGCCACCTATACCTGATGTCGAGATCACTGCCGCCGACGCTGTCTCGATTGGCGGTGATGTGTTCGATTTTGACGAGCTGTTTGCCATGCAACAAGTCGTTACCGAGCAACAGCACCCAAAAACCGTTTACGGTCCTCCGCCTCCCATAGCAAAAGATGACGATGAACGGCAAGCAGCCATACGTGCCAAGATGCGAGAGGATTCCATCCGCCGTGCGATGGAGGCTAGAGAGCTTGTTTACGGCCCCCCATCTATGCTCCGAATGTCAATAGCAGAAGAGTTACGCCAAATCGCAGCCGACAGTAAAGATAGAGCCATAGGCTACATTCAAGAGGACATCACATATTGGATTACCCGCAAGCTTAATATTTCCGATGCCACTATCGGTCCTGATACTGACCTCACCAAGGACTTGAAGTTGGATTTTGAGCAACTGCAAATTCTGCGTGACGAGATAGAGGAAAACTATGATGTTCAGATATCGGACGACATGCTCAAGCGACTCAATACATTGGATCGCCTTTCCAAATTCATTGTTGAAGTGGTTAAACCCATTGAGGAGTAATTCATAACACGATGAAAAAGAAGAATAAAGGAAGAAAATCAATCACGGCTGTCAGTGCAGTGGTTGCCGCAGGGCTCACCCCAGGCATTATCTCTGGATCACCGGCATCACAACCGCCAATCAACGATGTCGAGCTAACTGCAGCCGACGCTGTCTCGATTGGTGGCGATGTATTTGATTTTGACGAGTTGTTTGCCATGGAGCAGATCAGGCGCGACCCGCGTGATATACCCAAAGTTTATGGGCCACCGCCGTCCATTCACAAGGCACAACGTCAAGATTCCATTAACCAGTCGATTGCCGAGGTTTACGGGCCTCCACCTCCCAGGTATCAGTCTGTCGGGCCCGAAGAGTTGCGCTCCATCGCGGCCAACGATAAGCAGGAAGCTGCCGACGTGATTCTCGAGGCGCTCATGGATTATTGTCGCCAGAGGCCACTTGATTCCAATGTCACAGGCCACATCATTTTAAGAGAAGACCGCGACCTCGTTCGTGATCTCATGATGGATTCCAAGCAATTGGAAATGCTGCAACAAGAGATAGCAGACCGCTTCGAAGTGCAGCTCACCGAAGATATGCTGAAGCAACTCGGCACCCTGCGTCGCGTCGCCAACTTCATCGCCGAGGTTGTTACACCCATTAATAAGGAATAAACACTGCCCCAAAATTTGTTATAATAGTAGCGGGAGCCGTATTGGCTCCCGCTACTATGTGCGTGTACTTATAAAATACAGTTTCTTAACTTCTCATCTAAATTCGTTTAGCCGATGGGGTTGTTCTCGGCAAAGATGGCCATGCGCTCATCGAGGATGTCGTACTGGTGATCCTGGATGAACGAGGTGCACACGCGCAGACCTTCCTGCCATGATCCGGTGGTGGCCAGGCAGATGGCGCTCACGCCGTAGTACATCAGTTCACGTGCCAACTGACCGCTGGTCATGTTGCCGTAGCCGATGGTGAAGTAGAAACCGTCGGCAATGGGTTGGTCGCCGTCCATGCCGTAAACGATGCGGAAGCCATGGCGCGTGAAAATCTCTTTGAGCTTGTGGGCGCGCTCGCCATAGACGATGACGTCGTCACGGAAGTGGTACTCACCGTTGCTGGCAGCGTCCATGATGGCGGCAAGCGCATACTGGGCACTATGGCTCGTGCCCGATGAGAGGGCATAGAGCGTGCGGGTGATGAACACCTTGCCGAAGGGCAGGCCGTCGTAGCGGGCCGACAAATCGGGATAGTGGCGGTTGAAGATGGCCGGGCTGATGCAGGTCATAGCGATGCGCTCGCCAGCATAGGAGAAGGCCTTGCTGCCACTGATGTGCATGATGTAGTTGTCGGTGTACTTGGCCACGCTGGGCTGGAAGGGCGGCTCAAAGGGCTTGCTGATGTCCAGACGGAAGTCCATGGCGAAGTAGGCCAGGTCTTCGAGCACAATCACGTCATACTTGGTAGCCAGTTCACCGATGTCACGCAACTCGTCGTCGGTCAGGCAAATCCAAGCGGGATTGTTGGGGTTGCTGTAGATCAAGCAGCAAACGTCGCCCTTGGCCATATATTCCTCGAGCTTGGCACGCAGCTTCTTGCCGCGGAACTCGTAGATGTCGAAGGTCTCGTAAGGCACATCCTGAATCTCCAGCTGGAGTTTCTGCACGGGGAAACCGGGGTCGATAAACAGGGCCTTGTTCTTCTTCTTGTTGCTCTGGGTGATGGTGAGCAACGAGGCAAAGGTACCCTGCATCGAGCCGACGGTGGGAATACAGCACTCGGCGGGGATGTCAATGTCGATGAACGCCTTGATGAAACGCGAAGTAGCGTCCTTGATCATCGGCTCACCAGGCAAGGCGGGATACAGGCGGGCGCAGCCGTTCTGCAGGGCCTTGATCTGTGCCTCGACACCGATCTTGGCTGCGGGCAGGCCGGGAATACCCATTTCCATCTTGATGAACTCCTGTCCCGACTCACGCTCGGCACGCTCGGCGATGGCCTTCACCTCACGGATGGTGGCGTTGGCATAGTCGATGATGCCATACTCGTCAATCGCGCGGTCGATAATCTCGCGGCTAATGGGAGTGGGTCTCATCGCTGGGCCTCCTTTCCGATGGCAAGTGCCTTGAGGTTGGCATCTACCACGGCGTCGCCCTTGCGGCCAAAGACGCGGCGGATAGCGTTCTCCAGTTTCTCATACTCGATGCCGAGGGCCTTCTGGGCAGCACCCAGCAGGATGACGTTGGCCGAGCGGGGAATCTCGTTATCCTTGGCCAACTGCTCGATGTCGAGGATGATGACGTTCTTCACCTTGGCCAGGTCGGCCATCACGGTGTCCACCTCGGGGTAGTTGGGGATGTTGACAAAGGGTTTGCTGGAAGTGATGATCCAGCCCTCCTTGCTCAAGAAAGGCAGGTAGCGCAGGGCCTCCATCGGCTCCATCGAGATGATGACGTCGGCCGATCCCTTAGCGATCAGGTCGCTGTGGATGGGGTTGCTGCTGATGCGCAGGTTGGACTGCACGTCACCGCCACGCTGCGACATACCGTGAACCTCGGCCTGCTTGATATAAAGATTCTCGTGCATGGCTGCTTCGCCAATCACGGTGGCGATGGAGAGGATACCTTGTCCACCCACGCCGCAAAGGATGATATCAGTTTTCATTGCTTTGCCTCCTGTGCTTTCTTTTGTTTGAGATGACGTTGTAATGTTTGCATGCACTCGCGGCGCGGGATAATCACGCTGGTGCCGCGATAGTTGATCTCGTCACGCATGACCTGCGTGATTTCGGGCATGTTCTTGGGCAGGGGGACAACCACCTTGAGGTGCTCGTCGGTCATACCCAAGCCACGGCAGATGGCCTCAAACTTGTTGGTGCCTGCCGAGTCCTGACCACCCGTCATGCCGGTGGTGAGGTTGTCGCTGATGATGACGGTGATGTTGGCATTCTCGTTGATGGCATCGAGCAGACCCGTCATACCTGAGTGGGTGAAGGTGGAGTCACCGATGATGGCAACTGCGGGCCACTGGCCGGCATCGGCGGCACCCTTGGCCATGGTGATGCTGGCACCCATGTCAACACACGAATGGATGGCCTTGAAGGGAGGCATGAAGCCCAAAGTGTAGCAACCGATGTCGCCAAACACGCGGGCGTTGGGATACTCCTTCAACACCTCGTTGAGGGCGGTGTAGACGTCGCGGTGACCGCAGCCCTGGCACAATGCGGGGGGACGCGGAGCGACATTCTCACAGCTGGGATAACCCTCGCTCACGGGCAGACCCAGAGCATTCTTCAATGCGTCGGGGTTCAGCTCGCCAGTACGGGGCAGTTCGCCGGTGAGGCGGCCTTTGATCTCGGCATTGCCGGGCATCACGCCACGCACCAGGTCCTCGACGAAGGGCTGGCCTTCCTCGGCGATGAGGACGGCATCACACTCGGCGGTCATGCGGCGGATGAGCTCCTTGGGCATGGGATACTGGCTGATTTTGAGCACGGGATAGGGGCAACCGTCGGGATAGCATTCCATCAGATAGTTATAAGCGATACCGGTGGCGATGACACCCATCGAGTGGTCAGCACCGTCGATGTACTTGTTGTACTCGCTCTTGACGGCACGCTCCTCGAGCTCGGCCTGCTGGCCGGTGACCGTGATGTTGCGCTTGATGGCGTTGCCGGGGAGCAATACCCAGTGGCTGGCCTTGGCGTCATAGTTCAATTCGTTCTCGGCACGCGGAGTTTCCTTCACCTCGACAACGGCACGGCTGTGGGCCATGCGGGTGGTCACGCGCATGAGCACGGGGAGGCAAACCTCCTCGCTCAGCTCGTAGGCCTTCTCCATCATGTCATAGGCCTCCTGCTGGGTGCTGGGCTCCAGCGTGGGAATCATCGCGAACTTGCCATAGAAGCGGCTGTCCTGCTCGTCCTGGGAGGAGTGCATCGAGGGGTCGTCGGCCACGAGGACCACCAGACCGCCGTTCACACCCGTCATGCCCGAGTTAACGAACGGGTCGGCGCACACGTTCAGGCCCACATGCTTCATGCAGACCAGGGCGCGCTTGCCCATGAAGGACATGCCGAGGGCAGCCTCCATCGCCGTCTTTTCGTTGGTACACCAGCGGCGATGAACGTTGCGTTCCACCGCTAACTTGGAATTCTGAATGTACTCCGTGATCTCGGTCGAGGGAGTACCTGGATAGGCATACACGCCACTCAGGCCCGCGTCAAGCGCACCCTGGGCGATAGCCTCATCACCTAAGAGTAACTTTCTCATTATTATAAGGTTTAACTAGTATTATCTCTCTTTAAAAATGTATTAGAAGTTTCTTTGAAGTCACAAAGTTACACATATAATCCTCACCCTACAAATTTTTTAAGCATTTTTGACCAAATAACCGAATTATCTCCCAGCCGTCAACGGTTTGTCGATTATTTTGTGTACCTTTGCCGCCAGAATGAAAGAACATAAACCAAAGATTTGAGACGCAAGATTTTGCGTCTCTACAATAAAAAAGAATAACAATGATTAACCAGCAATTACTGAATCCTAAGAGTATTGTCGTCATTGGCGGCAGCAACAACGAGCAGAAGCCCGGTGGCGCTATCGTGCGCAACTTGAAGCAGGGCGGTTTTAAGGGTGACCTCTACGTCCTTAACCCCAAAGAGGACGTCGTACAAGGCATCCAGGCCCATCACGACATGAAGGACCTGCCCAACGCCGACCTGGCCATCCTGGTGGTGGCAGCCAAGTACTGCCCCGAGTATGTCGACTACCTGACCGAGAATAAGGGCGTACGCGCGTTCATCATTATCAGTGCCGGCTTTGGCGAGGAGACCCACGAGGGTGCCCTGCTCGAGCAGCACATCCTGGACACTTGCGAGAAGTACGGTGCCGCGCTCATCGGCCCCAACTGCATCGGCTTGTTGACCACCAACCACCACAGCGTGTTCACACTGCCCATCCCCGCCCTAAGCCCCAAGGGAGCCGACTTCATCAGCGGCTCGGGCGCTACCGCCGTGTTCATCATCGACTCGGGCGTGAGCAAGGGCCTGCAGTTCAACAGCGTGTGGTCGATCGGTAACGGCAAGCAAATCGGCATCGAGGACGTGCTGGAATACATGGACGAACATTTTGACCCCGAGCGCGACTCCAAGGTCAAGCTGCTCTATATCGAGAACATCTCTCACCCCGAGCGCCTGCTCAAGCATGCCCGCTCGCTCATCAGCAAGGGTTGCCGCATCGCCGCCGTCAAGTCGGGTTCCAGCGAGAGTGGTAGCCGTGCCGCATCCAGCCACACCGGTGCCATCGCATCGAGCGACACCGCCGTCGATGCCCTGTTCCGCAAGGCCGGCATCGTGCGCTGCTACTCGCGCGACCAGTTGACTACCATCGGCTGTGTGCTCACCCTGCCCGAGATGACCGGCAAGAATGTGGCCATCGTTACCCACGCCGGCGGTCCCGGCGTGATGCTGACCGACGCCCTGAGCAAGGGCGGCATGAACGTGCCCCTGCTCGATGCCAAGATCGGCGAGGAACTCAAGGCACAGCTCTATCCCGGTTCATCGGTAGCCAACCCCATCGACTTCCTGGCAACAGGTACCCCCGAGCACCTGGGCATCTGCATCGACTTCTGTGAGAAGCGCTACGACAACGTGGACGCCATCGTGGTCATCTTTGGCACGCCGGGCCTGGTTCCCTGCGACGACGCCTACAACGTGCTGCACGAGAAGATGCTCACCTGCAAGAAGCCCATCTTCCCCGTCCTGCCGTGCCTGAACATCGCCGGCCGCGAGGTGAAGGAGTTCATTGACAAGGGTCATGTGAACTTTGCCGATGAGGTGGCTCTGGCCGAAGCACTCATCCGCGTGAGCGACACGCCCAAGCCCGCTACCGCCGACAACCTGTGCCCCGAAGTTGATGTCAAGGCCGTGCGTGCCATCATCGACGGCATCAAGGAAGACGGCTACATCGCCCCCGACAACGTGCGTGCCCTGCTGCAGGCTGCCGCTATCCCCGTCGTTCCCGAGAAGGTATCGGCCAACCGTGACGAACTCGTTGCCGCAGCGCGCGAGATGGGTTATCCCATCGTGGTCAAGGTCGTTGGTCCCGTGCACAAGAGCGACGTGGGCGGCGTGACGCTCAACGTCAAGGACGATGCACAGCTCGAGGCTGAGTTCGACCGCATGATGCAGATTCCCGACGCCACCGCCGTGATGATCCAGAAGATGATCAGCGGTACCGAGCTGTTCATCGGCGCCAAGTTCGAGCCCACCTTCGGCCACAACGTGCTGTGCGGTCTGGGCGGCATCTTCGTTGAGGTGCTCAAGGACGTGCAGTTCGGTCTTGCACCGCTGTCACAGCCCGAGGCCGAGCACATGGTGCGCTCCCTCAAGGGATCATCTGCCGCCTCTCGACCATGCTGCACTATGCTCCTGAGATCAAGGAGATGGACATCAACCCGCTGCTGGCCGGTCCCGACCACGTCACCGCCGTTGACGCCCGCATCCGCATCGAGAAGTAATATCACAACCAGGGCAGAGCCCTGGCCCACGAGACACCCCCGCAATGTCGTGTCCCGTGGGCCGGGGCTCTGCCCCGTTAAAGAAAAGAGAATGGCCCTGAGCGAGAACAAGAAGCGCTGGCTGGCCGCCCACCCCGAGCTGGAACGGCACCAGTCGATGAAGCGGCGGCATGACCGCCACGACTACCAGTCGCCCTCATATGCACAATGTGACCAAGGCAGAGCACTGGTCCACGGGACAAATCACAGTCGTCGTGTCCCGTAAAAATGGGGCAAGAATGGGCGATTGAGGATGAAAATCGAAGGGAAAGAAGAAGATGGAACGTTAATTAATCTTAAAAGAAGTGAAATCAAGACGATTTTTGCTCAGTTGAAAGGGTAAAAGGGGAAAATGTTTTGGTCAGGAAAATGAAAAGCAGTACCTTTGCGCGCCGATTATATCCAAAGTAAGAGCCCATTAGGGCAATGTCGTGTGGGATTTGGCCGTCCTGCAGGATGTTGCTTGGGCAATTAACTAACTATTAATTAGGATTTTATAAAGTGGATACTTTAAGTTACAAAACCATT
This sequence comes from uncultured Prevotellaceae bacterium, assembly GCA_900318535.1. Lineage (GTDB taxonomy): Bacteria > Bacteroidota > Bacteroidia > Bacteroidales > Muribaculaceae > Sodaliphilus. The sequence goes on along the minus strand of ONKU01000011.1, from coordinate 16,613 downwards.
TCGGCTAATGCCGAAACCGTACAAAAGGAATGGGTGGTAGTGGATGCTACCGACCAGATCTTGGGTCGCTTGTGCTCGAAGGTGGCAAAGTTGCTGCGCGGCAAGTACAAACCCAACTACACTCCCCACGTTGACTGTGGCGACAATGTAATCATCATCAATGCCGACAAGTGCAAGATGACTGGCAAGAAGTGGACCGAGCACCAGTACGTGCGCTACACGGGCTATCCCGGTGGCCAGCGTTTCTCTACTCCCGCCCTGCTTCAGGCCAAGAGCGAGAAGAAGAAAGACCTGCGCAAGGGTATGCACCCCCTGTACATGCAAGTTATCAAGGGCATGCTGCCCAAGAACCGTCTGGGCGCTAAGCTGTTGAAGAACGTTCACGTTTACAATGGCCCCGAGCATCCCCACGAGGCACAGAATCCCAAAGTTATTGACATTAACAAACTGAAATAAGAAGCATGGAACAGATTAATGCAGTAGGTCGCCGTAAAGCCGCTATCGCTCGCGTGTATGTGAAGGAAGGCAATGGCGAAATCACAATCAACAAACGCCCGTTGGCAGACTACTTCCCCAACCCCATCCTGCAATATATCGTTAAGCAGCCGCTTAGCACGCTGGATGCCGCTGAGAAGTATGACATCAAGGTTAACCTGGTTGGTGGCGGTTACAAGGGACAGGCCGAGGCCCTGCGCCTGGCTATCGCCCGCGCCCTGGTAAAGATCAACCCCGAGGACAAGAGCGCGCTGCGCAAGGAGGGTTTCATGACCCGCGACCCGCGTGCTGTAGAGCGCAAGAAACCCGGTCAGCCCAAAGCTCGCAAGAGATTCCAGTTCAGCAAGCGCTAATCGCCGCATGACGACGCACCGCGGCATGCTGCCGTGGGCGATGCTTGCTCTACATTATATAATAGTGACCGTCCCACGGGTTGGGGCAAGGCTATTGAAGAGTTTAGTATCCAAATCGCATAGACTCACACTGGGAACTGCGGTGGCTACTATGCGAGGCTACTTGCCACTTTGGTCACCTGAAACGCAAATGGAACCCCGCTATGGCGCCCTACATCTTCATGGAGCGTAACGGTATCCACATCATCGACTTATACAAGACCAGCGCCAAGCTGGAAGAGGCAGCAAACGCCCTGAAGAACATTGCCAAGAGCGGCAAGCGCGTGCTGTTTGTTGCCACCAAGAAGCAGGCCAAGGACGTGACCCGCGAGCGTGCCATGAGCGTTGATATGCCCTACGTGATCGAGCGTTGGCCCGGCGGTATGCTGACCAACTTCACCACCATCCGCAAGGCTGTGAAGAAGATGGACACCATCGACAAGATGGAGACCGACGGCACGATGGCCAACATGTCCAAGCGCGAGAAGCTGCAGCTGAGCCGTCAGCGCGCCAAGTTGGAGAAGAACCTGGGTTCTATCAAGAACTTGAACCGTCTGCCCAGCGCACTGTTCGTGGTTGACGTGCTCAAGGAGCACATCGCTGTTGCCGAGGCCAACCGCCTGGGTATCCCCGTGTTCGGTATCGTGGACACCAACAGCGACCCCAGCAACGTGGACTTTGTGATCCCCGCTAACGACGACGCCAGCAAGTCGATCGACATCATCCTGGCTACCGTATGCGAGGCCATCAAGGAAGGTCTGGAGGAGCGCAAGGTTGAGCAGATCGACAACAAGGACGCCGAGGGTGACGCCGAGGAGGTAAAAGAGGCTCCCAAGCCCCGCCGCCAGCGCGTTCGCCGTGCTGCCCCCGCCGATGAAGCCCCCAAGGCCGAAGAGGCTCCCGCAGCCGAGGAAGCTCCCAAGTCAGAGGAATAATTCCAAACTATAACAACTAACAAGTTTACCAAAACAGAATTATGGCTGTAACCATCAATGACATCAAGAAACTGCGCGACATGACCGGCGCAGGCTTGAGCGACTGCAAGAAGGCGCTCATCGAGAGCGACAACGACATCACCAAGGCTATGGAGCTGATCCGCAAGCGCGGCCAGGCCATCGCCGCCAAGCGTGAAGACCGTCAGGCAGCTCAGGGTATCGCTATCGGTAAGACCGACGGCAAGTTTGCTGCTATCATCGCCCTCAAGTGTGAGACCGACTTCGTTGCCAAGAACGAGAAGTTTGTCAACCTCGCCAAGGCTATCCTGGACCTCGCAATGGCCCAGAAGCCCGCTAACCTCGACGCGCTGAACGCCCTTGACATGGACGGCAAGCCCGTGAGCGAGCAGATCACCGCCCTGAGCGGTATCACCGGCGAGAAGATGGAGTTGGGTACCTATGAGTGCCTGGATGCCCCCTCGACTGTTGTCTACAACCACTTCAACGGTATGCTGTCGGCTGCTGTTGCCTTCAACCAGGAGAACGTGGCCGAGGATGTTGCCAAGGCTATCGCTATGCAGGTTGCATCGATGAACCCCATCAAGGCTACCCGCGACCAGATCTCTCAGGAGGTTATCGACGAGGAGTTGCGCATGGCTATCGACAAGACCAAGGCCGAGCAGGTGAGCAAGGCTGTTGAGAACGCCCTGAAGAAGGCCGGTTTCAACCCCTACTACTGCGCTACCGAGGAGCATCGCGACGAGGCCATCCGCAAGGGTTACATGACCGAGGAGCAGGTTGCCGAGGCCCTGAAGCTCATGGATGAGACCGCTAAGCAGAAGGAGGCCAACATGCCCGAGCAGATGATTCAGAACATCGCACAGGGTCGCCTGAACAAGTTCTATCAGGAGAACGTCCTGATGGAGCAGGTTTACGAGGCTGGCGAGAACAAGGAGACTGTTGCACAGTTCCTGGCCGCTGCCGACAAGGACCTGAAGGCCATCGACCTGAAGCGTGTCAACCTCAACGTGGACTAATTTCTCATTCGAGATACAATCCGTGTGAGTGCCAGCGGCTTTATCCGCTGGCACTCAGTTTTTACCCACATCAGGGCATTGCTTGAACTTTTTACCGGAAATCGCATTGCCGGTTTGGAAAAATGTTGTATCTTTGCCCCGCTTTTTTCAAGTTTTCCAGTGTGATGGGAAATTAAAGGAAGCGTTTTTACAAACCAAAACTTTAATTTTGAGTAACACAACCAATTAAAAATGAAGACTTTTCAATTGAACGCAGAGGCTCGTACCGACCTCGGCAAGAAGGCCGCTAAGGCCCTCCGCAAGGAGAACAAGATTCCCGTTGTCCTGAATGGTGGCAAGCTCGTTGAGCTCGACAAGGACGGCAAGTACAATGGCAAGCTGCTCGCTGGTGAGAAGGTGGTTCCCGTTGGCCGTGACGGCAAGGGCATCATCACCACTGACCTGGTAGTGAACAAGGCCGACGTTCGCAAGCTGATCTACAGCACCGACGTGTATGTTATCGACCTGACTTATGACGGCCAGACCCGCAAGGCTGTCCTGAAGGACCTGCAGTATCACCCCGTGAGCGACGCTGTCCTGCACATCGACCTGCTGGAAGTTACCGACGACAAGCCCGTTGTTGTTGAGATTCCCGTGCACCTCGAGGGTCACGCTGTCGGTGTTAAGGCCGGTGGTAAGCTCTACCTGAGCATGAAGAAGGTGAAGGTGAAAGGCCTGTACAAGGACATTCCCGAGACCATCCTGCTCAACGTGGACAATCTGGAGATTGGCAAGACCATCAAGGTTCGCGACTGCCAGTTCGACAACTACGAGCTCGTTAACGCCAAGGATCTGGTTATCGCTGGCGTACGCACCACCCGCAATGCTGCTGCCGCTGCTGCAACCGAGGAGGCTGAGGGCGAAGCTGCTGAGGGCGAGGCTGCTGCCGAGTAATCAATGTCCCGTAGTGGCAATCGCCGCTACAATAAACGACAAACAACCCTATGAAGTATCTCATTGTCGGCTTGGGAAACATTGGTGCCGAGTACCAGGGGACCCGCCACAACATAGGTTTTACAGTATTGGATGCTCTCGCTGAGGCATCCAATATTGTTTTCAAGACCGGGCGTTATGGTGCCGTGGCCGAAATGCGCCTCAAGAACCAGCAGCTCGTGCTGCTCAAGCCGTCCACCTACATGAACCTGAGCGGTGAAGCCGTGCGCTACTGGATGATTAAGGAAAAGATCGACCTTGACCACCTGCTGGTCATCGTCGATGACATCGCATTGCCCTTTGGCCAGATACGCATCCGTCCCAAGGGTGCCGATGGCGGCCACAACGGGCTCAAAAGCATCAACGAGATGCTGGGCAGCCAGCAGTGGGCCCGATTGCGCTTCGGTATAGGGAATGATTTCCCGCCGGGAGCCCAAGTGGATTACGTGCTGGGCTACCCCACCCCCGAGGAGCTCGCCATATTGCCCGAGCGGGCCAAGGTGGCGGTGGACGCGATCAAGGCCTTTTGCCTGTCAGGGGTGACCTTTGCGATGAACAACTACAATAACAAGTAGATTAAAGTTTAGAGTTTAGGGGTTTTTAGACAATCTGTAACACTATTGGCATGAAGGAAGTGAGAATCGACAAGTGGCTGTGGGCCACACGCGTGTTCAAGACGCGCACCATCGCTACGACAGCCTGCAAGCTGGGCCGAGTAACCATTGGCGGCATGACCGTGAAGCCGTCACACGGCATCAAGGTGGGCGACCGCATCGACGTGCGTAAGCCCCCGGTGACCTATTCCTTTGAAGTCATCGCGCTGCTCAACAACCGCGTGGGGGCCAAACTGGTGCCGCAATACCTCAAGAACGTCACCAGCGAGGATCAGCTGCGCCTGCTCGAGATGGTCAAGATCGACGGCTTCGTCAACCGCCAGCGCGGCATGGGGCGTCCCACCAAGAAGGAAGGCCGCGAGCTGCAGGACTTCACCGACGATGCCTTCTTCGGCTTCGACGATCCTTCGCCACTCGACGACGCGTTCGACTGGGACGAGGACGATAATCCCCTGTGGACCGAGGACGACGAGAACCGCCTGAACGAGGAAATCGCCCGCCGCAACAAGGGCAACAAGTGATTACCCGCGGCTAGGAGAACAGCAAGGCGCTGTGTCATCATTCAATTGCGAGAATGACGATACAGCGCCTTGCCATATCTTAAAGTTGGACTAGAAGGCCTTTTTGGGAGGCATGCGCCGGCAAAAGTCGATAAAGCGGCAATGTCCGCACACTGTTGAGGCCTCATCGGCCTGTCCAAAGGCTTTACTGTACAGATTATTGATGGTTTCTCCCATCTCGGCAATGAATGCCATGGCCACACCATCATTCATCGAGAACACATACTGCTCGCCCGGTTGCTTGCTGTTTGGCTGCGGCTTGTACTTGACACCGCTGTCCTTCATCGAACCGATCTTGTAGATGAGCGGGGTAATGCGCTCCATCTCCTGATGTTCCAGCAAATAGGCATAGCAGTACAGGAAAAGCTGCAAAATGGCCTTGCGGCGCCCATTTTCGCCTTTGTTTTTGTTCTTTTTCTGGTCAAACAAGTCATCCATCGTTGAGAAGGTAGTAGGATCGGAACCCGTCTTGTAATCGATGATGCGCACTGTCCCGTCGGCAAGGCGGTCGATGCGGTCGGGCGTGTAGGTGAAGTTCATGGTCGCGCCACCGATTTTCATGGCTGGCAACACATGACGGCACTCACACTCCAGGATGGTGAACGGCCCCTGACTGTCGATGAGTTCCAAGTCATGGTCGAGCACAAAGTTGACATAGCTCTTGATGGTGTCAACAAGCATGAAAGCCTCGCCGCGCAGGGGTTTCGTATCGGTATCCAAGTCCTGTTCTCGCACGTGCAGGTAGGTCTTCTTGATATTGCGGGTAACCACATCCTCCATCCTGCTCTTCTTGAACCACTCGATATAGGGGCGGTCGATGAGTCCGCCACGGGCATGCGACTGCTCGCAGTCGTAGCAATCCTTCAACGTGTCGTGGACAATCGTGCCAAAGGTGCCATAGTCCATGAAATCGCTCACATCGTTGTCATTGCTCAAGCCTTGCATGTATTGCATGTAGAACGACATGGGGCAGTTCACATACTTGTTGATGGCGCTGGCCGAGAGGATCCACTCCTCGGCATAAGGGCGATAGGACAGGTACCGACGGCGCAGGTCGTCATAGCCCGCATTGGGCACCTCGATAGTGATAGGCGATGACGTCTTGACAGCTGGGCTCATCTCGATGTGCTGCAGCTTCATGCCGTAGACCTTCTCGAGCTGGGCGATGTATCGCGACGGTTCGCTGGAGCCCAATTTTTGAGCACTGGAGTCATAGACCAACGTCACATTCACGGCACGGTTGAGCAAACGATAGAAATTATAGGCCACGATGGCCTCTTGCTGCTCGATGGTGGACATGCCGTGAGCACGACGGATATAATTGGGAATGAAGGAGTTGATGCTGCGACGTCGCGGGAAGACGCGCTCGTTCATCGACAAGATGAGCAGGTGCTTGAAATCGAGGCTTCGCGTCTCGAGCAAGCCCATGACCTGAAGGCCACGCAAGGGTTCACCAGTGAAGGATACTGTGGCCGACGAGGTGAGCCTGTCGATCAAATAGAAGACCGTTGTGCTCTCCAACCGCTGCTGGCACGTTTCCAAGGAATGCTTGAGCTGATTGAGCACGTTGATGTACATGTCCAGGAAAGCCTGCTGCAGCGGCAATTCCACATGATTGCCGTCTGGCTCGTCATCGCCATCATCCGCCTCGCTGACGGGCGCCGTTGACATCCTCTCCATCAATAAGTTGCAGAATGCCAGCAAGTGGTCCAGGTAGCGAGATCTTGACTCTTGTGCAGAGGCCGACGCCTCGCTGTCCATGGCCGGCGCGAACAGGTCGTGGAACGGCAATGACTCAAACTCGGCTGCCGGCACGCGAAAGCGGTTGGTACGGGCCAGTTGGGCCGCCATCGTCATCGCGTCGCTGGTGAAGTGCGTCTTGATGAGCGGATGCGACAGGATGTCGTTCACGTCCTCGCGGTAATAAGTCCAGGCTCCCTCCTCCTTTTTGGCCTGGTGATGCAGGCGCGCAACCAGATGCATGAGTGACACGATGCCCGAACTGCGCAGGGGGTAGCCCAGCGTGACGTTCAGTTGTGCCACATCGTGAACCGAGTGCAGCAGGGGCACCAACAGGTTCTCATCGGGCAGAACGATGGCAGTTTCGATGTCGTCGGCATTCTGTTCATCAGCCCGCATCGCCTGCACGAGGCCAAAAGCCTGCTTGGCCTGTCCCACATTGGACGCCACTGCGACCACACTCACCTTGGGTGTGCAGCCATCGAGATGCTGCAACTCCTTGGCACCAAATCGCTTGCAATAGCCATCGATGAGCAATGCTCCAGGGTCATGCGGCGCCTTGTCGAGCTGCTGCTGAATGCCCGCATTATCCCACCAGAAGTCGGCCTTTCGGGCCTTATTGAAGCGGTCAAACAACTTGACCTCGGCAATCGACAACACACCAAAGCCCACAAACACCAGCCGGGCATATCGGTTCATGTCGATGTCTTGTTCGGCCGCCAACCGCAACTGTCTGCCAGGCGAAATCACCCCCTTCTCCTCCAATGCACGATGATATTCCACATAGATGGCATGCAGGGCATTCCACAGGCTCATAAATTCCTGTTTGACAGAACCTTCTGGCTGTTCACCGTGGCTGCGTCGCTGCCACAGGTCGGCATCGGCACTGGTGTCGAAAAACGCGGTGAACAGGCTCGGTCCGAATACCCTCTCGACCGCCTCTTGCACCTCGGGTGTCAAATAGTTGCTGCCCAGGCTGTTCAGGCTATCGAGGTTGCGGTAGATTTCCCCGGCATCGGCCATCGAGCGGTCGATGTCGTTAAAGTCACTGATAATGAGCTGGGCCCAATAAACGAACTTGTCAAACGACTGCGCCCTGTCGCCCATTGCTTGGCAATAGGCATCATAGAGGGCGAACATCATCTCAATGTCGGTGGCAACAGTGGTACGGGTCAACTCGGTGACCAAGTCATTGATGGTCGTCACCCGCGGCAACAGATGAGGCTGGATAGAGGTTGCAGCAAATTCCCGCTGCATGTAGTGGGAGAAGAACTGACCGCTACGACGATTGGGAAATACGAAACAATAGTCCTCAAGACACTCAGCCTCAAGGTAATATCGTGCCACTTGCTGGAGAAAAGGTTTCACAATTCAGTTGTTAGTTCTTAGTTGTTAGATATTTGCCTAATGCCTATTTCCTGATGAGGATGGAGAGACGGATCGTGAGGTCGAACAGCACCAATTTGGCATTGGCGTTGCCGGCGATGTCGGCACTGGCTCGCTGCAACTCGCCAGCGATGCCCTCGACGTTGCGTTCGTTGATGAACGGAGAAAAACGGGTCGAGAAAGCTTCTTCCTCGCGGGTCAAGTAGTTGAGGGCAGGATTGTGCAGGTTGTAAATGAAGTTCTCGCGCACCTGCCGCACCGCGTAATCGAGGAAACGGCGCGCCTTCTCACGCTTCATGTCGGCAACGGCCTCGCTCCAGACCTTGAGCTTGGCCAGGTCATGCTGATAGGACAGACGCATCAACTCAATGAAACGCTCACGAAACTCGTGGAACTCGCTGCCCGTCTGCACCATGCGCTCGGCCATGGTGACGTTGCCGTCGGCCGGGGCGGCAAGCGCCAGGGCGTCCTGCATGTCCATGCCGTAGCGGTCGACCAGATATTGGGCCACCACGGGCGTTGAGGGCTTGCGCAACTCGATGCGCTGGCATCGCGACAGAATGGTGCCCAGGATGCCTTTCTCGTTATCGCTCACGAGAATGAATTTGCAGTCGTCATAGGGCTCCTCGATGAGTTTGAGCAGTTTGTTGGCTGCCTCGTCCTTCAGTTTCTCGGGCAGCCACATGATCAGGACTTTGTACTTGGCTGTATAGGCGCTCAAGGTCATTTTGCGCATGATGCTGTCGGCTTCACGCACAAAAATCTGCGGCTGGGCATTATCGTTCTTCAACAGACCCAGCCAAGCCTGATAATCCTCGACGGGATACTGCGTGACAAACTCACGCCACTCGTCGATATAGTCGTTGGCGTCGCAGGGGCTGTTGCTGTCGCCCTTGCGATTGGTAAACGGGTAGCTGAAGTGCGTGTCCACCTGGTTAAAGGACTGGTGCTGGCGGCACATGGGGCACACGCCGCAGGAATCGCCGTCCACATGGTTGCGGCAATGCAGATACTGCGCGGCCGCCATCGCCAGGCCCAATTTGGGGACGCCGGGCTCACCATAGAGCAGCAATGCGTGGGGCAAACGGTCGGCATCAATCATCCGCCGAATCTGCTCTATTGCCTGTTCATTGCCAATAACTTCACTGAATTTCATGTATTGCTCGTTTTTAGTTTTGAATTGTAAAGATACTGCTTTTTTCCCACACGACATCGTGTGCACAGATTATTTTTTGCAGAGTGACGGGAAATGTGGTAATTTTGCCGCAGAGATGGCGGACAGGATGACACCGGAACAGCGGCACCGTTGCATGAGCCGCATCAGGGGACGCGACACCAAGCCTGAGCTGGTGGTGCGGCGATGGCTGTGGCACCAGGGATTCCGCTACAGGCTGTACGTCAAGTCGTTGCCGGGACGGCCCGACATCGTGATGCGCAAATGGCAGACGGTGATTTTTGTGAACGGCTGTTTCTGGCACGGACACGGGTGCCAAAAGCACCGCCCTGCGACCAATGCCCAATTCTGGCAAGAGAAAATCGTCCGCAACCGCGAGCGCGACGCGCGCAACCAGGCGCAGTTGCAGGCCGCAGGATGGCACGTGATTGTCATCTGGGAATGCCAACTGATGCCCAAGCGCCGCCTGGACACACTGCGTGAGCTGGACCTGGCGCTGAGCCGCATCGTGCTGCAGCATAACGGCGCTCCCGCACCCTACCCCGACATCGATGACAACCCTGCCATCGCTGCCGAGCCGCCAATGTCCCCTCTCGACCCTTGCACAGGTTGAAGAAAAGGCTTACCTTTGCCTTGCAAAACTGAAGAGCCATGACATCTAATGAAAGTACATTCCTGCAATCCCTGAGGTCCCTGCAACTCCTGGCGGTCTTCGCCGTGGTACTAGGGCACTTTTGGCTGGACGACTCGGTGTACATGAACAGCGTGGGCGTGAGTTTTTGCTTTGTTTATAGTGGCTACTTCACCGCAAGGCGGCATACCTTTGGTCGTGGCTATGGCCTGAAAGAACACTTAGCCTTCTTGCGCGACAAGCTGGCCAGACTCTATCCCCTGCATGTGCTCGCCGTGGTGCTGAGTATCGTAGTGGCGATACTGTCATGGGGCGGCGCTGTGAGTCTGAAGATACTGTTGGCGCACCTGACGTTGACCAGTTCATGGATTCCCGATCCGGCCTACTACATCGGTGCCAACCCTGTTGCATGGTTTGTCTGCGACTTGTTCTTCTTGTACCTGATGGCGCCCATTGTGGTGCGAACGCTGGGTCGTCTTGCGCCCCTGTGGCAGGTCGTGTTGATGGCAGTACTCCTGTTGCTGGAGTTTGTAGGGGGAGCTATTGCCAATGCCCACTCCGGCTCCGACTTCCTTAACATCTATGTGCCGTATCAGTTCCCGCCCATCCGCCTGCTGGACTTTGCCACTGGCGTGGCCATCTTTAATGTCGGCCACACGCAAGCGTGGCAACGGTTGCAAGAATGTCTCACTCCCCGGACCAGCACTATCGCCGAGGTGATTGCTCTGCTGCTATTCGTTGTGCTTTACAGGGTGGGCAAGGACGTCATCCACACCCACTGCTATCGTGCCTATTGCGCGTCGGCACCCGCCATCGTGGTGCTGTTCACCACCTTTATTATGACAAATTCCCGTCAAGGGCTGATTTCCAAGGCCATAAGCATTAAGCCGCTGGCAGCGCTATCAGGTGTGAACGCCGAAATTTACCTGATGCAGTATTGCGTGTATTTCTTCATCAAGTACCTGTGTAAGCCGCTTGGCCTGACCGAACAGCTACTGCCCTACTTCTTGATCCAGATGACAGGACTGATTCTCACAGCCTGGCTTACACACCGCTACTACGTCAAGCCCCTGGCCCGACGCCTGTCGATACCGCAGCTGCCAAAATGAGAACTCTCCCCAATATTTTCGTTCCAAACAGCAGAAAAGCACAAATGACATCCAAAACGACAAACTGAAAGCTAAACCCAAGAAAAAACACTATTTTCCACTTTTGCGTATAGGAAAACTTTGGGTTTTGAGCCAGAGCAAAAACACCCTCTCCTCCCACCAGAAAACGTGTCGATAAAACATCGGGAAAATATTTTGCCAATAATAAAATAATGCCTAATTTTGAGCGCTATTTAAGCAACCCTCTAATTGGTAATTGACTACACATTAACGAACTTTTATTAATATTTTAAAAACGTTTTCAATCTAAACAATGGAGATCAAAACTGCAATGGCCGGAACGCTTGAATCCGGCGACATCTTCATCCAGATTGCGCCCAACGACAACGCTGGACTGCACATTGATCTTGACAGTACGGTAGCCTACCAGTTTGGCGACCAAATCAAGAAAGTTATCACCGAGACCCTGCAGGGCCTGGGCATCGACCAAGCCGAGGTGAAAGCCACGGACAAGGGAGCCCTTGACTGCACCATCCGCGCCCGCGTTACGGCAGCTGCCGTTCGCGCCACCGGCAAGGACGTGTGGGCCGACTAATTAACACCGAAAAACCATCTAAAAACGAGAAAATTGTTATGCAACGACTCAGAAGAACAATGATGTTTGTCCCTGGTAACAACCCGGGAATGATGGCCGACGCTCACATTTACGGTCCCGATTCAATCATGCTCGACCTCGAGGACTCTGTATCGATGGCCGAAAAGGACGCAGCGCGTCTGCTTGTTCATAATGCACTCAAGACCATCGACTACGGCAAGACCGAGATGGTGGTACGTATCAACCCGCTGAGCACCCCTTATGGCAAGAAGGATGTTGAGGCCGTGGTAAAGGCTGGCGTTCACGTCATCCGCATGCCCAAGACCGAGACCGCCGAGGAGGTGAAGGAACTCGAAGAGGAAATCATCAAGGTGGAGACCGAGCTGGGCTGCGTAGGCCGCACTCAGATCATGGCTGCCATCGAGAGCACGCTGGGCGCACTCAACGCCTATTCCATCGCTACCGCCAGCAAGCGCATGATGGGTATCGCCCTGGGCGCTGAGGACTACTGCGCTAACCTGAAGGCACAGCGCACGACTGGCGACTCGCCCAACTTCGGCATGGAACTGCAGTTTGCTCGTCAGTGCATCGTGACGGCTGCCCGTGCTGCCGGCATCGACGCCCTGGACACCGTGTTCAGCAACCTGAACGACATGGACACCTTCCGTCGTGAGGTTGAGATGATCAAGGCTATGGGCTTCGACGGCAAGTCGATCATCAATAACGGCAAAATGGTTGACCGCCCCGTGGTTATCAGAGCACAACGTACCATCGACCTGGCCATCGCGTCGGGCATCTTGACAAAGGAGGACTTAGCATGAACAGTATCAAAGATAGAGCAGCCCTGATTGCCGAGGCTGCAAAGAAGATGAACAAGGGCGTTTATAACGACGCCAACGTTAAGAAAGATCTCACGCCGCGTCACGAGTTGCAGCGCAAGAGCAGCAAGGTTGTCACCCTCGAGGAAGCCATCAAGAAGAGCGGCCTCAAGGACGGCATGACCATCTCGTTCCACCACCACTTCCGCGGCGGTGACAAGGTCATCAACATGGTAGTTGCCAAGCTCGCCGAGATGGGCTTTAAGGACCTGCACCTGGCATCGTCCAGCCTGATCGACGTGCATGAGCCCCTGATCGACCACATCAAGAACGGTGTTATCACCCGCATCTCGACCAGCGGTCTGCGCGGCGCCCTCGCTACCGAGGTATCCCACGGCCTGATGAAGGAGCCCGTTGTGTTCCGTTCACACGGTTCGCGCGGCTACGCCATCAAGAGCGGTGAGCTGCACATTGATGTTGCCTTCCTGGGTGCTTCGTCATGCGACCCCCTGGGCAACGCTGCCGGTTACTCGGCCAGCGAGAATGCCAAGAGCATCTGCGGTTCACTGGGTTACGCCCTGCCCGATGCCAAGTATGCTGACCACACCGTCATCCTGACCGACGACCTGGTTGACTATCCCAACCAGCACAACGCCATCAGCGAGGCCGACGTGGACTATGTTGTCGTTGTTGACTCGGTAGGTGACTCGAGCAAGATTTCCTCGGGTGCCATCCGTGACACCAAGAACCCCCGCGACATCCTCCTGGCCAAGCAGGCTGCCAAGGTGGTCATGAACAGTGGCTACTTTGAGAACGGTTTCTCACTGCAGACCGGTTCGGGCGGTGCTTCGCTCGCCGTGACCAAGTATCTGCGTCAGGGTATGATCGACAAGGGTATCAAGGCCAGCTTCGCACTGGGTGGTATCACCAGCCATATGGTGAAACTGCATCAGGAAGGTCTGATTGGCCGTCTGATCGACGTTCAGTCATTTGACAAGGTAGCTGCCGAGTCGCTGATGAACGACCCGTTGCACAAGAGCGTGTCGGCCAACGAGTATGCTGCCATGCTGGAGCCGGGTTCAGCAACCCACTTCCTGGATGTTGTTATCCTGTCGGCCCTGGAGGTTGACGTCAACTTCAACGTGAACGTGCTCGTTGGTAGCGACGGTATCATCCGTGGCGCCATCGGCGGTCACCCCGACACTGCTCAAGACAGCGCCCTGTCGGTTATCGTTTGCCCGCTGCTGCGCGGCCGCATCCCCTGCATCGTTGACGAGGTAACCACCCTCATCACCCCGGGCAGCAACGTTGACGTTGTCGTTACCGAGTATGGTATCGCCGTTAACCCCAACCGTCCTGAGATCAAGGAGCGCCTGGAGGCTGCCGGCCTGAACATCGTGGACATCCACGACCTGGCTGCCAAGGCCCGCTCGATCATCGGCGATCCCGCTCCCCTGCCCTTCGGCGACAAGGTTGTGGGCGTCGTTTTGAACCGCGACGGCTCGGTACAGGACGTTATCAAGAACATCGTTGGCTAAATCACGCATTTAGTCTGACCCTATAACACTAGCGATGGAGATTACGCTCGACGCCCTACTGCAAAGCCGTGACGCCCGTCACGCGCTGCAACAGCAGTTGATCCAGCAACATCCCGGCAGCACCCTCGTGTGCCTGACGGTGGTGATGCCCGGCAGCGTCAAGCGTAATCTCTATTCGGTAGTGACTGCACAAGCGGCCCTGACAGCCCTGCTCGACCGTCTGGGCGAGCATGTGCAGGCAACACGCGCCCGCGACCTGGCGACCGGCTATGAGGCCTACCTCATCACCGACTTGCCGGCGCTCGAGGCCAAACGTGTGACTTGTGACATCGAAGACAGCCACCCGTTAGGGCGGCTGTTCGACATTGATGTCATGGGTGCCGACGGCAACCCCATCGCCCGCCAAGCGGTGGGTGGGGAGCCCCGCCGTTGCCTGCTGTGTGACAATGAGGCACGCTGGTGCATGCGCAACCACAGCCACTCACAAGAGGAACTGATGGCACACATCCAACAGGTAGTCAACGACTATGTACGGTAACTTTGAAATCTGCGACATGCCGCTCTCGCTCAAGTCCAACAGGGCTCGAGTGGAGCGTTTCCTTGCCGACAGTGGCCTGCGTCTCGAGGACGTGGACTACTATGCCGCCGTCACCGATGACGATGGCAACATCATTGCCGGCGGGGGCTTGCAGGGCAACGTCATCAAGTGCATAGCCGTGGGCGAGGCAGCCCGTGAGACGGGACTGAGCAACAAGCTGATTTCCCACCTCATCGGCATGGCCAACCAGCAGGGAGCCGACTCGGTAAAGGTGTTTACCAAGCCTGACAACCGCACGGTGTTTGAGAGCATGGGCTTTAAGGTCATTGCCAGTGCTCCACGTGCCATCCTCATGGAGAACGGCATGAAAGGCATCGGCCGCTATACCGACTACCTGCGCCGCACGCGTGGTGACCGTCCCGACGACGCTGCCGCCATCGTGATGAACGCCAACCCGTTCACCCGCGGCCACCGCTACCTGGTGGAGCAAGCCGCCGCCCAAGCATCGACGCTGTATGTCATCGCTGTGCGCGAGGACCGCTCCACATTCAGCTATGCCGAGCGCCTGGCCATGATTCAGGCCGGCTGCAAGGGGCTGGACAACGTCGTGGTGGTCGAGGGCAGCGATTATGCCATCAGCGAACTGACGTTCCCCACCTATTTCCTCAAGCAAGTGACCGACGCCACCGACACCCACATCACGCTGGATCTGGACCTGTTTGCACGGCACATCGCACCCGCCCTGGGCGTGACCACACGATTTGTGGGCAGCGAGCCCATCGATGCTTTGACGCAGCGTTACAACGAGCTCATGCAAGAGCAGTTGCCGCAACACGGCATCGCTGTAAAGACCGTGGAACGCCTGGCACAAGACCATCAGGCGGTGAGCGCCTCTCGCGTTCGCCAAGCGATGGCCGAGGGCTCGTTGAGCCATGCTGCCGCCCTTGTCCCGACAACCACAGTACCTTATATCATTGCCCAAAAGGCTGCCATGGCTATGCACATCGAGCTCGACACCACGCCCAAACCCGGGCTGGTGGACCGCAACGACAACGGGGCACACAAGGACATGGATCTGGCGCTGATGAGCCGCAGTATTGACGCTTTGCTGCCTTTCATGGTACAACTGGCGCTATACGGCCATGGTTGCGGACAGCAGAATGCCCTCCCCGAGGCCGAAAAGGTGCGCCACATCGGCATTGAAGCCGAAAAGGCCATGCTCACGGCCACTGGCGGGGTAAACACCCATCGCGGAGCACTGTTTGCCATGGGACTGGCCGTACTGGCCGCCTCATGGTGCATGGCACACGACGGCAAGACCGAAGAACAACCGCTGCGAGACCTCATCATGCAGGTTGCAGAAGGATTCGCTCCCACGGCGGGCACCCACGGCAACGATGCCGTGAATGCGCACCGTGTAATGGGCGCCCTCGACCTCGCCAAAGCAGGTTATGAGCAGTTGTTCAACGGCTGGCTGCCCGCCTACCGCTCTTATCTTGCCGATGGCGCCGATACCGCTTGCCACCGCCTGCTGTTGCTCATCATGAGCCAGCTGGACGACACCAACGTCATCCACCGTGTGGGCTATGAACAGGCGCAACAGGTCAAGCAAGAGGCACAGGCATTGCTCGACGGCTACAGCGCTGCCGGCATGGAAGCACTGAACCGCGACTACATCGCGCGCAACGTCTCTCCCGGCGGCAGTGCCGACATGGTTGCACTCACCATTTTTATTCACTCGATATTGAATTAATAACCCTATATCAATTAACATTTTCAAAATTTTATCATGGTAGAATTAATCAATCAAGGAGTTTACTTAATCAACGGTAACGAAATTCGCACTGATGCTGCTGGTCTTCCCACGCCTGACGAGGCTCGCGAGAACACCATCACCTACGGCATCCTGCGCAGTCACGACGTGGACGGCAGCAAGGGCAAGAAGATGCGCATCCGCTTTGACGCGATGATGTCGCACGACATCACCTACGTGGGCATTATCCAAACCGCCCGCGCCAGTGGTCTCGAGAAGTTCCCCCTGCCCTACGCAATGACCAACTGCCACAACTCGCTGTGCGC
>ONKU01000004.1 GCA_900318535.1 uncultured Prevotellaceae bacterium | reverse complement strand
CTGCTCATCAAGGGTGGCCGCGACGCGTGCGAAATCGCCATCGGCAACAACCTGCTCATCTATGACTGGATCACCAAGCTGGTGCGCATGAACAAGAGCTTTATCGTGAAGCGCAACCTGGGCCGCATCCAGACGCTGACGGCCGCCGTGCAGCTCTCGGGCTACATGCACTTTGCCGTGGAGCAGAAGCGTGCCTCGCTGTGGATTGCCCAGCGTGAGGGCCGCTGCAAGGACAGCAACGACCGCACCCAGGAGAGCCTGATCAAGATGCTGGCCTACGGCAACCGCGACAAGTCGTTCATCGAGAGCCTCAAGGAACTGAACATCGCTCCCATCTCGATCAGCTATGAGTATGATCCCAACGACTACCTCAAGGCCAAGGAATTCCTGTGCAAGAGCAAGAATCCCAACTGGCGCAAGGCTCCCGAGGATGACCTCATCAGCATGAAGACGGGCATCATCGGCCACAAGGGCGAGGTGCACTATGCCTTCACGCCCTGCATCAACGAGGAGCTGGACAAGATTCCCGAGGGTCTGGACAAGTTCCTGGAGGTGGACCGCGTGTGCGCCATCATCGACCACGCCATCCATCAGAATTACAAGATCTACAAGACCAACTACATCGCCCACGACATCCTGTACGATGACAAGCATTTTGCCGACAAATACACTCAGGAGGAACGCGAGGCGTTCGAACAGTACCTGTCGAGCCAGATCGACAAGACCGAGGGCATGAAGTTGAGCGAGGCCGACCGCTTCTACATGTACAACAAGATGTTGCAGATGTACAGCAACCCGCTCTCCAACTACCTGGAAGCTACGAAATAGGCTAATCTGTAGAGACGCAAAATCTTGCGTCTCTTTGTGAAAGGCGAACCGAGACGCGAGATTTTGCGTCTCTACAACAACCACAGAAAATGACGATTCACTGGGTCGGACTTATCGTCATGGCGGTGCTTTGCATCGCCATGGACGTTTACATCTGCCGCCGCCTGAGCCGCAACGGCTACCGCGTGGCAACGTGGTTCAACGCCCTGCTGGCCCTCCTGGCAGCGGTGCTGGTCATCGCCATCGGCGTGCTGCCCATGTCGAGCGCGGCGATGTCCAACGGCACCTTTGTCACCTGCCAGTACATGCTCTACACCTTCTTTGCCCTGCTGGCGCCCAAGGCGCTGGGCATGGCGGTCTATGGCATCGGGCGGTGGATGAAACGGCGCTGGGCGGCCTTGTGTGCCTTCATTGTGGCAGCGCTGGTGTTCGGCGTGATGTGGTGGGGGGCTATCGTCACTCCTGGCACGCTCGAGGTGAAAGAGGTGGAACTGGAATTTGCCAACCTGCCTGACGCCTTCGACGGCTACCGCATCGTGCAGTGGAGCGATGCCCACCTGGGCACCTACAACGGGCGCACCGCCATCGTCGAGAAACAGATCCAGGCCATCAATGCCCTGAATGCCGACATGATCTGCTTCACGGGCGACCTGGTGAGCCGCGAGACCTGCGAGGCCCTGCCCTACCGCGACCTGTTGGCCAGCCTGCATGCGCCCGACGGCGTATTCTCGGTGCTGGGCAACCACGACTATGACGACTACGTGACCTGGGACGACGAGAAAGCCAAAATGGCCGACCGCAAGGCCCTGTGCGACCTGCAGACGGCTGCCGGCTGGCGGCTGCTCAACAACGACCATGCCGTCATCAGGCGCGGCGAGGACCAGATCGTCATCATCGGCACCGAAAACTTCGGCGACCACATCGGCGACAAGCGAGGCAACATCACCAGCGCCTATAGCGGCGCCCGTGACGGCAACTTCAAGATCGAGCTGCAACACAACCCCTACGCCTGGCGCGCCAACACGCTCACCAACAGCAATGTTGACCTGATGCTGGCCGGCCACACCCATGCCTGGCAGTTCATGATCAAGCTGGGCAACTGGCGCTGGTCGCCGGCGGCCATGCGCTATCCCGAGTGGGGCGGAGCCTACAACGAGGGCAACCGCTGGCTCTATGTCAACATCGGCACAGGCATGGTGGGACCGCCCATGCGCATCGGTGCCACCCCCGAAATCACCGTCATCACACTGAAGAAGAAGTCTTAGTTTCTAGTCCCTAGTTTTTAGTCCCTAGTCCCTAGTTTCTAGTTTTTAGTTAGGATGACTGGCAAGTTTAGTATAATTCGTGTAATTCGTAGTTAAGATATGGCCAACAAACTATCGACGCTCATTTCCCAAGAGCTCAACATACCCATCAACCAGGTTGCAGGCACCGTCAGCCTGCTTGACGACGGCGCGACCATCCCGTTCATCAGCCGTTACCGCAAGGAGGTCACCGGCAACCTCGACGATTTCTCTATCCAGTCCATCGACCAGCGGCTGCGCTATTACCGCGAACTGGAGAAACGCCGTGCCACCATCCTCAAGACCATCGAGGCGCAAGACAAACTCACGCCCGAACTGGCCGACCGCTTCAACAACTGCTGGGATGCCACCACCCTGGAGGATATCTATCTGCCTTATAAGCCCAAGCGCAAGACCCGTGCCGAAGCCGCCCGCCAGTTGGGCCTGGAACCGTTGGCCAAGATCATCATGTCGCAGCGCGGCGGGGACATCGAGAGCAGGGCGCGCCAGTTTGTCGACGGCGACAAGGTGCCCGATACCGATGCGGCCATTGCCGGAGCACAGGACATCATCGCCGAGTGGGTGAGCGAGAACGAGGCGGTGCGCAATGCCGTCCGTCGCGGCTTCAGGTATGACGCGCGCCTGGTGTCCCACTTCGTCAAGGGCAAGGAGATTGAAGGCCGCAACTACGAGAACTACTACGAGTACTCGATGCCGCTCAAGCGCGTCTCGTCCCACCAGCTGCTGGCCATTCGCCGTGGCGAGAAGGAAGGTTTCCTCAAGGTGGGCATCGAGATCAACGACGACCGCACGCTCGACAACATCGCACGCATCGTGGTCAAGGGTAATGGAGAAGCGTCACAACTGGTCGAGGAGGCTGCTGAGGACAGCTTCAAGCGCCTGATCAAGCCGTCCATCGAGACGGAGTTTGCCTCGGCCGCCAAGGAGAAGGCCGACGACGAGGCCATCGAGACGTTCGCCCAAAACGTGCGCCAACTGCTGTTTGCCCCGCCGTTGGGACGTAAACGCGTGCTGGCCGTTGACCCGGGATTCCGCACGGGCTGCAAGGTGGTTTGCCTTGACGAACAGGGCAACCTGTTGCACAACGATGTCATCTACCCCACCGCGCCCCACAACGACATCGAGGGCGCGACCAAGAAGATACACTCGCTCACCGAGGCCTATAAAATCGATGCTATCGCACTGGGCAACGGCACGGCAAGTCGTGAGACCGAGCGGTTCCTGAAGCGCATCCGCTACCGCAGGCCCATCGACGTGTTTGTCGTTAGCGAGAACGGCGCATCGATCTACAGCGCCAGCAAAATCGCCCGTGACGAGTTTCCCGACAAGGATGTGACCGTGCGCGGAGCCGTTTCCATCGGACGCCGGTTACTCGACCCGCTGGCCGAGTTGGTGAAGATTGACCCCAAATCCATCGGCGTGGGCCAGTACCAGCACGACGTGGACCAGACGAGGCTCAAAGAAGCACTGGATTTCACCGTGCAGAGCTGCGTGAACAGCGTGGGCGTGAACGTGAACACCGCCTCCAAGGAGCTGTTGACCTATATTGCCGGCTTGGGACCCACCCTGGCCCAAAACATCGTGGATTACCGCGCCGCCAACGGCCATTTCACGTCCCGGCAGCAACTGTTGAAGGTGCCTAAACTGGGACCCAAGACGTTTGAACAGGCAGCCGGCTTCCTGCGTGTGCCCGAGAGCGACAATCCGCTGGACAACAGCGCCGTCCACCCTGAGCGTTATGCCTTGGTGCAGCGCATGGCACGCGACTGCGGATGCAGCATCGCCGACCTGATCAAGGACAAGGCCCAGCGTGAAAAAATCGACCTGCAGCGCTACCTGTCGCAGGACGTAGGCGAGCCCACCCTGCGCGACATCATGAGCGAGCTGGAGAAACCGGGCCGCGACCCGCGCTCGACGGTGCAGGTTTGGGAATTTGACGAGAACGTCAACGACATCAAGGACCTGCGCGAGGGCATGGAGCTGAACGGCATCGTGACCAACGTGACGCAGTTTGGCGCCTTCGTTGACCTGGGCATCCACAAAGACGGCCTCGTGCACGTATCCCAGATGCCCCAACGCGGACTGCCTCCCGCCCGCCAAGTCCACGTCCACCAGCACGTCCGCGTCGTTGTCACCAGCATCGACATAGAACGCGGCCGCATCGCCCTCTCGATGCGCAACATCGACCAACCGAAGTAAATTCCAACTACGAATTTCACGAATTATTCGAAGTTGGCAAACGCCACATTCTAATCGGCCCTTTTTGAACTATAATGACATGAATAAGAGTAGTTTGATATTATTGTTCACCTTTGTCTTGTTTCTCATTGGCTTCCCAGAAGCAAATGGTCAAAACAGAAACGGATACCAAGGCTCTATCAATGCCGAGTTTTCAGTTGGACTGACAGGGTATGCAAAAGATTACAGCTATAAATCAATTGGTTTAGCTGCAGGTTATAGTAAGATGATAAACAATTCATCTGCTGTTGGTTTTGGCATAAAACCTAATTACATTTTTTCTGATGGTGATTTCGATGGTTTTTTCATGCCAATTTATGCTGAATACAGATACCAGCCAATCAGTGACGCTGGCGTAAGAGGCTTTGGTAATGTTCGCATTGGTTATAGTCCAGTTTCAAAAAAAGGAATGTACGCGCATATTGGTGGTGGTATTATCATCTACCAAAAATGGGAATTAGGTGTTGGAGCAAGTTATCAGTTTACAAAATTCACTGATACTTCTTTTAATGAGTCTCAGAAGTTCGACTACAATTTAGTTTTTGCAACAATATCTGCCGGTTATCATTTTTGACATTATCAGTTGATGACTTTTGCGACTACGTTTTTTTTTGTTTGGGAATTAGAGGATTTGTGGAAATGCAATCCTACTTTTAATGGGTATTTACGAACGAGATTATTTGAACTATACACGATAGAATAATGGAAAAGGAAGAGAAACAAGAATTGAGTGCTGCAATGAAGGTGTGCCGCGTGGTGGGTATCGTGCTGGTGCTGGCAGCGATAGCTTATGTCATCTGGCCAGGCGATTTTGACAGCAAGGGTCTTGTGGGTTATGTGGACGATTTCATGGTGTTCATGGCGGCCTTCACGTTTGCCCACGGCAGTTTCCAGCGTCCCGAGCGGCGTTACATCCGCCGTCAGCTTTACATGCTCTCGTCACTGTTTGCCCTGCTGGGGCTGTGCTGGATCATCCTGCTCGCCTTCATCAAGTAGCGGTCTGTTATAGCTGGCCAATAAGCCATCACTTGTCATCGTAATGGTCTTCAACCGAAATGACCAGAACTGTAACCACATCATCGTAGATGTCATAGATGATGCGGTCTTGTCCTGACAGACGACGGGAGTAGGTAATCCCGTTTCCACCCTTTAATGGCTCAGGGTGACCTGTTCCCGTCTTGGGATGCTCCTCAAGTTCGGGAAGTAGCCGATACAGCTTCTTGAATGAAGTGGGATTAGATTTCTTCCACTTCTTAATCACTTTTTGAGCTTCGTCAGAGAAGTGAATGCGGTAACTCATAGTTCATCCATCCATTGCTGGGCAGCAGCAGCATTTTCAAACTCCAATGTACTGCCAGCACGGTACTCTTGACGGGCTTTGTCAATTTTCTCAGCAAGTTGAGGGGTGATTTCCAACTCACCATCCTCTACAACCACAATAGTGTAGATTTTGCAACCACGACGCACTAAAACTCTCTCTCCCTGATCGACCCGGTCGAGTGATGCAGCCAAATTACTCCTAAAGTCCCTAATTGTTAACGTAGTCATATCTGCCATTATTTTTTTGCAAAGATAGTATGAGTTGATCAATTATCCAAGAAAATGTGTACAAAAATGTGTACACACCACTAAAAACACTTGCACAGACCGAAATAAAGTGACCATTAGTGACTAGAGAGATAGCGGCGGAGGGGGCGGTCGTAGAAGCGCCAGCAGAGCCAGGCCAGCAGGATGCAGGCGACAGGCAGTGCGATAGCTACGGGCCAGACGTCATTCATTTTGGTGATGGGCACGAGGTTGCCGTCGAAGCCGATGTGGGCATAGAACAGATACATCAGCGGATAGTGGACGGCATAGAGAGGATAACTCAATTCGCCCAAGAAGCGGCTCACGCGCCTTGTGGCTGCCCCAACAGTGAATTGCGAAGCGCCCAGCCACACCAGGCTCGGGAAGACGAGAATGACACACAGAGCATCGTACAGGCCGTTTTGCCAAGACGCCATCTCGCCAAAAGAAAGCGGCAGACATCCCACCACAAAAATGATGACAGCGCAGCTCCAAAATGCGCCATTCACCCTTGTTAAAGGCTTGAACACTCTAGCCATGAGCATACCCAACGAATAAGGGAACAGCATGCGCACCAGGCCCGTCCACAGGCCGCCATCCACCATCGACCATCCCACGCCCAAATAGCCGTCATGAACGGCTATACCAGTGAGAAGGACGCCTGAAACGGCTGCAACCGCTGCCAGCCAACGGGTGGACAAGCGACGCAACAACAGAGCATAAAGAATATTGCCGATATACTCAAAAAACAGCGACCACGAGGGCCCGTTCAAGGGGAACAGCTCGCCATTGCCGCGCACATCGGCAGCCGCACCGGGCCATAAAGGCAACATCAGCATTCCCAGCAACATGGCTACCATGACCCACCCTGCCGAAACGTGTGAGCCGTCCCAGCGCACACTTCCTTGCAAGAAGAAACAAACGGCGCCGATGAGCGCACCCATAATGACCATGGGATGCAAGCGAATGAGACGGCGCTTGAAGAAATGCCCTACAGTGAGCCCCTCGCTCCAGCGGCTGTCATAGGCATAGCCAATGACAAAGCCCGACAGCACAAAAAAGAAATCCACGGCCAGATAGCCGTGAGGCACTGGCGTCCAGTCAAAGCACTCAAACACATGATATACAATAACAAGCAGGGCTGCGACGCCGCGCAGCCCGTCCAGTATGTCATAATGTGGTTTAGCCTCGAATTGACGCATGGGGAGAATCACACGGGAACGACCAGCATCGGGGTATCGGTCTGGAACAGCACGCGGTGGGCGATGCTGGGATTGAACAGGCGCGAGAAGATGCTGGATTTCTTGTTGGGAACGGCGATGAGCTGGATACCCTCGTCCTTGATGAACTGGGCAACGTTGTCCACAAACGCCTTGGTGCCAATGCGCTTGGTCTTGAAGGTGCACTCGGGATAATGCTCACGGCAGTACTGTGCCAACTGTTGCAGGGACTGGTCGACCAGGCGACGTTCTTTCTTGTCGACCACAGGAATGATGGTGACTTCCACGCCACGCATGTTGAACAGGCGGGCGAAACGGTCAAACGAAATCATGTCCTGCTGGATGAGGTTGGAGAAGAACACCACCCGCGTGATGTCGGCAAGGCCGATGTCGGGCATGCCGATGGGGACGGTGAAAATGGGGAACTTGCAGGCATCCATCACCTCGCCGGCCACGCTGCCGATGAGGTTTTGACGGCGACGGTTGGTGCCGCTGGTGCCCATGACGATGAGCGACACGTCATACTTTTGGGCATAGTGCAGAATCTGCTCCTCGGGAATGCCCTCGCTCACCTTGGTCTCGATTTTCACCTTGGGGAGTTCGCCAGCAGCGATTTTGTCCATCAGCACCTGCTTGAATTCGTCCATGCATTGATGCGCATTCTTCTTGATGCTCTTGAAATTATCCTCAGGACTCTCGTAGCGGTCGCTGCCAAAGGGCAACGACATCGTGTGGCGCTCATTGATGTAACTGTGCAACAGCACCACGCGGCCACGGCTGCGGCGGGCATATTCCATTCCCAGCTTGACCGACTTGAGCGAGTATTTGCCAAAATCAACAGGCAGCAGCACACAGCGCTTGTCGCTGGTCGCGGTCTCGGGCGACTCGATGATCTGCAGTGCCTGAGGCAAATCGCGCTCACGTATGCGCACACGCACGCCCGACGCCAAGACTTTCTCGTCGAGGTTGACATTGTGCAGCTTCACCTCGATGCCCTCTTCCTCAAGGGTATTCTTCAGGTCCACAGCGCGGTCAAACGTGTGGATGGCGACGGTTATCAGCCGGTTCGGGTCGTTATTGTTCTTGTTACAGTCCATAGCCGTGGAGAGTTAAATGATTAGACTTCTTTTTCCAGAATATCAAGTGCCATATCCAGTATCTGAGGGTCGTCAAGTACCACAAGCCCTCCGTCGGGTCCCGGTTCCAGGTGGAAACCCATATTGGTCCCGAACTCATAATTTGACCCGCCAAAATAGTTGCGCACCGACTGAACCGGCAGGTTGAGTTTGTCGGCAATATCGTGGATGGATCCTTCAGGCAGACGATTCTTGATCCGCCTCAGCTCATTGAAAGTGATCGTTCTTGACATATATTTAGTTGCTAGTTTTAAGTTGTTAGTAAAGCTGCTAACGCCTGGTATTATTCTCTAATTTCCACAAAGATACGACATTTTGCTCTAATCACAAAAAAATTCCACAACAAAAACCACTTTTCTACTGATTAGCTTGATCAAGCATGTCGTGTCATAACACTTGAGTGAGGGCGGCAATGAGCAGGCCGATAACGGTTATGCCAAGCGAAGCGGCCATTAATATCGCATCGGGACGGGTGTAGTGGCCTTGAGGGATGCGCCAACGGCGCTCAATCCAGCGCATCAACTGCCATACCAGCCAACCGGCGAGCACACCAACGATGATGCCGCCCAAGATGTCGCCAGGGTAATGCACGCCCAGATAAACGCGGCTGTAGCACTGCAGCAACGCCCAAGTGAACATAGACAGTGTCACAACCCTGTGGCGCATGACAAGAGCGATGAGCGTGGCGACAGCAAAGGAATTGGCGGCATGGCTCGACACGAAACCGTACAAGCCGCCGCGGTAGCCGTTGATGACATGAACCATCGACTCCAGCGACGGGTCATGGGTGGGACGCAGACGCTCCACCAGATGCTTGATCAGGCCTGATGACACCTGGTCGGCCACGAGAATGCTGAGGACGAGCATCGCCAGCACCAGCAAGGCGTGACGGCGGTTCTGGTGCAGCAGTATCCACGCCAAAGCAAGTACCAGCAGCAGCGACGACCACTTGGCTGTCACCATCCACCAGAAGGCATCCTGGAACATGTCGTGCAAGCCGTTCACGGCCAGCAACGCGTCAGCATCTATGCCATTCAAATATTCAATCATATCACTTCAACATCTTTGGCCTTGAGCCATGCCTTGCGGCCGCCGGCTGTGGAAACCTGCAGCCACTTGCCGCTGGTCTTGTCGGCGATGGAATCGACAATCTCGACACGTGTGCCCTGCTGGAGCTGGAAAGCTTCTTCCTCCTTGTCGCGGGGTTCACGGGGAGCGGTGCTCAACGTGACGCTCTCGGGCATCACGATGGCTCCGTTGCCACCGGTCGCCTTGTGATAGACGTGGAAAGCCGCCAGATTGGCCAGGATGCTGGCCACTATCAGCAGCGCACCGCCAAAGAAGCCGATTTTACGCATCAGCACGTTGTCCATGAACAGATATACAGCCACGCCTGCCAGGAACAGCAGGAAGGTAACTATCGCGATAATGGCCCATGTATTGCTCGACAGGCGGCTCACCGTCTGGTCCACCCAGTTGCTGAACCACGAGTCACCCGCATCGTCGGGCAGCTGCATCTTGCCGCGCACAAATTCCAGATTGAAACGCGCGTCATCGTTCGACGGGTCCAGCAACAGGGCCCGCTCGTAATAGAGCACTGCGTGGACGTTGTCCTTGAGGCGATAATAGGTGTCGCCGATGTTGCAATACAACGCCGAGGAAACGCCCGTTTCTTTAGCTTCCTGCAGGTAGAGCTTCAATGCT
Source organism: uncultured Prevotellaceae bacterium (assembly GCA_900318535.1). GTDB lineage: Bacteria > Bacteroidota > Bacteroidia > Bacteroidales > Muribaculaceae > Sodaliphilus. The sequence continues at coordinate 158,685 of ONKU01000004.1, read as the reverse complement.
TCGTTATATAGTTCCTGCTTGTAGGCCTGGTTAGCCTTGTCGATATTGGCGTTGGCAGCCACAAGGGGCAATGCCAACACGGCTAATATTATGGTGATGATAATCTGCTTCATGACTCCACAGGGGTTGTTTTCTTGCGTTTTACACTTTCCAGTCGGTCGATGATGCCGGCTGCCTCGTCGAGAACAGCATTCATGTCGCCAGAGGCCAATTCCGGGGCATATTGCGCAAACTCACACTTGTCGATGAGGTCCATCGACTCCTTGCGCAACTGCTCGTCGATGCCGTACTGCTCCAGCTCGGCATTGATGTTGTCTTTGCTCAGCTCGCTCACGGGAATGGACAGCTTGTCGCTCATGTAGCCCCACAGGGCGTTGAGCATCTCGGCATAGAAGCCGCTGCGGTCACCTCGCGAAGCAAAGCCGCGGGCTGCCTTCAGGCGGCGCTGGGCCACCTTGCTGGCGCGCTTGGAACGCATGCGGCGCACATCTGCCCGCTCCTTGAGCTGCTTGCGGTAGTACAGCAGCAAAGCCACCAGCGCCAGCAGCGGAATCAGGAACCACAACCAGTAGGCCCAGGAATCCACGATATAGCCGTGCGACTTTTTCAGGCCCAAATCACCGCTCTTGATGGGGCGGATGTCCATATTCTTCATGCGGTAGTGGTTGCTGGGCTGGCCCTCGCCCTTGGCAACGCTCAAGTGGCGTCCAGGAACCCGAACGGTCACATATTTGCCCGCCTCGGGGTCGAAATAGGAGAACTCGCCGTCAGGGATATCAAATTCACCGGCAAACTGCGGGATAAACGTGTAGTCCATGATTACCCTGCCGCTCATGTCCCCTGCCCCGTCGTTGACCTGGGCATCGGTCTTGGGGTCATATACATCGAACTGCTCGGGGAACTTCACCTCGGGCGCTTTGATATACTTGATGTTACCTGTACCGCTGATGATGTAACGGTAAATGGCTGCGCTATAGGTCTTGAGGCCTGTAGCAGGCTTTAAGTCGGTAGTGACATTGAAACGTCCCACGGCACCCGTGAACGAAGCGGGTTTGGGCTCGGGCAACGGCAGGATATTGACGGTTGCCTTGTTGCTGGTCACCTTCAGGTCCTTCTCCACAGGCTTGGAGATGGTGCCAAAGATGCTCCTGAACGTGTCGAACTGCACCACACTCACATCGTAGTTGCCCGACGAAATCGTCAGTTTGCCGCTCTGCTGCGGGTAGAGGATGCACTTCTTGAGGATGGCGGTCATGTAACGCTCGCCATTCAGGGTTTCCACCTTGTTCAGACTGGGCTGCACAGGGATTTCCTCGATGAGGAAGCCGTCAAACGAGGGCTGTATGGTGGGCATGAACTGCGAAATCTGGTACTTGGTGTACAGCTTGATGGTGCACACCACAGCCTGCTGTTCATACACGTGCGGTTTTGACATCTCGATGCGCACAAACAGGTCCTTGCCGCTCACCGCCTTGTCGGCGCTCTGCGTCATCGGGTCGCTATAGGGCGTGGGTGCGCCAGGAGTCGTCTGCTGCTGCGAATGGGAGTTGGCATGGCTGCCAGACGGCAGTACCTCGATGGTCAAGGCTTTGGTCGACATGCGCTTGCCATCGACCACCACCGATGCGGGACCAATGTGGCACTTGCCGCTCTGGGTGGCCTTGTAAATCATGGTGTACTCCTCGCTGGACGAGTGGCTCGACTTGCCGTTGACCCACGACGAACTGTAGCTGTGCGACACGCTGGGGCCATAGATGAGTTTGGCACCCGTCACCTCGGGCGGGGTGAAATTGCTGCCCTCGCCGTTGTTGAGCACAAACGTGACGTTGAACTTGTTGCCCTCGACCACCTGGCGCGGAGCCTCGACGGTGAACGATGCCGCCTGAGCGACCAGTACGGTCAAGAGCAGGATGACTATGTTGATGATGCGTTTCATTGATTCTCTCAGTTTTCAGTCCCTAAAAACCTAATGCCTAATGCCTCACCACTTCTTGTTGGTGCGCTGACGCTCATGGCGCTGCTGTTGGGCCTGTTGGGCATTGATGCGCTGCTGGGTGGCACGCTCACGGTCCTGCATGGCCTTGAGCACCTGCTCGGCATTCTGCTGGCTCATGCCGCCCTGCTGCTGTTTCTGTTGGTTTTGCTGATTCTGATCCTGGTTTTGGTTTTGTTTGTCCTGATTCTGTTTATCCTTGTTTTGGTCTTGATTATCCTTGTTCTGGTCCTTATTTTGGTCCTTATTTTGGTCCTTATTCTGATCTTTGTTTTGATCCTTGTTATCCTGGTTTTTGTCTTGGTTCTTATCTTGATTCTTGTCCTTGTTTTTATCCTGTTCCTGCTTCTTGAGCTGGGCCAGACGCAGGTTGTGGCGAGCCTGCTCGTCATCAGGGTTGCAACGCAGGGCATGCTTGTAGAGCTCGACCGCCTGGTCATACTGCTGACGGCCGTAGGCGATATTGCCCAAATCATAACTTGCCTTGCCACGCAGCTGCTTGTCCTGTGCGCCCTTGGCAAGGTTGGTGAGGATGCCCTCGGCCTGTTTCATGGGGTTCTTGTCGTCATTTTCTTGAGAAGTGACACTACCCTGCCTCATGAGCGCGGTGGCCAGGTTGAACTGGGCCTTCTCGCTGGCAGGATTGGCCTGGAGGGCCTTGCGGTACTCGACCTCGGCCTCGGCATAGCGTTTTTTCTCATACAGCTTGTTGCCGTTGCGCAGGCACACCCGTTCCTGTTTGGTCATCTTGGGAGCCTTGTTCTGGGCCATCGCGGGTGTGGCTGCACCCAGCGTCAAAACAACTGCCAGCGCGATGATGACGAAATTACTTTTTATCTTGTTGAGTCTCATTGTTTACGGTGATTTCTTTCTTGTCCTTGGTAAAGAAATTGTACTTCTTGAGCCACGGGTTCTTGCGCTCGAGCAGCAACAGCAGGCCTATGAGCAAGAGCAGGGCGATGGTGGCAAACACGGGGAACTGCTCGTCGTGCTGGGTATAGCTCACTGCTGCCAGGTCGCTCTTGGCTAGCTTGTCGAGCGTTTCCTGCAAGGTCGATACCGCATCGGCTGCCGTGCCCGAGATGTAGACGCCCTTACCTGCCTGGGCAATCTCCTGTGCCATTTTCTCGTTGAGGTAGGTGGTCACGGGATTACCGCTGTCGTCGGTCAGGTAACCGCCTTCCATGGGGATGGGAGCGCCGTTTGTGGAGCCCACGCCGATGACATCGACCTGTACGCCCAGCTTGGCGGCCTCCTTGGCTGCACCGACGGCGTCGTCTTCAAAGTTCTCACCGTCGGTAATGATGATAATGGCCTTTTGGGACTTCTTGCTTTGGGAGAAACCGTTCAACGCCAGATTGATGGCTGCACCGATGGCCGTGCCCTGGGTGGGCGCCATGTTGGTGCTGATGCCGTTCAGGAACAGTTTGGCCGAAGCGGCATCACTGGTCATGGGCATCTGCATGTAGGCGTTGCCGGCAAACACGATGAGTCCCACCTTGTTGTTGTCCAAGCGGTCGATGAGTTTCTGCAAAATCATCTTGGAACGCTGCAAGCGGCTCACGTCCTGCGGATTGTCGGTGCTGGAGGCGTTCATCGAGTTGGAAACGTCGACAGCGACCATTACTTCGATACCATGCACCTTGGTCGTGGTTTTGCTGGAGCCTGCACGCGGACGGGCCAGCACCACGATGACCATCGTGAGCAGCAACAATTCCAGCGTGAGACGAATCCAGGGCTTGTAGCGCGACACCTCGGGCATCAACGGCTCGATGGAGGCGCGCTTGCCAAAGCGCTGCAACCGCTTGCTGCGGTCACGGCGGTTCCACAGGAACAGCAGCACCAGGGCCGGTAGCAGAAGCAGCAGGTAGAAATATTGCGGATGAGCAAAATTGATCATAGCTCTTAATACTCTAAACTCTAAACACTATACTCTAAACTGTGCGCAGCACATCAAGGGATGTGCCTCAACAACGTGTAATCCAGCAGCAGGCTCAACAGCAGCAAGCCCAGCAGCAACAAGGCCCAGGGCTCGTAGTGGTCCTCGGTGTGGGTGAAGCGCTGAACATCCATGTGGGTCTTCTCCAGTTGGTCGATTTCCTTGAAGATGCTCTGCAGCACGCTGCCCGAGGTAGCACGGAAATACTTGCCGCCTGTCGTGGCAGCGATGTTCTTCAACGTGGTCTCATCGATGACCACAGGCATGCGCTGGTACTGGATATTGCCGGCATAGTCGATGGCGACAGGATAGTCGGCGGTGCCGTTGCTGCCCACGCCGATGGTGTAAATCTTGATGCCGTATTTGCGGGCGATGTCGGCAGCAGTGTTCGGTGCCACGACACCGGTGTTGTTGGAGCCGTCGGTGAGCAGGATGATGCTCTTGCTCTTGGCCTTGCCGTCACGTATGCGGTTGATGGCGGTAGCGATGCCGTCACCGATGGCGGTACCGTCTTCCAGGGTGCCTATTTCGGTCATTCCGATGGCATTGACCAGCGTCGCGTTGTCCATGGTCATGGGCACCTGGGTGAAACTCTCACCGGCAAACAGCACCAGACCGATGTTGTCGTGGTCACGGCCGCTGACGAAACGGGTGGCCACTTTCTTGGCGCTCTCGAAGCGGTTGGGATTGAAGTCACGGGCCAGCATACTGGTCGAGACGTCGAGGGCGATGACGATGTCGGTGCCTTCCACGTCGCTTGTCGACCAGCTGTCCTTGGTCTGCGGGCGGCACAAGATGACGATCAGGCAAGCCAGCGCTGCCAGCTTGAGGGCAAACGAGAAGTGCTTGAGCCACACCTTCCAGCTCGTGCCCATGCCGTCAAACGCGCGCGTTGACGACACGTTCATTTCGGGTTCGTTCTTGTCCTGGCTGTAGATGTACCATGCGATGAGCGGAATCATCAGCACAGGCAAGAGCCACAACCATCCTGGATGAGCAAGGTTCATCATTTCTTCACCTCCTCTTTATTATCGGGTTGTTCGACAGGACGCGTAGCCTCGACGAAATTCACAGCGCGCTGATAAGCGGTCTCGTTGTCGTCGGCCAGCGGACGGGCATTGGCAAACTTGACGATGTCGGCCACCTCGAGAATCATCTCCAGCTGCTCGTTCACGGCCTTGGTCTCGTCATTCTTCTTGAGGGTATCGATAATCTGCGACGACGTCATTTCCACAGCATTGATGTGGAAGCGGCGGTCGATGTACACACGCAGGATGTCGGTCAGGCCTGTGAAGTACTCTTTCTCCTGGCCCTGCTGCCACAGCTGGGCGGCCTTGAGGTTCTGCAGGTTGATCATCGCCTCCTCATAGGCAGGCAGGCGCTTCCTGGTGGGTTTCAACGGGTTGATGCCCTTCTTGTAGTACTTGTGGTAGGCCCAAATGCCTGCTCCGATGAGCAACAGTCCCAACAGCCATGCCCACCAGTAGTCGGGCAGCCAGTCAAACAACCTGAAGGGCACTGCCTCGACAGGCTTGATGTCATGAATGTCCTTCATCTGGCTCACGTCAACCGGCAACACCTTGAGAGTGAGCTGGTTGCAGAATGCCGTATCGCCGTTTACCACATAGGGGATGGGTTTGATGATCCACATGCCCGAGTCAAAGCTCTGGATGATGAGGTCACGGTTGATCTGGATGCGGTTGTTGTCCAGGTCGATTGTGTCGGCCGCAGGCCGTTCGGCAATCTCAATCATGGCGCTGAGCGTATCCAGCTGTTCATTGGGGAAGAAACCACGCGCTCCCTTGTCCTGGGTGATCTCCAGATGCAGGGTCGTGGTCTTGCCCATGAGCAGGGTGGCGCTGTCGAGCTTTGCCTTGAAAGTGACGTTACCGCCCCAGGCAGCCGGCACGGCAGCCAGCAGCACCACGACGGTCATCATGATATGTCTCATTGTCTGTGACATTATAATTGTCAGTTTTAAGTCTCTTAACTTTAAACCTTAAACTCTAAACCTCAAGTCGCGCCTCGCGACTTGAAAAGCCCCATCAGGGCGGTCACATAGTCCTCGTCGGTCGCCACACTGGCCATATCCACGTTGCAGCGCTGCAATGTGCCGTTGACGGCCTGCTGCTGGTTGTACCACCAGCGGCTGTAGGCGTCGCGCACGCGCTTGCTGCCGGTGTTGACCCAGCGCATGGTGCCGCGCTCGGCATCACGCATGCGTATCAGGCCCACGTCGGGCAACTGTGCCTCGCGCTTGTCATAGACCTGCACGGCAATCACGTCATGCTTGTGGTTAGCGATGGACAGCGACTTGCTGTAGTCATGCTCATCGATGAAATCGCTCACCAGGAAGGTGGTACAACGCTTTTTCAAGGCGCCGGTCATGTATTCCAGCACCATATTGATGTCGGTACCCGTTCCGGTGGGTTGGAAGTCGAGCAACTCGCGGATGACCAGCAGGATGTGCTTGCGGCCCTTCTTGGGCGGAATGAATTTCTCCACCTTGTCGCTGAAGAAGATGACGCCCACCTTGTCGTTGTTCTGAATGGCCGAGAACGCGATGGTGGCACCAATCTCGGCCATCATCTCGCGTTTGGCAATACCCACAGCGCCAAAGTCCTTGCTGCCGCTCACGTCAACGAGCAGCATCACGGTGAGCTCGCGCTCCTCCCGGGCTGTGACGTTCCAGTCGATGTCGCGCACGTCGTCACCATACTGGTACTCGCGCACCTCGCTGAAGGTCATACCCCTGCCCTTGAAGGCCGAGTGGTATTCGCCGGCAAATATGTTTTGCGACAGGCCCTTGGTCTTGATTTCAATCTTGCGGACCTTGCGCAACAGTTCATTGGTATCCATTTCAGTTTCTAGTCCTTAGTTTCTAGTTTCTAGTCCCTAGTTTCTAGTTGAAAAGCAACTCTAAACTCTAAACCCTAAACTCTAAACTTTTTCAAGCCGATCGGCTTGAAAACTTAAGGCACTGCAATCTTGTCGAGGATATTGCTGATAATCTCGTCGGCGGTGATGTTGTTGGCCTCGGCTTCGTAGGACAGGCCCAGACGGTGACGCATCACGTCGTGGCAAACGGTGCGCACGTCCTCAGGGATGACGTAGCCGCGACCACGCAGGAAGGCGTAAGCCCTCGATGCCAGCGCCATGTTGATGGAAGCGCGGGGCGAAGCGCCAAAGGAGATCATACTCTTCAGGTCGTTCAGGCCGTAATCGCTGGGGAAGCGGGTGGCGAACACGATGTCCACGATATACTTCTGGATCTTCTCGTCGATATAGATCTGCTGAACTACCTTGCGGGTGTCAACGATGTCGGCAGGAGTGACCAGCGGACGCACCTCGACGGGGTCAGGGGCGATGTTCATCTTGATGATGTCGCTCTCCTCGCTCTTGCTGGGATAGCCGATGAGCACTTTCATCAGGAAACGGTCCACCTGGGCCTCGGGCAGCGGATAAGTACCCTCCTGCTCGATAGGATTCTGGGTAGCCAGTACCAGGAACGGATCGTCGAGCTTGAAAGTCTGCTCACCGATGGTCACCTGGCGTTCCTGCATGGCTTCGAGCAAGGCGCTCTGCACCTTGGCCGGGGCGCGGTTAATCTCGTCGGCAAGAACAAAGTTGGCAAATACCGGGCCCTTCTTGACCTCGAACTGCTCCTTCTTGATGCTGTAAATCATGGTGCCCACCACATCGGCGGGAAGCAAGTCGGGCGTGAACTGGATGCGTGAGAATCGGGCATCGATGAGCGATGCCAGTGTACTGATGGCCTTGGTCTTAGCCAAGCCGGGGACGCCCTCGAGCAGCACGTGCCCGTTGGCGAGCAACGCGATCAGGAGCGAGTCCACGAGGTGCTTCTGTCCCACGATAGTCTGGTCCATACCCTGACGGATAAGGTTCACAAAATTACTCTTACTTGCAATCAGGTCATTCAATTCCCTGATGTTGACTGTTTCTGCCATAACAATATTGTTTTTCGTATACTATCAAACGTAAGCTATTTTACAAGGTGCAAAAATACAGTTTTACCCAACACCCCCGCGTGAAAATCACGTTAATTTAACACATATATTGTTAAAAGATTAACAGTATCCTCCACCCCACTCCCCAACCCCGCCAACTTGCCGAACAAAAAACGGTCAACTTGCCGAACAAGCCCTCTTTAAAGGAGAAAAAATGGGGATTAGGGCGGCAATGTGGAAACTATTCATTATCTTTGTTGCGCCTAACATAATTAACGAAACATCAGAACACATTAAGTCATGAAGCTGAATCTGATTACTTTTGCGTCATCGCTGGCCAGCCGCGAGTCGATTTTCACCGACCATCACGAATTGCTCGACGCCATTGCCGAGCGATATGACGTGCGTTATATCTTCCCCGAGGAACTTGGTGACAAACCCGCTGAGGGCGCCACGATGGTGCTTGTGGGCAGCGGCGGTGTCGAGGAGATGGTCAAGGCCGACATTGACCGCCTGCCGCCCTATGTCGTGCTCATTGCCGACGGTCTAAAAAATTCGCTGGCCGCCTCGCTCGAAATCCTGTCGTGGATGCGCCAGGCCGGCCGCCACGGCCGCGTGTTGCACGGTCCCAACGAATTCATCATGCGGGGCATCGACGATTATGCCACGGCCCACAATGCCATCAGCAAGCTGTCGGGCAAGCGTGTGGGCGTCATCGGCAAGCCGTCTGGATGGCTCATCGCGAGCAATGTGGACTATCAGGCCATGCGCGAGCGCTGGGGCATCGAGATGGTGGATGTGCCCCTCGACGAGGTGGTCAAGGGCTATGAGGCGGTGCCCGATGACGAGGTGCAGACCATAACCGACGACTTCATCAACCGCGCCGTCGGCATCCTGGAGCCCTCACGCGACGAAGTGGTCAAGGCGATGCGCCTCTACCGTTCTATAAAGAATCTTGTGGAACACTACCGTTTGGATGCCTTCACCCTCAACTGCTTCGACCTGATTCCCACGACCCACACCACGGGCTGCGTGGCCCTGGCGCTGCTCAACCAGGAGGGCATTCCTGCCGGCTGCGAGGGTGACGAGCAGACGCTGCTCACCATGCTCGCCGTGCAGGCTGCCACGGGCGAAATGACCTTCATGGCCAATCCGTCAAAGATTTTGGACAATACCGCCCACGAGATGGTGTTTGCCCACTGCACGATTGCTCCTGCGATGACCGACCGTTACATCGTGCGCGACCATTACGAGTCGCTGAGCGGTGTCGCTGTCGAGGGCATTTTCGAACCCATGGACATGACGGTGGTCAAGTGTGGCGGCAAGGGCATGGAACGCTTCTTCATCAGCCGAGCACGACTGCTGGAATGCACCACCAATCCCAACATGTGCCGCACCCAGCTGCACCTGCGTCTGGACGAGTCGCTGGACTACTTCCTGGAGCGCAGCATCGGCAACCACCACGTCATCGTGCGCGGCGACCACACCGCCCGCCTCTCAGCCGCCCTGCGCATGCTCGGCGCAACCCACATCTAGACTTCAACTACGAATTACACGAAATGGTTTTCGCGTCCCTTGGCCCCACGCAAAGCCGCTAAGCCGCTAAGATATTATGAAGGCATCTGCTTCCTGTCAATGGAAGCAGATGCCTTCGTCAAATTCGTTATAATTGAATGCGGATGCTAATTAGTTAAATTCGCGTAATTCGTAGTTTCTAAATCACTTGTAGAGGATATAGGCGGTCATGGGGGCGAGGTTGGCCTTGAGGACGCCTTTTTTCACTTGCAGGCGTTGTTTGGTCACGGCGTCGCGGTATTTTCCGTTGCTCAGGGTCACGGGGATGGCCACCTGGGCGGGTTGCTCGTCGAGGTTGATGACAACGGCGGCCTTGGTGCCGCGCTCGACGATGATTTGCTTGCCGTTCTCGCTATAGACGATGTTCTCAGGCTGATTGATGTTGCGGTGACGGAACTCGTTGACGGCCTTCACCACGGAGTGCTTGAACTCGTCGTTGCCCACCTTGCCGATCTCGTTGTCGCCCCAGTAGTTCTCACGGGTGCTGCCGTGAGGACGGCTGTAGAACAGCGGCGTGCCATATTTGCGGGCTGTCAGGAAGACCCATCCCAGGCGGATGAGCTCGTCACTCATGCCGGCCGAGGCGTGTTCGTTGCAATAGGTGTCGTGCGACTCCACCCAGGTCACCAAGTGGGCGGGATCCACCGAGTGGTGCCAGGTCAACAGGTTGTCGGCGCGGGCATCATGCTTGTTGAGCACGTTGCGCAGCACCCAGCCATAGTTGCTGGCCGTCAAGTCCATATACTCGGCATAGCCCTGCTCGGGCACATTGCGGTCCTGCAGCACCTCGCCATAGATGAACAACTCCTCGCGCGGCACAGCCAGCCTGAGACCCTTGACGGCCTTGCGGCCCATGGCCACGTCCCAAAAGTCGTTCTCGGGCGACTTGGGGTCGCGCATCTCATTAGGCAGGCCGATGTGCTTGGCCGTGTCATAGCGGAAGCCCCTGGCACCGCAGGCCAGCACGTCGTTGACATACTGCATGTAGTAATACTGGAAGTCGGGGTTCTCGGTGTTCACGTCGGGCAGCGTACCCATCTCGCCTGTCGTGCACTGGTAGCGGTCGCTGTAGTCCTTGATAGGCCACAGGCCGTTGGCGTGGAACAGGTTCTCACGGCCCCCGACGGCGCTGTCCAGGCGCGCGTTGATCTGTGAGCGGTCAATCACCGTGTGGTTGGGCAGCACATCCACGATGACGCGCAGCCCCAGACGGGTAGCCTCGTCGCACATCGCCTTGAACTCATCGCGTGTGCCCAGCTGGTAGTTGCCGATGGTCCAGTCCGTCGGCTGGTAATGGTAGTACCACTTGCCGTGGCCAAAGAGCTGACGACCGCCGCCCTCGCCCACGACACACTCGTTGATGGGCGACGTCTGCACAATCGTGTAGCCCGCATCCTTGATCTCGGGCAGATGCTCCTTGATGGTGTTGAACGACCACGACCAAGCGTGCAGAATAATCTCGTTATTACCCTCGGCAGCCTGTGCCATGCCAGCCATCAGACCCATGAGGGCAATCAATACAGTAGAAATAATCTTCTTCATATACACTAAAATCTTGTTTAACTCTCGCAAAGATAGTAATCTTTTTAGTTTTTAGTTGTAAGTTTTTAGTTTTTAGTTGGCATCCGCACCCTTGGGCCTCACGCAAAGGCGCGAAGTCGCTAAGTTTTTGGGTCGACGAATTATTTTGGTCTGCGAATTATACGAATGAAACGAAAGCATCCGCGCCCCAGTTGCCAGGAACGCGGAAGCCTCTCTAAGCATTATCCTTTATCCTTTATGCAGCTCGCACAGCGAGCTTAAACGCAGATGCCAATTAGCTTAATTCGCCAACAATTAAAAGAATGCGGATGCCATTAGTTTAATTTGCGTAATTCGTAGTTTCTCACCAATGGTTTGAGAGCAGGTAGTCGATCAGAGCGGTCACGTCGCTGATGTTCACGCTGCCATCCTGGTCGCAGTCGGCCGCAGGGTTGCTGATGGTGCCAACGCCCAGCAGCAGGTCGATTAGGTCCGTCACGTCGCTGATGTTCACACTGCCGTCGCCGTTCACGTCGCCACGCAACGTGCCTGCGGTGAAGTAGCCCGGATTGCCGGGGCCGCCATCGATGTGGGCGTAGGTAGCATCCACATGATTGGCGTTATAGGTCGTTCCCTTGCCGCCCACCAGGTTGGTACAGTTATAGAACATATAATCGGATGCTGTCACAGCAGCGGTGCTCCAGCCGCTGCTCACATAGATGGTAGTCAAGGCTGTGCATTCATAGAACATAGAGTTCATTCTGGTTACGTTGGTTGTATTGAAACTGCTCAGGTCGAGGCTCGTCAAACCAGTACACCCGCTAAACATGCTTTCCAAACTAATCGCGCTTCCAGTTTTGAAATTGCTCACATCAAGGACCGTTAAACCGCTGCAACCCCAAAACATACCAGTCATATATTGCACATTAGCAGTGTTGAAGTGGCTCACGTCAAGGCTTGTCAAAGCAGAGCAATCCTGGAATATAACAGCCATAGATATCACGTTAGCGGTATTGAAACTGCTCACGTCAAGGCTCGTCAAACCACTGCAACCCCCGAACATATTAGCTATGTTTGTCACGTTCGCGGTGTTGAAGTGGCTCAAGTCAAGGCTCGTCAAACCAGTGCATCGATAGAACATGCTATTCATGTCGGTCACCTTTTGGGTGTTGAAGAGGCTCAAGTCAATGTTCGTCAAACCTTTACAGTAATAGAACATGCAGGACATATCAGTTACTTGAGACGTGTTGAGGTATTGCATGTTCAAGATGGATTGGAGGTTTTCCATACGCATAAACCAATTGAGGGTTGATGTGGGACGAGCACTGGCAAATGACGAGTTGAACACTACACGCGTGACAGACGAATTGGTGCCGTCTGTATACCAACCTGGAGGGTTATAGCCCGTGTTCAGGTCGTAGGTCGTGCCGGTGCGACTGCTGCGGTAGTTGTCGTAGTAAAACGTCAGCGTCGTGTTCGACGGCGTGTAGCAGGCATAGGCCTCGGCAGCGCTGGCGCCGAGGGCGCACATCATGGCCATCACCAGGACGACCAGACGAAGAAGTAATGTTTTCTCTTTCAAAATGATTTAGTTTTAAGTTATTATTTGCTGCAAAAATACCAAAAAAAATCCATGAAAATGCAAGAAATTACACAAAATAGTTTCTAGTCACTAGTACATGGTTTCTAGTTTCACTCGCTTTGCTCGTGCAAGGTGGGCTGCGCCCTGTGCCCATGGGTGTGGCGCCTGTTGTATAAGTTGTCAAAGTTGTTTTTAATGCTTATTTGCGCGGATGCCATTGTATTTGTTGTATTTCTTGTTTTCTTTTTATGAGGGGCGCAGAAGCCAACTAAAAACTAAAAACTTACGACTAAAAACTAAAAAATTACTATATTTGCAGCCGTAATCAAACTACAATTCTTTTTTAAACCTGTAAGACATTAACAGAATCAAGAAAATGAACGAAATTGAAAAACTGAAACCGACGTGCATCTGGCGCAACTTCTATGCGCTGACGCAGATTCCCCGTCCCTCGGGACATGTTGAGAAAATCCAGCAATTCCTGCTCGACTTCGCCAAGAAGGTGGGCGTGGAGGCCTTCCAGGATCCCGCCGGCAACATCGTGATGCGCAAACCCGCCACTCCCGGTATGGAGAACCGCAAGTGCATCACCATGCAGGCCCACATGGACATGGTGCCCCAAAAGACGCCCGAGTCGAAGCACAACTTCGAGAAAGATCCCATCGAGCCCTACATCGACGGCGAGTGGATCAAGGCCCGCGGCACCACGCTGGGTGCTGACGACGGTCTGGGTGTGGCAGCCATCATGGCAGTCATGGAGGACAACACCCTCAAGCACGGTCCCATCGAGGGCCTGATCACCAAGGACGAGGAGACGGGCATGTATGGCGCCAACGACCTGCCCAAGGGCCAGATGAAGGGCGACATCCTGTTCAACCTCGACAGCGAGACGTGGGGCAAGTTCGTCATCGGTAGCGCCGGCGGCATCGACGTTACCTGCACGCGCAAGTATAACGAGGTGAAGACCGCTGCTGGCGACACCGCCGTGCGCATCACCCTCAAGGGCCTGAAGGGCGGCCACAGCGGCCTCGAGATCCATGAGGGCCGCGCCAACGCCAACAAGCTGATGGCACGCCTGCTGCAACTGGCCATCGTGGACCACAAGGCCCGCCTGGTGAGCTGGCATGGCGGCAACATGCGCAACGCCATCCCCTTCAAGGCCGAGACCGTAGTCGTTGTGCCCGAGGATAACCTCAAGGGCCTCAAGAAGCTCGTCAAGACGATGAAGGCCCAGTTCGAGAGCGAGTTCAAGTTCATCGAGGACAACGTGGACCTGACCCTGAAGGCCATCGACCGTCCCAAGATGAAGATGGCCCTCGACGACCAGACGACCATCCTGCGCGCCCTGTATGCCTGCCACGACGGCGTGGTACGCTACATCCCCGCTTATCCCAACGTGGTAGAGACCTCCTCCAACCTCGCCATCATCGACATCGAGGACGGCAAGGCTGCCGTGAAGATCCTAGCCCGCTCGGCCCGCGAGGATATGAAGGACTACATCGTGAAGATGTTGATGACCTGCTTCCACCTGGCCGACTTCAAGGTAGAGACCGGCGGTGACTACATCGGCTGGGATCCCAACCCCGACAGCGAGGCCCTGCACATGCTGCTCGACCTGTACAAGAAGCTGTTTAACGAGGAAGGCATCGTGCAAGTGGACCATGCCGGCCTGGAGTGCTCCATCATCCTGGGCAAGTACCCGCACATGGACGTCGTGAGCTTCGGCCCCACCCTGCGCAGCCCGCACACCACCATCGAGCGTGCCTACATCCCCGCAGCAGAGCCCTTCTGGAAACTGCTCGTCAAGGCCCTCGAGGAGGCTCCCGTGAAGAAATAATTAAGTACTGTTTTTTTCATAATTTATTACCGCAGCAAGCCGTGACGGCTCCTGCGGTAATTATTTTTGCACCCAACACCAAATACACAATATCTATACGATATGAAGGTATGTCATAATTTGCGAGAACTATAACCGCCCTGCGGGCGGGAAATTATTCAAATTAATTTGTTTAATTTCCCGTGCGTTAGCACGGTTATATTACCGAGTCATAATTATGACACAGCCTCATGCATTATCTTGCCTTGGCGGTTTCTTTCGGGCCTGACGGCCTTATTCTTCCTCGGCAGCGTTATTTGGTGCTTGGAGGGCGGTGTTGACGTCGGCGAGGGCGGCAGAGGCTGCGGTCTGGTATTGGTCGAGGGTGCGGGACTTGCGGATGGCCTTGAAGAGTTTGTGGCCTGTGCCGGGGAGGAAGGTCTGCCAGATGTCTTGCAGGTGGCGCACCAGTTGGGCCTCGCCGCCGTTGAGTTGGTCGGTGTAGCCGTCTACCAGCAGGTCGTGGAAACGGCGGTAATCGTCGGGGGTGGCATCGGGGGCGAACATGCCCGGGTTAGCGGCCAATCCGCTGCCCACCATCACGGCGGCCAGGTTGGGATAACGGCTCACGACCGCCTCGATGTCCTCGACCGTGCGCAGGCCGCCATTATAGACGATAGGCCATGGCGAGGCCGCCATCAGGGCCTCGAATTGACCGATGTCCAGGTCACCCTTGTACTGCTGCTTGCCGATGCGGGGATGCACCGCGATGTTGACGGGCTTTAGGATGTCCATCAAGGGCAAAATGTCGCGCCACTGGTCGGACTGGTCCCAGCCCAGGCGCATTTTCACGCTGTACTCCACCCCGTCGATGGCGGCAAGCGCCGTGAACAGCGCCTCAGCCAGTTCGGGATAGGCCAGCATGCCCGAACCCTTGCGGTGCAAGGCGATGGGCGGGAACGGGCAGCCCAAGTTCACGTCGATGCGGCTATAGCCCCGCTGCTTGAGGGCATCAACCATCATCAGGGCATGGTCGGGCTGACAGGCGAGAATCTGGGGGATGAGCGTGATGCCCGCATTGCGGTCGGGCTCCACGTCACGCAAGTCCTTGCGCCTGACCTCGCCGCGCTCCACGCGCATGAAGGGGGCATAATAGGCATCCACGCCGCCAAACACGCTGTGCTGCGCCATGCGCCACACGTTATCGGTCACTCCTTGAAGCGGTGCCGCGAGCACCGGTATCTTGATGTTATTGTCCATTGTCATTATTGCTTGATGGCGGTGTATCGGCCGCCGGTGATGGTTCGGATGGAGAGTTTCTGGAATATCAAATCATAGGCCGAGGTGCTGCCCTGGTTGTCGTTGCAGTCCTCGTGGAAAAAGGCGATTCTTCCGTCGGTGAGGCTGACCATCGTGGAATAGGCCGAATAGTTTTCTGTCACCTGATAGCGCTGCCAGCCCCAGGTGAAATCGGCGGGTTGGTCGTAGTCAGACTCGTCGAGCAGCGGCTTGTAGTAGATACTCACACACCGGCGTCCCTTGCCACGCGGCACCGACTGCAGCACCAAGTGGAGCCGATGGCCGTCGCTGGTGCGCATGGCGGGCACGATGAGCACCTCGCCGTTGCAGGAGCAGTCCTCGCTGTAGGTACCCGACTCGGGATCGTTGCTGATGGCCATTTCGCCCCAGGTGCCGGTCACGTAATCGTAGATGTTGAACAGCCGTCCGCTGGTGGCCGTCTGCTTGGAGCGGCAACTGAGCAACACCTTGCCATCAGGCAGTTCTTCGACCTTGGCCTCGTCGCCAAAGGGGGCCACCGTCGGCCTGGCGCCAGGGCCTCCCAGGGCATGCCACGTCTGGCCGAAATCGTCGCTATAGAGTACCATGCAGCCCACTCCCATGGGGCCGTCAACCGCCGAGTAGATGCGGTAATAGTCGCCCCGCTTGATGCGGCTGCTCTGGCAGATGCGCCCACTGGAGAAGAACAGGGCGTTGACCTCGGGATAACCGGCAAAGATGCCGTAGATGTCACTGGTCACCTCGCTGCCCGTCCATGTCGCTCCGCCGTCATCGCTCACGTAGCGTCCCACGCGCAACGGGTCCTGCAATGTCGATGCCAAGAAACCCTGATAGCCCGAGGCGCACATGATGAGCAGTTTTCCCGTCTCTCGGTCCACAACCGCTGCCGCATCGCCGTGGCTGTCGTCAAAACCCTCATGTTTGCCGTCTCCATCGGCAATCATGATGGCGTTGCTCCACGTCCTGCCGCCGTCATCGCTGGTCTTGCCCAGGATGTCGATGCCCGAATTGCTGCCGATGTCCGAGTCGTTGCGATGCCTGTCGTCACCAATAGCAAGCAGCCTGCCGTCCTGCAGCTGCACAATGGCAGGGATGCGGTAATAGCGACGCGATGCGACTTTGGTGTCAAACACCGTCACCGCCACCGTATCGCTCTCGCCGTCAGGAGGTGTGGGGATCTCATCGCCCAAAATCACCTTGACCACCTCGTTGGCATCGGCAATGTTCACCTCACCGTCGCCGTTCACGTCGCCGTATATGCCCTGTGCGCCAGCGGCCAGCGATAACAGCATTGCCAGCGATAATATACTTGATTGTAAACAGATTCTCATATTCTCAAAATCACTTGATGCATCATTTTGCACAAAAATAGATGAAAGCATTCATTTACACAAGTTTTAAACGGGTGAAGCAACTTTTTTCGTAAAAAATTTGGTGGGTTCAGGAAATGGTTGTACCTTTGCAGTCGCTTTCAGCAAATGGCGGGATAGCTCAGTCGGTTAGAGCGTCGGATTCATAACCCGGAGGTCCTGAGTTCAATTCTCAGTCCCGCTACATTCAAGGGGTCGCACATGGTGCGGCCCCTTGAAGTTTCTCACTAGAAACTCTAGATACTTTAGAATATCTAGACTAACTCATGTCACATGTATAACTTCTGGTTTTCGAAGTCTACCTCGCGGTCGAGCAGGTTGACGAAGTCGTCGAGCACTTCACGGTCGATATCGCCCAAGGTATACTCGTTCTCGGCGTCCTCGCGGATGAGCGCGATCCACTCGCGGCGGGCGGTGACGTAGTCCTGGTGGATGCGTTGCACTGCCTCGTCGGTGAGTTCGTCAATGCCGTAGTAGTCCAGGATGACACGATAGCTCCACGACCAGCGCAGCTCGTTGTAATTGTTGTTGATCTCCTTGAAACGGGCGTTGACGGCCTCGATGGTGTCGAGGCGGCCAGTGATGATGTCGTCGATGATGCGTTCCTCGGCACTCTGCGGCATGAGCAGTCCCATCAGGTCAATCCAGTTGCCCTCGCCCTCGGTCGAGACGGGAGGCACGGGAGCATGACGCTTGAGCACGGCACCCATGTAGATGCGCAGCGCCATGTCATAATACTTGATGCCCTTGTGCAGCAACGGAGCCTTGATGACGTACTCGTGGTAGTTGTAGGTGCTCACCTTGTCGCCACTGGCTGCGCGCAGGTTCTCGAGAATCTTTTTGCCGCGCAGCACCTCGCTGATGGTGAACGGGCTGAGCCAGTCGAAGTTGACCACGCTGCGGTGCTCACCCTTGTAGCGCTTGTCGCGCTTGGGCCACTTGCGGATGTCGCGGTACAGGCCCACGGTGGCAAAATTGCGGCCGGGTTTCAGGTACATCGTGTCGCCATAGGCAATCAGGTAGGAGAAAGGCAGGTCGCGTGTGTCGGGGTGATACATCAGCTTGCCGAACAGGACGCTGAACGAGCCGACGTTGGCCGGCAGCAGCAGATAGGCGCCGCTAGCCGTCTTGCAGCCGCGCTCCAGGGCACCGTAGTGCATGGGACCCATCTTGTAGGCATGGTTACTGAAGTTGGTCGCCGAACCCGCATTATAGAACGAGAACATCGCACCGATGAGCAGCGAACTCTTGTGGTGGCTCACCGTGAACGGGCCGCAGAAGGCAGCACACGCCTCGCCGTTGGACATATAGCTGTTGGCAAAAAAGACGCTGCTGGCGGCCGTGAAGCCGTTCTCCAGGTGGCAGGACTCGCCCACAAAGCAATCGGTGAGCTTAACGCTGCCATAGATGTGCGACCCGCCGCCAATGATGGTATTCTCACAAATGACGCCCGTGCGAATGATGATGGGGTTCTCCATCGTGCTGCTGATGGTGCAGTTGCTCAAGCGCGACACGCCGCACAACTGGCAGCCGTCATCGATGATGCAGTTGATGATAACGCCCGTGTTGACTACTCGAACGTGGTTGCCGATGGTGCTGCAGGCGGGACGCGATTTCTCGACCGACTGTGCCACCATCCGCTTGATGGCGTCCATCATGGGCTTGTTGTCGCCATGCTTGACCATGAGTGCCGCCAACTGGCTGTTGAGTTCACGCAGCAGCAGCAGGTTGCCGTCGCCCACCTCGTTGAGCACGGCGATGGTGTGTCCCTGGCCGTAGTTGGGCTCGCCCAGGGTATCGACGGTGCTCACGTTGGAGATATAGCAGCCGTCGCCGATGGTGACGTTGTTCAGGTAGTTGCCGATGTTCTCGATAAGGCAGTTGTCGCCGATGGTCACATTGCGCAATGTGGCGTTGTAGATGCCGCAGTTCTTCACGAAGCCGTCGGTGATTTCCACGGTCCCCCGCCCGTTACCCAGGCGAGCCCAGCCATAGAACTGCACGCGATGGCAGCGGCAGGCGTCGAAGTCATCTGTCACTAATATATCATTCCAGTCTTGTGCCCAACAGTCTTTGTTCTTTAAGGATTCGATTTCCTGATTGGTCAGGTGTCTGTATTCTTTCATGTTATTGTTCTATAGAGTTAACAGGCGGCAAAGATAGGGCTTTTCACCTTTATTAATAGACAATCCCTATCATTTTAACGTCTGATAGGGATTGTAAATGCTTTTTTAATATCTTTCCTAGTTTCTAGTTTCTAGTCCCTAGTTTCTAGTTTCTAGTCCCTAGTTTCTAGTCCTTAGTCCCTAGTTGACGGCGGATGCCGACTTAAAACTAAAAACTAAAAACTAAAGCCTAGTCCAAACAATGGACCAGCAGATGGGTCTTGCCGTTCTCGATGAGGTGGATGACCAACTCACCAAACAGCGTGTTCTGCCATGCAAACCAGGCGCGTGTGTAATGGGTCGCATCATCCTTGTGGAACGACTCATGCATGAACCCTGTACCCGCATCGGTGGTCAACAGCTGGCGCATGCACCATGCGATTTCCTCGTCGTTGTCGGCCGTGAAAGCCTTCATCATGATGCTCATGGGCCAAATGAGGTTATAGGCCGTGTGGGCACCGCCGATGCCCTCGCCGGCCTTGCCCTTGAAGAAGCAGGGGTTGTCCTCGCTCCACACAAAGCGGCGTGTGTTGCGGTAGATGGGGTCGTCCATGGGCACGTCACCCAGATAGCCCATCGCCAGCAGACTGGGCACGTTGGCATCGTCGGCCAGCACGCGGCCACCCCAGCCGTCTACCTCATAGGCATAGATTTTTCCGTATTTGGGATGGTCCACGATGGCATACTTGTGCAGGGCATCCTCCACCTCCTGAGCCAGGTCGAGGCACTGAGAGGCCAACTCGGTATTGTGGTTGACCTTGTTGAGGATTTCGCCTGCCTTGCGCAACGAGTTCACCGCCATGAAGTTACTCGGCACCAGGAACGGCAGCACCGTGGCATCGTCGCTGGGACGGAAACACGACACAATCAGCCCCACGGGGTTGACGGGAGGTCCCCAGCCATACCACGTGAGCGACGACTTGGCGTCGATATCGCGGCGCATGAACTTGTACGGGCCCTTGTTGCCTCCCTTGCGCTGCTGCTCCTTGAAGGTGCGCAGCACCGCCTGCATCGCTTCCTGCCACAGGTCGCCAAAGATGCTGTTATCGCCTGTCACCAGCCAGTACTCATAGGCAAGACGAATCGGATAGCACAGCGAGTCGATTTCATATTTGCGCTCATGCAGTTCGGGCTTCATGTCCGTCAAGTCGTTTTCCCATTGGCTGCCCGTCGGGCCGTCGTTAAAGGCGTTGGCATAGGGGTCTAGCACGATACACTTGAGCTGGCGCAGGATCACGCCGCGCAGCATGTGTTGCAGTTTCGGGTCCTGACGGGCATACTTGACATAGGGCCACACCTGGGCACCGCTGTCGCGCAGCCACATCGCGTGGATGTCGCCCGTATAGACAAACGTGTCGTCCTCGCCGTTCTCGTCCAAACGGTAGTGGACCGTGCTGTCGAGCGTGTTGGGGAAGCAGTTCACAAACATCCATGCCAGACGCGGATTGCCCTTGATCTGCTTGAACACGTCGCGGATGCGCTGCTCGATAATCACGCTGGTGAACAGGCGCTCCTCGACGGGAGGCCGTTTGCTCACATAGGTTGACGTCTCATCGCTCACCATCGTCGTGTAACGCTCATGCACGTCGGCAACGGCAGGCAGCACCGTCGCCACAGCGACGATTGCTAATAATAAATGTCTAATTCTCATCTTGTCTTCTTTTTGTCTTTACTCTGGCAAAGGTAAAAGGAATATCTGAAACAACCAAGCCTTGCCTGAGCAAATGAATCAACCGAAACGGCTCATTTTTGTTTTTTTCAGGTAGTTTTTTGGGGTTTCAGATTTTATTCTATAACTTTGTGACCTGCAACCAAAATGAACTGGGGCCTATGAGAGCAAAAAGCATACTATTGGGCCTGCTGGCGTGCGCGGCGCTGGCAGCATCGGCACAGCCCACCCAGCAGGCGACCGAGTGGGAGTGGTACATGGACGAGGTGGTGAGCGAGACCTTGGTGGGCCGCAACTACTTTGAATACTACTACATGCCTAGCGCCAAGGATATGGAACAGCAGCGCAGCAAGGGTGAAGTGAGTTATTTCCTGAACTCCCCCGAAGGGCTGAACAGCAAGAAGGTGCGGGACATGATCGACCGGCTGATGGCCAGTTATGACGACATCAAGGCCGTGAGTGACTGGCACGTGACCACGAGTACCTATTGGAAGGAATTCCGCTACGAGAAGAACAAATTCCGCTTCACCGTCAAGCGCAAAGCGCTGGACGACGGCACCTACTATGTGAGCGTGACCGAGACGGCCGGCTACTACAAGTCGCTGGGCAATAAGAACCAGACAAAAGAGAAAACCGAGACAACAAAGCCTGCGAGCCGCAAGAGGCGCGACCGTCGCCCCGTTACCCAAGAGGACGTTGATGCCGTGAATGCCGATAACCAAATGACCGACCTGGACAACACGCCGGTGATGAGCGAGAAGGAACGGCGCCGCGCGGCACGCGAGCGTGAACAGGCCCTGGAACAAGAAAAACGACTGGCGAAGCGCCGTGCACAAGAGCAGCAACGCGAGGAAGCAAAGGCCCTGAAAGAGGCCGAGAAACAAAAAAAGGCTGAAGAAAAAAAACAAAAAGAGGAAGAAAAACGCCTCAAGAAGGAAGAGGAAAGGAAACAACGCGAACAGGCCCGCCGCGAGCGTGAGCAAGAGCGCCGTGAGCAGGCTGCAGCACGCAAGCAGGCCGCTGCCCCCAAGGCCCCATCGAGCAAGTACCACTGCAACGACGTGGCATTGTGGCTGAGTGAGAAATATGACTTTACCCAGACCAGCGCCGACAATGCGGCATATACGATGTACTCTACTGCTGTTAAAGACGTGGAGATGGCCAAACTAGCCATCAAGAATGCCCTTAAGGGCAGCAATGCCCGCATGGCAATACCCTGGCGTCTTGATGCCCGCACCCAAGAGGTCGAGACCGTCTATACCGTCGATGGGCATGGGTTAATATTTTCCATCGGCAAGAACGACGATGGTAACATCACCCTCACCATCATCGAGGTGAGTGCCGAGGATTTTGAAGCGTTCATGCAAGAGCTGAATTAAGTCGAACTGAATTAAAACCAAAATATAACAAAGCTATGAAAAAGATTTTACTATTCGCATTACTATCGATGACAATGATGGCCTTTGGCTGCAAGCCCAAGGACCATCACGCCACACCTGTTGGAGACAGTTTTGTCGTACCCGAGGTGGCCGACGTGGTCATGTATCAGGTCAACCCGCGCGTTTTCGCCGCCGAGAACTCGTTCCAGGCCATCATCAACAGGCTGGACTCCATTCAGGACCTGGGAGTAAACATGCTGTGGATCATGCCCATCTACCCCATCGGCCAAGAGAAGAGCAAGAACTCACCCTACTCGGTGAAGGACTACAAGGCCGTGGCACCCGAGTATGGCACGGTCGATGACCTGCGTCAACTGGTAGAGTCGTGCCACGAGCGCGGCATGGGCGTCATCCTGGACTGGGTGGCTAACCACACCGCATGGGACAACGTGTGGTTGCAGCAGCACCCCGACTGGTACACGCACGACTCGACGGGCAACATCATCTTTCCGCCGGGCACCGACTGGACCGACGTGGCCGACCTGAACTATGACAACAAGGACATGCGTGCCGCAATGATCGATGCGATGCGCTTCTGGGTGGACAGCGTCGGTGTGGACGGCTTCCGCTGCGACGTTGCCGACCAGGTGCCGGTGGACTTCTGGACCGAGTGCATCGACAACCTGCGCGCCGCTGCCAAGCCACGCAACCTGATCATGCTGGCCGAGGGTGCCAACCCCGACAATTTCAAGGCAGGATTTGACCTGAACTATGCCTGGGAATTCATGGGAGCCATCGCCGAGGTGATGAAGGGCGACGCCAAGGTGGGCAAACTCCTCACCGTGGACAAGCACGAGTATGAGAATCTGGATCGCGGCAAGTTCAAGCTGCGCTTCACCACCAACCACGATGAGGCGACCAAAGCATCGCCCGTCAAACTCTATGGCGGCCCCAAGGCGTCGATGGCAGCCTTTGTTGCCACCACGATGCTGCACGGCGGTATGCTAGTTTACGGCTCACAGGAGGTAGGTTATCCCGAGACCATCAACTTCTTCCATTACGTGCCCGTGAACTGGGATGCCAACCCCGCCATGCGCGACGAGTACAAGAAACTCATTGCCATCTACAACGAACATCCCGCCCTGCGATCCAGCGGCAAGGTCATCCCCTTTGACGACGACGAGAACAATGTGCTTATCGTCGACCGCGTACTCAACAACGATAACGTGCTCGTCATCGTCAATGTGCGCGATGCCGCCCACAAGATCGAGCTGCCAGCCATGTGGGCCAACAAAAGCGTCAAGGATCTCTTCACTGGCGAGGAGATGCAGCTGAGCAAGCACATCACCATGCAGCCTTACCAATATCTGATCCTGGGCAACAAGTAACATCGACATCCCATTTCACGAAATGGCCATCTTGCCCTCAAACAGGTGGGCAAAATGGCCATTTTGGGCCTAAAATACGGCAAAAAACGTCTATAATCATTAAAAAATGTTAAATATAGGCATTTTTTGCTCAAGAATTATGTTATATAACATATTTAGCATTACCTTTGCATCGATTTTTCATCAAGACAGTAAAATCGTTGCCGTGAGGCATGGGGTTTTTCCTGTTAAAGGTTAAGATTTAGTTTTAAGGTTTATGTTAATGGTATTAGAGGTTAATTAGATTTTTCAAAAATGATCCGCGGCGAGAGTCGGGGATTTTTTTTGCCCTTTTCCCAAATAACTTATTTTTCCCCTTTCTTTACCTTATTATAAAAATAATGCGTACCTTTGCACCCTGTAAAAACGACTAATAACTAACTATATCAGTTTTTCAAATTTTTTATGAGTAAGGAAAAGAAATTCATGACGTGTGACGGCAACCAGGCTGCTGCTCACATCAGTTACATGTTCACCGAGGTAGCCGCAATCTACCCCATCACTCCGTCATCAACGATGGCCGAGCACGTGGACGAGTGGGCCGCCGCTGGCCGCAAGAACATCTTTGGCGAGACCGTTATGGTCCAGGAGATGCAGAGCGAGGGTGGTGCTGCCGGTGCCGTTCACGGTTCGCTGCAGGCCGGTGCCCTGACCACGACCTATACCGCGTCGCAGGGTCTGCTGCTGATGATCCCCAACATGTACAAGATTGCCGGTGAGCTGCTCCCTGGCGTGTTCCACGTTTCGGCCCGTACGCTGGCCAGCCACACCCTGTGTATCTTTGGTGACCACCAGGACGTCATGGCAACCCGCCAGACCGGTTTTGCCATGCTCGCCGAGGGCAGTGTTCAGGAGGTTATGGACCTCGCTGGTGTTGCCCACCTGAGTGCCATCAAGGCTCACGTGCCCTTCGTCAACTTCTTTGACGGTTTCCGCACCTCCCACGAGATCCAGAAGGTTGAGGCCATGGATCAGGAAGACCTGCGTCCCCTCATCGACATGGAAGAGCTGGCTAAGTTCCGCAAGGGTGCCATGAACCCCGACAAGCCCGTTACCCGTGGTACTGCCGAGAACCCCGACGTGTTCTTCCAGCACCGCGAGTCATGCAATGACTACTATACCGCAGTTCCCGCCATCGTCGAGGACTACATGAACAAGATCAGCGAGATCACCGGCCGCAAGTATGGTCTGTTTGACTACTACGGCGCCAAGGATGCCGACCGCGTCATCATCGCCATGGGCAGTGTGACCGAGGCCATCCGCGAGACCATCGACTATCTGACCGAGAAGGGTGAGAAGGTCGGCCTCGTAGCCGTGCATCTGTATCGCCCCTTCAGCGCCAAGCACTTCCTCGCAGCCGTTCCCAGCACTGCCAAGCGCATTGCCGTGCTCGACCGCACCAAGGAGCCCGGCGCCAACGGCGAGCCCCTGTATCTTGACGTGAAGGACTGCTTCTACGGCACCGAGAACGCCCCCGTTATCGTGGGTGGCCGCTACGGCCTCGGTTCCAAGGACACCACGCCGGCCCAGATTCTCGCCGTTTATGAGAACCTGGCCCTGCCGATGCCCAAGAACCAGTTCACCATCGGTATCGAGGACGACGTGACCTTCGCCTCGCTGCCCATGAAGGAAGAAGTTGCCATGGGTGGCGCCGGTATGTTCCAGGCCAAGTTCTACGGTCTGGGTGCCGACGGTACCGTGGGTGCCAACAAGAACAGTGTGAAGATTATCGGTGACAACACCGACAAGCACTGCCAGGCCTACTTCTCCTACGACAGCAAGAAGTCGGGTGGTTTCACCTGCTCGCACCTGCGCTTTGGCGACGAGCCCATCCGCTCGACCTATCTGGTGACCACGCCCAACTTCGTGGCTTGCCACGTTCAGGCCTACCTGCACATGTATGACGTGACCCGCGGTCTGCAGAAGGGTGGTACCTTCCTGCTCAACACCGTTTGGGACGCCGACAAGCTGGCCGAGAACCTGCCCAACAACGTGAAGAAGTACTTCGCCGACAACAACATCAAGGTTTACTACATCAACGCTACCAAGATCGCTCAGGAGATTGGTCTGGGCAACCGCACCAACACCATCCTGCAGAGCGCGTTCTTCCGCATCACCGAGGTTATCCCCGTTGACCTGGCCATCGAGCAGATGAAGAAGTTCATCGTCAAGTCCTATGGCCGCAAGGGTGAGGACGTGGTGAACAAGAACTATCAAGCTGTTGACCGTGGTAACGAGTACACCGAGCTGGCCGTTGATCCCGCTTGGAGCAACCTCACCGTCGAGGGTCCCGCTGCCGACAATGCTCCCGCATTTGTCCACAACGTGGTTCGTCCCATCAACGCCCAGAACGGCGACCTGCTGCCCGTGAGCGCATTCAAGGGCCGCGAGGATGGTACTTGGGATCCCGGTACCGCTGCCTATGAGAAGCGCGGTGTGGGCGCCTTCGTTCCCGTTTGGAAGGCCGAGAACTGTATCCAGTGCAACAAGTGCGCGCTCGTCTGCCCGCACGCTGCCATCCGTCCCTTCGTCATGGACGAGGCCGAGGCTGCCGCTTCTCCCTTCAAGGAGGAAGACAAGCTCAAAGCCATCGGCAAGGGCTTCGAGGGCATGACCTTCGTACAGGTTGTTGACGTGATGGACTGCTTGGCTTGCGGCAACTGCGCCGACGTCTGCCCGGGCAAGAAGGGCGAGAAGGCTCTCGTCATGGTTCCCATGGAGGGCCACGAAGAGGACCAGAAGCTTTGGGACTACGCCATCAACAACGTCAAGAGCAAACAGCACCTCGTGGACACCAAGTCCAACGTCAAGAATTCGCAGTTCGCTCAGCCGCTGTTTGAGTTCTCGGGCGCATGCTCGGGTTGCGGTGAGACCCCCTATGTGAAGCTGATCAGCCAGTTGTTCGGTGACCGTCAGATCGTTGCCAACGCTACCGGTTGCTCGTCAATCTACAGTGCTTCGGTTCCCTCAACTCCCTACACCGTCAACGAGAAGGGTCATGGTCCCGCTTGGGCCAACTCACTGTTTGAGGACTTCTGCGAGTTCGGTCTGGGTATGACCATCGCCGAGGAGAAGATGCGCTGCCGCGTTTACGGCTTCGTTAAGGAGGCTATCGACGACGCTACCGTTGCTGCCGACGTCAAGGCCCTCTATCAGGAGTGGCTCGACAACTTCAACGACGGTGAGAAGACCCGTGAGTTGAGCGACAAGATCCTCGAGGCCATCGAGCACAGCGACAATCCCGCCGACGTCAAGGTTCGCGAGCTGGGTCAGTACCTGGTTAAGCGTTCGCAGTGGATCATCGGTGGTGACGGCGCCAGCTACGACATCGGCTTCGGCGGTCTGGACCACGTGATTGCCAGCGGCAAGAACGTCAATATCCTCGTGCTCGACACCGAGGTTTACTCCAACACCGGTGGTCAGGCCTCTAAGGCTACCCCCATCGGCGCTATCGCCAAGTTTGCCGCTGCCGGCAAGCGCGTCCGCAAGAAAGACCTGGGTCTGATTGCCAGCACCTACGGTTACGTCTATGCAGCTCAGATCGCTATGGGTGCCGACAATGCCCAGTGCCTCAAGGCTATCCGCGAGGCCGAGGCCTATGACGGTCCCTCGATCATCATCGCCTACGCTCCCTGTATCAACCACGGCATCAAGGCCGGTATGGGTAAGGCACAGGCCGAGGAGCAGGCAGCTGTAGCATGCGGCTACTGGCACCTGTGGCGTTACAACCCGCAGCTCGAGGCCGAGGGCAAGAATCCCTTCTCGCTCGACAGCAAGGAGCCCAACTGGGACGACTTCGAGAACTTCCTCAAGGGCGAGGTGCGCTACGCATCGGTACTCAAGCAGTATCCCGACGAGGCTGCCGAGTTGTTCGCTGCCGCCAAGGAAAACGCCCAGTGGCGTTACAACAACTACCGCCGTCTGGCTCGCCAGCAGTGGGGTGTTGATCCCGAGGCTTAATTGCCGCTAACAACCACTAAACACAATCAGGGCTGGAACGCGATGTTCCAGCCCTGATTTATAATTAACAATGCCTTAATGGCACTAAAGTCATTTCTACTTCTCAATAAAAACCACAAAAAACTGTACTTTTGCATTGCGAAAAGTTCGCAACGAAATTTTCGCAATAACATGTATTTGATAAACAATGACGAAAAAAGAAGGCAAACGCAGTAAGCATGACTGGCCGGAGGTGTGGAAGAGTATCGGCGTGATAACGATAGTTTCCATATTCTCGGTAGCCCTTTTCGGGCTGCTGTACTGGGCTTTGAAACTAAATACCTTTCAATTCGAGTTGAGAGTGGCCCTTGGTATCATCTGGATAATTGCTACCGAGTTATTGTTGAGTCGATATATCAATATAGTTCAAGACGATTTCCCACAACGTGCCGCGCATTTTGCTTTGTTTGTCGCTCTAACCAGTGGCATGTTCGGGGCGGGAGATTATGCGCAGCGGAGCATTTCGCCGTATCATGAATGTGACAGTATCGTGAAGGAAAACCTGGGCGATGCCGAATTCATCCACAGTAGTCTGTTGACCGAAGTGGATACGAGCATGTTGGGCTATTATGTTTTCCCAACTGTACAACAGCATTATCAGAGGGCAACGGCGGACATCACCTTTGAGGCCTATGTGGCCGCTCCGGTCAAACAGAGTAAAGGAGTTTACATGGTTTATCGAGTGAGTGGCAAGGAACATGATTACTCCTTTGCCAGCGATGAAAAACTGCAGGCTTATTATCATGAATTCTGTGTCGATTTGCGTGACACGCTGCAGCAACATCGCTACGATACCAACTGCACGACTTTTCAACGCATCAGTTCCAACAACAACCACTACGATTATATCCTGAAGGCTGTCGAGAATGCCTACATCTTGTGTAACGATACTGCCTACTCTATCGACAGCCATCCGGCCATCATCATGCCAATCCATGGTAAGCCTCTCATTGCTGAAGCCCGTGTCAAGAAGGGGTACGTCATCTGCTTTACAGCTAGCTTGGGAGTCATTGCTCTTGTGCTGTTGTTTGCGCGAACCAGGAAGGTAAAAAGAAAGGGCAAGCCCGAGGCTGGCTTTGACATGATGCAAGCAACTATCAAGTACGTTCGCAATCCCAAGAATTGGCCCTGCGTCTTCATCTTCGTGCTCCCGATTATCTATTATCTCGTTGCACTTTTCATGGGCTATAAGGAATCGTCGTCAGTGTTGGACTATGGAGCCATTTCAGGGTATAACCTGTTTGTAAAGAATGAGTGGTGGCGGCTTGTCACGTCAATACTCATGCATGCCAATATCCCCCATCTGCTTATAAATCTTATGGTTCTGTTCTTTGTTTTAGCTTTTTGGGGAGCATTGTTTCCGTTGTATCAGGGTTGGCGTGGCGCGCTGGTGTTCTTCGGGGCGGGAATCGTGAGTTCCTTCTGTTGCGCCCTTTATAGCGATGGCGTCACAGTAGGGGCTTCAGGGGCCATCATGGGAATGCTCGGATACCCCTTCGGTTGCTTGATGTTTAATTCCAAGAAACGGAACAGGACAAATAATTCCACCCTGCTGCTTTTGGCCATCTTTATAGGCCCAACTTTACTCCTGAGTTTCACCCGCGGCATCAGCCTGGCGGGTCACGTCTCTGGCCTGCTATGCGGTTTCATCGCCGGAATCATCGACAACAGGCTCCACAGCAAGGAATGACGATTATTGCCAACAATTATACATAAACGAGAGGGCTACCAGGAGCCGTAATTGCCGCGGTCGGCGTCGATGCGCAGCAGGATGAACAGCAGGAAGGTGAAGCCCCACAACGAGGAACCGCCGTAGCTGAAGAACGGCAACGGGATGCCGATGACGGGGCACAGACCGATGACCATGCCGATGTTGATGGCAAGGTGGAAAATGAGGTAAGACGCGACACAGTAGGCATACACACGGGCAAACGTCGAGTGGTTGCGCTCGGCCAGCGTGATGATGCGCAATATCATCGCCAGGAAAAGTATCAACACGGCAACGCTGCCGATAAAGCCCTGCTCTTCGCCGATGGTGCAATAGATAAAGTCGGTGTGCTGCTCGGGCACATATTTCAGTTTGGTCTGCGTTCCGTTCAGGAAACCCTTGCCCGTGATGCCGCCGCTGCCGATGGCGATTTTGCTCTGGTTGACGTTATAGCCCGCTCCGCGCAGGTCTTCCTCGATGCCCAGGGTGACCTTGATGCGCGTCTGCTGGTGCGGTTCCAGCACGTTGTTAAAGGCGAAGCTCACCGTGAACAGGAACACAAGCGACGCCGCAGCAAAGCAGATGGTGATGAGCACCTTCTTGAGGTTGATGTCGTGCAGCATGCCGTAAAGCAGATAGAGCAGCGACAGGATGATGACCGGCAGGAAGAAGGCGTAGCCGTTGACATGTACGCCGGCCAATGACAATCCTCCAGCAATGGCGCCTGCCACCACATAGCCGATGAGCACATTGCGCCCCAGAATCCACGAGCGGCAATACAGGAGCAGCATGGCCACGATGAGCGCCATCACCATGATAAAGGCAATGACCATGCCCAACGGAATGCCCATGAACGTCACGGCAGCAAACTTGAGCACCACGACAAAATAGACCACAGCCATCAGTGCGGCAAACAGCACAAAGCCTGACATGCCCTCACGGTACAGGACAAAAATGAGCGAAGTGTAAACCAGTGCCGAACCCGTCTCGCGCTCCAGAATAATGCACAGAATGGGCAACACGATGATGCCGATGGCAATGGCATAGTTGCGCCACCCGTTGAGCGAAAAGCCGTAGGTGCTGAACAGCTTGGCCAAGGCAAGGGCCGTAGCCGTCTTGGCAAACTCGGCAGGCTGCAGGCTCACGGGACCGAACACCAGCCAAGAGCGGGAACCCTTGATATCGGGTGCGATAAAGATGGTGACAATCAGCAGCAGTATCATGAAGCCGTACAGCGGATAGGCATAAGCCTCATAGATGCGCCTGTCGATGAGCAACAGCGAGAAACCGATAAGGAACGAGAGGCCAGCCCACAGGAACTGCTTGCCCGAGTACTCGCTCAGGTCAAACATGCTCGCCTTGTCATAGTCGTAGGTAGCGGCATAGATGCTCACCGCACCCGCTACGACCATGATGAGGTAGAGGACAATGGTAAACCAGTCCACCGACCTCAATAGGTTGGTATTCTCATCTTCATTCCTTACTTCCATCGCTCGAAACGGATTTATTGGATGACGTAGTCTTATTTTTGTCGGCCTGAGTACCGGTAGCAGTGGTTTTCTTTACCTTGGGATAAGTGATGGTGTGGCGGCTTGCCATGGCGCGTCCACGGGCCTGCAGGCCTGGAGTGTTGCCACGCATGTACCGCTCAATCATCAAGGCGCCGATGGGCACACCGTAGGTGGCACCGAAGCCGGCGTTCTCGACATAGACGCACACGGCGATTTTGGGGTCATTCATCGGTGCAAAGCCCATAAATACCGAGTGGTCGCGGCCATGGGGGTTCTGGGCCGTTCCCGTCTTGCCGCACACGTCCAACCCGGGGATGTTGGCACCGGTACAGGTGCCGCCCAACACGGCCATGCGCATACCCTCGACGATATCGCTGTAATAGCGCTTGTCGATGTCGGTGTCGTGGCGCTCCAGATTCTTCTTGAGCACGCCCACGCCCTCGATGTTCTTCACCACATGGGGCGTGATGTAATAGCCACGGTTGGCGATGGTGGCGCTCAGGTTGGCAATCTGCAACGGAGTGGCCAGGATTTCGCCCTGTCCGATGGCGTCACTGATGATGGTCTGGCCCACCCAACGGCCCTCGCCGTAAATCTTGTCATAGAACGCCGTGTTGGGGATAAAGCCGCGGCTCTCGCCCGGCATGTCGATGCCCAGCTTGTAGCCATAGCCCATCGAGACCATGTGGTTCTTCCACACCTCAAAGGCCTTGCCTGTCGAGCCATACTTGCTGCGCTTGTCCATCATGTACTTGAAACCCCAGCAGAAGTAGGCGTTACACGACGTCTGCAGGGCAGGTTTCAAGGGAATGGGAGAGCCATGGCCGTGACAGCCCACACGCAAGCCTGCGTTCACATAGCCGCGATGGCAGGGGAACACGGTGCTCGTGGTGATGATGCCCTCTTGCAGGAAGATGAGGCCCTGGGTGGGCTTGAATGTCGAACCGGGAGGATAGGCCGCCATGATAGAGCGGTCATAGAGCGGCTTGAGGCGGTTGTTGACCAGGTCACGGTAGTTCTTGCCGCGCTCCTTGCCCATGAGCAACGAGGGGTCATAGGTGGGACTGGAAACCAGCGCCAGGATTTCGCCCGTTTTGGGCTCGATACACACGATGGCGCCTACCTTGCCCTGCATGAGCATCTCGCCATAGGCCTGCAGGCCGATATCGATGCTCAGCTTCAAGTTATTGCCGGCCACTGGCGACACGTCGTTGGCGCCGTCGTTGTAATGTCCCTTGATCTTGCCCGTCGCGTCACGGATGAGGATTTCCTTGCCCTTGATGCCGCGCAGCCACCGCTCGTAGCTCTTCTCAATGCCCAAGTCGCCCGTGTAGTCACCAGGGCGGTAATAGTCGTCGTTCTCGATGTCCTTGGCATTGACCTCGCGGATGTCGCCCAACACATTGGCCGCCACCGCGTAATTATACTGCCTGAGGATGCGCTGCACAACGAAGAAGCCCGGAAAACGGTACAGTTTCTCCTGCAAGCGTCCATAATCCTCGGGAGTGAGGTGATTCATGAACACCTGCTGGGTAAAAGCCGAGTAGCTACGGCCTTTTCTCATTTCCTGCCAGCGGTGGTCAAACTCCTCGCGGCTGATTTTCAGCGTGTTGCAAAAGTCGATGGTGTCAAACGGGGTCACGTCCTTGGGAATCATCACCAGGTCATACTCCGGCACATTATACACCACGAGCGAGTCGTTGCGGTCATAGATGAGGCCGCGTGAGGGGTACATGACCTTTTCCATGAAGGCGTTGCTGTCGGCGTTGGCCTTGTAGGTGCTGTCCAGCACCTGCAACTGCACCAACCTGACGATGTAGATCAACACAATCGCCACGATAAAGCCGCCAATGACCAGCTTGCGCTTCTCCAGGTTATAATCTTTTCTCACGGTGCGTGCTCACTAGACTTTCCAACCCGAAAATAACGATAATAGACAGCACACTGCTGCCAGCGATGCGCGCAAGAGTGAGCAGAATGTTGTGCAGTGTAAAGGCTTGAATGGCAAAGATGAGGGCGCAATACAGAGTCACGAGCGTCGCCATGTACTTGAAGTAATCGCCCACACCCATCGAAGCCACCGACGGCAGCGGGATGTTCAAGTCGTCCTCACGCGAGACGAACAGGTTGAATACGGGACGCCTCACGGCTGCCATCATGGTGCATGCCAGCGCATTCATGCCCGGCGTGTTGTCAAAGATGTCGATGATCAGTCCCATGAAGAAAGCGATGGTCAACACCCAGCCGCCGTGCAGATTGACCGGCAGGCGCAGTATCAGGTAGATAAACACCACCGGCATGGCCACATTGAACAAGACAATCTTGTTGCACACCAGCTGCAGCACCAGCAATGCCAGGAACAGGGCAATGAATTGTATTACGGTCTTGGTCATGGCTGTTCTCCTCCTGATTCAGGTTCAACGGGTTCATCGGGCTGGGCGGGCTGCGCAGGTTGCTGTACGAGCTGCACAGGCTGTACGGGCTGTTTCTTGGGTTTTTCCTCCTGGGGCACCACGTCAACGATCTCGGGCTTGATTTCGGGACGTGTCTGGATGCCGGCCACGGTATCGATGCCCTGCTCGGCACGGCGCAGCGCGTCGATCTGCTCCTTCATGCTGTTGGTGATGACACGCACGCTACTCAGCTGGCTGAAGTTGGTCGTCAGCCTGATGCGCAACGACACAAAGCTGTCACTCATGCCGCGGGCCAGTCCCTCGACCGTGCCCACGATAATCCCCTCGGGGAACACTGCCGAATAGCCGCTCGTGACAATGGTGTCACCCTTGTGCCAGTTCAGGTGCTTGGGCAGCTCCTCGAGTACAGCATGCTGCGGGCTCTTGCCATCCCACACCAGACTGCCATAGAAGCCACTGGCGCGCAGCTTGCACGAGAGCCTGATGTGAGGGTTCAGCAGCGAGATCACACGCGCCGCATGAGGGCCAACGACGTTGACAATACCCACCACGCCATTCTGGTCGATGACGCCCATCTCGGGACTCACGCCGTCGAGATGTCCACGGTCGATGGTGATGTAGTTGTTGGTCTGGGCAATGCTGTTGCTGATGACATGCGCCATCACGAAGCTGTACTGCTTCAATGCGGGCTGGTGCAGCGAGTCGGGCGAATGAAGCGCCATCTCACTCAGCTGCCCCCGCAGCTCAATCAGTTCCATCTCCAGCGCGGCATTGCGTTCCTGCAGGCTCTCATTGATGCCCCGCAGGTGAAAATAGGACGTAATGCCGTTAAACGCCTTATAGACAGCGGCACTCACCGAGTTGGCCGAGGTCAGATAGACGCTCTGCTGGTAAGGGTTATCCTTAAACAGCAGCACGAGGCTCAATATCACATAAATTGCGAAAATGAACCACGCACTGTGTTTGACGAAAAAGTTGAGCAGATTATTCATCTTGTAGGCGTTAGGTTTTAGGCGTTAGGTTTTAGGTTACAGGCAGAATGACCTAACGGCAATTACCTAAAGCCTAACACCTAAAGCCTAAAGCCTAAAAAATTAGCGCATGAGGAACTTGAAGTGCTTGATGTTCTTCAATGCGATGCCGGTACCCTTGGCCACAGCGTGCAGGGGATCCTCAGCGACATGGAACTCGATGCCGATCTTGTCGGTCAAGCGCTTGTCAAGGCCGCGCAGCAGGGCGCCACCACCTGTCAGGAAAATACCGTTGTGCACGATGTCCTGATACAGCTCGGGAGGAGTCTGCTCCAGGGCGCTCAGCACGGCAGCCTCGATCTTGGAGATGGATTTCTCGATGCAGTGGCACACCTCCTGGTAGGTCACGGGCACCTCGAGGGGCAGCGAGTTGACCTGGTTGGGGCCATGGATGATGAAGTCCTCGGGAGCATCGGGACCCAGGTCGGTCAGGGCCGAGCCCACGTTGATCTTGATGGCCTCGGCAGTGCGCTCACCCACGCGGACGTTGTGGGCGCGGCGCATGTGCTCCTGGATGTCCTCGGTGAGGTCGTCACCGGCAGTGCGGATGCTCTTGTTGCTCACGATACCGCCCAGCGAGATAACAGCGATCTCGGTCGTACCGCCACCGATATCAACAATCATGTTGCCCTCAGGTGCCAACACGTCCAGGCCGATACCCAAGGCAGCTGCCATGGGCTCGTAAATCATGTACACGTCACGGCCACCGGCATGCTCGCTGGAGTCGCGGACGGCACGAATCTCGACCTCGGTCGAACCCGAGGGTACACACACGACCATGCGCAGCGAGGGCGAGAACCAGTGATTCTTGGCGCTCACCTTCTTGATCATGCCACGGATCATGTGCTCGGCGGCATTGAAGTCGGCGATTACACCGTCGCTCAAGGGGCGCACGGTGCGGATGCCCTCATGGACCTTGCCATGCATCTCACGAGCACGCTCACCCACGGCGATGGGCTTGTTGGTCTTGGAGTCGAGGGCTACAACCGACGGCTCGTCAATGACGATGCGGTCGTTATGAATGATAATGGTGTTGGCTGTTCCTAAATCGACAGCGATTTCTTGAGTGAATGAAAACCATCCCATGATTGTTATCTATATGTTTGATAGTTAGTTATGAATCAGTGTATAAATCTCTCTCTTTTATTGGACTGCAAAATTAGTGCAAGTCGAACACAAAAACAAAAAAAAATTTGTTTTTGTTGAGGCGCCGCCTAATTTATCCAAAATTACTGAATTCTCGCCAAACTACCGCTATGTTTTCGTGTAGTTTTTTGATAAACTAAATCATTTCATCCAGGGCATCGACTGCATGACGCACACAGTCCTCGCAAGAGCACAACACCCCACGGTCACTGCCCACGCCCTTCAGATCCTTGCACCGTGTGGCGCCGCAATGCTGCTCAAATTCAGCCCTCAATCGGCTGGCCTGGGGATTCATCCTGCGGTTGTCAAATTTTAACAACCCCTGCGCTATTTGCGCGCCGCACAAGGCGCCGCACGTCTCCTCCATGCTACCCATTCCGCTGCCGAAACAGGCACCCATCGCCAGCAATTTCTCCTCGGGCAATCCCAGCTCAGGAGCATAGGCCAGCAGCACCGCCTGACAGCAATTATGGTCGCGCTTATACATCACCGCACGCTCGCGCCGCGGCATCCCGTTCATCGTCAAGTCCTCTTCCATGTCTCTTATATATTAATGTGATTATTATTCTCCCTGCAAAGGTAATCCATTCGCCTGAAATGACAAAAAGCCCCTTTGCTGATAAAACAACAATTATTATAACAACTGAAATTTCAGAAATAACTGGACATCCGACAGCAAAAATGGGAGCGGATATCTCAGAGAATTCAGATTATTCAGTTGTTTTTACTAAATTTGCAGTTTCAATCAATGGAATCATTAACTGAACTATAACACATAGACGATGAAACGACCAATTAATTACAAGATATCCATGAGCCGATGCCTGATGCTTATGTTGCTGATGTTTGTATCATTTGCAGCGAGGGCACAGGAGGCTTACACCATATTTACCGAGGCCGACAGCACGCTGACGTTCTTCTATGATGACCAGCGCAGTTCACGCCCCGGCACGTCCTATTTGGTGAATGCTCAGGATAGTGTTCCCAAATGGCGTGAGAACTATGGAAAAGTGACCCGGGTGGTGTTTGATACCACATTTGTCGCTGCCCGTCCAACTTCCACTCGCTGTTGGTTTAACCCTATGGAAAAGCTTAACTCCATTACTGGAATCAATTATTTAATTACCGATTCAGTGACCGACATGGAAGGCATGTTCAACGGTTGCAAATCCTTGACTTCCTTGGATCTGAAAAGCTTCAATACCTCGAATGTGACGACAATGAAGGCCATGTTTAATTTCTGCACATCCCTGACCTCTCTTGATGTGAGTGACTTCAGCACTTCGAAGGTGACAGACATGGACTTTATGTTTGCTGAATGCGAATCTTTGACATCCATTGACCTAAGCGGCTTTAACACCGTGAATGTGACAACCATGTTTGGCATGTTCCACGACTGCAAATCCTTGACTACCCTTGACGTGAGTAGCTTCAACACCTCGAATGTGACAAACATGTGGGAAATGTTCGCTGGCTGCAGTTCTTTGACCTCCCTTGATGTGAGTAACTTCAACACGTCGAATGTGACAGAGATGAATATAATGTTCGCTGACTGCTGGTCCTTGACTTCCCTTGATGTGAGTCGCTTCAACACCGACAATGTGACAAGCATGAGTGGCATGTTTGCTTCCTGCTGGTCATTGACCTCGCTTGACGTGAGTAACTTCAACACCGACAATGTGACAAGCATGGCAGCTATGTTCGGGTACTGCAGGTCATTGACTTCCCTTAACTTGAGTGGCTTCAATACCTCGAATGTGACAAACATGCATGGCATGTTTGGATACTGCACATCTTTGGATACCCTCGACCTGAGCCACTTCAACACCGCAAAAGTGACAGACATGAGGACAATGTTCAGGGACTGTACATCATTGACTTTCCTTGATGTAAGTGGATTTAATACCTCTAATGTGACTGATCTGGCAGCGATGTTTCTTGATTGCAGCTCTTTGACTACCCTCGACGTGAGCAGTTTCAACACTTTGAACGTGACAAACATGGGAGGCCTGTTTCAGAACTGCCAATCATTGACGTCCCTTGACTTGAGCAGTTTCAACACTTCGAATGTGCGGAACATGGAGGCCATGTTCTGGGGCTGTAATGATCTGGAAACAATATATGCAAGCAAAGGCTGGACTACAGATTCAGTGACTTCTTCCAACGCAATGTTTTATGGCTGCACCAGCCTTGTCGGTGAGCAAGGTACAGTTTATGATGAGAGCCATGTGGATGTCGATTATGCCCATATAGATGAAGGCCCCACCAATCCAGGCTATCTTTCCAGAAAAAGAATTGCCTATGCACTGCTATCCGCCGGCGACTCGACGTTGACGTTCTACTACGACGACGAGCGTTCCATCCGCCCAAGCACTACCTATTTGCTGAATACGGGAGCAGTCAATCCCGGATGGTCTGAATATGCCGCGGGCATCACCCAGGTGGCGTTTGACTCGACTTTTGTCGCTGCCCGTCCCACTTCCACTTGCGGTTGGTTTTATGGAATGAACAAGCTCGATTCCATTACTGGAATCAACCATTTGAACACCAGTTCAGTGACCGACATGAGAAGGATGTTCGCTGGCTGTAAATCATTGAAATCCATTGACTTGAGCAGCTTCAACACCTCGAATGTGACAAACATGTGGGCGATGTTCGCCGACTGCGATTCTTTGCTCTCGCTTGACCTGAGCACTTTCAACACCGCGAATGTGACAAACATGGCACGCATGTTCTCGGACTGCGATACTTTGACTTCTCTAAACCTGAGTGGCTTCAAGGCAGATAGTCTGAAAGACATGGCAGGCATGTTCGCTGGCTGCCGTTCATTGGCATCCCTTGACTTGAGTGGCTTCAAAACCTCGAATGTGAAATACATGGGATATGCATTCTCGGGCTGTAAATCCTTGACTGATTTAGACTTGAGTGGCATGAACACCTCGAGCGCAACAGAAATGGAGTACATGTTCCAGGGCTGCAAATCGTTGGCAACACTCGACGTGAGTGACTTCAACACCGCGAATGTAAGAGACATGGGAGGCATGTTTGCTGGATGCGATACTTTGGCATCCCTTGACTTGAGTCGCTTCAATACGTCTAATGTGCGGAACATGGAGGCCATGTTCAATGGCTGCAAGAACCTGGAAACGGTATATGCCGGCAATAGCTGGAGTACAGATGCCGTGACTGAATCCAAGGAAATGTTTCTTGGCTGCACCAAGCTTGTCGGCGGTCAAGGAACAGTTTACGATGTGAACCATGTGGATGCCGCCCGTGCCCGCATCGACGGCGGCCCAAGCGCCCCAGGCTATCTCACCGGAAAAGCCAATATACTGACTGGTGACGTGAATGCCGATGGCGAGGTGAACATCGCTGATGTGAATTGCATCATCGGTGTCATCCATGGGGAGGTCGACACCTATGAAGGCCGTGCCGACGTGAACGGTGACGGCGAGGTGAACATCGCCGATATCAACGCCATCATCAACATCATCCTTTAAGGCAGCCGTTTGTCCCAAATCCAGTGCCCCCATGGTTATTGTTTCCCGGTCGGGGCAATAACCAGCGTGGCTACACGTTATAATATATAAATAAAGAGATTTCAAGTGCGCACTATGAATAAGAAGTTGATTTCGCTCATGGCGGCCGCGCTGGCTTTGTTGTCGGCGAGCGGCCAGGTGTCTTTTACCGGAGTGGGGGAACATCCCGTCATTGAGGTGACGCCCGAGATGAGTACGGGCCTGGACAAGATTTATGTAGTCTATGACACCCAAGGGGTGAGCATGACCTTCAACTCATCGACCGGCGAACCGGCGACATGGGAAAGCTTTTACTATCGTGACGGTGGCCTTGTTATGGAACCGGTTTCCGATATCCGCTGGAACGGTGCTGCAACCACGCTGAATAAAATCACACCCAACATCGGTTACAAGATCCAGGAGGGCTCCAACCATCCATACTACTGCTGGGTGGTCAACTATGCCGACTATTACATGGAGCTCAACGACATCTTCTTTATCGACGACACTCCCTGCAGCCTGTTGAGCTTCAATGTTGACGGCAGGGCTCCCAAGATACTCTACTGTACCCTCAATGGACGCATCGAGGTGCTTGACCGCCAAATCAAGTTGTCCTACAACACCCTGATGCGAGAGGACTCCACCGATTGGCAGGAGCAACCCGTCGTCGAGACCTTCGAGAGCCTGGACGATGAAATCCAGATTGATCCGCCGCTGTGCAACACGGTGTTCACGCTGTCGGGCGACCAGTTCCTGGAGCAATGGGGACTTGAAGAGACCATCGAGAGCCAGCTCTACCAGACACAGGCCGTGAGCTGCGGCTCCATTGCCGTGCAGGAGATGCGTGGCAACAACAATGAGAAAGGCCTGGACAGCGGACTTGGCGGCTCGGCACCGGTACACATTGTGTTCACGGGCTATCCCACCGACGCCGTAGTCTATCGCGTGTGGGAAATGGCCTCTGACCCCGATTTTGAAGACATTATCCTGCAATATAACCAGGACGAGGTGGACTACACCTTCAACGAAGCCGGCACCTACTACATGCGCTACAGGGTGGCCAACGGCGCCGGCACCTGCCAGTTTGAGGGAGAGACCTACACCATCACCGTGAGCGAGAGCGAGCTGGTGTGCCCCAACGTGTTCTCGCCGGGCTCGACCGAGGGCGTCAACGACATCTGGAAGGTGTCTTACAAGTCGCTGGTGGAGTTCCACTGCTGGATTTTCAACCGCTGGGGAACCTGCGTGTGTGAGTTCACCGACCCCGGCAGCGGCTGGGACGGCACCTATAAGGGCCGCCTCGTGGACACCGGCGTGTACTATTACGTGGTGACCGCAACGGGCAGTGACGGCGTGAAGTACAAGAAACGCGGCGACATCACCATCCTGCGCTACAAGAAGGGCGCCAACGGCACGTCGGGCGGCGGAATGGACGGCGGTGGCGGTTATTAACGACTAGAAAGAACCCAAAACCTC
This sequence comes from uncultured Prevotellaceae bacterium, assembly GCA_900318535.1. Taxonomy (GTDB): domain Bacteria; phylum Bacteroidota; class Bacteroidia; order Bacteroidales; family Muribaculaceae; genus Sodaliphilus. The sequence continues at coordinate 118,179 of ONKU01000004.1, read as the reverse complement.
ATGAAGAGAATCATATTGATGGCCACCCTGCTGATGGTGATTTCCGTCACAGGTCAGGCACAGCTCAAAAGAGAGTACAGCAAGTCGAGTTCATCCTCATCATCGCCCGTGTTCAGCACGACGGCGAGCCCTGACATTCCCACCAGTGTGACGTTTGCCGGGGAAAAGGTGAGCTTTGACCGCCTGGACATGGCCGAACGCCTGGACCGTGAATTGACAGGCATCATCTACGGCCAGACGACGACCGAGTTGTGCTTCAAGCGCGCTAACCGCTATTTTCCCGCGCTGGCCAAGATTCTCAAGGAGCAAGGTATCCCCCTCGATTTTCTGTACCTGGCTGTGACCGAGAGTTCGATGGACTACAACGCCTACTCCAGCGCCAAGGCTGCCGGAATGTGGCAGTTGCTGGCCGGCACGGGCCGTGATTACGGCCTCGAAGTGAATGACGAGGTGGATGAGCGCTACGACCCCGAGAAAGCGACCGTAGCCGCTTGCAAGTACCTCAAGTCAGCCTACAAGAAATACGGCCACTGGCCCACCGTTGCCGCCAGCTATAATGCGGGCATGCAACGGCTCACCAACGAGCTGACAAAGCAAAAGGTGGACAACTCCTTTGACCTGTATCTGGTCCAGGAGACCTCACGATATGTGTTCCGCATCATCGCCTACAAGCTGGTGATGGAATCGCCCAAACGCTACGGCTACCGCTTCTCGCGCAAGCACCTGTACCAGCCGGTGGACTACACCACAGTTGACGTCACGGGAGCCGTGGCCAGCTGGATCGACTGGGCCAAGGGCAAGGGCATCACCTACGCCCAACTGCGCGAGGCCAACCCGTGGATACGTTCCGCCAAGCTCACCAACGCTTCGGGAAAGACCTACAAAGTGCGCATCCCCAAGCAGAATGAGCTGTACAGGAGCAAGCGCACCTTTACCGTTTACAACAAGGATTGGGTCATCGATTAAGCCCACAATCATAAAACCAAGTCATGAAACTTAACGGGCAAGAAACAGAATGCGTCCAGGTGCTCGGTGCCAAGGTTCACAACCTGAAGAACATCGACGTGGAGATTCCCCACGACAAGCTCACCGTCATCACCGGCCTGAGTGGCAGCGGCAAGTCGTCGCTGGCATTTGACACGGTGTTTGCCGAGGGGCAACGGCGTTACCTGGAAACCTTCTCTTCCTATGCCCGCAACATGCTCGGCATGCTGGAACGTCCCAACGTGGACAAGATTTCCGGCCTGTGTCCCGTTATCTCGATAGGGCAGAAGACCGTGAACCGCAACCCTCGCAGCACCGTGGGCACGACGACCGAGGTCTATGACTACCTCAGGTTGCTGTATGCCCGCGCTGCCGACGCCTATTCCTACCTCTCGGGGGAGAAGATGGTGAAATACACCATCGACAAGATCCTGAGCCTGATTCTCGAACGCTACGACGGGCGACGCATCTATATCCTGTCGCCACTGGTCAAGAACCGCAAGGGACACTACAAGGACCTGTTTGAGAACCTGCGCAAGAAGGGATATATCAACGTGCGCGTCGATGGCGAGCTGCGCGAAATCACCTTCGGCATGAAGCTGGACCGATATGTCAACCACAGCGTGGAGCTCGTGGTGGACCGCCTCAAAGTGGGGGCCAAGGACACCAAACGCCTTGCCGAGACCGTTGACCTGGCATTCAAGCAAGGAAACGGCCAGCTGATGATCCTCGACGCCAAGACCGACGAAGTGGGCTACTACAGCCGCTCGCTCATGGATCCCGCCACCGGGCTGTCTTATCTGGAACCCGCTCCCCACAATTTCTCGTTCAATTCCCCGCTGGGAGCCTGCCCGCATTGCAAGGGCCTGGGATATGTCAATATTATCGACAGGGACAAAATCATGCCCGACATGACCTTGAGCATCAAGGCCGGTGGCATCAATCCGCTGGGAAAATACAAGAATGTGCAGATATTCTGGCAGATAGCCGCTATTTGCGAGAAATACGGCTGTACACTGGACACACCGCTGTGCGAGTTGCCTGAGGAGGCCCTTAACGACATCCTCAACGGCACCAACGAGCGCTTGAATCTGCGCACCGAGACCCTGAGCACCAGCAACTATTTCCTCACCTTTGACGGTGTGGTCAAGTATATCGAGATGCTGCAGGACGATACCGCCACTGCCGGCGCCCAAAAATGGGCCGAACAATTCCTGTCGCGTGCGGTATGCCCCGAGTGCGGCGGAGCGAAACTCAACCGCGAGGCGCTGCACTTCAGGCTCAACGGCAAGAATATTGCCGAACTGGCTGCGATGGACATCAGCGAGCTGCGTGACTGGATCGAGGACCTCCACAACCATGTCACCCCCATGCAATGGGAAATCGCGAGGGAAATCGTCAAGGAAATCAGCTCCAGGCTCAATTTCCTGCTGGAAGTGGGCCTCGACTATATGTCGCTGAACCGCAGCTCAGCTTCTCTGTCAGGCGGCGAGAGTCAGCGCATCAGGCTGGCCACACAGATCGGCTCTCGCCTGGTCAACGTCCTCTACATCCTTGACGAGCCGTCCATCGGCCTGCATCAGCGCGACAACCAGCGTTTGATCAATTCGTTGAAGACCCTACGCGACGACGGTAACACCATTCTTGTCGTCGAACATGACAAGGACATGATGCTCCAGGCCGATTACGTCATCGACATCGGCCCGCTTGCCGGCCGCAAGGGGGGCAATATCGTGTTTGTAGGCACCCCGGAACAGCTGCTCAAGCAGCACACCCTGACGGCTGACTACCTGAACGGTACACGCACCATCGAAATACCCAAACAGCGACGCCCCGGCAACGGCAAGAGCCTGAGCCTGACAGGTTGCCGCGGCAACAACCTCAAGGGAGTGGATATCACACTGCCCTTGGGCACCTTCATCTGCGTGACGGGAGTCAGCGGCAGCGGCAAGTCTACGCTCATCAACGCCACGCTGCAGCCCATCCTGAGCCAACGGCTATACCGCTCCAATACCGCTCCAATGCCCTACGACACCGTCCAGGGCCTTGAAAACGTGGACAAGGTGGTCACGGTCGACCAGATGCCTCTGGGGCGCACACCGCGCTCCAATGCAGCCACCTACACCGGTGTGTTCACCGATATCCGCAACCTGTTCGTCAACCTTCCCGAGTCCAAAATCCGCGCATACAAGCCCGGACGCTTCTCATTCAACACTGCCGGAGGGCGGTGCGAGAAGTGCAACGGCAACGGCTACAAGACCGTCGAGATGAATTTCCTGCCCGATGTGCTCGTCCCCTGTGAGGAATGCGGCGGCAAACGCTACAACCGCGAGACGCTGGAAGTGAAGTTCAAGGGCAAATCGATTGCCGACGTGCTCGACATGACCATCAACCAGGCCGTGGAGTTCTTTGACGCGGTACCCTCGATATTGAGGAAGATCAAGGTCCTCCAGGATGTGGGACTGGGATATATCAAGTTGGGGCAACCGTCCAGCACACTGTCGGGCGGAGAGTGCCAGCGCGTGAAGCTAGCCTGTGAGCTGGCCAAAAAGGACACCGGCAAGACGGTATATATCCTTGACGAGCCCACCACGGGTTTGCACTTCGAGGACATCAAGGTGCTGCTTGGCGTGCTCAACCGACTCGTCGATAAGGGCAACACCGTCATCGTCATCGAACACAATATGGACATCATCAAGTGCGCCGACTATATCATCGACATGGGACCCGAGGGGGGTAGGAACGGGGGGCAAGTCATCGCAAGCGGCACACCCGAACAGGTGGCTCAATCCACAACATCGGCCACGGCACAATTCCTGAAAACCGAACTCACACACTAGAAATCCATCACATTTGGACCCTAAAAAATGAAGCGGATCCCAAAATCACACGATTTTGGGGTCAGATAATTCGCGCCAATGAGCCAACTTTGACCTGAATAAAGGCTCGAAATTGAGGTTGAAAATACACAAGAAACACATCTTATACTGGACCTGAAATCGCCCTTTAACTGCCTGTTGATTGGGCAAAAAACCGATGTTTAGCCGACATTTTGGAAATCTCAAATTTTGGTCAAAAAGTCGCTTTTTGACCATTTTAAGCCTAAATATGACCGATATCTGCCTAGAGGCAAGAAAAAGGCCATTTTTTGACTTTTCAAGTGCATCAAAAACACCTAAAAACATCCTATAATTAACAACACAAAACACCCTCAAACAAAGCATATTTGTCAATATTTGACAAATACTAGATTTCGCTAGAATCGAGCAGAATTAGAAAAATAGGGCTGCTTTAGGTGGTCGTGGAAAAAATCGCAAGGAAATCGAGTTGAGCATCCAGAAAACCAAAAATGGTATTTTACCAACCCCGAATTCGGCTTTGAAAACGGTGGTTGATTTGCGTTTTAAAATATCCTGGTACACTTCCAAAACAGCGATTTCGGCCCAGAAAAGGGTATTTACAGATGCGTCTCGCGAGTGAAAAATGCGAATTTACGACCGCAAAGTTTACAAAACGGATAAATTTTTCAATTAACATTCATTAAATATAGTTACAATTAGCTGATTTTTAGCGTTTTATGACAAAAGTCTCGAGTACTGCTACATATATTGCGCATGTTGCTACAGTCACTGCAAAAACGTATCATTATTACATATATAATACATTGTTTTTGTGCGTGTTATACTATATATATTAAAGTTTTTCTTTATGTAATAATATTTACAACTGAAACCGGGCAATAATTGTCATAAATTGACAAATTTAATTGCAAATTATAAAATTTTCGTTTTTAAATTTGGTGGTTTCATTTTTTCGTTCTAAATTTGCAATCCCAAAATTAAAAAACGCAAATAGCGATTTTTTGAGGTTTGGGGCGATTTTGGGAGGTTTTCCCAGTCGAAGAATCAAGTCAGATAATTTAGGCTTGGTAAATTTTGAAATCTCACGCACTTGAGCGCGAACTAAAAATTGTTCTTAAATGGATATTGTAACGAGGTTAAAGATGTTTCTTGATCAGACTGGGATTTCCAATTCTCAGTTTGCTGACACATGCGAGATACCTCGTCCTACCCTATCCCAGTTGCTCAACGGACGCAACAAGAAAGTGAGCGATGAGGTCATCGGCAAAATCCATCGGGCCTATCCCACCCTGAATGTGATGTGGCTGATGTTTGGTGACGGCGAGATGATCCTGAACGGCGGTGACGCCAGGGAAAATGCTGACAATGCCAAAGACGGCATCAAGCCCAATGGCACTTCCAGCGACGACATGGGTCAGCAGCGTGCTATCTCGTTTGACGACGATGAGCCGATGGCTTACCACCCGTCAGCCAAGTCGTCGCAGCGCATCCCCAGCTCCCCGTCAATGACCGAGACGATCCAGAGCATCATGCGCAGCAACTCTGCCTCGAGGATGCCCCAGCGCGGCTCATCGTCCTCAGATGCCCGCAGTGTAGTCAACATTGTAGTGTTCTATAACGACGGGCGCTTCGAACAATTTGGACCAATGAAATAATAATGTGAGAATAAATGAGAATAAAATGTGAAGAATAAATGACTTAATAATAATGTTAATTCACTCGACAGGCTTGGCCGGCTGTAAACACACTTAAAACAACGACTTTTGCCGCACATTAATAAAAATGATAAAACAAACCATACCAAATACAAACTAACCATTGCTATCGATGCAGCCGGCAAGCCCTGTGAGTGAGCGACGAAACAACAACCAACCATTACAAAGCACAACAAACCAGCATCTATGATGCGACAATCGGTCCTTGAGTTGAGCTCAAGGACCGATTGTTTTAGATGGATTCTTCCCTAACTGCCAGGAAGCGTCGGGCGATTGTCACTTCTTGACCACATTGCCCAGGATGTCACGCAGGATCTGGCGTCCGGCAGCGCTGGTGGCGTTCTTGGCGGCTCGTCCGGCAGCATCCTTGATGCTGGTGCCCTTACCCTTCTTGCCGGTAATGGTGTCTGAAACCGTCTTGCCCAGGATGGTGGCCAGCGTGCCTGTCACGGCAGTGACGACGGCTTTCCACACCTTGTCCCAGATGGTTTTCTCTTTCTTCTTGGATTTTTCCGCTTTTTCAGCCTCCTTGGCGGCAGCGGCCTCTTCGGCTGCCTTGGCTTTGGCTTCGGCTTCGCTCTCACGGGCAAACACCTCAAACGCGCTTTCCCTCTCCCCTACCTGCTTGTACTTGGCATTGATGTCGCCAGAAGCATTCATGATGTCCAGACGTTGTCCCTCGGTGATGGCACCGATCTGACTCAGCGGGAAGAGCACTTTGGCACGCTCTACGGCACTCGGGGCGCCCTTCTCGTCAAGGAACGATACCAGGGCCTCACCTGTCTCCAATTCCAGGATGGCCTCCTCGGTCTTGAACGCGGGATTGGCGCGGAAGGTCTCGGCCGCTACCTTGACGGCCTTCTGGTCGCGCGGCGTGTAGGCACGCAGGGCATGCTGTACCCTGTTGCCCAGCTGACCCAGGATAATGTCGGGGATGTCGGTGGGCAACTGCGAGATGAAGAAGATGCCCACGCCCTTGCTGCGGATCAGGCGGATGACCTGCTCGATCTTGTCTCCTAACGCCTTGGTCGTGTCCTCAAACAGCATGTGTGCCTCATCAAAGAAGAAGACCAGCTTGGGTTTTTCCAGATCTCCCACCTCGGGCAGCGTGCTGTAAAGCTCACTCAGCAGCCAGAGCAGGAAAGTCGAGTACAACTTGGGCTGCAGCATGAGTTTGTCGGCAGCGAGCACACTCAACACACCCTTGCCGTCACGGGTGGCAAACAGGTCCTGGATATCAAACGAGGGAATGCCAAAAAACTTGTCAGCGCCCTGGTTCTCAAGCTGCAGGATGGCACGTTGAATCGCACCGATGCTAGCCGTGGACACGTTGCCATACTGGGTGGTGTATTCCTTGGCATGCTTGGACAGCCAGTCCAGTGCCGAACGCAAGTCCTTGATGTCATCCAGCAGGATGCCTTTCTCATCAAGGATGCGGTACAGGATATTGAGCACGCCGGTCTGAGTCTCGTTCAAACTCAGGATGCGGGCCACCAGATCGGGTCCCATCTCACCAAGGCTGGCCCGCATGCTGATGCCCTGCTCGCCAAAAACGTCATAAAACCTTACAGGACAGCCTTCAAAGGTAAGGTCTTCCTGGTTCATGCCGAACTCGGGCAGCCTCTTCTCGATAAAGCCTGAAAGTTTGCCCGGCTGGCTCACGCCAGACAAGTCGCCCTTCATGTCAGCCATGAAACAGGGCACCCCGGCCTTGCAGAAACTCTCGGCAATCACTTGCAGCGTCACCGTCTTACCCGTTCCCGTGGCACCGGCAATCAGTCCATGCCTGTTGGCCATGTTGCCCAGGATGCTGATGGGTCCGTTGGGACCATGGGCGATATAGAATCCGTGTTCTTGAGTGTACATGATGTTGTATGATATTGGTTATTGTTATGTTACGATGTTTGTCGGTCACAAAGTTAGGCTTTTTCCCTAACAAAACCAAATAAATGTGCCTATACATTATTTAATAAGACGCTTTCTTTGGACAGTGCGGGCAATCCCGACCGTTTACCGTAGTTGTGAGCGATATTGCGCAATTTTTTCTCAAAAAATTTTGCCCATACGCAGAAATGAATATAAATTTGCGGCATCAACATAAATATTGAGTCAATGACTATAATTTCTTCATATTGGTGGTGGCGCAGCTCGAGATTCAAATCATCGCGAGTCGCCTGACCATCATGGAATCCGTAGAGGTTACATTAAAACACTAAAAGGTCTGTCGTTCTTGCGGCAGACCTTTTTAAATAATAATTATAAACTATCATCAACGATGAAACAGAAACGATTTATCCTTCAAGAGAACGAGTTGCCCACAGCATGGTACAACATTCAGGCCGACATGCCCACCAAACCGCTTCCTCCCATCCATCCGGCCACCAAGCAGCCGCTGGGCGTGGATGACCTGGCCCACATCTTCCCGCGTGAATGCTGTGTGCAGGAACTGGACACCGAGCATGACTTCATCCCCATTCCCGACGAGGTGCTTGAAAAGTACCGTTTCTACCGCTCCACGCCACTCGTTCGTGCCTATGCCCTGGAAAAGGCGTTGCAAACTCCCGCTCACATCTATTTCAAGAACGAGTCGGTGAATCCGTTAGGATCCCACAAAATCAACTCGGCTCTGGCGCAGTGCTACTATGCCAAGCAGGAAGGCACCACCAACGTCACCACCGAGACCGGTGCCGGCCAGTGGGGTGCCGCCCTGGCCTATGCAGCAAGGGTGTTTGATCTTGAAGCCGCTGTCTATCAGGTAAAAATCTCCATGCAACAGAAACCTTACCGCTCATCGATCATGCGCACATTCGGTGCTGCCGTGACGGGCTCGCCATCGATGTCCACCCGAGCCGGCAAGGACATCATTACGCGTGACCCGCATCACCCGGGTTCGCTGGGCACCGCCATCTCTGAGGCCGTAGAACTGGCCACCACCACGCCCAACTGCAAGTACACATTGGGATCGGTACTGAACCATGTGGGCCTTCATCAGACCATCATCGGTCTGGAGGCTGAAAAACAGATGGCCATGGCTGGCGAATATCCCGATGTGGTCATCGCCTGTTTCGGAGGCGGTTCCAACTTTGGCGGTCTCGCTTTCCCCTTCATGCGCCATAACCTGAAAGACGGCAAGCACACTGAATTCATTGCCGCCGAGCCCGACAGCTGCCCGAAACTCACCCGTGGCCAGTTCCGTTACGACTTTGGCGACGAGGCGGGTTACACGCCCTTGCTGCCGATGTTCACGCTGGGTCACACGTTCAAGCCCGCTAACATCCATGCTGGCGGTTTGCGCTATCATGGTGCAGGCATGATCATCTCGCAGCTGCTCAAGGATGGGCTGATGCGTGGCGTAGATATTCCGCAACTCGAATCCTTTGATGCCGGAATGCTCTTTGCCCGCACCGAGGGCATCATTCCTGCCCCCGAGTCGAGCCATGCCATCGCCGCCACCATTAGAGAAGCCGAGAAATGCAAGCAGACCGGCGAAGAGAAGGTTATCCTGTTCAACCTGTCCGGCCACGGCCTGATCGACATGAGCGCCTATGACCAATACCTGAACGGAGACCTGGTCAACCACAGGGTGAGTGACGAGGATATCCAGCAGACACTCAATAGGGTACCCGAATAATTTCTTTATAAAAGTTGAACAAGTAAGCTGAGAGGGCGGGAGACATTTTTCCGCCCTCAATGATGCTCCTGTGGACTGGAAATTGTACCTTTGTCGTTGAAACCTCAGAATAGTTTAGACGACAGTGAGTAACAAGAAAGTTTTTGTGTCAGGGTGCTACGATCTGTTGCACTCGGGACATGTGGAATTCTTCAGGCAGGCGTCGCAATACGGTGACCTGTACGTGGGCATCGGCAGCGACAAGACCATTGAGGCACTGAAGGGGCACAAGACCATGTACAGCGAGCAGGAACGCCTGTTCATGGTGCGCGCCATCCGCTATGTCAAGGAAGCGTACATCAACCAGGGTGACGGTTACCTCGATTTCCTGCCCACACTCGATCTCGTGCACCCCGACTGCCTGGTGGTGAACGAGGATGGTGACCGCGACGACAAGCGTCAGCTGTGCCGCGACCGCGGCATGGAATATATCGTGCTCAAGCGCGTGCCCGGCGAGGGACTGGAAGCGCGCAGCAGCACGGGGCTGAAGCAGTCGGCAAGCCAGTTGCCCACACGTCTGGATCTGGCGGGAACGTGGATTGACCAGCCCTACGTGTCGTGCCATGCCCCGGGCTGGGCGTTGACCATCTCGCTGGAACCCACCTTCGAGATTCGCGAGCGCTGCGGCCTATCCACCAGCACGCGCAACACCATCAAGCGCGTGTGGCCCTATCAGTTGCCCAACATGGACCCCGAGATGCTGGCGCGGCTGGTCTTTTGCCTCGAGAACGACCCGGAACGCAGCGACGGCATCGTGAGCGGTGCCCAGGACGCCATCGGCATCTGTGTGCCTGGCCTCGCGCGTCATTATTATAATGGCAGCTACTGGCCCGAGAAGATTGAATACACCCAAGACCCTACCCTGCTGCAATGGCTTGAGGACCACCTGTGCATGATACCGATGTTTCCGCGCCGGCCGGGTTGCAGCGTCGTCGAGGGCAAAGACATCACGCCCGAGAAGGTGCGTGCGCTGGCCGCTGCTGCCGACCGCTGCTGGACGGCAATCCATCAGATGGATATCGAGGCATTTGCCAGTGCCTACAAGGCCTCGTTCGAGGCCCAGGTGGCGATGTTCCCCGCCATGATCCAGCCTGGTGTGCAGGACTACATCGACCGTTACAGCGCCATGGACGGTGTGCTGGCCTGGAAGATGCCTGGCGCAGGTGGAGGCGGTTACCTGGCCCTCGTGTGCTGCGACCGCAGCAGTTTCCCTGAGGGAGCCATCAGTTTATCCATCCGACGCGGCGGATTTTAACCGCATGAGAATTCAATATTTCTAAACCATTCCATTCATACATCATGAAACGCTATTGTCAGACGCTAGAATTACGCGATGATCGCGAGCTGATTGAACAATATGTCGAGGCCCACGCCCATGTGTGGCCCGAGATACAGGAAGGCATCCGCAGCGTGGGCATCCTGGACATGCAGATCTACATCCACGGCAACCGCCTGTTTATGATCTGTGACACGACCGACGAGTTCGACTGGGAGAAAGACAACGCCCGTCTGGCCACCCTACCCCGGCAAGCCGAGTGGGAAGCCTATGTGGCCCGTTTCCAGGGCTGTGACCCCAATGCGCCCTCGACGGCCAAGTGGCAACTGATGGAACGGATATTCAAGCTTCAAGAAGGCTTGAAGCTTGAAGTTTAGAGTTTAGGGTTTAGAGTTTAGTAAGTGATGAGAGAGACTGATAATCAAAAGAAATCCCGATTACTGATAACACGCGAGGGCGTGAGCTATGTGCTCCCGTTCATCGTGGTGACGTGCTGTTTTGCCCTGTGGGGCTTTGCCAACGACATCACTAACCCAATGGTCAAGGCTTTTTCCAAGATATTCCGCATGAGCGTAACCCAGGGCGCACTGGTGCAGGTGGCCTTCTATGGCGGTTACTTCTGCATGGCCTTGCCGGCGGCGCTGTTCATCCGTCGCCACTCGTTCAAGAGCGGCATCATCATGGGACTGGCCCTGTATGCGCTGGGTGTACTGCTGTTCATCCCTGCCCGAACCATCGGCAGTTTCGCACCGTTCCTCATCGCCTACTTCATCCTCACCTGCGGCCTGTCGTTCCTCGAAACCACGGCCAACCCCTATATCCTGCGCATGGGTGACCACGAGACGGCCACACGCCGCCTGAACCTGGCCCAGTCGTTCAACCCCATCGGATCGCTGGCGGGCATGTTTGTGGCGATGAACTATATCCAGGCTCGTCTCTCCCCGCTCGACACGGCCCAGCGGGCCACGCTCGACGATGCCAGCTTTGAGGCGTTGAAACAGAGCGATTTGAGCATCCTGGTCCAGCCCTATGCCCTGCTGGGTGTGGTGCTTGTGGCGCTGCTGGTGTTGATGCTGTTCCTGCCCATTCCCTCTGTGCGTCAGCAGGGTGCCGACCGTCATGGAGCCTTGTTGCCGGCTTTCAGGCGCCTGTTTGCCAACAGGACCTATCGCAACGGCGTTGTGGCTCAGTTCTTCTATGTGGGTGCACAAATCACTTGCTGGACCTTCATCATCCAGTATGGCACCCGAGTGTTTATGGCCCAGGGGATGAGCGAACAGGCCGCCGAGGTGCTGTCGCAGCGTTACAACATCGTGGCGATGGTGATCTTCTGCCTCATGCGCTTTGTGAACATGTATCTGATGAAGTACTTCAAGCCGGGCCGTTTGCTGGCAGTGTTTGCCGCGCTGGCACTGCTGTTGGTGTGTGGTGTCATCGTGCTGGGTGGCCAGGCGGGCATGTATTGCCTGGTGGGTGTTTCGGCCTGCATGAGCCTGATGTTCCCCACCATCTACGGCCTTGCGCTGGGAGGCGTTAACGAGGACACCGAACTGGGCTCGGCAGGACTGATCATGGCTATCTTGGGCGGCAGCCTGTTGCCCGCCGTGCAGGCGATGATCATCGACAGTGACGTCACTTTCATGCCGTCGGCCAACCTGTCCTTTATCGTTCCCGCAGTCTGCTTCGTCGTGGTCATGCTCTACGGCATGGCCAACGCACGCCGCTAAATATATAATTTTAGCGAGTTCTTGCGAGCAATAACATTAAAACTTCGCGTCATTGCGTTGGGTCCCGTCAGTTTTGTTTACGCATGTGTGCACCCTATAACCTATAGGTCTCTAATTTCCCGATAATAATTTGTCGATGAGGGCGGTCACGTCGCCGATGTTGATGGTTCCGTCGCCATCGATATCGGCATTTTCCCTGTTGATGACCGTGTCGTTGTTCAGCAGGTAGTCAATCAGGGTTGTCACATCGCTGATGTTGACTGTCCCGCTGCCGTCCACATCGCCTGTCGATGTAGTGGGTCCCGACGAGGATTCTGCAGTGAACGTAGCCGACCTGACGGCACCGCAACTCACCACATTGGCCCTCCAAGCGACTAAACGCAAGCGCGCCGTTGTCATCCCCTTGGGTACCGGAATGGTGAAATCCAGCATGTGGGTCCTCACGCCGGGAGTGGTGGGTGTGACGGTCACCGAGTCCACTGGATTGCCGTCTACGTCATCGATAGCCAAAGTCAGGGCTGTGCGTGTCAAGTCAAATTCGCTATTGGCAATATTCCTGGTGAACCAAGTCACAGTGCTGGAAATGCTGTCGATGCCTTGACAGGAAAAAGAAGGAGAGATTAACTGGAGTACGAGCCCGCCTGTGGAAACGTATAGCACAATCCTGCCGTCACCGATGTTGTCACCATTCAGTTCCAATCCGGGATTGTTATAACTCCATCCGTCGTAATTGTCATAGGTGAACTGGGGCAACGACTGGCCTATCGCCGTCAGCGCCATGGCCGCCCACGCGGCAAAAGTGAGTATCTGCCTTTTAATCATCTCGTCAATGGTGTCAATTATCTTCGTTCTCCATTAGGCAAAGATAGTGTTTTTTTGACGAAGGCTAACCAATCCTATCGGAAAAAGACGCCCACATATAAAAAAATGGGTACCGCAACACTGTGCCGAAGGTGGGCCACAACACGGCATTGCAAACAAAAAAATGGCTTTTTGTTTGGCACTTCGCCCGACTTGCACTACCTTTGCCCGTAGAACCGAAAACTTAAATTAACCTGTGAAGCCAATGGGCTGATTTGTCTTGCAACGCGTTGTATTCCTGACAAATACACTACTGCGGCTTCCATTAACATCATTCAAAGAAATTGGAAAACGAAATCCTGGCACTTAACGCCAACCAGGTAGTTGCCTACCTGCAGAAAGAACCCCGCGAGTTCACCAAGGCCGACATCATCCGCTACATCGAGGAGAACAACATCCGTATGGTCAACTTCATGTATCCCGGCGGTGACGGCAAGTTGAAAACCCTGAACTTTGTCATCAGCAGCAAGGAATATCTGCGCACCATCCTCTCATGCGGTGAGCGCGTTGACGGTTCCAGCCTGTTCAGCTTCATCCAGGCCAGCTCGAGCGACTTGTATGTGCTGCCCCGCTTCAGCACCGCCTTCCTCGACCCGTTTGCCGACATTCCCACACTGTGCATGCTGTGCTCGTTCTTTGACAAGGACGGCAACCCGCTGGAGAGCTCACCCGAGCAGACGCTGCGCAAGGCTGCCCAAGCCTTCCGCGAGGTGACTGGCATGGAATATGAGGCCATGGGCGAGCTGGAATACTACGTTATCCGCCCGTCGGTTGCTTTCTACCCTGCCCGCGATCAGCACGGCTATCACGAGTCGATGCCCTACGCCAAGACCAACGGTTTCCGCCAGCAATGCATGGACTACATCGCCAAGGCCGGTGGACAGATCAAGTACGGCCATAGCGAGGTGGGTAACTTTGAGCAGGACGGCGTGGTCTATGAGCAGAACGAGATCGAGTTCCTGCCCGTTCCCGTGCTCGACGCTGCCGACCAGCTGATGGTGGCCAAGTGGGTGATCCGCAACCTGGCCTTCCGTGCGGACCTGAACGTGACCTTCGCCCCCAAAATCACCACCGGTAAAGCCGGTTCTGGTCTGCATATCCACATGCGCATGATGAAGGACGGCCGCAACATGATGCTCAACGACAAGGGCGTCCTGAGCGACGAGGCCCGCAAGGCCATCGCCGGTATGATGGACCTGGCTCCCGCCATCACGGCCTTCGGCAACAAGAACCCGATGTCTTACTTCCGTCTGGTTCCCCACCAGGAGGCTCCCACCAACGTATGCTGGGGCGACCGCAACCGCTCGGTTCTCGTGCGCGTGCCGCTGGGCTGGACCGCAGGCGCCGACATGTGCCGCACCGCCAACCCGCTGGAACCCGCCAGCAACTTCGATACCACCCAGAAGCAAACCGTCGAGATGCGCTCGCCGGACGGCTCGGCCGACATCTACCAGCTGCTGGCCGGACTGTGCGTTGCCTGCCGCCATGGCTTCGAGATGGAGAATGCCCTCGAACTGGCCGCCAAGACCTATGTTGACGTCAACATCCACGATGCAGCCAATGCAGCCCGCCTCAACGAGCTCGACTGCCTGCCCGACAGCTGCGTAGCCAGTGCCGACTGCCTGGAGAAGCTGCGTGCAGCCTTTGAGAAGAAGGATGTCTTCAGCGCACACATGATCGATGGCATCATCGCCGAATTGCGCTCGTTCAACGACCGCACCCTGCGCCACGACATCGAGCACGATCCCAAGCGCACCTCACAGCTCGTCAACGAGTACTTCCAGTGCGGTTAAACCGTCCCGAACCACATAAAAGAAAACAATAAACACAATAAATACAAACAACTGACTGTCAGTAGTTTGTACTTATTGTGTTTATTGTTTTCCTTTTACCGCAGACAGGATTGTTATCTGTTTGCTGTCTTTCCTGTCGTCTGACTTTTAACGGACTACGATTTTTTTGCCTTGGTGGATGTAGATGCCAGGTGCTGTTGGTACAACCTTACCCACGGGCTGGCCCATCAGGTTGTAATAGTTCTCGTCTATCAGGCGCCTTTCCTTGTCAGTAACCACCTCATCGATGCCGACTCTGACACCCGGATCATACCAACGTCCAGTATAAACGATCTGACCGTTCTCAATGACATGGCTTAGTCCATAACCAACCTGGAACCCTGTAATAAACGTCTCAAAGTAGAATAGTGGAAATCCCGCCATGCCGTCATAGCCAATGCCCTCGATAATGAAGTCATCCTCACTATACCAGGATTGATAATGATGGCATTTGCGCTTCTCGCCACCTATGGCCATCATCCAAGTCCCGTCATAATCAACTTCACTCCAAAAGTCTTCATTATTAAAGTAAAGCTCTATCGGGTCGTTGAAATCATAGAGAATGAACTCTTCACTGGTTGTATAGATTGGCAGGCCATCATATGGATCACTAATATGCCAACCGTAACCAACAGGACATTGAGGATGCTGGATGCCGTCAGGATGGATGGCATAGACCACCTTGTTCTCTTCACGCAGGCAAATGGGGGTATAATCCTCGACTTCCTTATTATGCCCTTCTTTGTCCAAGTAATGGGTCAATACCACGGGCTTATAGGTTTTATCTCCAATTTGGACATCACCCTTCATCTCAAAACTGTAATATTGCAAGCCTTCAGGCATATCCAAAACGTATTCCCAGAATGGATTGTTATAAGCGTACACCCACTTCACTCCCTCACGAACAAAGGGCACATACTCGTAATCGTCAGGCACGGGCTCTTTATACCATTTGGTCTTATAAACAATCTCCCCATCCTCGATGACATGGCTTAAGCGGTTGATGACTTGGTCCATTCCTATAGTGATGCCATAGAAGTAGTTAAGGGACATTCCCGGTGATTCACCGACAAAACCAATTCCTTCAATGATGTTCTCATTGCCGAAAATAACACCATCATCAACTCTATGGTTAAAGATATGCTTTTGGGTCAGATGACGTCCAACCTGAGCCAACTCGGCATGGTCGTAATGGAGGAACATGTGATTGTCCAATGACTCATAGAAGCTGGCAGGATCATTAAAGTCATAGAGTATGAATTCGACGCCAGTTTGTACTGTGGAGAGCAGTTCCGTGCCTTGCACCTCTGTTCCGATGCCTATTGGACACTCATAATACCTCTTGTCGTCTGGTATGATGCCATAGACCACCTTGTTCTCTTCACGCAGATAGACCGGAACGGTGTCGTTCATCTCATTAATGCTTTCACCGCTATAGAGGTGTACTGGTTTATAGCTTTTGCCGTTAATCACGGTGTCTCCCTTCATTTCTAATGTATAGAAGTGCTCACCGTATGGTATGAAGCCATCTTCATAACCCATTCCTTCAATTGGATTGTCATAGTAATACACCCACTTGACATCCTCGCGGACGAAGGGGACGTATTCCTGAGGCACACGATAGACAAGCGTGCCTTCTTTCCAGCAGCGCAGCATATAGGAGATGGTGTTTTCCTCATTGAGAAAGCATTGCTTGAGGTATTCATCCTTGCTGACGCCAATGCCTTCAATCAGGTCGTAGGCCCATGGCGCTGTATCGCCTGCAAAATATGATGCGCAATCAAATCCCATGTCGATGGTGATGGTTCTATAGTGATAGCCCTGGTTTTCTTGATCCCACACGCTTGCTGTCGTCACATCATCAAGACGGTCACCATCTTGCAGGTTAAAATCAAGCAGAACCACAGGCTGACCATCCTCATTGACAACGTACACTTTGCGTCCCTCTTCAAACATGGTCTTTTGGATATTATGCTCCGAGGAATAAACCTGCTTGCAGTGACGTTTGCCGATGATAGTGTCTCCCTTGACTTGAATGGTGTAGGTGCTTTTGAGGTCCGGTTGCTCGGTGCCAACTGCTAAGCATTCCCAAATTGTGCCGTCGGTCAACATCTCATCGTAATTTATAATGATATCATCTTCATCGTCTTCTTCACCACTGTTCATGTAAATGGTCTTGTGGCCACCCTTCGTAGAGAAGATGACATGACTGATGTTGGAAGGTTTTGGTTTTTGGGTTTTTCCTGGAGCTGCCTTCAGCAGGAAAAGTTCCATAGGTCCTCCAATGTAGCCATATTGATAGATGATACCTTTCCATGCAGGCAAACAATGCGTGTCGCCGTTGTTCATTATGTAGTAATCCAAGGTGTCTTCTTGCCAATCAATGAATTCTTCCTTGACTTCTCCACCGATGACTCCATATCTTACTGTGCCGCCATATTCGTATGGTTCACGAAAATCGTAGAGCAGACATTCATCACCAATGCTGCCGTCATACAAGACAGGTCGCACATAAATTAAACTGTCTCCAGCATTGCGAATATAGCCTTGAACCTGGACAGATTCAACCTCGCCATTAAAGGTAACAGTCTCTTCAAGGGCCATATAGTTATCGAAGGCAGGTAGCAGACGAAAAGTTACTATTTTTTCGTGTACCTCAGTACTATCTTCAATACCTGTAGTGCCATAGGTGTAAATAACATCCCATTGCGAGCCCTCTTCCCAAATGCCGCCTGCATGTGCCTGCGTCAAAAGCGAAATAAGGCACAAGAAGGTGAATAGTGTTCTTTTCATTTTCATATCATGTATTGGTTTAGATAATCTTCAATCGTTTGATTCTGCATGTCGTTGTCCAGTTTCTTTTTCATGCGTTGTTTCCTGACTGCGACCGATGAGGGCGCAATGCCATAAACATCAGCCAATAGCGCATTGGGCACCCGCATCATCAGCAGGCAGCAGAAACGGACATCTTCGGTTGTGAGTGTCGGGTGCTGCCGTCGCAAGCGGGAGGTGAATCCAGGAAGTACTATATCGGTGTTTTTTTCGATGAGTTCCCAAGACGATTCCTCAAGGTTGATATGCCCGCTCTTGCCACGATGGGCATTGAGGATAGGCAAAATTATGGCATAAAGGTGCTCATAGTACAAACGTTGCAACTTGATATTTTCCTCGCGCACCAAATTTTCATTGGCTTGGGCAGCTTCTGAGAGGCGCATAGCCTCCAATTCTTTGTCATGGGCAATCCGTGCCTTACGACGATAGAATAATCCAGCTACAGCTGCAGCCAATAACAGAAGTAGAACCGCAATGATGATGACATACAGTCGAGCTTGTTCAGCCTTGCGTTCTGCTCGCTGGAACTCCATCTGGCGCTCATGCTGCAGTTCATGGATTCGTGCCATGTTCTCCGAGGTTTCACTCCTTGCAATGCTGTCGGTAATGTCCATCAGGTTGATGGCGTCGTCATAGGCTTCCCTCCATTGATTCGCTTCTTGGTGATGATACATCAAGAGGCGGGTCAATTCTGCTTGTCCATGAATCCCACTTTGGGATATATAGGAAGGAAGAACCGCCATCAGATCCTCGTTTCGGTTCTGTAAGTTGAGCCCATAGGCATGCGTGATGCGGTATAGGTCAGTTTGAACAACCTTGGGATAGACACTTTTTGCTTCAGTGATGTAATGCTCGACACTGTCGCCCTCTTCAGCCATGAGATGGATTTGAGCGAGTAAAAGGAGCGTCTGAGCTCTGAAATCCAATGTGTCCTTCGGTGCTAATTGATAGGCCTGATGGGCCTCGATGGAAGCACTATCCAGACTCCCTTCCACCATGTGGGCGGTTGCCAGCTGCTGTAGTGCCTCGGCCATGAGCTTATGCCCATATACATTATTTATAGTGCTGATGGCTTCGGCTTCACTCAGCATCTTCTGCTGATATTGCTTTTGCAAATCGGTTAGGTTCTTCTTTTCATATTCAGCGGCAATCTGCGAATACAATTTGAAGCGCTTCTCGTGATCGCCGCTCTCCTGGCATTTGTCCAGTTCGTTGAGCAGTGAGACCAATGCTGAATCTTCTTCGGCAAGAGGAACTTCGTTAACCTTGATGCAGCCGGCAAGCAGGGCGACGAGTAAGATGTAAAGCAGTTTTTTCATGTCGTTTTGTTTTTCTGCAAAATTACCTATAAAACAAGAATTGAGAAAGCATGGTTTCCCAAATGTATATGCGTGTTTATCGCAAATGGCAATCTATGTCGTTGAAATATAGATATATAACGGAATCCAATATGTATATTAGATCCATTACACAGAAGAGCAGAACCTCAAAAAAACTGAATGCTTTCTTGGCTTAACCCTGGAGCGACTTTTTATTGTGAGGCGCGCGCGGACCGAACAAACGGAATGGACAAAAACGCAACAAGACTGTGCCGCACCATGGGGATGCAACACGATCTTGTGTGAGCTGCTATGGAGAATTCTGTTACTTTTCCTCCTGCTGATCGTCCATCAAGCCGGCACGGAAACCGCCCTGCTGAGCAACTTGCACGCCATACTGGTAACCCAGCTGGTAGGCCTGCTGCACGAGTTGCTGCATCTGCTGCATGATAGCCTGGTACTGCTGCTGATACTGTTGCTGGGTGGGCTGTTGCGGCTGCTGGTAGCCGGGAGGATAGTTGGGCGCTTGTTGCTGTTGCGGCTGTTGCGGGGTCTGATCCCAAGGATTGGGTATTTCGCCACCACCAACTGAACCGCCTCCGCCTTGTTGCTGCTGAGCCTGACGTGCGGCCTCCTCTAATTTCTTCTGAAGTTCGTCAAGTAATCCCATGATTGATTGTTTTAATCCGGTTAATGTATCTTTTGCTACAAAAAGTATTGTTTTGGTGACAAATATAGTGACAATTCCCCGAAATGCCAAACCATGCACCAACTTTTATCATTTTTTATAAAACATTGCTATTCTGGCCAAGGGATTTTTTTACTCCACATGCCAACTGCAATGCTTGCAAGGACCCTCTAGAAATGGTAAAAAATGCATTATAATACTATTTTTCTCTGTCAAAAATTTTGTAGTCAAATAAAAAATTCCGTCCTTTGCACCGTCAAAAGAGATATTGCACTTTTCTATACAGATTCTATTCATAAAATTTAAAGTCCCACTCGTGAGAGCCGGGCTTTTTTTTATGGCTGTTTCGTCGGCCCAAACGAGAAAATGAACTATTTTTGCACCATCGTTGGCATCATTATTGCCATTGAAATAATTGTTACAGATGCAACGGCTATTAAAAACATACTGCATGACGATGCTGTGCGCCCTGTGTGCTACAGGGAC
Source organism: uncultured Prevotellaceae bacterium (assembly GCA_900318535.1). Classification (GTDB taxonomy): domain Bacteria; phylum Bacteroidota; class Bacteroidia; order Bacteroidales; family Muribaculaceae; genus Sodaliphilus. Next base: position 97,928 of record ONKU01000004.1, on the reverse strand, counting down.
GCTTGATGCCGCTCCCGTCCTGCCCATGCCCGATCCTGCACAACAGCTGCAGGAAGAGGACTCGGTGCACGTGAGCCTCGTCACCTTCTATCCTGGCAGTGAGCCGCACAACATCTGGGGACACAGCGAGATACGCGTCCAGCAGGGTCCTGTTGATGTGTATTTCAACTATGGCGTGTTTGATTTCCAGGCACCTGCTTTCATGTGGCGTTTCATGCTGGGACAGACCGACTATCTGTGCCAACCTGTTCCACGGGCCTATGCTATGCTGGGCATGGAAAACCGCCGCATGGTAGAGCAGGAACTCAACTTGCCTCAGGACAAAGCCATCATGGTGAGAGACTTCCTGTGGAATAATGCCCAACCCGAGAACCGCACCTACCGCTATAAATTCCTGAGTGACAACTGTTCTACCCGCCCCCGCGACATCATCGAGATGGCGGCGGGCGAGGGATTGCGCTACCCGGCAATGAGCGACAGCACTGTCACTTATCGTGACATTTTGGCACATTATTGCCGCAACTATGCGTGGGAACGCTTTGGCATCGACCTGGTACTGGGCTGGGACGTGGATACTGTCCTCGACCAGCGGGCCACTATGTTTATCCCCATGCTGCTGATGGATGCTGTGGCTGGCGCCACCATCACCACCGACAGCACGACAACCCGCCTGGTCAAAGCCACCACGGTTCCCATCGACAAGAGCACTGAGGGCAACGTGAGGCCGCCCACGCCATGGTACCTGTCGCCCATGACGGTAGCTGTGCTGGTGCTGGCATTGACATTGATGGTGACGTGGCGCGACTGGCGCCGCCATGACGTGGCACGATGGTTTGACACCATCCTGTTCAGCGCTGGCGGTCTGGCAGGTTGCCTCCTCTTTTTCCTTATCTTCTTCTCGACCCACGAGGCCACCTCGCCCAACATCAATATAGCGTGGCTCAACCCCGTGTTGCTGCTGCTCGCGATATTGCCCTGGTTCAAGAAAACCCGCAATGCCGCCCGCTGGCTGCATGCCCTGAATGCACTCGTCGTGGCCCTGCTCATGCTGGCCTGGCCATGGCAGCCGCAGGTGGGCAATTTCGCCTTTTTCCCGCTGATGACCGCCTTGGTCACCCGTTCACTGGCCAACGTCCTGTTGGGCGGGCAGACTACCCGAGGCCCCACCTCCACCAAGGGTTAATCCACTCTCTGATAAGACTACATCAAACCGCCATTTTCACCATAGCGGTCGATTTATCCTTATATAATAGGTATAAATCAGTCAAATAATTGTATCTTTGCAGTTCGAAAAAAAATAAACATATCATAATAACAAGAAATGGGACTTAGTGACATTTTGAAATCCATGTTTGGCAATAAGTCAACGCGTGACCTCAAGAAAATCACGCCTATTGTCAACCAAATCAAAGCAATTTATCCCGAGATTGACGCGCTCACTCACGATGAGCTGAGGCAGCGCACTGCCGATATCCGTCAGCAACTCAACGACTCGGTTCAAGACAAACGCGACGAGATCGACCGCATCAAGGCCGAAATCGAGACGCTCGATTACGAGGAGCGTGAACCGCTGTGGAAGAAGGTCGATGACATCCAGAAGGAGATTCTCGAAGTCCTCGAGGACAAGCTCAACGAGGTGTTGCCCACCGTGTTTGCCATCGTTAAATCGACAGCCCGCCGCTTTGCCGAGAACGAAACCATCACCGTAACGGCCACTCAACTCGACCGTGACCTCGCTGCCCAAGGCAAGGACTTTGTGAGCATCGACGGCGATAAGGCCATCTACACCAACCACTGGATTGCCGGCGGTAACGAGATCACCTGGGACATGGTGCACTATGACGTGCAGCTCATCGGTGGTATCGTCCTGCACCAAGGCAAAATCGCCGAGATGGCGACTGGTGAAGGTAAAACCCTGGTGGCTACGTTGCCCGTGTTCCTGAACGGTTTGACCGGCAACGGTGTGCATGTGGTTACCGTCAACGACTATCTGGCCAAGCGCGATAGCGAGTGGATGGGTCCGTTGTACATGTTCCACGGCATGACCGTTTCCTGTATCGACAAGACCGAGCCCAACTCCACCGAGCGCCGCGAAGCCTACAACTGCGACATCACCTTCGGTACCAACAGTGAGTTCGGTTTTGACTACCTGCGCGACAACATGGCGATGCGCCCCGAGGACATGGTGCAGCGCCCGCACAACTACGCCATCGTCGATGAGGTCGACAGCGTCCTCATTGATGACGCCCGTACCCCGCTGATCATTTCAGGTCCCGTGCCCAAGGGTGAGGACCAGATGTTCAACGATTTCAAGCCCAATGTGGAGCGCGTGTACAACGCCCAGCGCCAGCTGGTGACCGGCCTGCTCGCCGATGCCAAGAAGATGATGGCCAGCGATGACCAGGAAACCGTCAAGGAAGGTACATTGAGGCTCTTCCGCGCCTTCAAGGGTCTGCCCAAGTACAAGCCCCTGATCAAGTACCTGAGCGAGGAGGGCGTCAAGAACGCCATGCTCAAGACCGAGGCCTACTACATGCAGGACAACAACCGCGAGATGCCCATTGTCACCGATCCCCTGTTCTTCATCATTGACGAGAAGAACAACACCGTCGAGATGACCGATAAGGGTATTGACGTGCTCACCAAGGGCACCGACGACCCCGAATTCTTCATCCTGCCCGATATCGCCGCCCAGTTGTCGGCAGTGACCAACGAGCCCCTCACCGACGAGGAGAAGATGAACAAGAAGGACGAGTTGCTCGCCAACTACTCGGTTAAGGCCGAGCGCGTGCACACCGTCACCCAGCTCTTGAAGGCCTATACCCTGTTCAACCGTGACGATGAGTACATCGTTGACGCCGAGGGCAAGGTCAAGATCGTCGATGAGCAGACGGGTCGTGTGATGGAGGGTCGCCGCTACAGCGACGGTCTGCACCAGGCTATCGAGGCCAAGGAGGGCGTGAATGTCGAGGCCGCAACCCAGACGTTCGCCACCATCACGCTGCAGAACTACTTCCGCATGTATCACAAGCTGTCGGGTATGACCGGTACTGCCGAGACCGAGGCCGGTGAGTTCTGGGACATCTACAAGCTGGATGTTGTCACCATCCCCACCAACAAGCCCGTCATCCGCAACGATATGTCGGACCGTGTCTACAAGACACAGAAGGAGAAATTCAACGCCGTCATTGCCGAGATCGAGGCAATGCGCAACTCAGGCCGTCCTACTCTGGTGGGTACCACCAGCGTCGAGATCAGTGAGATGCTGAGCCGCATGCTCAACCTGCGCCACATCCCCCACAACGTGCTCAACGCCAAGTTGCACCAGAAGGAGGCTGACATCGTGGCTCAGGCCGGTCAGTCCATCGACGGCAAGGGTGTCGTGACCATCGCTACCAACATGGCCGGTCGTGGTACCGATATCAAGCTGTCGCCCGCAGTGAAGGCTGCCGGCGGTCTGGCCATCATCGGTACCGAGCGCCATGAGTCGCGCCGTGTGGACCGCCAGCTGCGCGGTCGTGCCGGTCGTCAAGGTGACCCGGGTTCATCAGTATTCTTTGTTTCGTTCGAGGACAAGCTGATGCGTCTGTTCGCCAGCGAGAGCGTTGTCAAGACGCTCGACCGTCTGGGTCTCAAGGACGGCGAGGCCATCGAGAGCGGCATGGTTACCAAGAGCATCGAGAATGCGCAGAAACGCGTCGAGGAGAACAACTTCGGTATCCGTAAGCACCTGCTCGAGTATGACGACGTGATGAATGCCCAGCGTAAGGTGATCTACACCCGTCGTCACCACGCCCTGATTGGTGAGCGCATCGGTCTGGACCTGATCAACACCCTGTATGACAGCGTGGAGGACCTTGTCGACAGATACGGAGCCGACGACTTTGAGGACTTCCAGATGCAAACGCTCAAGACTTATGCCATCGAGACCCCGTTCAACGAGGAGGAATACCGCCGCATGGACGACGGCAAGAAGCAGGAAATCCTGTATGATGCCGTGCTCAAGGCCTTCAACCGCAAGATGGACCGCCTGAGCGAGGTGGCTGACCCGATCATCCAACAGATCGTCGCCGACCAGCAGGCCAACGGCATGGAGCCGCAGGGACTTATCCGCGTGCCCATCACCGACGGCAAGCGCACCTTTGGCATCGTCATCGATATCAAGGAGGCTGCCGACACCCACTGCAAGTCGCTGACCAAGGCATGGCAAAAAGCCGTAATGCTGCTCACTATCGATGAGAACTGGAAGGAGCACCTGCGCGAGATGGACCAGTTGCGCCAGAGCGTGCAGAACGCCAGCTATGAGCAGAAGGATCCTCTCGTGATCTACAAGACCGAGGCCTTCAACATGTTCAAGCAGATGGTCGGCATCATGAACGGCAAGTCCATTGCCATCCTGATGCGTGGCCAGATTCCCGAGGCACCGCCCCAACAGAACGTGCAGGAGCGTGAGCCCCAGCGCCGCACCCGCTACAGCGAGGGACGCGGCGGCGAGCCCGATCCCAGCCGTCCCAACGCAGCTCCCGTCGGCCCGCGTCCGCAAGGCCCCGTCGGTCCCATCCGCAACGAGGGTCCCAAAATCGGCCGCAACGATCCCTGCCCCTGCGGCAGCGGCAAGAAGTACAAGAACTGCCACGGACGCGGCCTGTAAAAAAGGATCAACAATATTCTAGTAATGACAGGTTCACGCTAACCACGTGAACCTGTATATTTTATAATAGCAGTATGTCGATGCTCAAGTCCATATTTTTTGGTATTTTTGCAGCACAAAATCACATATAGTTCAATTTCCGATGGTAAGCAAATCCAGTAGATCATATAGTATTGACTTCATCAAAGGTATTGCTGCACTTTCAATAGTGTGCTTGCATTGTGCCAACAATGACGCTTTCGATAGTATTCTTCATCTTGTAGGACGCTTGGCCGTCCCCATGTTCTTTATCATTACGGGATATTATTTACCATCGATGATTAAAACAGGCCACATTTCTAAACATATTGTCAAGATATTGAAGTTAATACTGGGTGGATTGTTGTTCTATTTGCCACTGATTTGTATTGAAGCTTATTTTAGAGGTAATCTCTTATGGCAATTAACACATGTGATAGAATGGGACAAACTGTTGGAAACATTGGCATTTGCTCAGTATCCTTTCAATGTTGAGGCAGGTCATCTTTGGTATCTGATGGCTATTTTGTATATCTTATGCTTCCTATACTTTTATTCTAAAAAGCACAAAATCAATAAATTATACTTTTTAATTCCAATTCTCTTCTTGATTGGTTACATCATCAGTTCATTAGTCAACCAATACGATTCAAGAATGAGAACGTACTATCAGAACTTTCTGTTAACTGGCCTGCCATATGTGCTCCTTGGACATCTTATCTATGAGAAAACATCACACAAGCAAATAGATAATAAACTATTAGGCAAGCTAATCGGATTATGTGTTGTTTTATACATCGCCGAAATCGGTTTTTATGTCTTTATTGGCCTGCCTCCCCACCGAGAACACTATCTATTCATTATTCCTATAGTTTCTCTCATCTTGATCTGGGCCTCACAGTGTTCTCAATTCGGGAAGAATAGCATTATTACCACCATCGGAAGAGACTACTCGATTTGCATCTATGTAGTGCATCGTTACTTCGTTTTAAGATCATATGGTTTAACCGGTTCTCCTATTATTGATTCTAAGTTGCAGATGCTGATATCCTTAGGATTAAGCCTTCTTGTTTCATATCTCTTTGTTCAAACTAAAAAAAGGTTAGAACACCAGTCCGTTTAACAGGTACCCTTGTTCTAATCTTATCCCATTTGTCAGGGCAGCTCGTCGTTGACGATGAGGCGGAGCCATTGGGCGGTGGTCAACGGGATGGGGCCGGCAGGCTCGGTGGACATCAAGCGCTCGTTGAGTTCCAGCAGCAGCGGGCGCGCATCGCTCTCCCCTGCCCGCTCAATGATGGCATGGGCACGGGGCATGGCACGTTCCATCACGGCCAGCGACGAGGGTCGCAACAGGAAACTGCGCCAATAGAGCCAGTAGGCATAATCATAGATGCGCTGGGCATCCAGCGGATTGTCCAGGTCCACCTCGGCAGCAATGCAGAACTGACGCGGCACGGGCGCCTCTTCATATTCCTCGTCCAGCAGCTTGTGGAACGCCATGGCCAATGCTTCCAACTCCCTGTCGTGCGGGTCAAGGACATCGCTGCCCGCCTCGCCTGCGATAGTCCACCACATCACATAGCGCACATCCTCCACATTGAGCTCAAAATCAACATAGTCATCGCTAACATCATAATGGGGCACGGGGTTGCCGTTTCTCGCATTGTGCATACGTGTGAACGAACGCCACAAGCCCCCGTCGGCAACCACATCCTGGTAATAACCTGTCACGGCAAGCACCACGTCGCGGCGCACCTCATCGTCCAGTCCCCGCAGCCAGGGCGACTCATCCCACAACTTGGCCAGCCTGAGGGCAATCCACAGGTAGAACTGGTCAGTCTCCTCCACCTTGGGATTGCGCGGCTGCCGTTCCATATAATCCTTTACACTGATTTCCATAAGTGTTACATGTCTTTAAAGTAAAAACGGGAAAACGATAATGTTTTCCCGTCCGTTTGGTGGAGCCGCGAGCGGGACTCGAACCCGCGACCTTTTCGTTACGAATGAAATGCTCTACCGACTGAGCTATTGCGGCTTGGTGCACTGCGATGATTTGCAATGCGGGTGCAAAGGTAGCACTATTTTTCTAATCTCACAAACTTTAGTCCACAATTTGTTTGCTGTAGGTCATCTTAATCTTGGCTTTATCCAGCAGCAGTCTGGCTATCGCAGGCCGCGTCACCATGGGCGATATCTTGGTCACCACCGAGGTTGTCGTACTGCCATAGTAGTAATAGTTGTAGTTCTGCGGATAGGTATAGGTAGTCACATCGACGGGGGTCACCGTGAAGTTGAAATCGTCCTCGCTGGCGATGCCGCCCTGGTTATTGATGATGTTGATCACATAATCACGCAATCCCGAGAACACGTAGCTGCGCGTGGTTGCGTCATAGGTGGCATAAAACGAGTCCTTGTTGTTCACCAGACTGTCACCATTGATGAAGTCATACTTCTTGGAGGTCTTGACCATCAACAGATAGGTGGGCGGTTGGATGTTATACTCCGTTTCAGGCACGCTGACGGGCAGCTCAAGCGACAACTTGTTGATGATGGCTTGGTTGGTGCCCACATTGGCCTTATACTTGTCGATGATGTCCTGGATAGGGAACCGCAGCTGCACTTCATAGCCTGCAGGCGCGGCAATAATGGCCTGTCCGGCATTCACCATCTGCTTGACGGCATCGTCGATGTCATAATGGATGATGTTGTCAGATACCACCTCGGGGGTAGAGGCCAGATAGGTCTGGCTATAGGTCGAGTCGACCTCGGTCGTGTCATTCACGACACAATGGCGGTGGTAAAAGACATCCAGCTCGGTAGACTTGATGTTCAGCACATGTCCGCTGCCATAGCTGTTGGTGATGTAGATGCCCGGGAAAATATCGGCAAAATCCTTGGGATTCAGGAAGCGTGACGGGTCGGCGAGATAGGCATTATAAATCTCATGGGCCAGCGACAACGGCATGGGTACCGAAATCACGCGCACGGTGTCACCAGTGGTGGTGGTTCCCGAATAGGTGGCGGTGCTCACCTCGAGCCATCCTGACGTGGGAGAATAGGACTCCGAAGCAAGGAGGTCACTGCTGTCGTAGTAGTCCGTCGGGTCAAAGTCACTGAAGATGGGGCTGGGCAACGGCTTGTTCAGCCTATACACCTCCATACGCATCGGTGCCTGGGCATTTCCGGTAAATCCACCCGTGTTGGGCAAGCGCAGTTTCAAGCGGCATGAGTCAATCGACCCGATGGTGAGGCGGGTGGTGTCGATCTTGGATGAGGGCATCCACATGGTCACTGCCGAGGCCGTCAAACTACCAAAGCCGGCAGCATTGAGGTTGCCCAGCATCTTGGTCGTCGTGCGCATCTGCACGCGGTCGTTGAGCACCGAGTGCCCCGTAATGACAAATGACGAGTCCTCGATAATCGATGACACGCTATCGGTGATAGAGACACCGATGGTCTCATCGGTGCACGAATGAAGGCCAAGCAGCACAACCGCTGCCAGTATCATCCTGAAAAGATGTTTCATATTCTTGTAATGAATAAGAGCAATAAATTAAGAATACAGAAAGACGTGCGATGGTGGCAGTCCTGCCTTAATCAAACAGCGACGAGTAGAACTGCGTCACCTTGTTGACGCCATCGACATCGTCATCGATAAACTCCAGCTTGGGCAACGATGCGGCAGCTTCAAGCACGGTGTCGCTCACACCCGGCTCACACGTGATGACGGCATCGCTGTACTTCAGCGAATAGGCCATGAGCTCGTCGTAGCTCAGTTCCTTGCCGGCAATAGCCTTGAGGGCGCTCTTGGGCAGGCCGTCCTGGCGCATCTTCTCGCTCAAGCGCACATCCAGCGGGGCGGGCAGCTGCTCGTTGAACAACGCCGTCACAATCTTTGCGTCACGGAACGAGGGGTCATCGCCGTAGAGTGTGCGGATGTAAACGGGCGCCAATGCCGAAATCCAGCCCGTGCACTGGATGATGTCAGGAATCCAGCGCATCTTGCGTATCGACTCGATGACCGCACGCACAAAGAACATGCTGCGCTCATCGTTGTCCTCGATCGAGCAGTTCATTTCCAGCTCATCGATGCGGCTGCTGGCAAAATAGTCCTCATTATAGATGAAATAGACCTGGAAATGAGCCTGTTGCAAGGTTGCCACCTTGATGATGAGGGGATGGTCGGTATCATCGATAATCACATTCATGCCCGAGAGCCTGATCATCTCGTGCAACTGGTTGCTGCGCTCGGCTATCATGCCATACTTGGGCATAAACGTGCGCTCCTCAATGCCCTGCTCCTTAATGCCTTGGGGCAAAATGCGTCCAATCTGTGACAAACGGCGCTCGGGTACATAAGGCGCAATTTCCTGCGATATAAATAAGACTTTCTTTACATCCATCTTGTTTTCTCTTCTAGAATAAATGCAAAGGTAGCAATTTTTTTTCATTTTAGCGCTATTTTTGCGCTCCCTATCCGTCATTTTTAAGTAAAAATACCGCCTTTTTAACATCTTCTAATCATTTTGAACCATGCAGGAGTCCGCTTAGCGTCCTGATGCCTGAGACGCGGAACACATCGGTCCAAAAATAAAGGAGAGCCCTTCCTTCGAACAGGAAAACACCCTCCTCTTTCAAAACACACACACGATTATCTCATTTCACATATCATCTATTTTGATGATTACACAACGGCTTGCTACTTCTTTTCGCAGCAGCTGCCCTTGTGGTCGCCGGCATGATTGCGCATGACTGCGTCTTTGGGGCCACGATGGCCACGGCCGTGCCTGCCTTCATGCTTCTTGATCTCGGCAAACTTTGCAGCCTGTTCCGGGGTAAGCACTGCCTCGATTTGGGCATTCACGGCTTCACGGTGAGCCTTGAACTGCTCCCTGTTGGCCTTCATTGTTTCCTCATCGGGCTTAGCTACGCGCTCCTTCTTGGCGGGACGTTCTTTGGCCTTGGCCTGCATGTCATCGCTGTAGATCTTGGTGATCGCAGCTTTCTGCTCGGCTGTCAGCGACAAAGCCTTGTCCAGACGTTCTACCCGCTTCTCCACCATCTGCTCGGGACTCATGTCGGGTCGACGGGGAGGCTGTGCATTCATCACAATCGTGCCCAAGAGGGCAACCGTTAAAACTAAAACAATCTTCTTCATCTTAATGTGGTGTTTTTGAATTGATTAAAAATGCGATTAACAAAATAATGATTCCGATATATCGAACTATTCTGCTGGCAAAGTAAATGAGAAAAAACCACATAAAAAAATGCCTTTTTCGCACTTCGTGACCAATCGAGCAATCACGTTGACAAACAAGCCAAAAATCAAGACAAAACAACGGGCTCCAAACATCATCCCAGGCGCAAGAACATCAAATTTTTGTCAATAAAACAAAAAAAATGTATCAAATCCATACAACCTATAGAAAAACGCCGTATATTTGCATTTCAAGAAGTAAAAAAGATTGTTCATGCTCACTCAGATTTACAACGGTCATGTGCTCACCCCCGAGGGGTGGATCAATGGTGGCTCGGTCATCATTGAAGGCAGCCGTGTCAAGGAGGTGAGCAAGAGCAGCCGCCAGATGGACGGAATGGACAAGACCATCGACGCCCATGGCATGCACGTCGTGCCGGGAGGCATTGATCTCCATTGCCACGGCGGCGGCGGGAGTGACTTCCAGGAATGCACCCGCGAGGCCTTCGAGACCGTTGCCCACACCCATCTGCTTCACGGCACCACAGCCATCTATGCCACCTTGTCCTCGTCGCCCATCGACATGATGGAGCGCGCATGCCAAACCTGTGACGAACTGATGCGGGACCCCGCATCGACCATCATGGGCATGCACATGGAGGGTCCCTACTTCAACCCCAGCAAGGCCGGTGCCCAGATGCCTGAGGTGATCCGTATCCCCGACCCTGACGAGTATCGCCACATCGTCGAGGACTTTGACTGCATGAGGCGTTGGGACACCGCTCCCGAGTTGCCCGGGGCCGTCGAGATGGGTAAATACATCACCGGCAAGGGCATTGTGGCAGCCATTGGGCACACCGCAGCCGAGTACCAGCACGTCAAAGCCGCCTGGGATGCCGGTTACACGCTGGCGACCCATTTCTACAACGGAATGCCCGGATTCCACAATGTACGCGAGTTCAAGCATGCCGGCACCGTCGAGAGCGTATATCTGCTCGAGGACATGGCTGTTGAGGTCATTGCCGACGGCATCCACGTGCCCGCCACCCTGCTCAACCTGGTTTACCACATGAAGGGCGTGGAGCGCACAGCACTGTGCACCGACGCGCTTGCCGTTACCGACAGTGACAGCGAGCACGCCTTTGACCCGCGCGTCATCATCGAGGACGGCGTGTGCAAGCTCTCGGACCGCAGTGCCCTGGCCGGCAGCATCGCCACCATGGACCGCCTTATCAAGACGATGGTCCGCATCGTTGAGGTTCCCCTGCAGGACGCCGTGCGCATGGCCAGCGAGACACCCGCAAGAACCATGGGCATCTATGACCGCAAGGGCTCGCTGCAGCGTGGCAAGGATGCCGACATCCTGTTGCTGGACAGCGATATCAACCTGCGCGGAGTCTTCTCCCTGGGTGAATTTGTCAAGGGCAGCGACCGCATCGCACCAGCCGAAATCGTTGAGCGGTAGTCCCTCAAATCACAAAAAATCAATCAAATTTTTGGCGTTATTCTTGCACAGGAACAAAAATGGTATTATCTTTGCACCCGCGTTTGAGAGAAAACGCTGTATATGGTGGACGTAGCTCAGCTGGTTAGAGCGTCGGATTGTGGTTCCGAAGGTCGTGGGTTCGAGCCCCATCTTCCACCCTGTCAAAAGAAAAACCTGCATCTTGCGATGCAGGTTTTTTTGTTTTGATGGCTCCACTTGCCTCACTCGAGTCCCAGCAGGGTTTTGACCATGGGAGTGATGTCGATGGTGGCGGGACCGGTATAGGCAACCGGCGTGACGGCAGTGTCAAGCACCAGGTCGAATGCGCCCTGCTCGCCTGCCTTGCGGATGGCGGCCTGCACACGGTCGGCGATTGGCTGGGTCAACGCCGTTCGCTGGGCAGCGATGTCATCGGCAGCACTGCGCTCAAACTCGCGCATCTTCTTGTCACTCTCCTGCAACTCCTGCACGCGGCGCGCCTTGATGGTCTCGGGCATCGAGGCATCGGATGCGATGGTCTGGTAGTCGGCATATTTCTTGTCAAATTCTCCCTGCAGCAGCTCATACTCGGCATGGTACTTGTCGCTCAATGCCTTGAGCTGAGCCTCGGCAGCGGCTTTCTCGGGCATGAGGTCAAACAGCTGCTGGGAATTGACTATACCTATCCTGGCCTGAGCCGCAACAACGAGGGGCAACAGGGCCACTGTAATCATCAATAATCTCTTCATATCGTTCTATTCGGTTTGATACACATTATTATTATAGGACAAAGGTAAAGTCTTTTTTTTATTCGGCCACGATGCGGGCGTGAAAAAAACGAAATTCCCCCGATGGCAAGCCATCAAGGGAATTTACCTCCTAGCACCATGGTGCTAGCTTTTCATTACTATTACTTGATACCCAATTTGGCTTTCACCTTGGCACTCACGTCCTCGGCATTGGTACCGGTGTAGATGATGGCACCAGCTGCCTGGTCAAAGATGAAGGTGTAACCGCCCTCGGCACCAACAGCCTGAATGGCGTTCTGGAGCTTCTGAGTAATGGGGGCAAGCAAGGTCTCCTGCTGGCGCTGCAAGTCCTGGGCAGCGGTCTGCTGGAAGTTCTGAATCTTCACGTAGTCGTCCTGCAGCTCCTGATTGTGGCGATCCTTGATGGCCTGGGGAGTGGTGGCGTCCTTGTCGGCAGCCTCATAGTCGGTCATCTTCTTTTGGAAAGCGTCCTGCAGGTTCTTGAACTCGGCCTCATACTTGTCACTTGCAGTCTTGAGGGTATTCTCGGCTGTAGCCTTCTCAGGCATCACGTTGAAAATCTCACTGGTGTTGATGTAACCGAATTTCTGAGCTTGTGCACTAAGGCACATCATGGTAGCCGCAACGGCTAAGAACATAAATCTTTTAAACATGTCTAAAAAAATTGTTTTGTTAGTATACTAGTATAATTTTTTCTCTCACTTCAGGACCAAAGACCAAGATATCACTAATCACTAATCCCTAATCTCTAATCCTCAAGTTTCGGGAGCCGAAACTTGAATTACTTGTAACCCATCTTCTCGAGCACCTCGTTGCTCACGTCGATGCGCGGCGAGGCAAAGATGATGCTCTGGCTGCTGGCGCGGTCCATGATCATCTGGAATCCACGCTCCTCACACACCTTCTTGCAGGCTTCATACACATCGTCCTGGATGGGCTTGATGAGCGACTGGCGCTTCTTGAAGAGCTCGCCCTGGGGACCAAAGTACTTGTACTGCAACTGCTGGGCCTCTTTCTCCTTCTCGGTGATTTCAGCCTCTTTCTTCTTCTTCTGGTCATCGGTCAGGAAGACCATGTCGCTCTGGTAGTTCTTGTACATGGTATCGGCTTCCTTCTTGAGCTCGTCCACCTCACGCTGCCAGCGCTGCGAAACCTGGTTCAACTGCTCATTGGCCATCTCGTAGGCCGGAATGTTCTTCAAAACATACTCCATGTCCACGAGGGCAAACTTCTGCGCGTTGGCGGCCATGAAGCCGGCAACAAGCGCCACTGCGATTAAAGCTATACGTTTCATTTCTTTTCGTGATAATTATATTGTTTGTGATAAATCGACTTTTAGACTGCGATTCGTGCAGTTGGTTTATTCAATTAAGTTAATTCAGTTAAAATTCCTGACCCAGGATGAAGTGGAAGTTGCTGCCACCCTTCTCGCCGAAGACCTTGTCGAAACCATAACCCCAGTCGATACCCATCATACCGATCATCGGCAGGAAGATGCGGGCACCCACACCGGCCGAGCGCTTGATGTCAAACGGGTTGAAGTCTTTGATATCGGTCCAGGCGTTACCGCCCTCGATGAAGACAAGGGGATAGATGGTGGCACTCTGCGACAGCATCAACGGGAAGTGCAGCTCCACAACAAAGCGGTCATAGGCGTAACCGTCGCTACGGGGAGTAAAGGCACCATTCTCATAGCCACGCAGGGCGATGGTCTCGGTGGCATAGGTATAGGAGCCGGTCATGCCGTCACCACCCACGTAGAAGGTCTCGAACGGCGACTTCAGCCACTTGTTCCAGCTGCCCAGCAGACCGAAGTCGGCACGGGTCATCAGCACCAGGGTCCAGCGGCCGTCGGGGTCGGTGAGCGGCGTGTAGGTACGGGCCTGGAACTTGAGTTTCCAGTACTCGATCCAGCGATAAAGCTCCTTCTTGGAGGCCTCGGTATTGCTCTCGCTCAGTGCCTTCCAGTTCTTCTTGCCGAACAGGCTTGCCGGCGGCGTGGCATTGAAGCTCAGGGTAAATGAGCTACCCCTGCGGGTATAGAGCGGGTTGTCGATACTGTTGCGTGACAAGGTCAGTCCCAGCACAAGCGAGTTGGAGACACCGTTCTGCATATAATAGAGGTATTCCCACTTCTTGAGGCTGTACCACTGGTAGCTCAATGATGCCATGAAGGTGAAGTAGTCATCGGGCCACTTCAGGCGCTTACCGAAGCCCACCGTCAATCCAGCCATCTGCAGGTACTTGTTGGGGTCGTAGGCGTTCTCGTAGTAATTGTAACCGCTGTAGCCGTAACCGTAATTATAGCCGCCCATACCCATATAGTTGTTGTACATGTAGTGCATGGCATTCTGGTACAACTGGCTGTAGTAGGACGAGTTGATACCCGTCTGACGGCTATAGAAGGCCGATACCGACAGCGAGTTGGGACGCTTGCCGCCAAACCACGGGTCAAGGAACGACACGCTGTAGGCCTGATAGTACTTGGCGTTGGTCTGCGCACTGATGGTGAAGGTCTGGCCCTCGCCCTGCGGAATCAGGCCCTTGTAGGACGACGGATGCAGCAGGTTCTGGATGGAGAAGTTGGTGAACTTGAGCGATGCCTTGATGATGACACCCGTCTGTCCCCAACCGGCGCTCAGCTCCACTTGGTCGTTGGCCTTGCTTTCCAGGTTCAGGATGATGTCCACGGTACCGTTGTCGGCATTGGGTTCGGGGCGAATGTCCATCTTCTCGGGATCGAAGTGTCCCGTCTGGGCAATCTCACGCGCCGAGCGCATGAGGTCCTCCTTGGAGAACAGGTCGCCGGGGCGCACGCGCAACTCGCGGCGCACCACCTTCTCGTACAGGCGGTCGTTACCGTTGATGACCACCTTGTTGATGCGGGCCTGCTTGCCCTCAAACATGCGCATCTCCAGCTCGATGCTGTCGCCCTCGATCTTGTTCTCGATGGGCACGAGTTGATAGAAGAGGTAACCGTTGTTCAAGTACAGGTTGGCCACGGCGTCATCATCTTCCTGGGTGCGCTTGGCCAGCAGTTTCTGGTTATAGACGTCACCCTTCTTGATACCCAGGATGTCGTCCAGGATGACCGACGGATAGACCGTATTGCCCACCCAAGTGATGTCTGAGATATAGTAGCGCTTGCCCTCGTTGACGGTAAGGTAAACGTCCACATTCTTCTCGTCGTAGGGAACCACGCTGTCCTTGACGATGACGGCATCGCGGTAACCCTTCTCGTTATACTTGTCGATGATGAGCTGCTTGTCGGCCTCAAAGTCGCTTTGGACAAACTTCTTCTGCGAGAAGATTTTCAAAATGTCTTTCTTCTCGTTGGTCTTCTTCATGGTGCGCTTGATCTTGCGGTCGCTCAGCACCTCGTTGCCATCGATATAGATCTTGTGGACCTTGATTTTCTCGTGCTTGTCAACGTTGATGTTGACGATGACCTCGTTCTGCTTGCTCAGGTCGGGCACCTGCACGACTTCACACGTGGCCTGGCCGAAACCCTTGTTGGCATAGTATTTCTCGACAATGAGCTTGATGCGGTCAGCGATGTTGGGCGTCATCTGGCTACCGGGCTGGAAACTCAGGCGCTCCATGATCTCTTTCTTCTCACCGCTCTTCATGCCGTTGTAGTTCACCTGGGACACGCGGGGCTGCTGGCGCAGGTTAAACACCAGCCAGGCCTGGTCCTGGTAAATCTTTTCAACAAGAATCTGAACCTTGGAGAACAATCCCTGGCGCCAAAAACGCTTGGCAGCCGCCTTGATGTCGTCACCGGGTATGTCGATGCGCTGGCCCAAAGCCAGTCCCGAATAACCGATGATGATGTTCTCGTCATAGTTCTGCACGCCCTCGACGCGGATGCCCGCAATCTCATATTGCGAGGGTGTTCCCGTGAAAATGACCTTGGGGTTATAGATGGTGTCATTGACCGTGCGAGTCTCCTGACCGAACGAGATGGTGGGCAGGAGGCATGCGACAGCCAGCACTATGGAGGTCAATATATGGTTGTTTCTCTTCATTGAAAAATTACGCTTCATGTTCATTGTTAACCTGTTCGCTCGTTTTACCGTAACGGCGTTCGCGCCCCTGGAAGTCGGCTATCGCCTCGACAAAGTCTTCCTTGGTAAAATCGGGCCAATATTTTGAAGTGAAGTACAGTTCGCTATAGGCTATCTGCCACAGCAGGTAGTTGCTGATGCGCAGGTCACCACCCGTGCGGATGAGCAGGTCCGGATCGGGCATGTCGGCCGTGGACAGGTGCTGCGACAACATGGCATCATCAATGTCGTCAGGCGCGATCTTGCCATCGGCGGCCTCGCGCGCCAGCTGGCGGCATGCTTCCACAATCTCCCAACGCGACGAATAGCTCAGTGCCAGGCACAGCACCAGGCCGGTGCAATGGCTGGTGTCCTGCATGCACTTGTGCAGGCGGTTGGCGGCAAACTCCGGCATGCGCTCCATGTCACCGATGGTGGTCAGGCGCACATTGTTCTTGATCAAGTCGGGCGTCTGCTGCTCGATGCTCACCACAATCAGGTTCATCAGCGCATCCACCTCGTCTTGGGGGCGGTTCCAGTTCTCGGTCGAGAAGGTGTAGAGTGTCAGGTATTTCACCCCCACCTCACTGGCTATCTCAGTAGCCTGGCGGACGGTGGCCACACCGTTTTCGTGACCGAAACTGCGCTCATGTCCGTGTTCCTTGGCCCATCGGCCGTTGCCGTCCATGATGATGGCGACATGACGCGGGATGCGCGTCGGGTCAAGTTGTTGTATTTTGTCGCTGAGTGATGCCATGATTGAATTGCTTTACTCGATATAGTTACACTTGATGCAGCGCTTGCCAAACTCATAGGATGCCGTGAACATGGCAAACGAGTACCAGTCGGTGTTCTTTGCAAACGAGTGCTTGATGCCGAACAAGTCGCTGTAACCGTCGACGCGGTCGCTGAACTCCTTGCGCATGGTAAACTCAAAGCCCAGATTCCAGCGGTCCTTGAACTTGTATTTCACACCGATGCCGAAGGGGATGGTGAAAGATGCCTGATTGTGGCCCTTGTTGATGGCAAACACAAAGCCCACACCAGCAACCATATAGGGGCTGATGGGCTTGTATTTCTTGTAGGCGGGACCGCGGCCGTAGCTCAGGAAGTTGAACTCTGCTGTCAGGCCCAGGTCCATGAGGCTGGTCGAATTGGTGTAGTTCGCGCCATCGGGGTACCATGTCTCGTCATACATGCTGTCGCCTCGCAGGTTGGCATAGTTCAGGTTGGCCTTGAACGCCCAACGGCTGTTGTGGACATAGCGGAAGATGCCGCCACCCGTCACGCTGGGGTGCTTGAACAGGTTGCCGTTGTTGTTCTCGCCCAGATAGCCGGTCATGCCCAACGCGGGACCCACCTCATACTTGTACTGCTGTGCCACGGCCGGTTGCACGGCCAGCAGCATCAACAACGCCACTATGAACAATGCTTTCTTCATCGGGTTATCAATACACGGGATAGTTGGTCATGCGGTTGTACACGCCTCGCCACGTATAGGGCAGCAGGGCACCCTGATCGTTATAGCCGCCCATCAGGTAGATGAAGGGGCATTCCCATGAGGTAACAGGCGACTGAATGCGTCGAGGCATATTGTTGGCGCTTGACGCCGTCAGGGTCTCGAAGTTCACAAATGCCTGTGCACCATAGAACTTGGGCATATTGTCAGGCTGGGCTATCGTGCTGTCGGCCTTAGCCCACACGATGCCTTGGGTATTGGACAGGTAGATGTTGCCGTTGAGGGTACCGTCGGCCTGACGGCCACCCATCACGAACCACGTCTGCTGGCGGCCATAGCGGCGCACGCCGGGCAGGGCCTTGTAGGTGTAATAGGAGAAGAGCGTCGCGTCGGCCAGGGCGGGCAGCGAATGGCTGTGGCTATTGTTGATTTTGCCCCAACGGATGCCGTCATATCCCCAAACGTCGCTCAGCAGGTTACCCTCGCTGTCATATCCGCCTACAATCATTGCCTGCTGGTTGACGGTCCAGGTGTTGTCGGTCTGGATCATCGACGACGAGTGGCTCACGGGGAAACCGTCCTCGACAAGCGAGCAGATGAAGCCGTCACTGCGCGGATACTCGTCATGGTAGTAGATGCCGTCGGTGCCTGCCATGATACCGAGCAGGCGTCCGTCATAGGCGCCCAGCACGCTGTGCCATGTCACACCGCAGCTAGTCCAGTCCATACCGTTGACCGAGGTGTAGAGCGTACCGTCCTGGGCAAGGATAAACAGTGCCTCGTCGGCAGCGGTGAATGATGCGACCTTCGGGACAAAGGGCAGATCGATGATTTGCCTGTCCCATGTGCCCTGATTGGGGCTGGAAGCGGTCAACAGTTCGCACTCCTGACCATCATACACCATGATGCGGTACAGTTCGTCAGCCTGCTTCACCGCTTTGTGTCCGATGGCATCGGATTGATAGCCGGGCAGGTCACGCCTCCACTCCTGGGGCCATACCAGCAAGTCGGGATTCACCTTGTGGACGAGCACCTTGATTTCGTAGTCCTTCACCTGGCTCTTGTCCTGGCTGGTCACGGTAAGCACCGTCTTGCCTGTGAAGTCGAGCTTCTTGCTCATCGCCGGCGTGTACTCGATCGTGGTGTCGGCCTGGCTGGTGGCACCCGTGATATTGAACACAGCCGATGAGACGGTATTCAAGAACTCGACGGTCACCTTCAGGCCGCTGATGTCGGTGCCCACGGGCAACGAGTCGGCATTATAGATCAGTCCCTTCTCATAATCGATGGTGAAATGCACCGAGTCGAGGCTGGCCAGCACTTCGGCATCGGCCTGCAGGCCAAAGGCCCTGACCAGGGTCGTTTGGGTGCTGGTGCTGTAGGTATAGGAGTCGTCATCGTCCTTGCTCTTGTTGCATGAGGTAAACGGAGCCAGTGACGAGAGTAACACGACTATCGTCAGTAGCAGATATAGCGGATTTCTATTTGTCATTATCGTCTTCTAAATCATTCGCATTTTTACAAACGGCAAAATTACTAAAATATTCGGTCATGGGGCCGATTTTTCTTTATAATAATGTCGATAAACGCGATTTTGGGGGGTAAAGATACTGCTTCGGGGGCATTCGTGACGCTCCCTTTAAAGATAATAAACGGTAAAAAGCGGTTTTTTACACCTTTTTAACGAAGTGGGGCACTCGGGTTGAGCAGGCATGTGATACTGTTCCCGTCAACGACGTGCCGGCAGGCCACTTGACCGGTTATCGGCGGTGCTGCCACACCCTGCCTCACCTGGCGGGGACTGACCTCGATGCGGGCTTCGTCCCACAGACCCTGTTCAATCAGCTGGCTTAATACCCGGGCTCCACCCTCGACCATGACGCTGGTCACTCCACGGCGATACAGGTCCTGCAGCCATGAACGGACATCGTCACAGTTGGTCTTCACCCACTCCACAGTGCCTCTCACCTCGTCTTTCTGGCCATTGTAAATGATAGTGGGCAAGCCGTCGGTGAGCAGTTTCAGGTCACTGGCCAGCGACAGGTCTCGCGACAGGACGACCCGCAAGGGGTTGTTGCCGGGCCAGTAACGGGTGGTCAACGAGGGGTTGTCGATATTGGCCGTCGCAGCACCCACCACAATGGCATCGCACAAGGCGCGCTGGCGGTGCATCAGGTTCATGGTAACGGGAGTGGACATCCTCAAGGGGTTCTCACCCAGCTGGGGAGGGACGCCGATGAAGCCATCGGCCGTTTGGGCCCACTTGAGCTGCACCCAGGGCCGGCCTGCCGTGTGTGCGGTCATGAAGCGCTTGTTCAGTGTGCGGCATTCCTGTTCCAGCACGCCGGTGACGACCTCCACGCCGGCCTCTCGCAGCATGTTCACACCACGCCCAGCCACAGCAGGAAAAGGATCCAGGCAGCCCACCACCACGCGCGGAATGCCACGCTCGATGAGCAGATTGGCACAGGGCGGAGTCTTGCCATAGTGTGAGCACGGTTCCAGCGTGACATAGATGGTGCAATCCCGAAGCAGAGATGCATCCTTGACGCTGGCCACAGCATTGACCTCGGCATGGGCCTCGCCGCACTTGCGGTGCCAGCCCTCGCCGATGATAGCGCCATCAGGAGCGACAATCACCGCGCCCACCATGGGATTGGGCGATGTGTGGCCCGCTCCCAGGCGCGCCAGCTGCAAGGCTCGGCGCATGTATTTCTCGTCAATGACCATCTGTATCGGATTCTCAAGCTTCAAGCGCATTCCAACTAACAACTAAGGACTAGGGACTAGAAACTAAGGACTAGAAACTACCCCTTGACTGCTGCAGCAAAACGCACCTTGCCGTAGCTGTCGTCGATGATGCGCACCTCGTCAAAGCCGTTTTCGTCAAGCAGGCGCTTCACCTCGGCGCCAAACCGCTGATTGATCTCCAGATACAGCTTTCCACCCTTCTCGAGCGACTGTGCGGCATAGGGGGCAATGCTTTTATAGAACAGCAACGGGTCGTTGTCAGGGACAAACAGCGCCTGACCGGGCTCGTAGTCCTTAACATTAGGTTCCATCGACTCGCGCTCGCTCCAGCAGATGTAAGGAGGATTGCTCACGATGATGTCATAGGTCGCGGCAGGCTGCGGCATGAGCATATCGCTCTCGAAGAAGCGCACTTTGGCCTTCAAACTAACGGCATTCTCTCGTGCCACGGCCAAGGCATCGCGTGACACGTCGAGTGCGTCGACCGATGCAAACTTCAACGCTCTCGCCAGCGAGATGGCGATGCAGCCGCTTCCTGTACCCATATCCAGCACGCGCAGGTCACTGGCCGCGTTCTCGTCCACAATGAGGTCGACGAGCTGCTCGGTCTCGGGACGAGGGATGAGCACGGCAGGCGTCACCTTGAACTTGTGCCCGTGAAAGCGCGCGCTGCCCACGACGTACTGCAGCGGCTCGTGGCGCCGCAGCCTGGCAATGATGTCGCTGACACGCTGCTGGGCAAACTCGGGCAACTCACTCTCCTGGCGCAGAGCCACATCGACGGGATCGTAGTTGAACACGTCTTCACAGATGATCCTGATCATCGCCTGCGCCTCATGGGGCTCGACAATCCCTGCCAGCCCATCGCGCAGTTGTTCTATAGCTTCTCTAAGTTTCATGATGGTGCAAAATTACAAAATCTCCCGCAAACCACACTACCGGAAACCGCCAAAAACGGCAAATTCGGGAATGATTCCATACCCGAAACTGTTAATTATTGCGATTTAAGAAGATTTTTTAGAAATTTTATTATGATTTGTCACTATTTTTGAGAAATCTTTTGTAATTTTGTGGCGTCATAGTTGAGAAACCGTCACATCGAGGGTTTCACACTAGGCAAATCAAGCGTTTATTCACTTTAAATTATCAATGAGCAACTATTGTACTTTAAAACTATAAGACTTATGGCTACTAAACTCGATTCACTGGATTACAGGATTTTAAAAATGTTGTCACTCAATGCCCGCAAGCCCTATCTGGAAATTGCGCGTGCTTGTAACGTTTCGGGCGCTGCTATCCATCAGCGCATCCAAAAGCTCTATAACATGGGCGTGATCAAGGGCTCCATCTCGCTGATCAATCCGGCATCGGTGGGATTCCAGACCTGTGCTTACATCGGCTTCTTCCTCAACGACCCCTCGAAGTTTGACGAGGTTGTAGCACGGCTCAAGACCGTTCCCGAGGTTGTAGAGTGCTACTTCACCACGGGCAAGTATGACCTGTTTATCAAGCTTTATGCACAAAACAATGACCACCTGCTGCAAGTGATCCACGACCGGTTCATGAAGATGGGTTTGGGCCGCAGCGAGACGCTGATCACATTCAAGGAAGTGTTCAAGCGCCAAATCCCCATTGCCCCAGAGGGCGAGGAACCAGTTGTTGAATGATAACAACAAATCAAGGGGGCGAGGTTATCGCTCCCTTTTTAATAGTTTCAGGTTTAATATTATTGTAAAGACATGATGAAAAACATTGACAACAACAGCTTCACCCCGCAAGAACTTGACTGGCTCACGAGCGCGCAAGACATGTGCCGTCAAGCAGGCAAAGTGCTGAGAAGCTACTTCAGGCGGCGCGACCTGAGCATTCAAGACAAGGGCAACGCCTATGACATCGTCACCGAGGCCGACAAAGCCAGCGAACGCCTCATCCTCGAACACATCCACAGCCGCTACCCTGAGCATGCCATCCTGAGCGAAGAGAGCGGCGACGACCACCGCCACGCCAGGTGCCAGTGGATTATCGACCCGCTGGACGGCACCGTGAACTACAGTGCCGGCCTGGCCACCTACTGCATCTCCATCGGTCTGAAAGTGGCTGGCGTGACAAGGATGGGCTACGTCTATGCCCCCACGCTCGACGAGGAGTTCTTTGCCATCAGGGACAAGGGTGCCTACGGCCCCTATGGCCGCCTGCAAGCCAAGGCCACAACAGCGTTGGAGCGCGCGGTGATTTCCACTGGTTTCCCCTATGACAAAGCGACAAATCCCGACAACAACCTGGACCGCTTTGCCCAGGTCATGCCTCGCGTGAGGGGTATCCGTCGCTTGGGTTCGGCAGCGATGGACCTGTGCTATGTGGCTGCTGGCTGGCTCGACGGCTACTGGGAACTGAACCTCAAGGAGTGGGATGCCTGTGCCGGCGAACTCATCGCCCAAGAGGCCGGAGCCACCGTCAAGCGCTACCGCGACAACCACGGCATCTGCATCCTCGCGGCCTGCCCCGGCATCGCCCCGCAACTGCTCGAACTGGTAGAGTGAATGCCCTTCTCTCAAAAACTAACAACTAAAAACTAACAACTAAAGACTATTTTTACTACCTTTGCGGCCATTGAAATAAAAATTACAGAAAACAGAATATGGATAACAAGAAGATTGTTTTAAGTGGAATACGCCCCACAGGCCAGTTGCATCTGGGCAATTACCTGGGCGCATTGAGTAACTTCGTGAAGATGCAGAACGAGGGAAAGTATGACAGTTATTACTTCATCGCCGACCTGCACGCACTCACCACCAACCCCGACCCCAAGGAGCTGCACACCAACGTGCGCCACATCCTGGCCGAGTATCTGGCCGCAGGCCTTGACCCCGAGAAATCAACCATTTTTGTACAGAGTGATATCCCTGAGGTGAGCGAGATGTACCTGCTGCTCAACATGCACGTGGGTATCGGTGAGCTGATGCGCACCGCCGCCTTCAAGGACAAGGCCCGCAAGGTCCTCGGCATCACCGCTCCCAACCAGGGCGATGACGATGAGGACGTGGCCAAGGAAATCATCGGTGCCAGCACCAACAAGCGCGTGAATGCCGGCCTGTTGACCTACCCCACCCTGATGGCTGTGGACATCCTGATCCAGCGTGCCGACTTCGTGCCCGTGGGCAAGGACCAGGAGCAGCACCTGGAGCTGACGCGCCGTTTCGCCCGCCGCTTCAACTCGTTCTACAAGACCGAGTACTTCAACGAGCCGCAGAACTTCAACTTCGGCAGTGCGCCCGTCAAGGTGCCTGGCCTGGACGGCAGCGGCAAGATGGGCAAGAGCGAGGGCAACTGCATCTATCTGGTGGATGACGAGAAGACCATCCGCAAGAAGGTGATGCGCGCCGTGACCGACGGCGGCCCCACCGAGCCTAACCAGCCCATGGCTGAGCCGGTGCAGAACCTGTTCACCATCCTGAAGCTTGTCGGCACGCCTGACAAGGTGGAATTCTTCACCGAGGCCTACAACAACTGCTCGATCCGCTATGGCGACCTCAAGAAGGAGATTGCCGAGGACATCGTGGCGATGACGACCCCCATCCGCGAGCGCATCATCGACATCGAGAACGATGACGCCTATCTGCATCGCGTCCTAGAGATGGGTGCTGAACGCGCCCGCGCACGTGCTGGCAAGACGCTGGCCGACGTTCGCGAGATCATGGGCATCACCAAGTTCTAATTAAGTTTCTAGTCCCTAGTTTCTAGTCTCTAGTTGGCATCCGCCTTCTTGTTACAACTAGAAACTAGGGACTAGAAACTAGAAACTGTATACCATGAAGGGGTATCTTGAGGACAAGGAATTTGGGAAGATACATGTGGAACTGCGCCGAGGCATGACCTCGGTGCGGTTCACTTTTCATGCAGATGGCAACCTGCTCATGCGTGCTCCGTTGGGCATCAGCGTTGCAGAGATGCAGCGCATGGTTGACATCCACCGTGAGCAGTTGCGGCGATTGCCACATCCCCAATCGGTATCGTTCCGTTTTGGGCAAACCATTGAATGCTTCAAGTGCCAAGTGGTCATCGAGTCCCAAAACCGCATGCCGGGTTACATCCTCAACCACTGGGAGGGTGACACCCTGCACCTGCAAATCCACCAGAATGCCGATCTGGAGGATGACGGCATCAAACGCACGATTTCGAGTGTCATTGGCCGTGCAATGGATGTACAGGCCCATGCTCTGCTATTGCCTTTTGCCCAACAGATTGCCGATGAGTTGGGGCTGCGACCCGCGGGCTTTGAAGTGGGACGCGGCATGCGCAAATTGGGTCACTGCACAGCCAAACGCATCATCCAGCTCTCCCGCAACCTCATGTTCCTGCCCGAAGCCCTGGTGCGCTACATCATCTGCCACGAGCTGGCCCACCTCACCCACATGAACCACTCCCCCCAGTTCCACGCCCTGTGCAACCAATACTGCGGCGGAAAAGAAAAAGAACTGGAACGCCAACTGCGCCAGTTCCGCTTCCCCATCCTGAAATAATAAAAGAGGGGCAAGTCCCCTCTAAACTCTAAACCCTAAACTCTAAACTTCACTAGGTTGAAGCGCACACTTCAACCTAGTGAATAGTTACTTGGGTGGCGCCGAAGCCGTACTCGCGGAAGCTGGCGTCCTGGGCGGTGCAGCGCGGGTAACGGCGTTTGAGTTCGCTCAGCAGGTGCTGGCGCAGCTTGCCCTCACCCTTGCCGTGGATGAAGACGATGCGCTGGCCATGCTTACTCAGGTTGGCATCCATCACCTCGCGGAATTTGTCCATCTGGTACTCCAGGATGGCACCGGGCGACATGCCGCTCAGGTTGTCTAGCAACGAGGTGATGTGCAGGTCCTGCACAATGATACCGTTGTTATCGACTTTTTTCTGGACGGGCTTGCGCTGCGGACGGTCCATTCGCTTTTTCTCCTTCATGGCACGCTCCAACTCACCGCTGTCGATGCGCATCAATCGGGCGGGACGGTCATTGGTCACAATCTCCACCGCGATGACGGGCACATCAAAGTAAGGATTCTCGTGGAAACAGTGAACTTTGTAGAACTTGGTCACATCCAGCCGCTGCTCGACGAGGGCAGGATTCTTCAATTTAAAGCCTTTGCCCTGCTTGAAAGCAATATACTGCACGGCGACGTGTGTCATGTCGTTCAGGTCGTCATGGCCGAATTCCTCGAGCTGTACCTGGATGTTGGGCTCGACGATGCCATGGTAACGGGTCTGCCACTCGCCGTCACCATCACCGCGAGTCATGTAGGTGAAATACAGGAAATAGTTAGAGTCGTTGACCAGCGAAGCATAGAACGTGGTCGTGTTCAAGTGCTTGATTTCGCGAGCCTCGTAACCCAGCACCACGTTCAGCACCTCACCCTCGGGCGTTTCCTCGATGGGCAATACGGGCTCAGGCTCCATTTTGGGCCTGGGAGCGGGCTTGTCGGGCTCTACCTGGCGGGCGCGGATATCCAGCGGGCGCTCATAGGCCGAGGCCTTGGTACCGGCCTGTCCCACAACGACCAGATCGCGTTCCAATGCGGGACGCTCAAAGCCGTCCTCGTCTTCCACATACACGGTCTTGCCGTCAATTCTGGAAACTCTGCCGCCTCCCACGTCATTAAGGAAGCGCACGATATCGTTAACCTTTACATTCATGATTAAGTGTCGTTTTTTTTTGTTTTTCAGGCTGCGAAGATACAAAAAAGTTATCATTCACCAGTTTTTTTATACTTCAAACAATCATCAGACAACATCAACAACCCTGTTGACAATTATTGACAACATTCATGAAGCTAAATGCTAACAGCTTAGTCATAAAAGTATCAGTGGCATCCGTTGTTGAAGTGGGTGCCACTGATGAATTTGATTCAGCTATGCCTATTCTTACTTCTTGGGAAGGGGGATAATGACAGCCTTCTCCACGCCCCATCCGTCATCACCATTGAAACTAACATAGATGTGCGGGTCGTCAACTTTATCGACATGGCGTTCATGTCCATCCAGAATCACTGTTTCTGTATAACTTTTTTTGTCGGGATTGAGTTTGAAGTTGACAATCCTGTGATAACCCCATACCACATAGACGGTCCATTCGGCAATCATCTCGGGAGGCAGTCCCCGTTTGTCGTTCTTGTAAAGCTCTTTGATGTGGTCAATGACAATTTGTGAATCGAACAATGCTGCATCATCATTATCGCCATCATTGTCGCCATCGTTGCCGCCGTTGTTTCCGCCGCCGTTGTTTCCGCCGTTAGTGCCACTGGCGTTGCTGCCAATTGAACTGCTGCCGCCACTGGCACTGGTACCTGCACTTGAGCTGGCGCTCTGCTTTCCTCCAAGGTCACTTGTTCCACCCTTGTGCTGTTGATTGATTATCTCGACGGCTTCTTCGATGGTCTTGCCGTTGTCAAGAAGGGTTTTCGCCAACTCCAGCCGCCACGCTTGAGCGTCGCGGTTGTCTGCCTTCAACTTGCGGTATTTTTCCAACTGCCACTTATAAACGAGATCACTCCACTCGTTTGTCCATTCCTTGTAATTCTCGAATATACTGTTCACGGCTGCATCCTTCAGGCGGTCGGCAACAGACTTGTTAAGGTTGGAGGCTATTTCCAGTGCCTGGAGGTCGTTGATGGGAATGATGGAGTTTTCGGTGGCCTTGCCGGCTTCAAGTGCTTGGGCAAAGCAGGCACCGATGGGATTTTCCAGCATGTCGATGACAGAGCCAATGATGCCACCCACCAATTTTGCACCACCGCCAGCCAGAAATTGGTCGATTTGGTCCAAAGTGGATGGGTTTTGCTTGTATTGCTGATATTCGGCACGATAGTTTGTTACAGCGCCGTCAGGCATAGCCAGTTTGTCTGTTCTGCTCTCGCCATTGACCTGCTGAGTGACGGTCACCGACTGCGTGCCTGCCCAACTGAGTGACATCGTGGCGTAGTCATTCACTACTTCAGTCGGCATCCCTTGTCCATTCAGCGAGATGGTGGTCTGGACTTCTCCTGCCACAGTGATATTGTCAACACTGTTGCCATAACCGTAATGTACCGTGGTCAGGGTGTTGTTATCCTTGTTGTATCCTACTACATTGTGCGGTGGCTGTGCCGTTACTGCCATAGTCATCAACAGCAGTGTGCACACGCCCATTGCTTTTTTTCTTATCATCATAATATTTTATTGTAAGTTAATCAGCGCTAACAGTCAAAAGCTAAAAGCTAACAGCTCATTGCTAAAAGCTAACAGCTCATTAATACTTCTCGTCCGTATGGTCGAGTTCGTCGCTGGTGAGTTTGCGGTGGTCCATTTTGTACCAGCAGTAGGCGATGTAGGCCAGCACAAAGGGCACGAGAATCGACACGACACTCATCACGGTGAGGGTGAACTCACTTGACGAACTGTTGCGCAGCGTGAGCGAACTCTGCACGTCGAGCAGCGAGGGCAGGTAGGCGGTGTTGTTGTAGCCCATCACCCAAAACAGGGTCATCACCACAAGCACGGTGCCGATGCCTGCGGGCCAGATGCCCTGCTTGTAATCACCCTTCATCAGCGTCTTGCCGATGCCGAACAGCACCATCACCACGCCCATAAGCAGGATAACCAGTGCCCACCACATGGCCACGAAATTCTTGAGGTATTTATAAGCCACCCACTCCATGTTGCCGCCGTCGTCATATCCCACGCCCGGCGAGGTGAGGATGACCACCACAACCGCGATGAACAAGGGGACGAAGACGCCCGCATTGACCAGCAGCAGGTGACGCTGGCTGGCATTGACCTCCTCGTCATCGATATTGTTGATGAAATAAAGTGACGCCAACGTGCGGGCCAGGAAGAACACCATCACGCCAAACAGCAGGTTTTTCCAGCAGAAGATGGCCTCGATGCCGTGACGCGGTCCCCATTGCGAGATAGTTGCCGCCTGAACGTTGAGGATGTTGTTCTTGGTCACTGTGAACTCGGCACCAAAGAACATCGTCGCAACCGCGACACCCAGCAGCACGGGACCCACGATGCCGTTGATGAGCAACAGCGTGTCGTAGAAACGAGAGCCGTAGATATTGCCCGGTTTGGAGCGGTACTCATAGCTGATTGCCTGTATCACAAAACTGAACAGGATGAGCATCCACAGCCAGTAGGCACCGCCAAAGCTTGTGCTGTAGAACAGCGGGAACGAGGCAAAGAAGGCGCCGCCAAAGGTCACCAGCGTGGTGTAGGTCAATTCCCACTTGCGGCCCATCGAGTTGATGAGCAACGCACGCTTGTCGGGTTTGCCGTAATGGATGAGCATCGACTGGCCGCCCTGCACCATGAGCAGGAACACCAGCAAGGCGCCCAGCACCGACATGATGAGCCACCAGTAATTCTGCAATAAATTGTATGTTGTCATGTCTTGGGTCCTCCTTTACTTTTTCTCGTTATCAATCTCTAAATCGGTCTGCGACTTCTTGGAAATCTGCTTGCAGATGATGCCGATGTCGGCAATCAGCAAGGCGGTGAACACCACGGCAAAGATCCAGAAGGTCGTCTGTACATAACCTGCGCTCAAGTCGCTGATGGCCACTTTGTTGGGCATCAGGTCTTGGATGGTCCAGGGCTGGCGTCCCACCTCGGCGACAATCCATCCGCTCGCGCTGCACAGGTAGGTTAGCGGAATGGTGATGATGGCCAGGATGTGCCACCACTTGGCCCACTTGGCCTTGTTCAAGATGTTGGGCTTATACACGAAGAACAGCGCCAGTAACAGGAACACCAGCAGGTAGCCGCCAACGGTCACCATGAAGTGGAACGTGTAAAACGTCAGGGGCACATTGGGGATGGCCTCCTCGGGCTTGTCGAGATAGGCGTAGCCAAAGTGCTTGAAGTCGGCGTTAATGACATTCTTGAGGCTGTCCTGCAGCATCGTGTTGCCGCTGTTCATCGCCGCGCTGTACTGCGAGAGCATCTCTTGCAGCTGCTTGCCGCGCTCCATGCGCTCGGCATAGGAAACAGTGTTGATTTCATTACCCTCGTTGTCATAGCTCACGCCATTGATGATGTCCTCGATGCCGGGCACAAAGGCCTTGAAATCGTGGGTGGCAAGGAATGACAGGCCATAGGGGATGCTGATGTCGAACAGATAAGGATCCTGATCGTCAAAGGCTTGCTTGGACGGGTTCAAGATACCGAAGGCCACGATGGCTTGCTCGTGGTTGCCCTTGTACAATCCTTCCATGGCTGCCAACTTCATGGGCTGGTACTTGGCCACGGTCACAGCACTGGTGTCGCCGGTGATCATCGTCAGCACAATGCCGATGACGCCCACCCATGCGCCCACCTTGAGGCTGCGCCAGCAGTGGTCCAGATTACGCTTCTTGAGCATCATCCAGCCGCACACGCCACACACAAACACGCCGCCCAGCGTCCAGGCACTCAGCACGGTGTGGAAAAACTTGCTCATCGCCATGGGCGAGAGTGCCACAGCGGCAAAGCTCGTCATCTCGTTGCGCATCGTGGCGGGGTTGAACTCGCACCCCGTGGGATACTGCATCCATGCGTTGGCAACAAGAATCCACAATGCCGACAGACTGGCGCCAATGGCCGTAAGCCATGTGGCGGCCAGGTGGAACTTGGGGCTCACCTTTTTCCAACCAAAGAACATCACTGCGATGAACGTCGACTCCATGAAGAAGGCCAGGATGCCCTCTACTGCTAACGGAGCGCCAAAGATGTCGCCCACAAACCAGCTGTAATTGGACCAGTTGGTGCCGAACTCAAACTCCAGGATGATACCCGTGGCGACGCCGATGGCGAAGTTCACGCCGAAGATGGTCATCCAGAACTTGGTTGTCGCAAGCCATTTCTCGCTCTTGGTCTTTAGATAGATAGTCTCCATAACAGCGACGATAATACCCAGACCCAGCGTCAACGGCACGAACAACCAATGGTAGATAGCCGTGAGTGCAAATTGCGCCCTCGACCAGTCAACTACATTGATTAATTCTTCCATCTTAAGTGTTAAGTTATTAGTTATTAGTCGTTAATCGTCTCTAGCGGTCAGTGAGCTGATGGCGCACGTATTCGGTCTTCTCCTGCTCGGTGTCACACTTGGTGTTCAAGAAGTTGGGGAAGAATATCATCTTGATGATGACAAAAAAGATAAATAATTTGATGCCGATAATCAGCCACAAGGTTTTGCCCACAGTCATGCTGCGGAATCCATCGTAGTACAGGTGGAAAACACGCGACCAGAATCCTTGCTGATTGTCTTGACGGTCACTCATGACGAGAGGCAATTGTAAAGTTAAACAACTTACAAAGTTAGTGACAAAATTCATGTTTGCAAATTATTGACGCATTTTTCTTTCAAAAGCGCCAAAAAATAGCATAAAAAGCGCCAATAACTTTGCAAAACCGTGTTTTTGCTTTATATTTGCGCTACGATTACAGCAAAAATATTCATCCATAAAATATCACGCTTATGAACAGACTTACACTTTTCAAGACATTGGCCACCATGGTGGCGTGTCTTGCATTGGCCTTTTCCGCCAGTGCCTACGACTTTGCCAAGGACGGCATCTACTATGTCATCAATGGCACAAACGTTTTTGTGACTTACAAGGACACTGACTACAACAGTTACAGCGGCACGGTGATCATTCCATCCACTGTGACCTACAATGGCACGACCTACAACGTTGTCCAAATCAACCCGTCAGCATTTAAAAATTGTACCGGCTTGAAACGTGTGGTACTCCCTCCTACAATCAGGAATCTGATGAACAATGCGTTCCAGAACTGCACAGGACTGACCAACATCACGCTGCCTGCCGACTTTTACGCTTGCTACAACTATGTGTTTGACGGTTGTACCAATTTAAAGAGCATCATCTGCCTGTCGCCCACGGCATACAATTGGAATAACAATAATTTTCCTTCATCGGTCTTGAGCGGGGCCACACTGATTGTGCCCCAAGGTACAAAAGCTGCCTATCAATCGGTGGGCGGTTGTTTGTCAACGTTTACCAACATCAAGGAAACGGACTGCGACTTCGCCGAGGACGCCATCTTCTATAAAGATCTGGGAGACAATAAGGTAGCCGTCACACACGCCCTCCGCTTTGCCGAGGATTACAGCGGTAACATAGAGGTTCCCGAGGTGGTCGTCCATAACGGTACCACCTACAACGTGACCTCGGTAGGCACTGAAGCCTTCTATAATGGCCATGAGCTATATAGCGTGAAGCTTCCACCGACAGTCAGCAGCATCGGCAATTATGCTTTCTATGACTGTTACTATTTGAGCCAAGTGAACATCCCCGAGGGCGTCCAGTACATCAATTACTGCACCTTTGGCGGATGCCTTGCGTTACAGGAGATCATCATCCCGTCCAGTGTCACCTGGATTGCCCAAAACGCATTTAGCAGCTGTAATAATCTCACTAACATCATCTGCCGTGCGACAACGCCCCCCTTGTGTGCCAGCAGCAACAGTTTCCCCAGCCAGGCCTACGCTAACGCCACGCTCAACGTCCCCTCGATAGCCTTGAATGCATATCAGACGGCCGATGTTTGGAAAGATTTCTCCCATATCGCCGCCAGCACCTATGACTTTACCTTCGACAATCTCCAGTTTGTCATCACCAGCCCCACCACAGCTAAGGTTGTAGGCCATGTACTTCCGTCACCTGCCGGCTACTATGCTATCCCCTCAACGGCCAACGGATATAACGTTACCGAGGTCGGTGATTATGCTTTTCAGAATTGCAATCAAATCACGGAAATAAGCATCGGCGACAACGTGGTTACAATCGGTCGAGTTGCATTTGCTGGATGCTCGGGATTGACCAGCTTAACGATTCCCAATTCGGTAACAAGCATCGATATGGCTGCATTCATGGGTTGTTCGGGTTTGACAAGTGTGGTAATCCCCAATTCGGTCACTTATGTCGGCGGAATGGCTTTTTCTGATTGCTCATCGTTGACATCGGTTATCATAGGAGAGAATTGCCGATTTAACACCTCATACAGTACGGCTGCGAACGTCTTTAAAGGATGTACCGGTCTGACGTCTGTCACCTCCTTGAGTCCTGAAGCATGGAACATGGACGCCACCAATTTTGAGCAATCCGTCTATAACAATGCTCAGTTATGGGTGCCCAAGGGCAGCAATAGTTCCTACCAGTCCACTGCCAGCTGGAATCAGTTTTCCAACATAAAGGAATTGGAGTACGACTTCGAGTATGAAGGCATCTACTACAATATCACAGGCTCCAATACCGTGGAGGTAACCTGTAGGACCTCTGACTATAACAGTTACAGTGGCGCTGTCTATATCCCTGAGATCGTACCCTACAACGGCAAACCCTACACGGTGACAGCAATCGGTCAGAATGCTTTTAAAATGAGCAAATCGTTGACACGTGTCGTGATGCCCAATACCATCCGTTCCATCAATGCCTATGCTTTCCATTATTGTGAAGGATTGACCGAGGTAGCTATTCCCAATTCGGTAGAGACCATAGGCAATAATGCTTTCTGGCTTTGCTTGAATCTCAAAAAAGTGGTTATTCCCAATTCGGTACAGACCATCGGCAGTATGGCTTTCCGCAACTGCTCGGAATTGACCAGCGTGGAGATCGGTGAAAATGTGTCCTCTATAGGCTCGACATGTTTCTATTTTTGCTCTAAAATCACCGAGGTAACCTGCCATGCCTTGACACCGCCCACGCTCAATGAGCCAAATAGTGATTATAATACAACCTTTATGCCCGAAGTGTACAACACTGCCGTCTTGAATATACCCCAAACTTCTAGGACAGCCTATCAGAACGCTTTGGGCTGGAAGAAGTTTACCCACCTTGAGGCATTTGCAACCCTTGACGACGTCTTGAATGTTGATGGAGGCAACATCCACTTCACAAGCGTCGGCGATTATCCATGGTACACACTCTATGATGGCGGCCGCATGCTTGCCAAGTCAGGCAATTCCGGCATACACTCCAGTTCATCAGTCATGACTGCCACCGTCAATCTAAATAGGCCTGGCGTCTTGTCGTTTGACTTCAAGGCATGGGGCGAAGGCAGCGATCCGGTTTGGGATATATGTTGCTTCGCCATCGATGGAGTGAATCAATTCATATATGGTGCCTACGATAACGACTGGGAGACTTATTCGGTTTCTCTCTCCGAAGGCACCCACACGCTTTCCTGGAGTTATATCAAGGACAGTAGTGTCAATGCCACTGGCGACTACTTTGCCGTGGACAATGTTGCCATCACCCTAGGCGATGCGGAGCGGGGTGACGTGAATGCCGACGGGCAAGTGAACATTGCTGACGTAACGGCCCTTATCGATTATCTGCTGAGTGGAGACGAATCAACGGTCGACCTCGACGCATCCGATGCCAACCAGGACGGCAGCATCAACATCGCTGATGTAACCTCGCTCATCGACTATCTGCTCAGCGGTGCATGGCCCGGGCCCGAGCCCATCGACATGTGGTACCTGACCGGGGACCGCGTGGGCAGCAATCCATGGGAGAATCAGGGTGTGAGCAGCATCGGTCGTGGCTTGATTCCTCTTTATCCCGTCGGGGAGTTTGATAATAATGGAAAGGGGCAATTGTCCTACACCGGTTTCTTTGGAGCCAACGATGGCGTCATGCTCATCCATCATCCCGGCAGTAACGACGACTGCTGGGGCATGAAGCCAAACGGCGTTTTCGGCCAAGGCGGCGAAGAGATTACTGGTATTAGGACAGGTAACGACGGTTACTATACCATTTTGGCGTATACCACAACCAACAGATTCTACATTTTGCCCTACTCGGGCGATACTCCCAACACGTTCAACACCATCAACATCGTGGGTTACCATTCGGATTGGGCGGTCACAGACCCCACTTACAACATGACAAAGTTGAATCCCGAAAAGGAAAACCACAACTGGATCTTCAGGAACTTTACGCTTGCCAACGATAGCGAAGTCAAATTTGCTGCCGACAATGATTGGGCAAACAACTGGGGTGCTACAGCGTTCCCCTTTGGACAGGGCGAGCTAAATGGACCGAATATCCCTGTCGCAGCAGGCACCTACGATGTCTATTTCAACGACATCACGGGACAATACAATTTCATCAAGAAATAGCGTATAACATCTAATCAATGAGGGCTTTAGGAAACTAGAGCCCTCATTTTTTTACATCCGACAGAAAACTGCTTTTTTAAATAATGTCAATAAAGTGGGGATATTTTACCAAAATTACCGTATCTTTGCCTGTTAAAACAACCATTTTAAGTTTCAATGGAGTTCAGGACGACAGTAAAAACGGGCGAGAACCGTGGATGGCTGCATCACAGCGACAGCGTGGTGCTGCTGGGGTCGTGTTTCAGCGACAACATCGGTGCCAAGATGCATGCGGCGCTGTTCAACGCCACCGTCAACCCCATGGGCACACTTTACAACCCCATGAGCATCGCTCGCGGGGTGCAGCGCCTCATCGATTGCACACCCGTCGCCGGGCAGGACCTGTTCATGCAAGGAGGCGTATGGAACAGCTTTGATTTCCATTCGCGCCACTCCCTGCCCGACAAACAGGCAACCATCGACCGCATGAACCAGCGCATCGAGCAGGGACACCAAGCCCTGAAAACGGCCCAACTGCTCACCATCACCCTGGGAACAGCCATCGTCTATCGCCTGAAATCGACAGGCGAGGTCGTTGCCAACTGCCACAAGGTGCCGCAGCACGAGTTTGAGCGCAAAATGGCATCGGTGAGCGACATGACCAGGGAACTGGACAGCATGCTCACGAGCCTGCACGCGTTTAACCCGGAACTGCGCGTCATCCTCACCGTGAGCCCCATCCGCCACATTGCCGACGGGCTGGACACCAACTCGCTGAGCAAGGCAGCCCTGCGCGTCGCCATCAACGAGGCCATAGCCCGCCACCGCGAGTATTGCGACTATTTTCCCGCCTATGAAATCATGCTGGACGACCTGCGTGACTACCGCTTCTACAGCAGCGACATGGTACACCCCAGCGATGTGGCGGTGGAATACATCTGGCAGGCCTTCCAGGCTACCTACCTCGACGACCGCAGCGCACTGGCCGTGTCACGCTGCGAGCGCATCCACAAGCGGCTGCAGCACCGGCCCATGAGCGCCAACCGCGAGACGGTGGACCGCTTTAATGCCGACACCGCCAGCGTGGTGCGCAACCTGATCAAGGAATATCCTTATCTGGCCCAACACCCGCAGCTTCAAAAAGCGCTACAAGCCGTCAACTAAGGACTAAAAACTAAGGACTAAAATGAACTACTCGATAACCGAAATATCCAATGCGCTGGAAGTGACCGGCGGACGCATCATCGACGAGGACGCTATCGTGAGCCAGTTGCTCACCGACTCGCGCTCGCTGACCATGCCCGAGGAGACCATCTTCTTTGCCCTGCGCACCGATGCCGGTGACGGGCACAACTACATCCCCGACCTGTTTGACAAGGGAGTGCGCAATTTTGTTGTCGCCGCCGACTACTACCCGCAGCCCGAGTGTGCCGCGGCCAACTACATCGCCGTGGAGTCGCCGCTCGATGCTCTGCAGGCGCTCGCCACGTTCCACCGCAGGCGGTTCCGCGAGCTGCCCGTTATCGGCATCACCGGCAGCCGTGGCAAGACGGCCGTCAAGGAATGGCTCTATCAGCTGCTGAAGGACGACTACCGCATCGTGCGCTCGCCCCGCAGCTACAACAGCCAGATTGGCGTCCCCCTGTCGTTGTGGGACATCGACAACAACACCGACCTGGCCATCATCGAGGCTGGCATTTCGCGCGTAGGCGAGATGGACAACCTGCAGTCGATGATCAGGCCCACGATCGGCATTATCACCAACCTGGGCAGCGAGCACAACGACGGCTTCAGTTCCATGGAACAGAAAGCCCAGGAAAAGGCCAAAATACTCTTCAACTGCGAGGGCATCGTCTTTTGTGCCGATGACCCGCTGGTGACCCACACCATCGCCCCGCTGGTCGAGAGCGACGTGGCCATCACCATGTCGTGGTCACGCAACCACTGCGACGCCCCCCTGCAGGTGGACGGCGCCGAGCGCACCG
This sequence comes from uncultured Prevotellaceae bacterium, assembly GCA_900318535.1. Taxonomy (GTDB): domain Bacteria; phylum Bacteroidota; class Bacteroidia; order Bacteroidales; family Muribaculaceae; genus Sodaliphilus. The sequence goes on along the minus strand of ONKU01000004.1, from coordinate 61,461 downwards.
AGAGGTCCACAACGCTGCATTACACCTATGACGACGAGCCCGGCACGGTGACTATCCCCTTTACCGCCGACCGCGACCTGAACAACGCCATCACCTGTCTGGCGGTGCTGCTGTACATGGGGCTTGAACGTGACACCATCGCCCAACGCATGGCGGCACTCACGCCCGTGGGCACACGCCTCAACGTCATCGAGGGCGTGAACAACTGCACCGTTATCGTCGACAGCTACACCAGCGACTACAACTCGCTCACCCCGGCCCTCAACTTCATGACCCGCCGGGCCGGCAACCGCCCCTGCACCGTCATCTTGAGCGACCTGAGCAACGAGAGTTACAGCGGCGACGAACTCTACATCCGCGTGAGCGAACTGCTCAAGACCAAGCGCGTGAACCGCCTCGTCGGCATCGGCAAGGAGATGTGCCGTTACCGCCAGTACTTCGAGGACCTGCCCATGGCACGTTTCTTCAACGACACGCAGGAATTCATCAACGACGTCGCCAAGGGTGACTTTGAGGACGAGACCGTGCTCATCAAGGGAGACCCGAGTTACGGCTTCAGCCAGATCATCGACCTGCTCGAGGCCAAACAGCACATCACTGTCATGGAGGTGGACCTGAATGCCCTGGCCCACAATTTCAAGTTCTTCAAGTCGCTCATCAAGCCCGGAACCAAGACCATCGGCATGGTCAAGGCCAGCGGCTACGGTGCCGGCAGCTATGAGATTGCCAAGACCTTGCAGGACTGCGGATGTGACTACCTCGCCGTCGCCGTGCATGACGAGGGCATTGACCTGCGCAAGGCCAGCATCACCATGCCCATCATTGTGCTCAACCCCAACGGAGTGAACTACAAGGCCATGTTCCAGTATCGCCTCGAGCCCGAACTCTACAACCTGGACATGGGACGAGAACTCATCAAGGAGGGCAAGAAATACGGCATAAAGGGCTTCCCCGTCCACATCAAGATCGACAGCGGCATGCACCGCCTGGGATTCACCCGCGACCAGTTGCCCGAACTCATCGCGATGCTCCAGGAGCAGGACGTCATCAAGCCGGCATCGGTGTTTACCCATCTCGCCGTCGCCGACGAACCCGAGCAGGACGCCTACACCATGGCCCAGTTTGAGTACTTTGACGCTTGCAGCGAGAAGTTGCAGCAGGCCTTTGATTTCCCCATCATGCGCCACGTGCTCAACACGAGCGGCATTGTTCGCTTCCCCGAGCGGCAATACGACATGGTGCGCATCGGCATCGGCCTGTACGGCATCCGCACGCTGTTTGACGGCAGCGAGGACACCCTCAAACCCGTGTCGGCCCTGCGCTCCATCATCATCAGCATCAAGGAGTGGCCTGCCGGCACAACTGTGGGCTACGGCCGTCACGGCCTGCTCGAGCGTGACAGCCGCATCGCTACGGTCAACATCGGCTATGCCGACGGCTTTGACCGCCACTTCGGCAACGGCCGCGTGAGCATGTGGGTGGGTGGCAAGCTGTGTCCCACCGTGGGCAACGTGTGCATGGATGCCGTGATGATCGACGTGACCGATGTGCCCTGCAAGGTGGGCGACACGGTCGAGATCTTTGGCGAACACGTGCCTGTCGAGCAACTGAGCGATGCCCGCGGCACCATCCCCTACGAGATACTCACCAGCATCTCTCCCCGCGTGAAGCGTGTTTATTATCGTGAATAAGACGAAATGACAAAACATTTAGCTAACATATTGACGTTAAGCGCCTTGTTGCTGGGCATGGCTAGCCATGCCACGGCTCAGGACATCGTGGCTAACGGTATCTACTATAATATCATCAGCGACACCCAGGTGGAGGTGGCACCGGCCTATTATGACGGTGTGAACCACTACGAGGGCTGCATCATCCTGCCCGAGCGGGTGTATTGCGACGGCATCAACTATGACGTCACCTCCATCGCTCCAAGGGCATTCTGGCAATCGGCAGTGACCGAGATGCAGATACCCAACAGTGTCACCATGATTGGCGAAGCCGCCTTTGCCGACGCCGACCGCTTGGCCAGCATCACCCTGCCGCTTGAGTTGTCAGCCATCAGCCAATATATGCTTGCAGGAACCGCTGTGACCAACATTGTCATCCCCGAAGGGGTCACCGACATCGGCACGGGTGCCTTTGAGGACTGCACCAACCTGAGCACGGTGTTCCTTCCCGCATCGTTGCAGACCATCGGCGAAAGGGCCTTTGGCTACTGCATCTGCCTCAACGAGATCTACAGTGATGCCGCCATGCCACCCCTGACGATGGGCGACGATGCCTTTGAGGGCTGCGACAACCTTAACGTCATGCTGGCCGATGGCCCCACCACGCGCCGCTACCAGGACGACCCGCTGTGGGGCGACGAGGACCTGTTCTCGCTGTGGATCGACGAGGGACTGGCAGTGCTGCCCACCATGCAGCAGGAAAATCTGGACCAGCACTTCACCACATTAACGCTTGGCAACAGCCTGGCCTACAAGATCTACGGACCTGACGGCTACCTGGTCGCCACTACCGCTGCCGACCGCTATTTCCTGCCCATCGGCGCCCAGAGCACCGACTATCTGGTCGTGCCCACGACGCTGATGTATGACGAGGAAGACCTGCAAATGGTGGCCACGGCCGAACCTGATGCCATCGAGGAAGTGGAGGAAGACAATACCATGCCCAAGTTGACCATTCTGGGCCTTGACGGCACCATTTACATCAATGGCGACACCCACGGGTTGTGGACTTTTATCTACGACGTCTATGGCAACCTGTGGTATGAGCGTCCCGCCGTGAACAACTGGATCAGCCTGCCCGGACAACGCGTGTATGTCGTGAAAGTGGGCAATACCGTCCGCAAAGTATTCCTGAACTGATGACAAAGAACGAAGATATCGACATCAAGTACATGCGCATGGCGCTGGACGAGGCGCACAAGGCCCTGGAGCGCGACGAGGTGCCCATCGGTGCCGTCATCGTCTGCAAGGGACGCATCATCGGGCGAGGGCACAACCTGACCGAGGCGCTGACCGACGTCACCGCCCATGCCGAGATGCAGGCCATCACCGCATCGGCGGCCACATTGGGCGGCAAGTACCTGACCGACTGCACGCTGTATGTCACCGTCGAGCCGTGCCTGATGTGTGCCGGCGCCCTGGCCTGGAGCCAGATTTCGCGCATCGTCTATGGCGCGAGCGACGACAAGCGCGGCTATCACACCCAGTGTGCCTCCCCCTTCCATCCCAAGACTACCGTCACCGCAGGCGTCCTGGCTGACGAATGCGGCAAACTGATGACCGATTTTTTCAAGAAAAAAAGACCTATCAAGAAATGATGACCAAACTATCTCAACGACTTCTCCTGCTGGTGGCCCTGTTTGTAGGGATTACCACGAGCGCTTGTGCCCGTCCTGCAGAGCAAACGCCGACTGAGCCGCCCGCCCAGGGCGACACCATCGAGGTCATGAGCACATCGATGCAACGCAACATCAAGAATGTTGTCATCGTGCCTGCCAAGTATTTCGACAAAGACCTGCAAGACCAGCGCTATCCCGTATTATACCTGCTGCATGGCGCTTACGGCTGTTACAACGACTGGTCCAGGAAAGCCAATCTCGACAGCCTGTCGAACGAGTACAGCTTCATCATCGTTTGTCCTGACGGGCAGGACAGCTGGTATGTGGACTCGCCTGTGGACCCCAAGATGCAGTTCGAGACCTACGTGAGCAAGGAGCTGGTGGAATACATCGACAGCCACTACCGCACCCACGCCAACCGCTATATGCGGGCCATCACGGGCCTGAGTATGGGCGGTCACGGCTCGCTGTTGCTGGCTTTCCGTCACCCTGACGTGTTCTGGTCCTGCGGCAGCATGAGCGGTTGCATGAACATCACCCGGTTCCCCGACAACTGGCACATCAAGGACCGCCTGGGAGAATACAAGGACAACAAGCAGCAGTGGGAAGAACATGCCGTGTGCAACCAGCTCGACAAGGTCAAGGCTTCGACACTGAAACCTGCCCAAAACATCATCATCGACGACGGCTTGAAGGACATCTTCTACCCCCAGAACGTGGCCATGCATGAATTGCTGGTCGAAAAAGAGATCGACCACGATTTCATCATCCGTCCCGGCGCCCACACATGGACCTACTGGGTCAATGCGCTGGATTACCATTTCGTGTTCTTCTCCAAGGCCTTTGCCCGCGGCGCCAAACTCATGCAGCAAGAACAACCTTAAACCCGATAAACAATGAAACAACCTAAAATACTGATTATCTATACCGGCGGCACTATCGGCATGATCGAGAACCCCGAGACGCAAGCCCTGCAGCCCTTTGACTTTGACCACTTGATGGATAACGTGCCCAAGGTCAAGAAACTGGACTACGACATCGACAACCTGCAGTTCAACCCGCCCATCGACAGTTCTAACATGGACCCGAGCCACTGGCGCGACATCGCACTGGCCATCGAGGAACATTACGACCGCTACGACGGCTTCGTGGTGCTGCACGGCACCGACACGATGGCCTTCACGGCATCGGCCCTGAGTTTCATGCTCGAGAACCTGAGCAAACCCGTCATCATCACCGGCTCGCAGCTGCCCATCGGCGAAGTGCGCACCGACGGCGAGGAGAATCTGATTACCGCCCTGCAGGTGGCCGCTGCCACCGACGAGAAAGGCCGTCCGCGCGTGCAGGAGGTCGCCATCCTGTTCGAGAACTTCTTGTGGCGCGGCAACCGTGCCACCAAGATGAGCGCCGACAACTTCAACGCCTTCAAGAGTTTCAACTATCCCGAATTGGCCGAAATCGGGCTGGATATCGAGTATAACCCCAACAGTCTGAGGAAAATGCCGCCGCGCCCGTTAAAGGTGTGCACCGACATGGACAACAATGTTATGTTCCTCGAGCTCAACCCTGGCATGACCGAGCAGACGCTCGACTACCTGCTGCACACGCCAGGCATCAAGGGCATCGTGCTCAAGACCTACGGCGCGGGCAACACGCCCAACCATCCCTGGTTCATCAAGCGCATCAAGGAAGCCGTTGACCGCGGTGTGGTCATCGTCAACGTGACCCAGTGTGTCAATGGCGGTGTGAACTGCTCTCTGTATGAGACAGGTAAAACACTTCTTGACGCCGGTGTCATCAGCGGCTATGACATCACCAGCGAGGCCGCCATCACCAAACTGATGTTCCTCTTTGGCATGCGTTACACCCCCGGCATGGTCAAGAAATACATGGCCAGCGACCTCTGCGGCGAGGTCACCATCCCCTAACGATAACTACAGACAATATAGCAAGCCGCTGTATCATCTCTGCTGTCGGGAGAATAACCGCCCTGCGGGCGGGAAATTATTCAAATTATAATTAAAAATTTGTTTAATTTCCCGTGCGCTAGCACGGTTAACTCACCGAGTCAGATCGATGACACAGCGGCTTGTTGTAGGTGTGACCTGTAGATTAGTAGGTCATGCGGGGCTCTAGTTCCTTGGCCTGGTCGATCATCTTCTGGATCTCCACCTCGGCGGGCACACGGCCGCACAGGTGCTTCTCCTCGTTGACCTCAGCCACCTTGGCGGCCAGGTTGGCGGCTACACGGTGACGCAATTCCTTCACGGTGTCAACACCGGCAGCCTCGAGTAACTCGGCAAACTGCGGGCCGATGCCGTTGATGCGGAACAGGTCGGCATGGTTGGTCCACTTGAGAATCAGTTTCTCGCTGATGCCGGTCTTCTCGGCCATCAACTTGCGTCCAGTAGGACCACAGCAAGCATCCAGCAGCTGCTCAACAGTCTCGATGCCCTCGGCAATCAATTTGGGTGCATAAACGTCCCCAATACCCTCAATGTCGATAATCTTGTAATTCATTGTGATAACTCTTTAATATGATAATGAATAATACGATTTCGCTCTTGCATAATTTCACGCCATAAAATTATAAATTCCTTGTAAAACCAACAAATAATTCACGTTTTTTTACTTTTATATCGACAAATCAAGGCGGCAAGAACATAACATTCCTGCCGCCTTGGGTTAATGATAAATTGTCGTATTGCGCTTGAGTGCGGTTACTTCACCCACACTTTCTTGGAAGTGCCATCCGACATCTTGATGATGTTCAAGCCCGGTTGCGGTGCGGTTAACTGTCGACCGTCAACGCTGTAGCGGGCCACCTCGCGGGCAGTAGTAGCGGCCACTTCCTCGACTGCCGTTGCAACGAGGTTGTCAATGCGGAAGGCAGGGCTCACCACCTGCTCCTGCCAGTTGCCGACCTCATCCTGCAACTTGAAGCGCACGTCAAACCAGCCCTGGGTGGCCTTGCCCGTCACGTCGGCCAGTGAAGCGCGATAGAAGTAGCCCCAACCCGGCATCTGGAACAGTTCGGGCACTTCCTCAACGGCCAACGCTCTCCAGTTCTCTTCACCATAGGGTGAATACTCTACCGTGACCTCCATCGGCTGGCATTCATAGACGCCATTCCTGAAGTCAGGATAGTAAACGAATTTGAAGGCGCCTCCCATAAACTCCATCGTGCCATCGGTTGCGGTAGCAAAACGGTCGGTGATGCCGGCCGCGCTGCGGAAGTGCAGCATCTCGATGCCAGGGCAGGTGCTTTCCTCGTTGGTTTGGTCAAAATAGACCACCGTCTTGTTCTCGCCTTGCAGCCCGTCAACCACAATGTTGGTGTTGGTGACAGTGAACTCCCAGTTACCCTTGCCGTCGGGTGACCAGTTGGCTGGGTCTTCGATTTCCTCGCCGTTGAACTTGATGCTCTGGGTTACCTCGGCATCATCGCACTGGCGCGACTCGCCATAGCGGCCCACATAATTGTTGCCAAAATTCATCACATCACCTTGATACTCATTATAGAAACTCAAGACATTCACGGCATTGATGGGGCAATTGTCACCAACGATACCCAAACGCTCCTCGGCAGGATAGGTAAATGCTGCAGGAGATGGCAATACTTGTGGCCTTATTCCATTTTCGGTGAGAGTTCCAGTCTTGCCACTTGGGAAACCATCAATAAAATGGCCGATATTGTGGAATACCTGCTGCCCGTTCTCAATGGCATAGGGCGCGGAAATTGTCTTGCCAACGACATCATAGTATTCTTCTCCCCATGGTAGTACAACAAGTCCGTAGTAGTCTATAAACTGATTCCCTACCAAAAGATTCAGGCCCTCATCATTGGGGTTCTCAAACGGAATACTGTTATAGACATCAATTGAATAAGTATCACCCTGTTTTGGCGCAATCCAGCCACCATTCAGCGTTCCCCAGTTTGACAAATTCCCGTCAACCAAATTATAAACGGTGATACCGGCACCATAGCCTGGTTCCCCTTGGCCATGAGGCGAGAACTGGTAGTTTTCCTGGCACAAAACATAGTCCTCAGGGTTGTTCTCAAGCACGCCGACTTTCACATCGTCGGTCGAGAAATAACTCAAGTACCACAACTCGGGGCCATTATGGCAAGTCCTTGACTGAGTGAAGAGACAACGGTCGCTGACATCATTCACATAATACTCGCCGAACGGTATAGTACACAACTCTTCGGGCAAAGCGCCGACAACCTGGGTACCGCCGGAGCCCAAAGAGCCCACTCCTTTCAGGTAAACGGCATTGCGAATACTGGTGACCTCGACATCTCCTTCTTCGAGAATAATCTGTTCTCCCGTCTCTTCGTCAAACTCGCCTCCCCACAGGGCATGCTTGAGCACGTTTCCGTCAGGGCCGTAATTGACAAACGAGATGTGGTTAGTGGCTTCCTCTGGTGTGAGGGTGAAGGTAGCATCCTTGGTCACCTCGACCTGCTCGCGGATAACCCAATACTGGTCGCCCTTCTCCATGGACTGAAATAGCACTGCAAAATCGTAGGTTCCCGTGGGGACTGTCGCAGTGACGATATCCTCGCCCTCCCACCATGCACCATTTTGATAATTCGCATTAATAATAGTTACTCCTTGAAAAGGCGGCATAAACACTGCAGGGTCATAGACCAGGTTAAAGGTCAAGGTCACCTCGCCAGGCTCGGCCCTTTTGGGAGCCTTGAGTTCTTGCTTGGGCGTATAGACGGTCATGTAGCCGTATTGGTGCTTGTCCATCTTGTTCAAGTCCATACCCGATTGGGTATATTGCACGCCTGCAGGTTTCTTGCCCGTCATGTTAAACTCGGTATAGACCTGTGCCTGAACAGCAAAGCCCACCATCAGCATCCATGCGCTGATCAACAGTTTTGTCGTGTGGATTTTTCTCATAATCATAGTTATTTAGAGGTTAGTAAAAAAGATGAATTGCTTGTCGCAAAAGTATAGAAAGGTGAAGATATGTGTAGCCAGATTGTATGTTGTAAGTGTCCGTTCCTGCAAAAACGGACAAAGAAACGCACAGTATTCTTGTTAAAATGTGCTGCTAAGACCTGTTAGAGTTGCATGGAGAGCCTATAGATGAGACCATTGCTCCTAAAGATTGCCAACATTGGCAATTTTTAGTCGAGAGCGTCACTTAACCAGGTAAAACATAGTCTTTGTTACACAAATTATTGTTTTAATCCCTTGATGATTGTATGTTTTGAACATCCTGTGAGGTGCGTTCACGGGCTAACTTTTGATAGGTGGACGGGGTAAGGCCCGTGATTTTCTTAAACAATTGGACAAAATAAGGTCTTGAACTATAGCCGACGCTTTTGCCGATACCTTCTATTGAATAATGTCCATAGTTCACTATATCATTCATGCGTTGACAGGCTTCCTTGATACGGTAATCAGCAAGCATTGAAGTAAAAGTCTTTCCCGACTTTGAGTTGATGGCTTGGGATACATAGTTTTGCTTGACACCCAGCAATTCGGCTAATCTATTGACTGAGAAGTCTTCCTTATAGATTTCTTCGGAGGTTTCCATCAATTGCCTGATGCGTTCAAACAGTTCATCCATCGTGTCCTCGTCCAGCAGATTGTTGCCGTATTTTGCAGTTGCTTTTTGCTGCTGAGAGCGTCGGCGTTCTTCATCGGCTGCCAGCAGGGCCAGATTATTTTGATAGAGAATGCGATTGCTCTTTTGAACACGTCGATAGAGCCATGCCAGTAGGGCAATCATTAACAAAGCAAATAGGGCGAAGACTTCAATCAGATGAAGTGTGCGGCGTTGGTTACGCATCTGCTCATCTTTCTTACCCATCTGCATCATGAACTCGGCATCCTTCATGTCATTGAAATGTGTTTGTTGGATGACCTGGTCCCGCTGGCGATGCCACAACAGTTCGTACTTGTCGGCAAGCGCCGGGTTGTTCTGACTGCGGTAGAATAGGTAATAGTAGCGGTAAACATCGGTCAGGCAATCGGGCAAGTTCTCATGGACAGCCAGGTTTTCCATCGCCTGGATTTCGGGCAGAGTGGATGCATGGTCTTTACGTTTCAAGAACGCATGATACAGGATTTCATGCTTCAGATATTCAAACTCTATCTGGTTATACCGGGGAAGATTGTGGGAAACGGGCAAGGCTTTAAACGTCTCGATCGCCGGTTCCTGCTCGCCTTGTTGCCATAAAAGCATGCCATGACATAAGGCCTTGCTGTAATCATGACGAATTACCGTATCCGGCATTTCCAGTTGGCTGTAGGCTTCTATTTCCCCGGCGATCATGGGAAGCATGTCTTCACCAAAAGCCACATTCATGACATTAACACAAATCGTCGGCAAGGCTTTCCAGTTCTTTGCTTTGACAGCATCATGAAACGCCCTCTTGTACAGTCCGATAATCGCTTTATAATCGGTACTCTCAGGGCTCAACACCGAGTTGGATAGATATAGGTTGGCTAAGGTATTAGAAAAAAGCGGGATATCAATCGAATCGTTGCACTTCATGGCCAAGTCCTGCCCCATCAGCAGGTAGGTGTTGGCTTTCATGTAATCATAATAGACATTCATGTAAAGATTTCCCATGTCGTGCATGGCTCGAGCAGCCAATTTCAGTTCCTCCTTTTTCAGTTGGTTCTCATGGTAACGGTCAATGACGATACTGAAGCACAGGTAAGCGCTGTCGGGGATGTTACGCTTGTCCAAGTAATAGCCACCTAACTTCGAGAGTGAATCGGTCGGCAACTGCAGCCACTGCGGATTGCTGAGTTGATGGGGAGAATTCTCCACGGCCCTGCTTTGCACCACACTGCAGCACAGCAGCATGACAAGCACCAGCCGTCTTAAAAAGGGTACATGATGTATCATCTGATTTGATATCTTCACGATGGGCTTATGCATCACCTAATGCTTTGAATCGGCATGATAATATTTGGCGGTTCTTGGGGCCAATGTGACACGAAAGAACCGCCAGCTTGTTATCTAAAGCAAGATGTTTATTCCTCGATTTTCTCTTCTTTCTTGCAGCAGCAGTTGCAGTCGATGATTTTCCAGATGCAGGCTGCCAAAGCGCCGCCGATGAACGGGCCGACAATGAAGATCCATAGGTTAGCCAATGCTGTGCCGCTCTGGAAGACGGCGGGAGCGATGGAGCGGGCGGGGTTCACCGAGGTGCCGGTGTAACGGATACACACGAGGTGCACAAGTACCAGCGACAGACCGATGGCCAGGCCGGCAAAGTTGTTGGTAGCGCCGTTAGTCTTGGCGGTAGCACCCAGCACAACAAGCACAAACACGCAGGTGAAGATAATCTCGGCCATCAGACCGCCCATGACCGAAACGCCCTCTTGCAGGTCGTTGGCACCCGTGCCGTCCATACCCATCACGTTGGTGGTGAGCAGGTAGAGCAATGCCGAGCCGATAAAGGCACCGATCACCTGGAACAGGATGTACATGCCGCAATCCTTGGCGCTCATGCGTCCGCTCAGGAAGCAGCCCAGCGTGATGGCGGGATTGATGTGGCAACCGCTGATGCCGCCGATGGTATAGGCCATGGCAACAACTGCGAGACCAAAAGCCAATGCCGTGCCCACGACAGCGGGAATGTTGTTAACGGGATCACAACCCAGACTCACGGCAACGCCACAGCCCATCAAAACGAGGACCATCGTGCCGACCATTTCAGCTAAATACTTTTTCATAGTGTAAAGAAATTTATTTGGTTAAACAAATTGATTTTCAATCCTTACAACGACTCATTTCACGTTAGAAATCGCAAACTTAGCAAATTTTAATGAAATTGGCAAGAAATTTCTAATAAAACTTCGTATATTTGCAAATTAAATGCATCAGTAAACCTGAAAAGACTTATAGAAAACAGTAAACTATGAATGTTTCAATAGTAGGTACAGGATATGTCGGGCTGGTGAGCGGAACTTGCTTTGCCGACCTGGGTGTGAACGTCACTTGTGTGGACCGTGACAGCCAAAAGATCAACCGCCTCGTGTATGGTGCGATACCCATCTACGAGCCGGGTCTGGACAACATGATCAACCGGAACGTCAATGATAAGCGCCTCACGTTCCTGAGCGATTACAAACAGGGTTTCATCAACCAGGATTTTGTCTTCTGCGCCATCGACACCACCGCCGACGAGGACGGCTCGACCGACCTGACTCCCATTCTGGACATTGCCAAGGACTTCGGTCAGTACATCACCCAATACACCGTATTTGTCATCAAATCGACGGTTCCCGTGGGAACGGCCCTGCAAGTCACCAAAATCATCACCGAGACCCTTGAAGAGCGTGGGGTCGACATCAAGTTTGACGTCGCCAGCAACCCCGATTTCTTGACTGAGGGCAACGGCATCAAGGACTTCATGAAACCCGACCGCATCGTCATCGGTACCGAGACCACCACCGCACGGCAGGCCATGGAACGCCTGTACCGCACCATCCTGATGCACAACAACCGCACGGTCATCTACACCGACACGCGCACGGCCGAGATGATCAAGTATGCCGCCACATCGATGCTGGCTACCCGCGTGAGCTTCATGAACGAGATTGCCAACCTGTGCGAGATTGTGGGCGCCGACGTCAACGTGGTGCGCCACGGCGTGGGGTCTGACAGCCGCATCGGCCCCAAATACATTTTCCCCGGCTGCGGCTACGGCGGCACGCTGTTCCCCCAAGACATCAACGACTTGATCAAGATAGGCACCGAGCACAACCACGACATGGAAATCCTCAAGGCCGTCGAGAACGTGAACAACCGCCAGAAGCGCATCTTGTTCAAGAAACTGAACAACCACTTCAAGGGCGACCTCGAGGGCAAGACCATAGCCCTGTGGGGACTGAGTTTCAAGCCCGAAACCGACGACATGAGCGCGGCTCCTGCCATCGACACGATCAACCTGCTCATGGAGGCTGGCTGCCACGTGCGCGTCTATGACCCCGTCGCCATGAACGCCACCAAGCGCCGTTGGAGCTCGGTTTATTGCGGACTGGACATGTATGATGCCGTCAAGGGCGCCGATGCCGTGCTGCTGCTCACCGAGTGGCGACAGTTCCGCATCCCCGCCTGGCAAATGGTGAAGAGCCTGATGAAAACGCCTGTCGTGATCGACGGCCGCAACGTGTATGACGCTGACGAGCTCGAGGACCTGGGCTTCACCTACTACTGCATCGGCCGCTAACCGCAATTTTATATTCCTTCTGCTTCTTTTATTTTAGCAATGATGACGGCACGTATTTCCGGGCTTGTGCCATGAACGGCATAGCGGACAATTCCCATTTTATCGACAACCACTGTAAAGGGGAAGCCTTCGGTCCCAATCCAAGACATCATATCCTTGGCTTCAACGAGGTGTGTCCAAGTGAAGTGGTGTTTTTCGGTTATCTTTTGTACAACCTCGGCATCATGGTAGGTGGCAGAAAAAAACATGACATCAGGGAACTGTTCTTTCCACGTTGACAGTTCAGGCATTTCGGCACGGCACGGTCCACAGCCTGAATACCACAGGTTGAGCACCATCACATGACCTTTTACACTGTCATTGGTCCATCTGCGCCCGTCTAAATCAATTTCGTTAAATGGGGGGAATGGCTCACCAGCCTTAGGTGAGTAGAAAGTACCATCTTCCTTTACGCCTGCCTGAGCCAGTTCCAACATCGTTGCCATCATATTGGCACCATTCAGGAACTGATCGGCATTGCGTACTTGTTCACGCGGTATTGCCTGCTTGATGACAGATTCGGGTAAATCGACATCAAGTCCAATGGCAAGTACCTTGTTCCCTTCTGAATCTTTCAGTCGTGTGCAACTTGGTGTGGCATCTGGGAGTTCTGGCAACTCACGAAAAAAATAGCCATTGATTAAGAACTTTGGAATAATTGTATCTGTTCTTTGCTCTTGCGCTATCGCTCCGAGATATAATAAGGAAATAAGGATAAGCAAAATGGCTCTAAGTCGTCTCATTTCAGTAAATTACTATTAATCATTAATTCTCATCATTGTTATGCTCGCTGTCCAACAAGGGTAATTCAGTTCGGTAAGGCACCTCTTTTCCGAACGCTTCAACCTCGTCAGCAATGACTCGTTTCAGTTCTTCCTGCGGAATAATCAGCTGATAATCGGCTACACCAATAGGTTTACCTATATCTTCCAGAGCCAGTTCAACCTCAACTTTATCCTTTTCTGCGCAAAGTATGATTCCAATAGAGCGGTTTTCATCGTCTCGCCGTTCAAGACGATCCAGTAACGAGAGATAGTAGTTCATTTTGCCCGCATATTCGGGTTTGAATTCGCCAATCTTCAAATCAAAGGCGACAAGGCAACGCAATCCACGATGATAAAAGAGCATATCCACTCGACTGACTTTGCCATTATACTCAAGTTCATGCTGGTTACCAATATAGGTAAAACCTCGTCCCAACTCCAACAAGAATTGCTTCACTTTATTGACAAGCCTCGTTTCAAGTTCCGTTTCTAGAATCGGATTGCGAACACCAAGGAAACCGAGATTATAGCTACTACGGAATACCTCATCGGCTAGTTGCGCTTGAGCTGTCGGTAATGTCAGAGCAAAGTTATTGTCTGTCGGTTCGCTTTTACGCAAGTGCATTTGCATGCTGATAGCATTCGTCAACAAGTCTCTGCTCCAGCCTTTAGCTGTAGTTTCTTGAGCGTAATAGAGAATCGCCTCATCATCGTTCCCGAACTTCTGCATCAACTTCAAAGTATGTCCCCATGGCAAAAGTGCGACAGCCTGTCGCAGTTTTGGATCACTGTCACAAAACCGTTCATAAAACTTCTTCATGTCCCACAGGTTGCGTGCCGACATTCCCATCTGCGGAAAACGCTCTTTCAAATCCATGGACAATCGATTCACGACACCGCTTCCGTGTTTATTCTCTAATTTCTTGTCATGCAACAATTTGCCAAGTTCCCAATGCGCAGATCCTATTGCCGACGTGATACTGGCGGCCACTATGTTGCGTGTTTTGTCAATAACTGCGACAGCCTGTCGCAGTATTGAATTGTATTCTGATTCGGGAACTTGAATTGTAATATCTGCCATGATATTGTTATTGTTGTCGTTCTTGTTGCCTTGGTTGTCAACAAGACTACAAGTTTCTTGTATCAGTACTCGTAGGTGGTGTCGATGACCTGGAACTCGGTGCGGCGGTTGACCTGGTCGGCCGCCTGCTGATCCTCCTTGCTCAGGGTCTTTATGAATTCCTCGGTCAGGGTCACACCTTCCTCAAACTGCGGATACTGGCTGTGGATGCGCTTGGTCACCGTCTTGGGCCTTGACTCGCCATAGCCGGTGGGCTTGAGGCGCTCACGAGGAATGCCGTTGGCGATGAGATAATCGACAACGCTCTGGGCACGCCGCTGTGACAGGCCCTGGTTGTACTTGGCACTGCCCACGCGGTCGGTGTGCGACGCCATCTCGATGACAATGTTGGGATGGTCCTTCAAGAGCATGACCATGCTGTCGAGGGCGAGTTTAGACTCGTCACGCAGCACCGCCTTGTCGAAGTCGTAGAAAATATTCTCGATGATCTGGGCCTTGAACATTGCAGCCAGGATGAAATCCACGTTATACTCGGCATCCTCCTCGGTGCTGTCGCTCTCAAACTCCTGACGGGCATTGAGGTAGCCTTCGGCGCCGGCCATCATGGCATATTTCACGCCACGCTGCAGGTCGAAACGGAACGACCCGTCGGGCTTGGCGACGGTCTTCTGGTTGCTGCCGTCATCGCCCACGATGCGTATCACGGCATTGGGAACAGGCTCATCGTCCTTGTCCACCACATAACCCGAAATCCAGATCTGCAGGTCGGGCTTGATGAAACTGAAGATGTGGTCATAGCCACGCGCATCGCCACGGTTGCTCGAGAAAAAGCCGCTCTCGCCGGTGCCGAAGGTGAGGCCAAAGTCATCGGCAGCCGAGTTCATCGGCACGCCCATGTTCTCGATGACCCAGCGGTCCATGGCCGTGCGGTCGTTCTCGTCACGCGGCTGCAATGTGGCCAAAAACAGGTCCAGGCCGCCCATGCCGGGATGGCCGTCGCTGGAGAAGTACAGCAGACTGTCGGTGCGCACGTTGGGGAAGCGCTCGTTGCCTTTGGTATTGATCTGCGGACCCAGGTTCTCTAGGGTACCGTGCTTGTCCTTGAGGTTGATGCGCCAGATGTCGGTGCCGCCTTGTCCTCCGGGCATGTCGCTGGCGAAGTAGAGCCAGTTGCCATCAGGGCTGACGAAAGGATCAGAATAGTTGCTCAACGTGTCGGCGGTGATTTCAAACTTTTGCGGAGCGCTCCACTTGGCCTCGCTGCGGCTGCTGGTGTAAATCTCGACCGTTGTGGGCCAATCCTGGCGCACGGCACGCGACAGGTACATCGTCGAGCCATCGGGCGAGAATGCGGCGGCACCCTCGTCATGCTCGGTGTTGAGTCCACCATCCACCACCTCGGGGCGCGACCACTTGCCTTTCTCGTCCTTCTTCGAGAAGTAGATGTCGCCCTTCTTGGTGCCGGTGATCTCGCTGCGCAGTTCGCCCGTGGATTTCTCGTTGGTCGAGGTGAAGTAGATATATTCCTGGTTCTTATCCAGATACATCGGGCAATAGTCGGCTCGACGCGAGTTGAACATCTTGTCCTGCTTGACGATGTAGCGCGAGCCTTCCTCTTTCCATTGCGGGGCCAGTTCACAGCCCCGGATGCCCACCTTGGCCTCCCAGCTGTCGGGGGCGATGTCCAAATACTCGTTGTAGCTGTTGATGGCAGCGGCATACTGTCCCTCGCGCTGCTGGGCCTGGGCCAGACGCAGCATGAGCGTCGTGTCCTCATACTCGTAGCGAATAGCGTTCTGGAACGCCGCAGCGGCACGATTGCCCTGGTTGAGCTTCAGGTGGCACATGCCCAATTGGAAGGCCAGCTCGCCTCGCAGCCACTGGTCCTCCTTGCGGTTATACTGGTTGTAGAGCTTGCGGTAAATGGTCGCGGCATCAAAGTACTCACCGCGGTCATAGGCCTCGTCGGCATCCTTCAGTTTAGGCCCCTTGCACGACACCAGCGACAACGCCGCCGATGTCACCATCAGGCCCACCATCATATATAGAATCCGTTTCATGAAACACGTCGTTTATCCATAAAAACGACAAACACGCCACTTTTATTGTGTAAAACAGCTCAAGGAGCGTAGCTCCTGGTGATGGTCATCTGGTGCTTGCCGTCCAACGCGACGCGCACGCGCGTGTAGCGCCCGTGGGTGTCGATGTCGTAGTCAAACGTGCGCTCGTGCACCACGTCGGTGCCCTTGAGCTCCTTGATGGCGATGAGGAATTTCTTGCCCGTCGCGGTGTCAAAGTCGTAGTGATAGCGGAAGGCCTTGCCGCCCGTTTCCTCACGCACGACATAGCCGCCCTGATAGAGCAAGGTGCGTTTCGCGCCCTTGGCCGGGGTAATCACCCGCTTGGTCAGGTGCCCCTGCTCGTCAAAGGTGTAGTCCTGACGGCTGCCGTTGCTGCCCTTGATGGTCACGCGGTAGCCGTGCTCGCCGTAGATGGGCGCATAGTCGATGGTCTGGTTCTTACTCTTGCTCTGCTTCAGGGCAAAGCCCAGCACGTCGTCGTAGCTGTATGTGTAATTCACTGTTGTCTTGTTGCCCTTGCTGCCCTGGATGACGGACTGCGTGAGCAGGCCCTGCTCGTTGAAAATGAACACGTTGTCGCGCTTTGTGCCGTCGGCCAGGACGACCTTTTCGTCCACGCGGCCCGTGCAACCGTTGAAGCCCACGTCATGGTGCTCTATGCGATAGCTGTGCGTCGGATTGTTCACCAGATTGGTGTAGAACAGTTTCACGTGCGGGTCGGCAGTGCGCATCGTGTCGATATAGGCCGCCAGGTTCTCGAGGGCGACCTGTTCGCTGCAGATGACGTTACTCTGCTGGGCACTCATCGCCCCTATCGTCAGGCTGGCCATGGCAGCTAACAGAAAAAATCTCCTTATTTTCATCTTTTTACCTTGATTATTGACAACAAAGGTAAACAAAAACTCCAATCTCACAAAAAAAACCAAAATTTACCGCCATTCATGGCGACAGGATAGCGATTTTTGTCTATCTTCGCAGTTTAATAACCGTCTAAAACTATCCTAACAAATTATAAACCACATTATTTATTTATGAAAGACGAAGAAATCATTGTTCAACAACAGCAAGACGAGATGTCGCTGCCCGAGAACGCCGCGCGCGAGCTCAAGCCTTGGGAGAAATACGTCCCCATCCTGAAGCCCGACAAGACGTATCCCGAGATCACGCCCTATTCGGTCTCGCTGGGTCTGATCATGGCGGTCATCTTCAGTGCCGCCGCAGCCTATCTGGGCCTCAAGGTGGGACAGGTGTTTGAGGCTGCCATCCCCATCGCCATCATTGCGGCCGGTATCGGCGCCGCAACCAAGCGCAAGAACTCGCTGGGCGAGAATGTCATCATCCAGTCGATTGGTGCCGCTTCGGGCATCATCGTGGCAGGTGCCATCTTCACCCTGCCGGCCCTGTACATCCTGCAGGCCGAGTATCCCGAAATCACCGTCAACTTCCTCGAAGTCTTCCTCAGCTCGCTGCTGGGCGGCTGCTTGGGCATTTTGTTCTTCATCCCCTTCCGCAAGTACTTTGTGAGTGACATGCACGGCAAGTTCCCGTTCCCCGAGGCCACCGCTACCACCCAGGTGCTCGTCAGCGGCCAGAAGGGCGGCGACCAGGCCCGTCCCCTGCTCATCGCTGGCATCGTGGGCGGTCTGTACGACTTCCTGCTCTCAACCTTCGGCTGGTGGAAAGAGGTGCTCACCACTCAGGCCATCCCCGCCATGGAGAGTTTCACCAACAACGTGAAGATGATCTTCAAGATCAACACCGGCGCCGCTGTGCTGGGCCTGGGCTACATCATCGGCCTGCCCTATGCCTTCATCATCTTTGCCGGTAGTGCCTTCATCTGGTGGATCATCGTGCCCCTCATGGGTATGAATCCCGAGTTTGCCCAGATGGCTCCTGACGAGATCTTCGCCGGCGGAGCACGCTACATCGGCATCGGCGGTATCGCCATGAGCGGTATCATCGGCATCGTCAAGTCGTGGGGTGTCATCAAGAACGCTGCCGGCCTCGCCGGACAGGCCTTCAAGGGCCAGGACCAGAACGTGCAGGTCGAGCGCCATCAGCGTGACATCTCCATGAAGGTCCTCGTGTTTGCCCTGCTGGCAGCCCTGTTGGTGACCTTCGTGTTCTTCTACATCGGCGTCATCCACAACCTGTTACAGACCATCGTGGCCTTCCTCGTCGTGCTGGTCATCGCCTTCCTGTTCACCACTGTGGCAGCTAACGCCATTGCTATCGTGGGCAGCAACCCCGTGAGCGGTATGACCCTGATGACCCTGATCGTGGCCAGCGTGATCTTCGTCGCCATCGGCCTCGAGGGTTCTAAGGGCATCGTGGCCGCCATGGTCATCGGTGGTGTCGTTTGCACCGCCCTGTCGATGGCCGGCGGCATGGTAACCGATATGAAGATCGGTTACTGGATCGGCACCACGCCTGCCAAGCAGCAGACGTGGAAATTCGTCGGCACCCTCGTGTCGGCAGCCACCGTCGGTGGTGTGATGATGATCCTGAACAAGGCCTACGGCTTCACCGGCCCCAACGCCATGGTGGCTCCCCAGGCCAATGCCATGGCAGCCGTCATCAAGCCCCTGATGATGGGTGGCGAAACTCCCTGGTTACTCTACGGCGTGGGCGCTATTCTCGCCCTGCTGCTCAACTGGTTAAAGGTGCCTGCCCTGCCCTTCTCGCTGGGTATGTTCATCCCCCTGCAGTTGAATGCACCGCTGCTCGTCGGCGCCATCATCAGCTGGTTCGTCGGCACCCGCAGCAAGGACGAAGCCGTTAACAAGGCCCGCAAGGAGCGCGGCACCCTGCTCGCCAGCGGTTTCATCGCCGGTGGTGCCCTCATGGGTGTTGTCAGCGCAGCCATGATCTTCTTCGGCTTCAAGTACGTCAGTCCCCTGAGCGAGAGCGCCAGCAACTGGCTCGCCATCGTCATGTACATCGCACTGATCCTCTTCCTGGCCGTTTCCTGCCTCCGCGCCAAGAAAGAGACCCGCTGATCCCCGCAGCACATTATTTAACAGCGAATTTCGCGAATTAGACTAATTATTTAGCTTAATTCGCGAAATTCGCTGTTTATAAAGCAGAGCGCGGATGCCAAATTAGTATAATTCGCGTAATCCGTAGTTTTAAAACAGAGCGCGGATGCCATAGTATTTATTGTACTTATTGTTTTCCTTTTTAGTAGTTGTCTTAGTCGTTGTGTTGTAAGGAGCGCGGATGCCAAATTGGTATAATTCGCGAAATTTGTAGTTTATATAACCGAAATTCATAGTTTTTGCAAAAATATATGGAAATTGGTAGTTTTTGCATGATTTTTTCATGGTTTTTGCATTATTCAAAAAGTTCATATTATATTTGCACATTGGAAAAGTTTATCGACTAGAGGAAACGGCCTGATGCGCCGCTAACTGGATGTTCTTTTGCTGGATTTGCACGGGATCACGATCGAAAAATTACTATGAGACCCAGCCCAAGCGTATGTTCAACAAGCCAGTAACAGACAGCATGCCCTGCAGTCGACATGACCAAAATGATCACTATTTAAGTTAAGTATATATATCTAACTAATTTTTGAATCATTATGAAAATGAAACTATCAACTTTGTTGTTCGGCCTGCTGCTAGCGGTGGGCTGGACTAGTAGTGCGTTTGCCCAAGAGGCCACCTACAAGGCCTCGGAGGTGCAAAACTGGACCTACACGTGGACCGACGCCAACAACGAGACGCACACCAGTGCGTTCACCGATGTGGCCGAGGACCCCTATCAGATGTACGAACTGTTGAGGCAGGTCTATATGGACCCGCGCTTCCCTGGCCCCACCTACACGGCCTACTCCAACAGTAACGCCCGTGAACGTAAGGTGTACTACGGCGGCATTGCCGGTGGATGGGACATCAATGGTGGTTCCACTACCACATATAGTAGTAACATTACTATTAATGTGACTAACCAAACCAGTACCTCTTGGCTTATTTTTACTGAATACCACTATGTCTATATCAAATCGATAAAAATCCTGTCGGCAGGAAATGAGATTTTCACTTGGACCGCAGGTGGTACAACCCCAAGTGGTATGACGATTGGTAATAATGCACAGACAAATAACGGAGAACTCCATTTTAATAACACAACTAATGGCACTATCACGCTCAATTCCAGTTTATTGCAGAATGTGAATTCCCCGAATGTGCAAGTCGTCATTGAAGCCAGGAGTGGAGACAATAACTATGCAGGAACGATTGCTGTCAATAATGCCAACAGCACCACGATTGCTGTTAGTTCAAGTACTTCTTCCTACACTTGGACGGTTAATGGTACGACAACACAAGATGAGAACTATTACACCCCGAGCGCCGAGGGTTACACCGCACTGGTTGTAGCAGTGAATAATGAAACTGTTACTGATAAATATAACTACTACAACGGCTACGATAGCAACAATGCAATCTCAACCTTCACCTCTAAAGCTGAAATTATCCAATACTTCACGGATAATGTCGCTTTTGTGAAGCTGTTGACTGATGGTATGCGCATCGGTAGTGACGATGATTTCAGCCGTGGCACCGTGTTTAACTGCGATGGTACCTATAACAAGTTCTTCTTCCTGAGCAAGGGCCAATCCCGCCAGAAGGACGCCCAGGTGATCGCTTTGCAGAATACATATGGCCTGATGGGTGAAGACGTGCCCTTCAAGGAGATGTTTGAGGAATTTAGTCCCACCTCGGGCGAGGGCGGATCTCAGATTACCGACTTCTACAGCAGGATGATGGAGGGTAGCGTTTATAACGTGGTGCACGACTGCGCCTCGGTAATCCATGCCCATCACCAATTCTCGATGTCGGGCAATACGGGCACGACTAGCTATCCCTTGTCGGGCTTGAACTTCTTTATTCCCGACTACCGCCTGAAGTACTGGGAAACTAGATATAGCAATAATACCGTTGATGGTCGTACGATGAACCCCTACATCAACGCCGCCACCGGCAATACCTTCCGTGACGTGCCTAGTTTCTGTGCTAACTTTGCCCAGTACAACCAGCAGTATGCCCCTAAGGTGGGTATCTATATGATTCACCTGCATGCCGAGGCTGTGGAAGTAGCACAAGACCACACAGCCGGTAACCGCAACTATCGAGTGACTCTCGAATGGACGTCATCGCTGAACGAGATGGCTGGCCGTGATGTACCCCAGATCTACACTGTCTATTACTATGACGACAATGGACAGCTGCAATATGTTGTTGCCGAGGGTATCACCGATGGCAAAACTGGCTTGACCACTGTTTCCTATCTGGTAGAACAGTTCGCGCACAGTTACACCATCAGCTATATTATTAAGGGTCAACCCAACGACAGTGATCATCCCTCATTCATCGCCTGGAGTAACACCGATGGCGTAGTGATTCCTGGTTGGGCCGACTTCGTAGGACTCGATCTGGACCACTTCGAGAGCGACTTTGTCACTACCGAACTGAAGAACTGGTACCGTAACTTCATGCTCGTGACTAACGACGTTGGTGACGGTCTGACTGTTTCAAAGGTAAGCAACGGCATGAACACCTTCAACGTTTACCGCTACGATGCAGCAGCACCAGCAGCTAAGACTCCCATCGCTACGCTGACATTCGACCAGCCGACAACACAGCAGGTTCGTTACACTGTTAATTATGTCGACGAGACACAGCAGATCAAGGAAAATAAATACCAGCGTTCTGCTATGGGTATTCCTGATCAGGGTTACGTTCGCGTCAAGGGTAACGGCGACCTCGTAATCTGGCCCAATGGCTATTGGGTGAACTTCAAGAGAATTGTTGTTAAGAATAATGGTCAGACTATCACAAGCTGGACTAACGGCAACCTGCCTGGAAACTGGGGCATATCTGACGGTTCTGTTTGGGTAGCCCACACCACCGATGCAGGCGACAACGTTCATTACATCGAGGGTGGTGGTTATATCTACATTCCCAACATCTTGAACAACGAAAACTACAACAATCTGACTGTCGAAATCACAGCCTATGCCGATGGCGCCAATACCGCCAAGATTACGGTCAATGATGTGCCTAAGAACATCGCCAACACACCGCAAACCGATCCTTATGTTTGGAATAGTTTGTCTCCCAATGCATTCCACGCTCCCATGCGTGCCCCCGAGAGCCAGACAATCACCTTTAGCCAGCTGGGTCTTACCAACCAAGCCAGCCTTGATGGACGGACTATCACTTCTGGTGACGTGAATATGACCTTTGCTCAAGGTTCGGCTAATAATCCTCCTGCATACTACAATAGTGGTACTGCTGTGCGTATCTATAGTGGTAATACGATGACGATTAGTTCCACCAGAACTATTACGAGCATCGATTTTACCTTCGTCACAGCATATAATAGTAATTATGCATGGGGTGACTACTGCGTTAACACTGGTTCCTACTCTAACGGAACGTGGACAAGTGAAACAGGTGCAGACAATATTGTCTTCACCAACAATAAGTCTGGTGGAGGAAGTAATTATAACCAAGTGCGCATAATTAGCATGGTTGTTACCTTCGCTGAGCAGGCTGGTCCTGTTGAGGGTGGTCTGTTGCGCCTTGCGTTGCCCATCGTTGACCAGTTTAACGTGGATATTCCCTCGGACAACAAGCATCCCGAGAAGTATGGTTATGTGCTGAAGTATGAGCCACAGGAGGGTGACGCATTAGAGAGCGGTAGCATTGACGTTCCCGTGCTGCACACCAAGGCCGTTGTCAATGGTTATTACACCGAGGAACAGGTGATGGCCGATAAAGATCGCAGTCTGGATATCGACATGATGTCTGCCGACGTGACGCTGGATCTGCCCGTCGCTGCCAACCCCACTCCTCAATACGTTCGACTCCAGGGCGGTCTCAATGTAGTACCCGAACCTGAGAAGAACATGCTCTCAGAATTGTTCCGCCGCTCTGCTGGTGACTATCGTGAGATAGAAGTGACTTCACCGCTGTATGTCGAAGATGATGCTTATGTTTATCCCGCTGGTACGGTCGAGTACTTCAACAGCAATGACGTCACAACTGGCGTATTTGCTGAAAACTATATCAGCTATGCACCCAGTATTACTGCCGATGGTATTGCCCGCCGCTACTATGAGGACGACCACCTGAGCAACTCCTATGGTGGTCCCATCTGGGTATCCAGCGTCGGCAAGGTAGAACTGTCTGGTCAGGTGGAACAGTCATCTAATAGTATCTGGTCAACCTGGACCTATAACGATGGTGAGAATGACGTGAACTGCACGCTCTACAGAGCTCTGCTCAATCTCGATGGCTATCTGCCTAAGATTTCGGTTCCGAAACTGTCCAATCCTGACTATGAGCCCTTCATGTTCCGTGTTTGGGTGAAGTGTGACGACATGCGCAAGTTCAAGATTGACCAGGCTACTGGCCGCTACGTGGACGATGGCCCCGTGGGTTCAGACATCCAATTGCTGCAAGCCGAGGAGATCTACTGGGATATTAATCAAGCTCCTGTAGACAACAAGTGCAGCCTCACTTATGGTTCCGTTGGCGATAACGGCAATGGTCCCAGCGCCTACAACAACAACCTGGTATTTGGTGCTCCTGTAAATTCCAAGCCCACGTACATCGTTCGCTTCTACTACAAGACCAAGAAGGCTAGCGCTCCTAACCGCCTGCGTGGAGATAACGACGAGGTACCCATGTACTATGTTGTTGAGAGTGAGTTCACTCCCGATCAGATTCCCACTGGCGTTATCGAAATCCTGAACCATGGTGAGGTAGTAAGCCAGACTTACTACAACGTCCAGGGTATGAAGAGCGACAAGCCGTTCGACGGCGTAAACATCGTTGTGACACGCTTCAGCGATGGTGCTACCTCGATCAGCAAGGTCGTACGTTGAAAGTAAGTTTCTGGTCCTTAGTCCCTTGCTGGCATCAGCCTGCCAGGGACTAAGGGGGCCAGAGACCAACTGACTGAAAATGAAAACGAAAGAGGAATAAGTAATAATTGTTTCATAGTAATTTTTCATAACCACAGTTAGAAATGCCAGGGGGTCGCCGACGACGGCGCGTCCCCTGGTTTTTTTATACCCCTAACGACAACAACAATTCAAGGGGAAAACAATAAATACTAGGGCATCCGCACACACATGGATTTGACGACAACTTGTACAACTTGAACAATTTTCTTCTGACGGCTGATTTCGCTGATTTATCAATCGTCGGTAATATAAACCGCCCTGGCGGGCAGGAAATTAAACAAATCAGAATTTCAAAATAATTCTCTTTTAATTTCCAGCGCGCCAGCACGGTCATGTGTGCGACAAACGCATTTGGGCGCAGGCAATCAGATATATCAGAATAATCAGTTGTTTGACGGGGGCGGAAGGAGCGGTAAACTGGTCAGAATCAGTAGGATTAATGAGCCCGTTTTGCAGCCTGATGGCTGCTGTGCTTATCTGGCGAAAAAATACCCGATAAGGCTTAACACGCATTTTTTTAGAGGATTTTGCCTATTTTCTTTGTACAATCCAAAATTATTATGTAGTTTTGCCGCGTTAAAGGATATTGATCTGACTAGATTGAGGAGGAAATGTATCTGGATGTTAGCCTTTTTCCAAGCCCATCCACGACTCAAAGGATATGGACTATGAAACAATTGCCACGTGACCCGCTCACTTAGCAAGTGACGTAACAGCCAGAGCACCTTAAAGTTAAAAAACTATAAACACAGTTTTATATATATTTAACTAATTTTTTATCATTATGAAAATGAAACTAACAACTTTGTTGTTCGGCCTGCTGCTAGCGGTGGGCTGGACCAGTAGTGCCTTGGCACAGTCATCCCCGAATAACATCCCGGATGCTGTGTATCCCAAGAGCTACTATGATGCGCTGACCTATGAGTGGGAGAACCCCACCGATGGTAAAGGCGTGCGTACTAGCAAGTCGACCGACTTGGCTACCGATCCTTACCAGATGTACGAGCTCCTCAGGTTCGTCTATGGTAATCCTGCATTCCCTGGACCCAAATACACTGCCTACCAGGCTAATGGAACAACCCGTGAACGCTCTGTTTATTACGGTGCCATCGGGGGTGGCTGGGACATCTCTGCTCCAAGTAGCGATACTTATAATTACGATGGCAACCTAACAATCGTTTTCGAGAGTGGCAATTTCGATTTCAGATCCATTACCATTTCGCGTAACGGCACAGAATTGACCAGTTGGCAGTATACAAGAGACGGTGTCAATGTGCCTCAAGGTTGGATTTTCAATCCTTCACAGGGTGGAACCACTTTCACTGATGAAGATTCAAACGGTTATAACAGTGCTAATTCCTGTAACATACCTCAGGGCGGTTCTATCATAATCCCTGCCGAAATGTTAGATGGAACAGACAATGTCCAAGTGGTCATAAATGGTAAGACCTATAGTAGTCGATATTATTCATGTGATATAACTGTTAACGGAAAAACTACGACTGTAACCAACTATCAAAATTGGACAGATTACAGTTGGGATGCCAAACTTCAATCAGGCGAAACATATGAGCCAGGTAAAGTAATCACTCCCTATGAGGAGGGTTACACCGCGCTGATTGTGGCAGTAAAAAACACAACCACGATGGCTCCCAAATCATATACTAATTATGATAACACAAACTGGAATTCATTCCTGAACTCCAAAGCTGAAATCATTCAGTACTTTAAGAACAACGTATTCTCCATTCAGCTGTTGACCGACGGTCTGCGCATCGGTGATGCTGCTGAGCACACCAGTGGTACCGTGTTTAACTGCTCCGGAACTTACAACAAGTTCTTCATCCTCAGTAAGGGACAGTCCCGACAGAAGGACAGCTACGTCACCAATACTCTAGAACCACGATATGGCACCATGGGTGAACGTGCACCCTTTAAGGAAATGTTTGAGGAGTTTAGCCCCACGACGGGTGGTGAGGGTGACGAGATTACCGACTTCTACAATGAGATGCAGAGCGGTCACGTTTATAGTGTAGTACACGACTGCGCCTCGGTAATTGATAATGGTCACCAATTCTCCATGTCAGGCAACAACGGTACGCAAGAGTACGCCATGTCGGGCCTGAACTTCTTTATTCCCGACTACCGCCTGTTGTATTGGACCAACCAAGATCAGTGGGGGTATGGCTATACTGTTGATGGCCGCACCATGAACCCCTATCTGGATGTAAATGGAAATAGAATCCGAAACAACAACTATCAACAGATCAGTGTTCCCAGTTACTGCTCCAACTTTGCGCAGTACAATCCTGACTACGCTCCCAAGATTGGTATCTACAAGATTTCTCTCGAAGCTACCGCTAAGAAGTCATCGGACTATGATGCCAATGATGAGAGCAAGAGAAACTATGACGTGACTCTGAACTGGGTATCGTCGCTCAACGAAATGACGGGTGACATGGTGCCCCAGACCTATGAGATCTACATCATCACTTACGAGGTCGTTAAGGATGCCGAAGGCAACCCCACTGGAGAAATCAGAGAGGTACAAACGCTCCTGAAAACCATTAAGGACGAGACAAGCTACACTTATCAGGTGCCCCAGGATGTTAATAGCTACACAATCACCTATATCATCAAGGGCTATCCCACGCCTGATGAGGGCGAGACTCCTTCGTTTGTCGCATATAGTAACGTCGATGACGTGATTATTCCTGGCTTGACCGACTTCCTCGCGCTCGTTCTCGACCACTATGAGAGTGACTTCGTAATCGGCAATAATCTCGGTGAAGAGAAGAACTACTACCGCAACTTCCTGCATGTGGCTAGCGATGATGACGGTGAGAAGGCTTTGACCACCGATCGCATCAACGCTGGCGAAAACGAGTTCACGCTCTGGCGCTATAACGTAGCAACACCCAATAACCAGGACAAGGTGGGTGTGCTTACCTTCACGGATCGCCATGACGGCAAGAGGGTAGGCTATGGCTTCACATTTGCACCCAATCAGGAAGTTGAAGACTACCACCTCCAGAAGCCTGCTGTATATAATGATAATCATGAGCTTGTAAAACCTGCCGTTGATATCGACAACGCTTATTCCTATGCCAATCTGGGTATGCCGATGAACAATGCCGGTAGTGACCTGCGTATCAAGGGCAATGGTGACGTTATCATCCAGCCCAATGGTTATGCCGTTAACTTTAAGGAAATCAGTGTTTACAAGAACAACATCATTAACAATGCAAACCGCGTAGCTCACTGGCAGGTTTCCGACGGCAATCTGCCTGAAGGCTGGATTGTATCGCCTGGTTCAAGGTGGATCCAGGATTATGGCGATGATTACTACTACCTGGAGGGTGGCGGCTATATCGCTATCCCCGAGTTGATGAACACCTATGAGGAGCTGACGGTTGTCATCAACGGATTTGGTGACGCTGGTAACATCACCTATATCGCAGTTAATGATCACTCACAGAATGTGAAGAATGCTACCGACAATAAACAAAATGCCCAGAACTATACCTGGAAAGTCGACAGCAAAAAGTACAAGTATGTGAGAGTGACCAGTTCTAGCGACCTTACCGATGGTGAGTACCTCATCGTCAATCAGGACAGTCAACATGAAAGCGGAAATTATGTTGCCTTCAATGGTAATGCTGGTAACCTCGACGCTGTTAATAACAACATCAACGTCACGATTGCTCACAATGAGATTGCTTCCAGCTCGCTGGTTGACAATGCAACCTTTACCATCGACTTCTCGGCTGGTTCCATCAAGAGCATCAGCGGTTACTACATCGGACATACCGGCAGCAAGAATGGTCTGAAGCAGAGTACAACCTCTGACTTTGTGAACTCGTTCACAGTCAATGAGCTTAATGCTACCATCACTTGCAATGGCTATAGGCTGCAATTCAATCCACAGTCAGGTCAAACTCGCTTCCGCTATTATAACAGCGATCAAACGCCCATCCAACTCTACAAGAAGGTGGTTGACAATGGTGCTGCAGCCGATGCGCCTAAGGTGGTTCGCTTGGGTGCTCTGCCCATCATCGACCAGTTCGCTGTGAACGTTTCCAAGAACGACCATCCCGCCCGCTACGCCTACGTGCTCAAGTATGAGCCCAAGGAGGGTGTGGATCCCACCAGTGAGGCTGCGAAGGCCAAGAGCAGTAGTGTTGTTGAGGTGCCCGTTCACCACACCGCTTCGGTAGCTGACGGCTTCTATACCGAAACTGAGGTGAAGAACGATACCGTTCGCAAACTTGAGCTTAACGTCATGAGCGCTGACTTGCAGATGAACCTGTCAGCCACCAACTCGGCCGCATACTACTACTCAGTCCTGAGTTCTAACACTGTGATGCCTAAGATTGACACCGACTCGACCTACTTCGTTTCTAACCTGCAGAACGATAACTTCGTATACCAGGAGATGTTCACCAGGTCTGACCAGCGTGGTCACAGGTACAATGCCGGTGAGCACCACTTCTACGACAGTATCCCCGCAGTTGGTACCTATGGCGAGAGTTACAAGACCTATGTTCCCTTCATCACCTCTCGAGCTGAAGAGCGCTTCTACTTTGCTGATGACTCGTTGCACAACACCTACGGTTCACCCGTCTGGGCAACCGCTGTCGGCAAGGTGGCTAATTTGAGTGCTGACGCTCAGCCTCAGCAGGGTTGGAATACGACTTGGAAAGTGAAAGTTGGTGAAGAGGAAGAGACGTGCCGCCTGTACATGCTGGACCAAGTCAAAGCTGATGGCTATCTGCCCAGCACCGATGTTACCAACATCGAGTATGAGCCCTACATGTTCCGCATCTTCGTTGAGAGCGAGAACGGCAAGTTACGTCACTTCCAGACCGTGACCGACGAGAATGGCAATGACGTCATCGCCGCAAAAGAAGGCTCCACAACGGGTCCGTGGTGCGTATGGAGCGAATACATTGAGTTCGATGAGGATGGTAACATCAAACAAGATCCAAATAATGGTGTCGAGTTTACCACGTCCAATAATGGTGTTATCACCTTTAAGAAGAACAAGGTAGATAGGCCTGGTGGCTCGAATAACGGCTCAAATAATCAACCATGGAATCAGGATGACAACAATGCCATCTTCGGCGCTGTTGATGCCCTTGCATCTGAGGGTGCAACGATCGATGCAAAGAATCTGACGGTTTACGTCCGCTTCTACTACAGGTCAACGGGTAAGCCTATCGAGGCCGGCCGCTTCATGCTGAGGGCCGACGGCGAGAAGGAGACGCCCATGTTCCATGCATCAGAGGGCGCTGCACAAGCCAAGCAGACTCCTACCGCAGTGAGCGAGATCCGTTACCATGGCGAGGTAGTAAGCACCACT
Organism: uncultured Prevotellaceae bacterium; assembly: GCA_900318535.1. Classification (GTDB taxonomy): domain Bacteria; phylum Bacteroidota; class Bacteroidia; order Bacteroidales; family Muribaculaceae; genus Sodaliphilus. Next base: position 31,596 of record ONKU01000004.1, on the reverse strand, counting down.
TACTACAACATCCAGGGTATGGAGAGCGACAAGCCGTTCGATGGCGTGAACATCGTTGTTACCCGCTACAGCGATGGTGCTACCTCGATCAGCAAGGTCGTACGTTGAAAGTAAGTTTCTGGTCCTTAGTCCCTTGTTGGCATCAGCCTGCCAGGGACTAAGGGGACCAGAAAACTGCTGACTGAAAAAAGAAAATAATGAAGGAATAATTGTTTCATAGTAATTTTTCATAACCACAGTTAGAAATGCCAGGGGGTCGCCGACGACGGCGCGTCCCCTGGTTTTCTTTTATACCTCCACGATAACTCCACGGCAACATCGATTCCAACCTCAACAACAACTAAAGGGAAAACAATAAATACAATAAATACTATGGCATCCGCTCTCGATTATGACGACAACTTGAACAACTTTTTTCCAACAACTGATTTCGCTGATTTATTCGTTCAATTCGTGTAATTCGCCGATAAAGAAAACCGGGGTTGGCCGTTAAGGGAATCAGGGAGGCCGGCGATCAGAAATTTCAGTCTAATCAGTTGTTTGACAGGGGCCCTTGTTAACAAAAATTTGCGGATTTTATTGTCATTTACAAAAATTTGATTATTTTTGCGCCCATAAACTGTTACCTCCCATGAGGGAAACCGACCGAAAACGGTAGGCTGTTAATAACTTTTCGCGCTCCCCCTCCCCGGACGGGATGTGGGGCACGAGAGTGAATTGACGGGTCTACTGCGGTGCATGGGCGGTGGTAGGAATAGTGTAGAAAACTAACAACATAATATTTCCATGATGAGAAAGAAATTACTATCGACTCTATTGCTAGGCTTGCTGCTGATGGTGGGCTGGACCAACAGCGCGGCTGCAGCATCGGGTCCCGACGCGGTGAAGCCCAAGAGCTACTATGACGCGTTGACTTACACATGGGACAACGGCGACGGACAGGGCGTGCGCACCAGCAAGGCCACCGACGTAGCCACCGACCCGTATCAAATCTATGAACTGCTAAGGTTTGTGTATCGCGATAAGCGCTTCCCCGGCCCGAGTTACAGCGCCTATGCCGATGACGGCATCACCCGCGAGGATCCCGTTTACTACGGCCCCATCACTGGCGGCTGGAACCTGACCCAGAACACCAATCCCGCCACCGACGTTGTGGCACCCACCGAAGAGGGCTACACTGCCCTGGTAGTGGCAGTGAAGAACACGCTGGAGCTGGAGCCCGAGCTGGATGACGATCATGACAATGACAGCTACTTTAACAACACGGCCGACCTGATCAACTACCTGGGCAAGAACATCAAATCAGTACAGCTGTTGACCGATGGCCTGCGCATTGGCGAGGGACAGGACGTCGGCACCGTGTTCAACGTCTCAGGCGAATACAACCGCTTCTTTTTCCTGAGCAAGGGCCAGGCGCGCAAGAAGAACGCCTGGATACAGACGCTGCAACAGCGCGACGGCAGGCTCTACGGCGAGCAGGTGCCCTTCAAGGAGATGTTCGAGCAGTTCAGCCCCACTACGGGTAAGTTGGGCACCGACGAGATCACCGACTTCTACAGCAAGATGATTGCCGGTGAAATCTACAAGGTGCAGCACGACTGCTCGTCGGTATTGCAAAACGAGCACTACTTCTCGATGGCAGGAAAAGAAGGCAACACGGCCTATGCCATGAACAGCCTGAATTTCTTCATTCCCGACTACCGTCTGCTCAAGTGGAAAGACACTTACACCTACCAGTACAAGATGAGTCTGTATGGCAGCATCTATACCAGGAATTTTGAGATTGACGGCCGTGATCAGAACCCCTACACGAACTACAATGGAAGCCCGTTCCCCTATTATCAGAATAGGTATGGCCAGAACTTGAACTACAGCTACTTTGGCTCGAATTTTGCCGTCTATGACACCGTACACGCGCCCGAGGTGGGTCTGTACCTGATCAGCCTTGAAGCTGCAGCCAACAAGGTGGACAACAACAGATTCTATAACGTGGACCTCGACTGGACCTCGTCGCTGAACGAGATGGCGGGCAGCGCCGTCAAGCAGACCTACGTGGTCTACCAGGTGGTGACCGACCCCGAAACCGGTGTCCAGACCAATGTCCCCGTCCAGACCATCAGCAACTGCACGGACTTCAGGCCGCACCTGCGCCTCGACAAGCAGTTTGAACAGCGCACACACAGCTACACGCTGACCTTCATCGTCCAGGGCTCGCCCACAGCAAGCGCCCACCCCGGCTTCGTCACCATGAGCAACCAGGTGACAGTCATCATCCCAGGCTATGAAGACTTCATGCAGCTCAACGCCCACCACTTCGAGAGCGACTTCGTGATCGAGAATGTAAAGGGTGAATACGTTGAGAAGAACTACTACCGCAACTACCTGCAGCCCGAGAACGACATCGCCAACGGTATCACCCGCAAGAGCATCATGGCCGGCAACGATACCTTCATCCTGTATCGCAACAGCACCGACGGCAAGTATGCTGTCGCCAAGATCAAATTTGCCGTTGACTCCGACAACAAGGTGCGCTACAAGATCACCTATTTCGACTACAATGAGGACTATAATTCGCCGAACTTCCCGAATGGCGCTCAGCTCGATGACATTATCAACTCACTGATTAACAAACAATAAGCGATGAAAAAGATCTATATTATGATATTGGCGGCATTCACGCTGCTCACTCTGTCGCTTAATGCGCAAGTTGGTACTCCGACAATCAACTACAAGGCTGTCAACAAATCTGGCTCCCGTACGCATAATTCCAGCGTACATCAAGCGCCAGCCCAGATCAAGGCCTCGGAAGGAGAGTTCTACGTTGGCCCATACACCAACGACGACTTCAGCACGACCGGCAAAAGCCTGTATGATGTCACCGGCGCCGGCCAGGTGGAAGTTAGCACCGAAATCCCCAGGTCAATGGTCGAACAATACATCGGCCAGGAGATTGTCGGTTTCAGGTTCGCGACCATCGGCACCGTGTCATGTTACTCGTTCCAGATCGAGAGTTTGAGCTTTAATGATTATATCGATGACCTCTATTATTGGGACCTGCCGTCGAGCAACGGTTCACCAGTGACCATGACCGGTTCGGCATGGCACGAGTTCTATCTTGACGAACCCGTTGTGTTCCAGCTGCCTGACGAGACCAAGGCGATCTGGATCGGTTACAAATACAATCAAACCGCCAGCAACAGTCCCATCGCTGTCAACCCTGCCGTGACCGCCTATGACTGCTATGCTTATAGCTACAGCAGCACGCGACCCGGATTCCACTATGTGACGACGGCCCTTAATGGCGCTGTGGCCGCACAGCTGATTTTCAGGGGTGTCGGAATCAAGACCGCCACGCCCTTCATCAGCTACGAGACCACTGACGACGCCGTCATCATCACCGCAATGGGTGACGGCACAGTGACCTTGACCGTCGATGGACAGACCGCTACCGGCGAGGGCTCGGCCACCATTACGATGGAACGCGGTGTTGACGATCAGACCGTTACGGCCGTCGCTACCGCCCAAGAGGCTGGCAAGGCCCTCAGCGACGAGGCTACCCTGACCATCATCATCGGCAGTGGCTTCCAGTTGCTGGATCCCCAGCCGGCAACTGCCACCACCCCCATCAACCTGAAGAACCTGATGCTTGTTGACCGTTTCTCGGTAGAGATTCCCAACGACAACAGCCACCCGTTCCTGTATGACTACACGCTGGAACAGGGCAACAAGAGTTCTAACTCGGTCGAGGCCTATGTGCTGCACACCAGCTCAAACCTCACCTCACAGGGCCAGGGCTTCTACTCGCTGAATCAGATCGACAACGATACTGACGGCAGCCTCAAGATGAACGTGATGAACTCGGCCATGAGCATTGAGCTCTCACCTTCGTCGGCACCCTTCTTCTACACCATCGAGCGTGAAGACAATGGCGAGTGGAACTGGGTAGCTGTGCTGCAACGCACCACCGACGGCAACTACCAGCAGACCCTCAAGGGCCTGTACAACTATGGCGAGATCTACGAGCCTGGCGAGTACGTTCAATTCGACCTCGACACCATCACGGGAGAATACAACAGCTACAAGGCTTATGTCCCCGTCGTGTGGACCATGGGGCATGACCGCGTGGGATATGATGAGGTCAACCCCATCCACAACAGCTACGGTGCAGCCGTGTTGAAAACCGGTGTGGCCAAGATTGAGCAGCCTTACGGCAACTCAACCGTCGCCGAGCGCCAAACAAACCAGTGGAACTCGGTGAACTGGACGGCCGAGGGCGGCCCCGCCAGCCTTTACATCCTCGACAACATCGAGGGCATGGCCACCATGCCTACCGTAAACACCGTGGAATTTGAACCCTACATGTTCCGCGTGTTTGTCAAGAGCAAAAACGGCCTGCTGCGCAACTACAAGAAGGTGGACGGCGTTCCAGGCAGCGCCTATCCTGGCGAGCACCTTGAGGGTGCCTATACCAGCGACGAAGACAAGGTAGGCCCCATCTGCGTTTGGAGCGGATACGTCAACGACCCGTTGAACGACTATTACGGAGTCGAAATCGCCACCATCAACGGCGACAAGGAGAACAACATCCCCACGACCATCACCTTCAAGAAAAACAAGGTGGGCAGGACAAATCCCACCGACGATTGGACATTTGACGATGCCAATGCCATGTTCGGAGCTCTGGATGTCCTTGCCGGCGGTCAATCTATCGACCCCGATGACCTGGAAGTGTTCGTGCGCTTCTACTACGTGGTGGACGGCGTTGCTGTCGACCACATCCCCGGCAGCCGTGACAACGGCGACGCAGCCGGCTACGGTTCAGAGTCCCCCGGTTCATCGCCCGAACCCGCTACCAGCGTGAGCGAGGTACGTTACTACGGCGAGGTGGTCAGCACGACCTACATCAACGTCCAGGGTATGACCAGCGAAGAGCCGTTCGATGGCGTGAACATTGTTGTCACCCGCTACAGCGACGGCAGCACCAAGATCACCAAGATCGTGCGCTAAGCGTCGCAACAGACATCATTATCATTAAAGAAAGAGGCCCGCACACGCGTGGGCCTCTTTCTTCTTGCCCCGCCTCAAAATTCCCGTGAAAGTATTGCACATCTCGCCAAATGTCAGTACCTTTGCGGCATGAAATGAACCTCGCTCATCTAAAGCGCTCAAAATGAACATTTTTGTTTATTCACATATTTAATTAACTCTTTTTCATTACAATCATTTATGAAGAAATTATTTTCTCTCCTCACGCTTGTCCTGCTGACTATGTCGGCATGGGCAGAGACGACCGTGACCTTTACCGCCGGTACCGACCTCGGTTCAACGTCCGAAAACACAACGCCTGACGAAGTAACGAAAGATGGTGTTACCATCTCTTGCACCGATGCAGCTTTTGCAACTGCACAGTACCGTTTCTATGCTGGTTCAACCACCACCATCACTTCAACCGTTGGCAACATCACCAAGGTTGAATTCACTTGCACCGCTAGTGGTACCAACAGCAACGGCCCCGGCCACTTTGCTTCCACCGACGGCGGCTACAGCTATGAGGGTAATCTTGGCACTTGGGTTGGCAATGCTGCTTCGTTCCAGCTCACCGCTAACAAGCAGGTTCGTGCTACCCAGATCGTTGTCACCATTGATGGCGAGGCCGTTGAGACCGTAGGTGCTCCCACGCTGCCTGCTTCTCAGAGCTTTGACAACGAGTTTGAGGTAGTGATTACCGACATCGCCGAGGGTGCTACCGCTAAGTACAGCACCGACGGCCTGGCTTGGAACGACTACACCGCTCCCTTCACCATCACCGAGACCACCACGGTTTATGCCAAGGCTGTCAAGGGCGAGATCGAGAGCAATGTAGTCAGCGCTACTTACACCAAGAACACTCCCGTTACCGGTACCTGCATCACCTTCAACTATGCAGACGACGAAGCCTTTGAAACCGCTGCTGAGTACACCGTTAACCGTGTTGGTGCCAGCTTCACCGTTTCTCAGGGTGTGATCAACGGTCACTACCGCATCTACAAGAACCAGACCATTGCTTTCACCTCGACCGCTGGTAACATCATCCGCATCGAGTTTGACTGCATCGCTAATGGTACCACTAAGTATGGTCCTGGCTGTCTGACCGTTAATGACAACAACGGCAACTACAGCTACGAGGGCAAGAAGGGTACTTGGATCGGTAGCGCCGAGAACGTAACCTTCACCGCTACTCTCGACCAGGTTCGCGCTACCGAGATCCGCGTGTATGTTGACGGCGAACTTCCCACCGACTTTGTTGCTGCTCCCAGCATCCCCGCTACTCAGAACTTCGATAACAGCATCACCGTTGAGATCACCAACAACGCCGAGGGCGCTACCGTGATGTACAACACCGATGGCGAGACTTGGACCGAGTACACCACTGCTCTGACCTTCACCGAGACCACCACCCTGCAGGCCAAGGCCGTTAAGGGCGAGATCGAGAGCACTGTAGTTAGCGCTACTTACACCAAGAACGAGCCCGCTCAGGATATCACTACCCTGGCACAAGCTAATGAACTGGAAGACGGCGCTGGCTTCACCTTTGCTGGCGACGCCGTTGTTACCGCACAACAGGGTCAGTATCTGTGGCTGCGCGACGGTTCTGGCTACGGTTTGATCTATGGCCCTATCGATGGTACCTTCACTAATGGCCAGGTTCTGAACAAGAACTGGACCGCTACCAAGACCACCTTTAGGGGTCTGCTCGAGTACACTGATGCTGCTAACCTGAGCGCTAGCGGTGTTACCAACACTGCTCTTGCTGCACCTCAAGTAATTACCGCCTTGGATGAGGATATGATGAACGCCTATGTGATGGTAAAGAATATTACCAGCTTCACCGTTAACGGCAAGAATGTCACCGCTAACTTCGAGGATGGCACTACCATGGTCATGTATAACCAGTTCAGTGTTGAGGTTCCCACCACCGAGGGTAACTATACCGTAGAGGGCGCTATTGGCAAGTACAACACCAACCTGCAGCTTTACATCATCAACATTGAGGGTTATGTTCCTGAGGAGCACAACGTGAACAGCATTGCCGAGGTTTATGATCTGCCCGAGAATGCTACCTTCACCATGTTCGACGAGATGGTTGTTACCTATCAGAGGGGTAACCGCCTGTGGATCCGCGACACCGAGGGCACCAGCGGTATGATCTATGGTGACCTGGGTCTGGAAAACGCTCTGGAGAACGGCCAGGTTCTGACCGACGGTTGGAGCGCAACCTACGCTATCTACAATGACGTTCCCGAGTTCACCAATCCTGAAGGCGTTGAGCCCGACGGCACCAACACCCGCGAGGCTGCTCCCTATGAGCGCACTAAGGTCACCAACGACAACGTAAACGAGTACATCATCATGAAGGGTCTCACCCTGCTCCCCGATGCTGATAACGCTAAGCGCTTCTACAACGCTACCGACAGCCTGGTTATCTTCAACAGCTTCAATGTTACCATTCCCGAGGTTGAGGAAGGCAAGACCTATGACGTTACCGGTATCGTTACCATCTACTACGGCGCAGCACAGGTTTACATCACTGAGATGACCGAGGCTGCAGCTCCCGCTGGTCTCCGTGGCGACGTGAACAACGATAAGGCAGTGAACATCAGCGACGTAACCGCCCTGATTGACTATCTGCTGAATCCTGCTACTGTAATCAACGAGGCAAATGCTAATGTCAACCTGGATCAGGATATCAACATCAGCGATGTTACCGCTCTGATTGACTTCCTGCTGAGTGGTACTTGGCCCGCAAACGAGTAATTATCGTTTCCGTCAATAAAAAAACAGGACCCCGTTTGGGGCCCTGTTTTTTTTGTTGGGAAGTCGTTGAGAAAAGCATTCTAATGTAGAGATGCAGAATCTTGCATCTCCGGTCAAGAGATCCATGCATACTTTGAGACGCAAGATTTTGCGTCTCTATTTTTACAAATCAAATAATGTGGGTTGCGGGAGGAGCTGGAAGGTGTGACGGTGATAGGGGCTCGCGCCGTGCTGGGCGATGGCGGCACGGTGGTCGGGCGTGGGGTAACCCTTGTTGCGGGCCCAGCCATATTGCGGGTATTCATTGTCGAGCTGGCGCATGAATTCGTCACGATGGGTTTTGGCCAGGATTGATGCGGCAGCAATGCTCAGCATCTTGCCGTCACCCTTAATGATGGTCGTGTGAGGAATGTCGTGGTAGGGGAAGAAACGGTTGCCGTCCACTAGTATGCCCTCAGGGCGCACCGTCAGCTGGTCCAATGCACGATGCATGGCAGTGATGGATGCCCGCAGGATGTTGATGCGGTCAATCTCCTCGGGTGAGACCATGGCCACGGCCCATGCCAACGCCTCACGCTCGATGATGGGGCGCAACTGCTCACGCTGTCGCTCGGTCAGCTGCTTGCTGTCGTTGATCAGGTCATTGTGGAAATCGGGCGGCAAAATGACGGCAGCGGCCGTCACAGGGCCAGCAAGGCAACCGCGGCCCGCCTCGTCACAGCCGGCCTCGACACGTCCTGCTATCAAATACTGCTGGAGCACTTTTCGGTAACTTAACCTGGCCTAAAAACCTAGAGCTTGCGCTCGATGACATAGTCAAAGATGTCGCGGAAGCGGTCCACAGTCTCGTCAGGCTGATAGGGTGAGAGAATGGCACTGGCCTCGTCGCGCAGGCGGCGCATCGTCTCGTAGGCATACTCGATGCCGCCGGCACGCTTGGCAAAGTCCACCAGGCGGTCAATATCCTCGCCCGTGAGCGTTTCTTTGTTGATCAACGCGAGCATCTCGTCATGCTCGGGCAGATCATCGCGACGCAAGGCATAAATCAGCGGCAAGGTCACCTTGCCCTCGCGCAGGTCGTTACCCGTGGGCTTGCCGATGATGGGATCGTTAAAGTAATCAAAGGTATCGTCCTTGATCTGGAAACAGATGCCCAGCAAGCGGGCATAGCGGCACAACTCGTCAATGGCCGTCTGAGGCGCGTCGTTGGCATAACCGCCCACAGCCGCACAGCACTCGAACAGCGACGCCGTCTTGGCACGGATGATTTCCATGTAAGTGTCCTCGTCGATGTTGTGGTTGCGCGCGATGTCCACCTGGTCAATCTCGCCCAACGAGAGGTCGCGGCCCATGTCGGCCAGCGCGCTCAGGATGCGTCCGTCGCCTGTAGCCACACCGCAGCGCAGCGCACCAGTGACAAAGAAGTCACCGACAAGCACTGCCACATGGTTGCTCCACACGCTGTTGATGGTGGGCTCGCCGCGTCGCTCTGTCGCCTCGTCAATGACGTCGTCATGGATGAGCGAGGCGTTGTGCAACATCTCCAGGGCAGCTGCACCCTGCAAAGCCTTGTCGTTGATACCGCCAAAGAACTGGGCGCTCAACAACGTCACGATGGGCCTCAAGAGCTTGCCTTTGTTCTTGAGATAAGTCGTCACGATATTGTTTGTCAACTCGCTGTTACTGTTCAGCGTGCTGACAATAATTTCGTTGAGGGCATCGAGATGAGGCCTCAGCTGTTCTTGCAGATATGTCAGGGTAATTGCCATGAGAGTGCAAAGGTAACAATAATTCCCGGGTATGCCACCATTTTTAAGAGTAATTTTTATAAATGGCAACAACCAAGGGTTGTTGGCGCGGTTGGTCACTTAAAACTGGCAATCGAAAAACCGGCAACTGAAAAAAAATGATTATCTTTATGGCCTGTAAAATAACCATCGATTATGGAACCTGACAAGAAACTCCTTCTCCTGGATGCCTATGCTTTGATTTTCAGGGCATTCTATGCAATGATACGCAGTCCGCGCGTTACCTCGACGGGCATCGACACATCGGCCGTGTTCGGCTTTGTCAACACCCTGCAAGACCTGCTCAAGCGCGAGCGGCCGTCGCACATCGCCGTGTGCTTCGACCCGCCGGGCGGCAAGACCTTCAGGCACGAGAATTACGAGCCCTACAAGGCCAACCGCGAAAAGACGCCCGAAGGCATCCTGGTGGCTGTCCCCTACATCAAACGCATCCTGCAAGCCTACCGCATCCCCATCTTTGAGGTTGAGGGCTATGAGGCCGATGATGTCATCGGCACCCTCTCCCACCAGGCCGAGCAACAGGGGTTTTTCACCTATATGGTCACGGGAGACAAGGACTTCGGGCAGCTGGTGACCCCCAACATCAAGGTCTATGACCCACTCAAGAAAGAGATTCTGGGCGTGGAGGAGGTCAATGCCAAATACGGCATCCAGTCCCCCAAACAACTCATCGACATCCTGGGCCTGATGGGCGACACCGCCGACAACATCCCCGGTTGCCCGGGTGTGGGTCCCAAGAATGCCGAGAAACTTATCCAGCTGTTCGGTTCCATCGAGAATCTGCTCACCCACACCGATGAACTCAAAGGCGCTCAGCAGAAGAAAGTCGTCGAGAACGCCGATCAGATCCGTATGTCGAAGTGGCTGGCCACCATCATAACAGATGTACCCGTCACCCTCGAGGCCGACAAGCTGAGCCGCAAACCCGTCGATTTGGAGGCCCTGCGCGAGGTTTTCAACGAGCTGGAATTCCGTACCCTCACCCAGCGCCTGATTGACGGTGGGGAGGCCAACGCAGGCCTGGACGATACCCCCACTACTGCCACCGAAACGCAACAACCCGCCACTCCGCCCGTTCCAGAGCCAGCTGCCACTCCCTCCCGCCCTGCCGCCCGTGGCCAGCAGATGTCGCTGTTTGACCTGGATGAACCCGCCCCCGTGCAAGACGCGGCCCCGATCTATCAGTCGCTGGCCGACGTACCTCACAACTATCGCCTGATTACCTCGCCCATCGAGGCTGCCACACTGGTGAGCGACGTACAGGGCGCACCCCGCGTGGCCATCAGCCTGTTGGGAACGGGCGATAACGCCATGCAGCTCAAGATATTGGGCATTGCAATTTGCGCGAAGCCGCACGAGGCGGCTTTCGTCAAGTGCGACGGCAAGCAGGACATGTTGCGCGCCATGGCACCGCTGTTTGCCAGACAAACGCGCATCGTGAGCAGCGACGTCAAGCGCACGATGGTCGCGCTGGACCGCCACGGCATTCCATTTACGGCCCCTTACTATGACACCGCCGTTGCCCATTACCTGCTGCAGCCCGAACGCGGTCACTCCACTGCCGAGGTAGCCTACGAACTGCTGCACTACACCGCCATCACGCCCGAGAGCCTGCTCGGCCCCAAGGGACGTAATCAGCTCAAACCCAGCCAGCTGTCGCCAGAAGCCATCAGCCGATGGGCCTGCGAAGCTGCTGACCTGACCCTGCAACTGCCCGATGAACTTGACAAGGCACTCAAGGAGCAGGGATTATACAAATTATTGACTGACATCGAGTTGCCGCTCATCAAGGTACTGGCCAACATGGAGTTGGCTGGCGCCCGTATCGATGTCAAGGCCCTGAACGACTACTCAGTGACCCTGACCGAACAGATGAACCGCCTGGAAGCCGAGTGCCACGAGCTGGCAGGTGTGCCGTTCAACACCGCATCGCCTGCACAGGTGGGCGAAGTGCTTTTTGACCACCTGAAAATCGACCCCAAGGCCAAAAAGACCAAAACAGGCCAATACAGCACTACCGAGGAGATCCTCTTGAAACTGCGCAACCGCCATCCGCTCGTGGATAAGATACTGGAGTTGAGAGGCATCCGTAAACTGCTATCCACCTACGTCAATGCCCTGCCCGCCCTCATCAATCCGCATACGGGCCGCATCCACACGACCTACAACCAGACCGTCACCGCCACGGGGCGCCTGTCCTCGACCAATCCCAACCTGCAAAACATCCCGGTACGCACCGACGACGGCAAGGAAATTCGCCGCGCCTTCATTCCAGCCGAGGGCAACGTCTTCTTCAGCGCCGACTATTCGCAGATCGAGCTGCGCCTGGTTGCTGACCTGAGTCACGACACGACGATGCTCGATGCATTTGCCCATGGGCATGACATCCATGCCATCACCGCTGCACGCATCTACCACAAGCCGCTGGAACAGGTTACCGGCGACGAGCGACGCAAAGCCAAGACGGCCAACTTCGGCATCCTGTACGGCATCAGCGCCTTTGGCCTGGCACAACGCCTGAATATCCCGCGCGACGAGGCCAAGATGCTTATCGACGGCTACTACACGACTTTCCCCCAGGTGAGGGACTATATCGACCGCAGCATCGCCCAGGCACGCGAGAAGGGCTATGTGACAACACTTTACGGCCGTCGCCGCATGTTACCCGACATCAATTCCAGAAATGCCGTGGTGAGAGCCTTCAGCGAGCGCAACGCCATCAACGCACCCATCCAGGGTACCGCGGCCGACGTCATCAAGCTGGCCATGGTGCGCATCCACCGTCGCTTCGAGCAAGAGGGCATCCAGTCCAAGATGATACTGCAGGTGCACGACGAACTCAACTTTGACGTCATCCCCAGCGAACTCGATCGCGTTCAACGCATCGTTATCGAAGAGATGGAGGGCGTTTACCAGGGACAAGTCCGACTCACGGCCAGTCACGGTGCCGCCAGCAACTGGCTCGACGCCCATTGATAAGACGATGATAAATGCATAGAGAATGGGCATTTGTAGCGCGAAATGAAATATTTTCGCCGAAATCTTGCGCTGTTTGAAAAAATAGCAGTACTTTTGCACCGCTCAAATGAGATTCGGGGTGTAGCACAGTTGGTTAGCGCGCCACGTTCGGGACGTGGAGGCCGGAAGTTCGAGTCTTCTCACCCCGACTCAAGCACCAGGCTAATGCAGTCTTGACTGCGTTGGCCTTTTTCTTTATCCTGGTCACATCCTTGCTTTTATGGAAAAAAGTTAATAACTTCGCAGTCTAAATCTAAAGCACAGGAATGATGCAACAGCACTATATTACCGAGCTCGACCTGCAGGACGTGCCGCAGGTGTACCACAACCTTAAGTACAATGATGGCGAAATTTATTTTGCCGACAACATCACGTCCATCCCCGGACTGATGAAACAGTTCAAGGTCAACTTCATCGCCTATGTCATGGTGACCGAGGGCCGTCTCACGGTCGACATGAACAACGTCACCTACCACCTGGAAAAGAACTGCTCACTGTTTGTTGACCGCAAGATGGTGATTGAGAACGTGAAACATACCGAGAACTTCAGCTGTGTCATCTGTGCCATGAGCACCGACATGGGATTCGCCTTCTTCAACAAGAGTCTGCTGCAATCCATCATGCACATCATGGCCAACCCCGTCATCAAGATGGAGCAGACCGAAGTGGACCTGATGATGAAGTACTATGATCTGTTGGTCTTCAAGATGGATCACCAGGAAATGAGCCTCGGGCGCGAGACAGTGAGGGACATCATCCGCTGCTTTGCCTACGACCTGCTGTCCAACATCAACCGTCACCTCAACCAGGACAACGACGATGACATGCTGCGCCAAAGCGATCGCATCTACCGCCGTTTCATGTTCCTGCTGGCCGACAACACCAATGTGAACCGCAGCGTCAAGTCCTATGCCGACGAGCTGTGCGTCTCACCAAAATACCTGACCAGCGTGTGCCGCAAGCACAGCGACTGCACGGCCAGCGAGCTCATCGCCACTGCCGTCATCAGCCGCATCAAGCAATTGCTGCTCTACAGCGACCTGAGCATCAAGGAAGTCGCCAGCGAAATGGGCTTCGACAACCTGTCATTCTTCGGAAAATACGTGAAAAAGCATTTGGGGCTCTCGCCCAATCACTACCGCAAAGCCAACGGCTACGGAAGGTAATGCTCGCTGGCGCGAGCAGTTTAAAGTTCAAAGTTTAGAGTTTAAAGGGGCATCCGCTTCTCTAAAACAGCCAAAAACCTAAAACCTAAAGCCTAGAAAGCATCTGGGCAGCCGTGAGACCCGTAACGGGATGAACCCAGTTAGGAGCCAACTCCATCATGGGGCGAAGGAAAAAGTCGCGCTCGGCCAGATGGGGATGAGGCACCTGCAACGTGGGAGTATCAATCACCCTGTCATCGATGGCTACAATGTCAATATCTACCAGGCGGTCAATGTAATTGCCGTCACCGTCGCGGTGGGCGGCACTTCCCAGCCGGCGCTCGATATCGTGGATGCGGTCAAGCATCATGTGTGGATCGATGTCGCTATTGAACCACAACCCGGTGTTCATAAAGCGGCTGTCGCTGTCAAATCCCCAGGGTTCACTCTCGACGATATGGGACACCACAGACCCGCCAGTGCCCGCCGTCAAAGCAACGACGGCGCGATAAAGATTATCGCGCCGGTCACCCATATTGCTACCTATATTCAGGTAATAATCCATGTTTACAAGGTCTTGTGAACCTCAATCTCCTCAAAGGCCTCGATGATGTCCATCTCCTGGATGTCGTTGTAGGACTTGAGGCTCAAACCGCAGTCATAACCGCTGGTAACCTCCTTGGCATCATCCTTGAAGCGCTTGAGCGAGGCAAGCTCGCCCGTGTGGATAACGATACCGTCGCGAATCAGGCGCACCTTGCTGGCACGCTTGATCTTGCCCTCGATAACCATGGCACCGGCGATGGTTCCCACCTTGCTGATGTGGTAAACCTGACGCACCTCGGCGCTACCGGTAACCTCCTCCTTGATGTCGGGCTGCAGCATACCTTCCATAGCGCTCTTGACCTCCTCGATGGCATCATAGATGATGGAATACAGACGGATGTCCACACCCTCCTGCTCGGCGGCACGCTTGGCGGCAGCTGCGGGACGCACCTGGAAGCCGACGATGTAGGCATCGCTGGCGGCAGCCAGGGTGACGTCGCTCTCGGTGATGGCACCCACAGCCTTGTGGATGACGTTGACCTGCACCTCGGGGGTAGAGAGCTTGATGAGCGAGTCGCTCAAGGCCTCGATAGAACCGTCCACGTCACCCTTGACGATGATGTTGAGCTCGTGGAACTCACCCAGGGCACGGCGGCGGCCGATGTCCTCAAGGCTGACACGCGTCTGGGTGCGGCGGCTGAGCTCGCGCTGCAGCTGCTCGCGCTTGTTGGCAATCTGGCGGGCCTCCTGGTCGGTGTCCATGACGTTGAACTTATCACCGGCGGTGGGAGCACCGTCAAGACCCAGAATCAGAGCCGGGGTCGAGGGGCCGCTCTCGGTGATGCGCACGTTACGTTCGTTGAACATCGCCTTGACCTTACCGTAATGGGTACCGGCCAGCACGATGTCACCCACGTGCAGGGTGCCGTTGTCGACAAGCACAGTGGCGATGTAGCCACGGCCCTTGTCGAGTGACGACTCGATGATGGAACCCGTTGCCTTGCGGTTGGGATTGGCCTTCAGGTCGAGCATGTCGGCCTCAAGCAGCACCTTCTCCATCAGTTCTTCAACGCCGATGCCCTTCTTGGCTGAGATGTCCTGGCTCTGGTACTTGCCGCCCCAGTCCTCGACCAGGTAGTTCATGTTGGCAAGCTCCTCCTTGATCTTCTCGGGGTTGGCACCGGGCTTATCAATCTTGTTGATTGCGAAGATGATGGGCACGCCGGCAGCCGATGCGTGGTTCAACGCCTCGACGGTCTGCGGCATGACGCTGTCGTCGGCAGCGACAATCACGATAACGATATCGGTGACCTTGGCACCGCGGGCACGCATAGCGGTAAACGCCTCGTGACCAGGGGTATCCAGGAAGGTGATGCGGCGACCGTTAGGCAGCTTCACGTTGTAGGCACCGATGTGCTGGGTGATACCGCCAGCCTCACCGGCAATCACGTTAGAGTTGCGGATGTAGTCCAGCAACGAGGTCTTACCGTGGTCCACATGGCCCATGACGGTAACCACGGGAGGACGCTGTACCAGATCGGCGGGATCATCGGCTTCCTCACTGATGGCCTCGGCCACTTCGGCACTGGTGTACTCGGTCTTGAAGCCGAACTCATCAGCTACGATGTTGATGGTCTCGGCGTCCAGACGCTGGTTGATGCTCACCATCACGCCCAAATTCATACAAGTGGCGATAACCTTGTTGATGGGCACGTTCATCATGATGGCCAGGTCATTGGCGGTCACAAACTCGGTGAGCTTCAGGATCTTGCTCTGTGCTGCTGCCAGAGCGGCCTCTTCACGCACCTCTTCGCGGTGCTCCTCACGGCGCTCACGGCGGCGTGCGGCGGCCTTCTTGCTGGTCTTGGCGGTGAGGCGGGCCAGCGTCTCCTTCATCTGGCGCTGAACATCCTCCTCGCTGACTTCAGGACGCAAGGGCTTGCGGTTGCCCTTCTTGTCCTTGCCGCGCTTGCCACCCTGGTCGTCCTTGCCGCCGCGGTTCTTGGCTGACGGCGAAGCGGCCTGGTTGCCTGCAGTCTCGATATCGATCTTCTCCTTGCCGATGCGTTTGCGTTTCTTCTTGCCGGCACCCTCGGCCTGGGCCTTGGCGATGCGCTCGTTGCGCTTCTCCTCCTTGGTCTTCTTGCGGGGGCGCGTCTGCTGGTTGAGCGAGGTCAGGTCCACCTTACCCACCACCTTGAGCTGCGGGCCGCCCACGGTCTGTGAGACGGGCTTGAAGACTTCCACGTTATCGTCTTCAGCGCTCTCGGCAGGTTGGGAAGACGTCTCCTCGGCCTGAGTTTCCACAACGGGAACCTCGGGAACAGGAGCCGGCTCTTCCTTCTTGGCAACCTCCTGGACGGGAGCTGCCGTTTCGGGCTCTTTATTCTCGACAACGGGCTGGGCGGGAGCAGAATCCGTCTTCACAGGCTCCTCGGCAGGGGTTTCGGCCTTGGGGGCAGGTTTGCTGACAGCCTTGGGCTTACCAGCGGCCTCCAGATCGATTTTGCCCAGGATCTTGGGCTTTTGAACCGGCACCTCGGTCTTGATTTCATGTGATTCAGCCTTGGCTGCGTTCTGCTTGGCCTTCTCCTTCTGTCGCTCGGTAGCCATCTTGTCCGACTTGGACTTGAGGTCCATATCGGGCTTGAACTCCTTGACAAGCATTTCATAGACATCGTCCTGGATGCGCGCGTTGATGCTGGCGTCTATTTCGATGCCCTTCTTGTGCAGGAATTCCTCGATGGTCTGCCTACCCACGTTTAAATCTTTAATGACTTTACTTATCTTTATCGCCATATAATGTCATTTATGTCTCTGTTGGCTTTCAGCAATATGCTTCGGCTACTATATGATTTTTGTTGATTGGTGAGAAGTTGATGTGTTAATATACGCGATGACCGCTACTCGATGGATCAGTCCTCAAACTCGGCACGCAGCACAGCGAGCACGTTGTCCACGGTGTCTTCCTCGAGGTCCACCTTGTCGATGAGATACTCGCGGGGAGCACGCAGTACCGATTTTGCGGTGTCCAGGCCCACATTCTTGAGCGCCTCGATTACCCACTCGTCGATCTCGTCCTTGAACTCGTCGAGATAGATGTCCTCCTCGGTCTCGGTCTCCACGTCGCGGTAAACATCGATGCTGTAGCCCGTCAGGATGCTGGCCAGCTTGATGTTCAGACCGCCCTTACCGATAGCCAGCGAAACCTCCTCGGGACGAAGGAACACCTCAGAGTGCTTGTTCTCGTTATCCATGCGGATCGACGAGATCTTGGCCGGACTCAGGGCACGCTGGATCAGCAACTGGGGATTGCTGGTGTAGTTGATGACATCAATGTTCTCGTTACGCAGCTCGCGCACGATACCATGGATGCGGGCACCTTTCACGCCCACGCAGGCGCCAACGGGATCAATACGGTCGTCATAGCTCTCGACGGCGATCTTGGCACGCTCACCCGGGATGCGGGCAACGGCGCGGATGACGATCAGTCCATCATGAATCTCGGGCACCTCCTGCTCAAACAGGCGGCGCAGGAAGTTCTGGCTCGTGCGCGACACGATGATCTTGGGGTTGTTGTTGGTGTTGTCCACCTTCTCGATGACGGCACGCACTACATCGCCCTTGCGGTAGATATCGGTAGGAATCTGTTCCTCCTTGGGCAGCAGCAGCTCGTTCTTGTCATCGTCGAGCAGCAGCACCTCGCGCTTCCACACCTGATAAACCTCGCCTGCAACAAGCTGACCCTCAAGGGCCTTGAACTTGTTGTAGATGGCATCCTTCTGCAAGTCAAGAATCTTGCTGGCCAAGGTTTGACGCAGGTTCAGGATGGCACGACGGCCAAACTTGGCAAAGTCAATCTTGCGGGTGTGCTCCTCGCCCACCTCACAGTCAGGGTCGTCGTCTGCCTGAGCCTCGCTCAACGAGATCTGCTTGTTGGGATTCTCTACCTCACCGTCGGGCACAACCTCCAGGTTCTGGTAAATCTCACAGTCACCCTTATCGGGGTTGACAATGACGTCGAAGTTGTCGTCGTTGCCAAACATCTTGGACAGCACGCTGCGGAACGACTCCTCCAGCACGCTGATGAGAGTGGTCTTGTCGATGTCCTTGAGTTCCTTGAACTCGGCAAATTGTGCGGTCATGTTAACCGCTTCTTCTCTTTTAGCCATAATGTTGAATTATCAGACTTTGATGATATTTTTTGTTTGTTTTATGTCACTGTAATTGAACCGCTCCTGTTCCTCGACCATCTCGGGGCGCTTCTTGCCCTCGAGTTTCTTTTTCACGGTCGTCGTCAGCGTGAAGCCCTCGTCGTCGGCATCGGCAATCACGCCCTTGAGCTTGCGGCCGTCACCGGTGAGCACTTCCACCTCGTAGCCGATATTCTTGCGGTACTGACGAGGCATGATCAGCGGCGACGTGATGCCATAGGAGCCCACTGTCAACTCATAGTCCTCATCGTCACGGTCAAACGCGTTGAGCACGGCGTCATTTACTGCCACGCAGTCGTCGATGGTGATGTCCTCGTCACTGTCGAGAGCCACATCGATGATGTTATCCTTGCTCACTTTGAGGGTGACCAGAAACATCTTGCTGCCCTCGAGCGCCTCGTTGATTACTTGTTCAAGTGCCGTTTTGTCTATCATCGGTTCATTTTATTATAATAAAAACGAGGAAGCCCAGAGCCCCCTCTCACGAATGCTGGCGCAAAAGTACTCATTTTCCCGCATTCACGCAATATTTAATGTAGAGACACCTCCCCAAACAGCGGATTTATTCACAACATTTAACATCATTTAACTGATTCGCCCCACTCGATTGCTGAAAATATGTTAAAAACCACATCATCAACCCCGCTGAAGAATTAAACTGCAGACATTCTCCCCTGTTTCAAGCGTTGGCTAAAAACGGGTTCAACGCGGCAAGGCAGCAATTCCAATCAAGAAATGATAACGCTTATGGGGACAGTCGCGGGGACAGGGAAATGATTGAATTTGCTGACATCGGGACTTATGTGAAGCCGGGAAAGGGCGACAAACGTCGGGAATAGCATCAAGTATCAGAATTATTTCGTAATTTTGGGGTTTGATTATCAACGACATCATAAAAAGACTCGATGAAACCGGCAATTGTGTTATTGACGATACTGGTGGTGGGCGGAGCTATCGTGTGGCTCATCGACCGCCTATTTTACCATACAGATAAGGCCGAAAACCTCGATGAAACCGAGGAAAATGACGCCAGCGATGCTACTCCCGCCCAAGGCTGCACCGACGAGGCCTGCGGCATCCGTTCCATCTGCCCCAGCGAGCAGATTCTGGTCAGCCAGTGCAAGCGGGAGGTCATTTACTATGATGATGAGGAACTGGACGGCTTTGCAGGACGTGAGGCGGACGGTTACACGGCCGAGGAAGAGGAGCAGTGGCGTGATGTGCTCTACACCTTGCAGCCTGGCGATCTGCTGGGTTGGGGACAAAGCATCAAACACCGCGGTCTTATCATGCCGGCGTCTATTCAGGCCGAATTCCTGCAACTGGCAGCAGAGAATAGGCTTTAGGGATGGTGTATGCGCCATAAAGCGTAGAACCTAAAACCTGGGAACAAAACAATAAAACCGTACTTCTAGCGTTTATAAAGTACAATAATACACAAGAGAGACAACTTGAACAGGACACGACGCGCCATACCGCTGATGATGATAGCGATGCTGGTCATCTTTGCTGCCTGCAGCAACAAGACCAACACCGCCAGATCTCGTTTTTGGCAATCCTTCACCACCAAATACAATGTCTATTTTCATGGCAAGACCAACTACGATGAGCAGTTGAAGGCCATGATGGACGGCTACGAGGACGACTACTCACAGCGCCTGTACATGCATCCTGCCGAAGCGCGTTCCAACCCCAAGGCCAAGCAGCCGTCGGGCAGCTTTGAACGCACCATCGAGAAGATGGAGAAGGCCATCACCCTGCACTCCATCAAAAAGAAACCCAAACGCAAGAGCGGCAAGAACAAGGACCCCAAATATCAGGAATGGCTCGCACGTGACGAGTACAACCCCTATCTGCACAACGCCTGGTACATGCTGGCCAAGGCCCAGTACATGAAGGGCGACTTCCTGGATGCCGCCGCCACGTTCCGCTATATCACCAGGCACTTCTCATGGAAGAAAGACCTGGTACAGGAATGCCAGGTGCGTGAGGCCCTGTGCTACTGCGCCATGGGGTGGCCCACCGAGGCCGACAACGTCCTGACCCACGTGCACTTGGACGAGATCACCAACAAGAAAGTTCGCGCTCTGGCCAACGCCGCCTTTGCCGACTACCATATCAAGGCCCAGGAACCCGAGAAGGCCATCCCCTATCTGGCGAAAGCCGTCAAGGGCTTCAAGGGCAATGACAAGGTGAGAATGAGCTTCCTGCTGGGACAGCTCTATGAGGAGGTGGGCGACAAGCACAACGCTTATCTGGCCTACAAGCAGGCGGGCAGCAGCAGCGGTTCGTCCTATCGTACCAAGTTCAATGCCCGCATCAAGCAGAGCGCCGTCTATGAGGGCACAAACATCGCCAGCGAGGTCAAGGCCTTGAAGCGCATGACCCGTTACGACCGCAACAAGGTGTATCTGGACCAGATCTATTACGCGATCGGTAACCTGTACCTTGCCCACGGCGATACACTCAGTGCCATTGAGAACTACAGGCTGGCTGCCGAGAAGAGCGTCAACAATGGTGTGGAAAAAGCCATCAGTCAGCTCACCCTGGGCGGTATTTACTTCAATCGGCGACAGTATGACTTTGCACAGCCCTGTT
The DNA here is from genome assembly GCA_900318535.1 of uncultured Prevotellaceae bacterium. Taxonomy (GTDB): domain Bacteria; phylum Bacteroidota; class Bacteroidia; order Bacteroidales; family Muribaculaceae; genus Sodaliphilus. The sequence goes on along the minus strand of ONKU01000004.1, from coordinate 10,473 downwards.
ATGCCGAGGCTATCCCCCTGGTCAACGAGGATTACCCCAACTACAAGCTGCTCAAGAAGCGCAGCGACGTGCTCGACGAGCTCGCGGTCTATGCCCAGAACGTCAACCTGCAGGACTCACTGCTGGAGCTGGCCGCCATGACACCCGATGAACAGAAAGCCGTCATCGCCAAGATCATCGAGGATCTCAAGAAGAAAGAAAAAGAGGAGAAAGAAGCTGCCGAGCGAGAAGAATATCTGGCACAACAGAACGCCAAGGGCAGCCAAATCCGAGATAAAGGAAACTCTCCCGCTCAATACACCATGAACACCGACAATTCATGGTACTTCTACAACAACTCAATCAAGCAGGCCGGTAAGACCCAGTTCCAGAAACTGTGGGGCAGCCGCAAACTCGAGGACAACTGGCGCCGTCACAACAAGTCCACCTTCTCGTTCAACGACGAGGAAGCCGACAGCGCCTTGCAGGCACTGGCCGACAGCGTCATGATTGACGAGAACGGCGACACCATCAAGGTGGATATCGAGGCCCTCAAGCGTGCCGAAGACCCCCACTTTGAGGAATTCTACCTCAAGCAGATTCCCAAAACCGAGGAAGACATCATGGCGGCCCATGAGATCATCCAGGAAGGTCTCTACAACATGGGCATCATCCTCAAGGACAAGATGGAAGACTACAGTGCAGCGGCCTACGAGTTCAAGCAGCTGCTGGAGAACTATCCCGACAACACCTACCGTCTGGACGTGTTCTACAATATGTACATGATGTACATGCGCAACGGGCAGGAGACCGATGCCGAACCCTACCGCGACAGCATCCTCATCAACTTCCCCGAGTCAAAGTACGGCATGGCGATGCAGGATCCCAACTACCTGGAGAACCTCAAGAACATGAACCATGACCAGGAGAACATGTATGAGGCGGCTTATGCCAACTACCTGGCCAATAACCACACTGCCGTCCACGAGGCCTATGCCGAGATGATGCGCAAGTATCCGCTCTCCAAGATCATGCCCAAGTTCATGTTCATCGACGCCTTGAGCTACCTTACCGAGAAGGACCACGACAAGTTCAAGGAGACGCTCAAGGACATGCTGCAACGATATCCGCAAACCGACATCACACCGGTCGCCAGCGATATTGTCAAGCAGCTCAACCAGGGACGACGCCTCGAGGGTGGCGGCAGCAACATGCGCGGCATGTTGTGGAGCACCCGCCTGAGCAACGATACCACACCCCAGGCACTGGAGCGCACATTCACCCCCTTTGCCGAGGATAATGACAAGCCGCAGGTATTCATCCTGCTCTACCCCATGGACAGCGTGAACAGCAACCTGTTGCTCTATGAGGTGGCAAGGCACAACTTCAACTCATTCAAGGTCAAGGATTATGACATCGAGCAGATGACCTTTGGCTCACTGGGCCTGCTCGTTGTCAAGGGCTTGGACAACTTCAAGGAAGCGACCAACTACCGCACCCTGTTTGAGCAGGACCAGACCATCAAGATTCCCCGCCAGGTTCACTATGTCATCATCAGCGTGGACAACTTCAACCTGCTGTTGAACGAGGGCCGCACCTTTGAGGACTACTTCCACTACCTGGAGGAGAAGAACGATAAGGAACACAGCGACCTCGAGAAGAAAGAACTCGACGAGGCCGAAAAGAAGGCCATGGAAGAGGCCGAGAAGGAAGCTGCCGCCAAACGCGAACAGGCACGTATCGAGGCCGAGCAAATGGAACGCGAGGCCGCCGAGCAGGCACGTCTTGACGCCGAGGCCAAGGCCCTGGAAGAGGCCGAAGAGAAAGCGGCAATGGAAGAGCTCGCACGACTCGAAGCCGAAGAAAAAGCCCGCCAGGAAGCCGAACGCAAGGAAATCAAGGCCAGCGACTACCGCAGCCGTTCGACCGAGACGACCACCCCGACCAAGACCCTGAGCGAGAAGGAACTCAAGGCACAAGAGCGTGCCGAGGAGCAACACCTCAAGCAACTCGAACGCGAGGCCAAAGCCAAAGAAAAGGCTGAACGCAAACGTCAAAAGCAGATCGAGGACAGCATCAAGAAGGAGCAGAAGTACCAGCGCAAGCTGGCACGCATCCAGGAGATTGCTGAGCAAGACTCCATCGAGCAGGCCGAAAAGGAGAAGGAGAAAGAGCGTGACTTCCGCTACAAGTGGCGTGAAGACTCGGCCAAGGCTGCCTATAAAGCTGCCGAACAGGCCAAGAAAGACGCTAAAAAGGCTAAAGAACAGGCCCGTAAAGACAAAATCAAGGAGCGTAAGCAACAGGCCAAGCAACGTGAGCGGGAACGCAAGGAAAAAGCCAAAGAACGCGAACGCCAGCGCAAGGAAAAGGCCAAGGAACGTAAAGACCAGGCCAAAGCCCGTGAACAGGAACGCAAAGAGCGGACCAGGGAACGCGAGCAGGAGCGCAAGGAAAAAGCCGAGGAGCGTAAGCAACAGGCCGAGCAACGCAAGTCAGAGCGTGACTCGGCCAAAGAAAACGCCAAGAAGGGCAGCCAAGAAAACGCCAAGGGCAATCCCAAGAAGGAGGATGCCAACGGCGTGAAGGAGGAACCCAAGAAAGGCGACAACGCGGCACCCGACAAGGGCAAAGAGAACAACCAGCCCTCCAACTCAACGACCCGCTCAGTCAGGAGCAAGAAAAACGACTAACAACACATAAGTTGACATCAACAACATGAGCAAAGAAAGAATCCTTTGGGCAGATGACGAAATCGATCTGCTGAAACCTCATATCCTGTTCTTGCAGAACAAGGGCTACGAGGTGGAGACCGTGACCAATGGGCGTGACGCCATCGACCAGCTGAGCAACCAGCTCTTCAACCTCATCATCCTGGATGAGAACATGCCGGGCATCAGCGGCCTGGAAGCGTTGCAGCGCATCAAGATGCTCCAGCCCAATGTCCCCGTCATCATGATTACCAAGAGCGAGGAGGAGGACATCATGAACCAGGCCATCGGCAGCGAGATTGCCGATTACCTGATCAAGCCCGTCAACCCGATGCAGATTCTGCTGTCCATCAAGAAGAACCTGCACAGCGATGCGCTCATCAGCGAGAAAGTCACCGGCGACTACCAGCAGGAATTCATGCGCATCAGCCAAATGATCAACTCGGCACAGACCATCGAGGACTGGTATGAGCTCTACACCACGCTCGTGCACTGGGAGCTTACCCTCTCCAATGCCGATACCAAGATGGACGAAATGCTGCACATGCAGAAGGTGGAGGCCAACAATGCCTTTGCCAAGTTTGTCAAGCGCAATTACGAGAACTGGATGACGCAGGCCGAGCACCCCTTGCGCAGCAACGAGCTGTTCAAGACCAAGGTGCTGCCCCTGCTGGACAAGGGCGAGAAGGTGTGCTTCGTCGTCATCGACAACTTCAGGCTCGACCAGTGGAGGACGGTGAGCCCGCTGCTCAACGAGTACTTCAACATCGAGAAGGAAGAGCTCTACACCACCATCCTGCCCACAGCCACACAATATGCCCGCAACGCCATCTTCTCGGGACTGATGCCCGTCGATATCGAGCGCATGTTCCCCGACCTGTGGGTCGATGAGGAGAGCGAAGAGGGCAAGAACCTGAACGAGGCGCCGCTCATCCAGACGCTGCTTGACCGCTACCGCCGCAAGGCTCATTTCTCTTACACCAAGATGAACGACAGCGCCGCCGGCGAGAAGCTGATGCAGAACTTCGGCATGTTCAAGAACTATGAGCTCAATGTGCTGGTGTTCAACTTTGTGGATATGCTCTCACATGCCCGCACCGAGTCCAAGATGATTCGCGAGCTGGCCAACACCGACGTTGCCTACCGCTCGCTCACCGAGTCCTGGTTCAAGAACTCCAACGTGCTCGACATCTTCAAGCTCATGGCCGAGAACGGTTACAAGGTCATCCTCACAACCGACCACGGTACCATCAAGGTGGACCGTCCCATCAACGTCATCGGCGACAAGAACATCAACACCAACCTGCGCTACAAGGTAGGCAAGAGCCTGACCTACAACGGCAAGCAAGTCTATGAAATCAAGCAGCCCAAGCGTGTAGGCCTGCCCGCTCCCAACATCTCAAGCACCTACATCTTTGCGATGAACCGTGACTTCTTTGCCTATCCCAACAACTACAACTACTACGTTTCCTATTACAACGACACGTTCCAGCACGGCGGCATCTCAATGGAAGAGATGCTCGTGCCCATCGTGACCCTCTCCCCCAAATAATCAAGGTTCACCATGCCGCGACATAGTCGCGGCCAATAAAATACTAAGGATATGAAAACCATTGAAATACCGATTCCCAATCTGGAGGCCCTCGAGGAGGCTGCCTACAAGTTCATGACCGAGATGGGCGACCTGACCGTCTATGCCTTCTACGGCGAGATGGGTGCCGGCAAGACCACATTCATCAATGCCTTGTGCAAGCAGCTGGGCGTTGAGACCGACGTGACCAACTCGCCCTCGTTTGCCATCATTAACGAGTACCGCAGCGACACCACGGCCGAACTGATCTACCACTTCGACTGCTACCGCCTCGAGAAGGAGGAAGAAGCCGTTGACCTGGGCGCCGAGGACTACTTCGACAGCGGCGCGCTGTGCTTTATCGAGTGGCCCGAGCGCATCGACGGCCTGTTGCCCGACGACACCGTGCGCGTCGACATCACCGTGAACGATGACGAGAGCCGCACCTTGAAGATGACTTTCCCCACCGCCTGACCATGCCACACTACATCAAGGTCAGCCAGACGGCGAGCACCAACACCTACCTGTCCCGCTTGGCAGCAACGCTGCCGGGCGGTACGGTCATTTATACCCCCAGCCAAACGGCGGGCCGTGGCCAAAAGGGCAATTCCTGGGAGAGCGAGGACGGTAAGAACCTGACATTCTCCCACTTGCTCAAACGGCCGCCTGTCAAAGCCCGCGACCAGTTCTACCTGAGCGAAGCAGCCGCCCTAGCGGTTGTCGAGGCGCTGACGGCCGAGGCTGGAGACGGTTTCGCCGTCAAGTGGCCCAACGACGTCTATTGGCAAGACAAGAAGGTGTGCGGCATGCTGCTCGAGAACTCGCTTGACGGCAACGACATCGCCACCTGCATCGTGGGCATCGGCATCAACGTCAACCAGGAGCGTTTTCTGAGCGACGCGCCCAATCCCGCCTCGCTCATCAACATCACGGGCCATGAGCACGACCTGATGGCGCTGCTCAAGCGCGTGTGCTCCCGTATCGAGGAGCTGGTGGACTCGCTGAATGACGAAGAAGCCCGCAAAAACCTGCATCAGCGCTACATGGAGTCCATGTACCGCAACGACGGCCAGCAGCACCCCTACGAGGACGCAGCAGGCAATCGTTTCATGGCGAGCGTCGCCGGTATTGCCCCCGACGGCACCCTCACCCTCCTGCACGAGGACAGCACCACCCACACCTACCTCTTCAAGGAAGTCAAGCACATCATCAACAACACAGTCCTATAATCCAAAAATGAAAACAATAAATACAACAAAAACAATGGCATCCGCGACCAATTCAATTGCTTCCTTCCGGATGGCTTAGTATTTATTGTACTTATTGTCTTCCTTTTTAAATACATAGTAGTAAAGATATGAAGATTGTCGTTTATTGCAGCTCACAGGCGGGGCTGGAGGAGAAATACCAGCAGTTGGCCCGCGACCTGGGCACTTGGATTGGACAGAATGGGCACACCTTGCTCTATGGCGGCTCCAATGCGGGGCTGATGCACATCACCGCTGCTGTAGCCCACGAGGCTGGAGGGCACGTTATCGGTGTGATACCCGAGATGTTCAGGCACCGCATCGACCCCGTGTGCGACGAGGTGGTCTATACCGCCAATCTGGGCGACCGCAAGCAGTACATGATTGAGCACGGCGACGTGTTCGTCGTGATGCCCGGCGGCATCGGCACCCTTGATGAATGGATGTCCACCCTCGCCGTCCTGACCATTGGCAACGACGACCCGCGCCCCGTCATCGTCGCCAACATCGACGGCCTGTACGACGCCACCGTCCAGCAGCTCGCCGACATGACCCAAACCCCCTTCGCCCGCGGCAAAAACCTCGCCCGCACCCTCGTCGCTACCACCCCTGCCGACCTCATCGCCACCCTCAACACCTTGGCCCAACGCTAAGATTTTAATGGCCTACGAATTTAACTAATTAAACTAATTGGCATCCGGGTTCTTTGGCCCCACGCTGAGACGCAATGTAGAGACGCAAATTTTGCGTCTCTAGGGCAGAACTCGATAAGATTTGACGAATGGGCTCACGTTAAATACGGTTTGATGAAGTCGTCGAGGTTGTTGACGCCCAGTTTCTTGGCGATTTGGATTCTCTTGTTATAGACTGTGCCGATGTTACCGTAATCCATCGTCACCATGATGACCGTGCGCGAGAAGCCGCAGCAATACAGCGCCAGATAGTTCAGCTCGTCATCCCTGAGTTGACCTCCTGATCTCTCTTGGGCAGCCACCAGCACGTTATTATACAGGTCGTTGACCAGCAGTTGCAGGTTCTTCCAGTAGCTTTTGTTTTCGGCTCCCCGCAGGGTCATCATCTCGTTAAACTTGCGGGTAAATGTCTTTTCGTCATATTGGTAAGACCACTCCAGCAGCTGGTGCACCGTCTGAATCTGGTTGGCAATGGCGCTTTTCAGCTCGTCGTTTCGCGGACTCGTCTCCACATCGTTCAACCGTGCGTGCATCTGCTCCAGGCTCGCCAGTGAGCCGTCAAGGTCTGCCTTGAGCATATCGACCTCGTGCTGTCTCATCTTCAGCTGGTTCCGGTACCTCCATACCAAGAATGCCGCTGCCAGCAGAGCCAAGGCCAGCAATGCCGCCAGCAGCATGGCCCCTCTCAGGCGGAATTCATTCTTCACCTGGTTCAGCTCGGCCAACTGCACATCATATTTCTTCTCCACTTCCAGCAGGCGGTGGTTCAGGCCATTGATGGTAAGTGAATCGGCAATGGCGTGTGCTAACTGGATATAATCCTTTGACTTCCCTTCATTTTTCCAGTACCGGTGTTCCAGCTCCGACATGAGCTCAAAATAAACGATGCTGTCCATTGCCGTTTTGGCTACGGGGGCACGTTTCAGATAATAAACCGCCGAGTCGGGTTGCCCCAGGAACATATAAGACGAGGCTAGCCGATAGTGGGCCCGCGGATGGTCGATGATGGCGGGATCGGCCGAAATGGCTTGCAGCGCATATTTCTTGCTTGACTGGTAATCCTGTTCCCGCACCAGATAGTATTCTGACAGGATATAACGATTGGAAAAAACGTTGTATTCATCATTCTCTTCCTGGGCCAACTCGATGGCATCTTTCATATAGATGACGGCCGAATCGTGCTTATCATCAATATTCCGATAAATGCCGCCGATGCTGGTGAGGCACACCTGTTCATAATGCTTGTCCCCGAGGGATTGGTAAAGAGGCAAGGCCTCTTTGTACTTTTGCAGGGCAATGGTGCCTGAACCGATGACTTGTCCTTGATAGAGTTTGCCCAATCTCAGTTTGGCGTAGGCGATCATGGAGCTGTCGGTGCTTAGAGGCAGTTTTTCGGCACGATGGTAACTGTCCACCGCCTGTTCAAGATTGCCCATATCCTCGAGGACGCAGCCCTGGGCAACTAGAGCTTTCAGGTATTTCAGGTCATCACCCGACTTCTTGAAATAGTTCACAGCCTCGTTGATGGCCGAGTCGCTGGTGAAGGGGACATAGTTTTTGTACAGCGCCATCGACAGCAGCACAGCATGATAGGCACGTTCCTTTTTGCTGAATTGCTCAATATTCATCTGCTGCAACAGGGGTAATGCCTCTTGTTCATGTTGATGATAAACCATGGAGTCGATACGGGAGAGTTCCTGCAAGGTGGCGGTGTCGTGGTCGCAACCAGCCAACAAGATAGAAAAGACTGCTGCTGTGAGCAGAATGATGATGTTTTTGAAGTGTATCATTTAAAAAAAATCTTAGTCAAGTTTTCTGGCCTTTCACACAAAGAGGAGTGAAATTAAGGTACAAAATTAACGATTTCTGCCTCATTTTTCGCGCCGATGAGGCCAAAATGAGATTTTTATTTTTCATATGACCGATTATCAGCGTTTTATATTTTCAAAAATGAGGTATGAATGTGTCGTATTTTTAGCCGCTTTAACAATTATCTGTAGTAACTTTGCAAATGAAAAATAATCACTAAATCGAGATACATTATGAAGACGACAAAGAAAATAATGACGATGCTGCTGGTGCTTTTATCCTCGCTTCCATCCTTTGCGCAGGAATACGAGTACGTCCCGTTTGTGCGCGAGGGTGTGCAGTGGGTCTGCTATTTCGTGCATTATTGGGATAACGATTACATGGGTTTCCAGCCCGGCCAGACATTCTTCACGCTGGAGCTCAAAGGGGACACCGTCATTGACGGCAAAGAGTACAAGATGATGCACAAATACAGTGGCATCGGCGTCAACCCTGACGATGACACAGTCCTGGCCTGTCTGCGCGAGGAGGACCGCGTTGTCTATGCCATCGTCCCCGACGGGATGGCCAGCAGTTCTTTCCTGGTTGGGTATGGCGAGTTGTTCAACAGCGTGGTGGGAAACAGCCTCTATGACATGGCCAGAGCAGGACAAGAAATCATCTTGTATGAGTTCAATGAGACGGAATCCTACTACAGGTACATCTATGCCCTCCATAGTGACCTCGAATATCAGGGTATTGACAAAGTGGATGTGGGTGGACAGCAGGTCAACCGCCACACTTTCAGTGATAATGGCAGGGACTTTTACTTCATCGAGGGGATAGGATATGACGGGTTCTATCCCGGCTATCCGCTGAGTTATGGCGAGGAGATGTACCCATACTTTCTGAGCCACGTCGTCCAGGACGGCAAGATCATCTACAGGGGCGTCAATTACATGGACGTGGCACCCTACGACGGCCGCATGCCCATGGTGCGTGAAGGCATGCAGTGGGTGTTTGAGCGCGTCACCATCGACCACGGCGTGACCAAGAGCGAATACTACACCTATGAGATCGGTGGCAAGGATGCCCGTGGGGACTTCTCGTCAGAAAACTATGATAAGAACTATAAAGGGGCCAGATACTGCCGTTACTACGAGGGCGTGAAGCCGAACGGTGATGGCGAGATCGTGTGCTCTCTGAGGCAAGGAACCCTTGATGAGAGGGCCATCGACAACACCGTCTTGGACAAGGTGGCTAGCGAAGGCCGCAACCTGATGCGCCGAATGTTCGTAACGGCGGAAAATCAGGAACTGCTCTATTATTTCAACCATAAAAACCCTGAATCAGTATTGAGGCAATATATCAACTGGCAAGAAGCGCCCAAGATTCTGACTGCCGACAACTTCACGCTCGTGGAGCCGGTTGAGATTGATGGCTACAGCTGCAACCGCTACGCCTACGTGGACGAGAGCGGGGAGGTGCAGTGCTACATCATCGAGGGCATCGGCATCGACAGCCGCGACATGGGCGACCTGCTGGCTCCGTTCACCCGCAAGCCCGACCCCGAGGCCGACTACCAGGAGTACTGTGGACTGAGCCACGTTATCATGGACGGCAAGATCATCTACAAGGGCATGCGCTACAATCCTGCCCTGTTTGAGAATCTCGGTGATGTGAATGGCGACGGAGAGATTAACATTGCCGATGCAAACAGCGTGATTGATATCGTCGTCATGGGCGGTAACAATGGTCATAGCCGTGCACCCGCCGCTGACGTGAACGACGATGGAGAAATCAACATCGCTGATGTCAATGCCATCATCAACATTATCCTCAACGGACAATAAGGTCAGGTATTTCCTGCATCAAGCTTCTTTTTCCCCTCATTTCTCGATTTGGGGCAACAGTGAGTAACAAGCCTTCTCCTAGTGGTTGAAGCCCTTTGTGCCCATGTTTTGAAGTATGGGCATTTGTTTCTGTAGTAGCCATGAGATAATTGATTATTCTGCAAAAGTTCCTTTTTCTGTCAATAGGACACACCTGTGGAAGCCCGATTAGGCCCAAATGAGATTTTTATTTTCTAGTTTCGTGATTTTCAGTTATTTACACCTGTCGAAATGAGGTGTGAATGAGGTGCCGTTTCCAAAAGTTATCAGTAATTTTGCAACAGATCAATTTGTGTAACGAATAATAGAATAATGATTATGAGAAGAGCACTATTTTTAACTTTACTTGCGTTGCTAGGCATGGCTCAGGCAATAGCTCAGGACGGCTACACGCCGTTTGTGCGCGAGGGCGTGCAATGGGTCTGCTATTTCGTGCATTATTGGGATAACGATTACATGGGTTTCCAGCCCGGTCAGACGTTCTTTACGCTGGAACTCAAGGGGGACACCGTCATCAACGGCAAAGAGTACAAGATGATGCACAAGTACAGCGGCATCGGCATCAATCCTGACGATGACACGGTCTTGGCTTGT
>ONKU01000012.1 GCA_900318535.1 uncultured Prevotellaceae bacterium | reverse complement strand
AAAGATAATTTCAAATCCGTTCGCGCCAAAAACCGACTTAACTAACTGAATTTCAATAATTTCAAAGAACTTTTATGATTTTTTAGTGGACACTAATGAACAAATTTGACAAATATCAAACGATAATGCAATAATTTTCACAAAAATCGCATGATTTTTTATTTTTGTTTGTCGAGAAGGGAATTGAGGGTTTTTCACTCAAGGCGGGCGGCGGCAAGAGTGAACAGGGAGACGGTAACGCCAGGAATCGTCTTTAGCAGAGAAGAGCACACAGTGAGGGTGGCGCCTGTGGTGATGACGTCATCGACCAGCAGAATATGCTTGCCGGCCAAGCGAGCGGTATCATTATTCTTCAATGAGTAATTGTCCTGGATGTTCTGCCAGCGTTCCAGGGCGCCCTTACGGGTCTGGGTGGCGTGCGGGCGTACGGCTTTCAAGGTATCGATGTAAGGGATATTCAACTCACGGGCGATGCCGCGGGCGAGGTATTCGCTCTGGTTGTAGCCACGGTGCGCGAGTTTGCTCCGGTGCAGGGGAACGGCGGTGACCACGTCGATGCCGTCAAAGAAACGGCTGCCCTTCATGTCACGCACGGCACGTGCCGCGAGCCACCGGCCCATGCGGGGCACACTGTGGTACTTGATGTCGTGAAGGACACTTGCATAGGGGGAACCTTTCTCATAGAAGAAGTAGGCCGTGGCTCGTTCTACAGGCACCTTGCCCGCGAAATGCTGCTCCATGGCATTGAAGGGCACATCCTCATAGCGTGTGCGCGGCAGGTCGGCTAGGCACTTGCGGCACAGCCACTGCTCGTCATCGTCGAGCGCCTTGCCGCACACGGGGCAGACGCGCGGCAGCACCACGTCGGCTGCAGCGCCGAGCCATTGTCTAATCGTCTTGAGCATCGAGTCGGGTCACTTGCTTGACACAATCTCCCGCAATGCCGGCCTCAAAGCCGCGTGAGGCGGCAAAGCGCATCATCGCCGCCCATGCGGCGCGGGGTTCACGGCCGTTTACCGTCCGCCATTTGGCCTGCAGCAGCCCGATAAGGCGCTTGCGGTACTCTTCCTCATCGATGAGGGTCATTGCCTCGTTGATGATATCGGCAGGGATGCCCTTGAGGCGCAGCTGATGGGCTATTTTCACTCTCCCCCACCCGTTGAAGGCGAAGCGGTCGTTGACGTACGCCCTGGCAAACCGGCTCTCGTCGATAAAGCCTTGAGCGGTGAGCTGCTCGAGTACCTGACCTGCCTGACTGGAGGTGAGGCCCCACTTGAGGAGCTTGTCGCGCACGTCGGCCGGCGCCTGCTCGCTGCGTGAGCACAGGGCGGCGGCACGGTTCATCGCCTGGGTGAGTGTGAGGGGTTGTCGGGTATTATTCATCGACGGTGCCAGTGTTGAGAGCCAGGAATTTCTTCAGATCGTCGAGACGTGCCAGCGCTTCTTCACGGCCCTGCTGATAGACGCGGTTCATCTCCTTGTAGTCATGGGTTGTGCGGCTCACGTCGAGCGGTTTCATGGGGCGGAAGACAAAGGCATTGCCTGCACGCTCCTGCTCACGCACCAGCTGCAGCTGCTGGTTGTACAGGGCAGGACGGTGCTTGAGCGCCTCGATGACCTTGGGATACTTGCGCAGCAGCATCTTCATCAGCCACATGCCGTGCTCGGCCGTCTTGCGGTAGCCCTCCTCGCGGGTGAGGATGACCACATTGCGGTCATATCCCTTGTCCATCATGAACTGCAGCGGGATGCTGTCGGCCAGGCCGCCGTCGAGCAGGAGGCGTCCGCCCACCTGCACGGGCTGGGCCACCACAGGCATCGATGCCGAAGCCCTGATCCACTCAAAGAAGTCGTCGTTGACGTGTTCCAGCCGCTGATAGACGCCTTCACCGGTGTTCACGTCGAAGCAGACCGCATAGCACTCCATGGGCGCGTCCTCAAAGACGTTGTAGTCAAACACGTCGTAGTGGGTGGGCACCAGCTTGTAAGCGAAATAGGCATTATAGTAGTTGCCGGTCTTCAACAGCGACATGATGCCGCTGTAGCGCTTGTCGCGGGCAAAGCGCACGTTGTAGCGCAGGGCACGGCCCCGCTGGCGCGACTTGTAGTTGCAGCCGAATGCGATGCCTGCCGAAACGCCCACCATGCCGTCGAGATAGATGCGATTCTCCATGAGCACGTCAAGGATGCCGCAGGTGTACATGCCGCGCATGCCACCTCCCTCGAGCACGATACCAGTCTTTCCTGTTGTCATTTTCCTTTTATCGTTTTGGTTTTCACGGCAAAGATAATGAATAATTCTGACATGGCAAATTCAGCGCGCCGCAGTGACATTTTGGGTAGTTATTGCCGTGTTAACAAGTTTTTTGGTTTTTTCTTGGACTAAAATGTCGTATAACCGCAATTTTTTGGTAATTTCGCACAACTTTTTCAACCTTTGATAACCACGATGAAGAATTTAGATACTTTACTGGCCCAGAAACTGATACAGATCAACGCCATCAAATTGCAGCCCGACAGTCCTTTTGCCTGGGCCACAGGATGGCAGTCCCCCATTTATACCGACCTGAGAATGACCCTCTCCTACCCTGAGGTGCGCAACCTGATCAAGGTGGAAATGGCGCGTCTGATTATGGAGAACTTTGGCGACGCCCAGGTCATTGCCGGCATTGCCACGGGTGCCATCGCCCACGGCGCGCTGGTGGCCGACTCGCTGGCCAAGCCGTTTGTATATGTGCGCTCCACGCCCAAGGACCACGGCCTGGAGAACCTCATCGAGGGCGATATCAAGCCGGGCCAGAAGGTCGTGCTCATCGAGGACCAACTCTCGACGGGCAACAACTGCCTGAAGTGCTACAACACCGTGAGTGAGGCTGGCGGCATCGTTCTGGGTGCGGTGGTCATCTATGATTACCAGTTCTCGATGGCATCCAAGGCACTCAAGCGCGCCAAGCTGCCCATCATCACGCTGACCAATTTTGAAACAATGCTCGACGTGGCCCTGGATGGCGGCACCATCAATCAGGCCGACGCCGACACGCTGCAGCAGTGGCACAGCGACCCCGAGAACTGGGTTGCTGCTGGATTTGAGGCAGTGGATTGAGTATTTCCTTTTGAGCCATTTGCTCAAAAGGAAAGTTTAGAGTTTAGGGTTTAGAGACATTTTAATTATTGTTTAGTGTTAGGTATTTAACTGCAATGGAATCGTTCAAGAGTACTCCCCACAGCATCGCTTGTGATGCCGCTACCATCTATAGCAAACTGACCAATCCCTCTCTCATCCAGCAACAGATCGAGGCCAATGCCGACCGCATCGACGAGCAGGCACGGCAGCACCTCGACACGGTCAAATTTACCGAGGACTCGATTTCCATCCAGTCGCCCATGGGTGAGGTAGCTCTGTCGTTGGACCGCGAGAACAGCATCGAGGACGAACGCGTCGTGTACACCGCCTCATCGTCACCGGTGCCCATCAACATGGTTATCAACCTCCAGAGCCAGGACGACGGCACCACCATGAGCACGGCCGAATTGCAGCTGCAACTGCCGTTTTTCCTGCGCAAGATGGTCGAGGGGCAGTTACAGGAAGGCGCCGAGCGATTCGGCGAACTGCTGTCGCGCATCCCCTTTGACCGACTGTAAGTAGTGACTCTTCAGCAATTTTGCCCCACGCAAAGCCGCTAAGGCGCTAAGTATTTTATTATCATGACATTAAATCTTTCATAATAGCGTGAGGTTTTGTGGCAGATGCTTTGGATGAAGAGTAACCATAAGAAGAAAAATCGTTAAAGAACTATAAGGATTAGCGCAATCGTTTGTGGTTGCGCTTTTTTCATTTATCTTTGTGGTGTTAACTGAATTTTAAGGATTAACCACAATTATTTAGGATATGAAACAAATAATTACTGCTCTTGCTTTAGTCATTGTGATGGTGACCCAGGCTTGGGGTTATGGCATGCCCAAGCGTGAGTTCCGCTCGGCGTGGATTGCCACGGTGTGGTGCCTGGACTGGCCCACACAGGGTGCCGGCGCCACTCGCCAGAAGCAGGAGATGGACCGCCTGCTCGACTCGTTGCAGGTCAACAACTTCAATGCGGTAAACTTCCAGGTGCGCTCGATGTGTGACGCAATGTACCAGTCGAGCATCGAGCCGTGGTCGAGCTACCTGACGGGCCGCCGCGGACAGGACCCTGGCTTTGACCCGCTGCAGTATGTGGTGGAGGGCTGCCACAAGCGCGGCATGGAGTGCCACGCGTGGGTGAACCCTTACCGTTGGAGCACCGGCACCGACTGGAACACGCCCTACGACCAGGAACTCAAAGAGGACGGCTGGCTGCTGACCTATGGCGCCACCGTGATCCTGGACCCGGGCCAACAGCGCACGATCGACCGCATCGTGGCCGTGTGCAAGGAAATCATCACCAACTATGACGTGGACGGCATCCTGTATGACGACTACTTCTATCCCAGCGGTATCCCTGCCGATGCCAGTGCCGAGGACTACGGCGAGTGGCAGGCGTCAGGCACGTCGCTCTCGTTTGGCGATTGGCGCCGCGACAACGTCAACCGCATGGTAAAGGCCGTATATGACATGATCCAGGAGACAAGGCCCGAGGTGCGCTACGGCATCTCGCCCGCCGGTGTCGCCGCATCGAGCTCGGCAGTGGCCGCCATGCACGGCGTGGACCCGTGTCCCACGGGCAGCGACTGGCAGTATAACGGCATCTTCAGCGACCCGCTGGCTTGGCTCGAGGCACAGAGCATCGACTACATTTCGCCGCAGGTGTACTGGGCCTTCGGGCACAGCACCAACGACTACGGCCTGATTACCGGGTGGTGGGGCCAGATCGCCGACCACTTTGGCCGCCAGGTGTATATCTCGTCATCGATTTCGGGGCTGAATGCGTCCTCGACAGCGGTGCAGTACAAGGAATATGCCAACGAGGTGGAATTCAACCGCACGTCGTCGGTGGACGGCTGCCCCGGCGCCATCTTCTACTCGTGCAAGTACCTGTATGCCCTGAGCAGCAACCCGTTGGGACATTATCTAAAGAATACCGTGTTCACACGTCCCGCACTGCCGCCCGTCATGACATGGAAGCACGGCTACGACCCCAGCCAGGTGCAGAACCTGGAGCGCGTGAGCAACACGCTGCAGTGGATGGGCTATGAGAACGTGCGTTACACCGTCTATGCCTTCCCCATCACGATGAACACGACAACCTTCACGGGCCAGATCGAGTATCTGCTGGGCATGACCTACGAACCGTCCTATGAGATTCCCGAGCCCTATCGCCAGGGCTACCAGTATGCCGTGTGCGTGCTGGACCGCATGGGCAACGAGTGGGAGCCTGTCTTCCTGAGTGTGGAACTGGACCAGCTCGACAACCCCGTGCTCATCAGCCCCGAAGACCATGCCACGGTCGATGCCCCGTTCGACTTCATGTGGCACAAGGTGGAGGGCGCCAGCAGCTATATGGTGGAACTGTCATCCTCTCCTGACTTCAGCACAGTGCTGGAGCGCATCAGCGTGACCGACACCACTGCCTTTGGACTGATGTTCAACAAGCTCACTCACGGCCAAGAACAGTACTGGCGTGTGCAGTCGTGTGCCGACAGCTGCTACAGCGGCGTGAGCGAGGTGCGCGCCTTCACACCCATGCTGCTTACCATCACATCTCCTGCCGACGGCAGCGAGGACCTGGATGTGCCCGTCACGGTGACGTGGTACACCTGTAACCGAAAAGAGGATGCGACGCTCTATATCTCGACCGACGACCTGTTCACCAACATCATCGGTTCAGGAACGTCCGACAACGGCGAACTCCAGATTCCTGACGACCTGCTGGAGCCGGGCAACACCTATTTCCTGCGTGTCGATCTTCCCGCCGGCGACATCATCATGTCGAGCAATGTAGTGCGATTCTCGGTAGCCCATGCGGCCGCCCGCTTTGCCGTTCCCGTGGATGGCGGCACGCTCTACAAGGGCGAACACATCACGCTCAAACCGCAGTCGTGGGCAACGTCCTATATCGTCGAGGTGTCGAGCAAGGAGAACACCTGGGGACGTTCACGTTTTATCGAGACGCTGAAAAACGGCCAGTATGAGACGAGCCTGCCCGCCGAGGAAATCAAGGTGGACGGCAAGCTGATGGTTGACGGAACGACCTATTATGCCCGCTGCAAGACCAGCTATACCGACTTTGACGGCGACAGCCACACGACGGCCTACGGCCCCGTCATCTCGTTTGTCTATCGGGAGACAGCCGGCGTGAACGGTGATGTTAACGGCGACGGTGAGGTCAACATCGCCGACGTCAACGCCATCATCGACATGATCCTGACCGGCACTGTAAATCCTGCTGGTGACGTGAACGGCGACAGCGAGGTCAACATTGCCGACGTGAACGCCGTCATCGACATCATCCTCAACGGATAGCCTTCACGCCACGGCCTCACGCTAAGACGCGAAGACGCGAAGAGAGTTTCGGATAATTTAAGGGCTTGTGCTTATTGACATGGTGCAAGCCTTTTTTGTGGGTGTAATTTTGCGGCGTGGACCTGATGAACGGGTTGCACATGAGTATTACAAGACATTAGTTTATTATCATGAAAAACACGAACAATGAAAAACACCTGAAAGTGCTGCATGCGGCCTACCGAGCATGGATGAACGGGGCGGGACTGCGGCAGGCACGGCTGAGGAACAAGCGGTTCACCTACGGTGACCAGTGGGGCGACCTGGTGCGCGACCACGAGGGACGCGTGATGACCGAGGGCGAACTGCTGGCCAGCCAGGGCTGCGAGAGCATTACCAACAACATGATCAGGCAACTGGTCAAGACGATTATCGGCCGTTTCCGCAGCCAGTACATCAAAAACGAAGACGATGAATCGTCTCCACTGGCCCAGGTCAAGCGGGCGAACGAACTCGACGAGCTCGACAGCCGCGCGCTCGAAGAATTCCTGATTTCGGGCTGCTGCATCCAGCGTGTGGAGAACTGGCACGAGCCCGGCGAGAGCGAACACGTGCGCATCGAGAACGTGAACGTCAACAAGTTGTTTGTCGGCGCGATGAACGACACCCGTGCCTGGGACTGCGAACTCATCGGGCAGCTGCATGACCTGAACATTGCCCAACTGTTGCGCCGTGTAGCGGGCGGTAACCAGCGCAAGGCGGCATGGGTGAGGCGCCTGTACACCGATGGAGCCGAAGAGCGCCAGGCCGACTTCACGACACGACTGGGAGCCGACTCGCAGCAGGGGAGCGACTTTTGGCATGCCCGTGACGGCAAGTTCCGCGCCATCGAGGTGTGGACGCTCGAGAGCCGCGAGGTAGTCGTGTGCCACAATCGGCGCGAGGGCACACTCACCGTCGAACCCGCCTCAGCCTTCCATCGCCTGAAGAACCGCCCTGAAGTGAGTACGCGCTGGGACATCGCTACGGTGTGGCACTGCCGCTGGTTCAGTCCGATGGGCGACCTGCTGGCCGAGTATGACTCTCCCTGGTCACACGGCAGCCATCCGTTTATCATCAAGCTGTATCCGCTCACCGACGGCGAGGTGCATGCCGTGGTCGAGGACATCATCGACACACAGAAGCACGTCAATCGCATGATCTCGCTGCTCGACCAGGTGATGCGCTGCAGTGCCAAGGGTGTGCTGCTGTTCCCCGAGACCGCCTTGCCCGAAGGCTGGACGTGGGAGGATGCGCGCCGCTGCTGGTCGAGTGCCAACGGACTGTTGCCCTACAACCCGCGCTACAGCGAGGCCAAACCGGAGCAAATCAACGCCAACGGCGGCAATTCCAACGCGTTCCAGATGATTGAGCTACAGATGAGGCTGTTTGAGGAAATCAGCGGCGTGAGCGGCGCCCTGCAGGGCAAATCGCCCACGGTGGACAGCGCGAACATCTATCAGCAACAAAGCGAGAACGCCAACATCGCGCTGAGCGACGTGTATGACACCTTCGAGGCCTTTCGCCGACAGCGAGACAGGAAGATTACTGGATTAGTGATCAGGCCAGACACAACCAACAACTAAAAACTAAAAACTTAAATCACCATGAATGAACAAGAGAATTTTGAACAGCAACAACAGGCGGCAAATGGCGCCACGGTGACACCTCCGCCCTTTCGCCCGAGTGAAGAACCCCTTGAGGCCCAAGAGCAGGCCCCCACCCCCACTCTTGCCGACCGTGTGGCGGCCATGGGGCTCGACGATGAGGCCTCGCAACAGCTCGTCCAACTCACCGAGGGCATCGGCAACGATCGATTGAGCGACGATCTGCTGGCTATCCTGGCACGCGGCATCAGTCACGACGATGACGTGCAGAATGCCGACGCGACAGGCTACCTGCGAGGCCGCAACGAGAAAATCGAGGCCGTGCTGCATCCCCAGTCCCTCGTCGAGGACGAGGCCCCGGCGACACCCGTGTTTCCCCGCTACTGCCGCCGCAGCATCTGGGAGTGAGACGATTTAGAATTAGGAATGAGAAATTAGGAATTAGGAATTAAACAACTAACAACTTTTAAAACTTTTAAAACCATGAAAACCAACAATTTTATCAAGGCCATGCGCTGGATGCGCAACCACAAGAAGTTAATCATTTTTGTCATCACCATGATTTTGATTGCCATTCTGGCATCGTGCATGGGAGGTGGCGGGTCAAGCGCCACGCTCGCCGTGGGAATGCTCATCACCGGCGTTGAGGAAGGCAAACACGTCGTTGACGGCCCCTTGACCACCGACCTGACGCATGAAGGCTCGCCCGACCTGTTGCTCAACGAGATTGACCAGCAGATTGTCAAAATCCGCCCCATGTCCACGCCCATCGACCAGATTTCACGCTTTGCCGGCAGCAAGCACAGCGGCAGTATGGTCGTTGACTACTACAGTGTCGACACCAAGCCCACCACGGCCAAGCTGACCCAGTCGGTAAGGGCCGTGAGCGAGCAGAGCAGCGACGGTTCATCGCCCACCACGGTGATCAAGACCAGCAACAACGACATCTTTGACCCCACCGACACCATTCTGGTGCAGAACACGCCGGGCTACAATCCTGACGGCAGCGAGAGTGTACAGGACCTCATGCTCTACGTCATGGGGCGCGACACCAACGGCGTCACTGTCATGGCCGTGAACGGCCCGCTGGTGAACGGTGTCCCCAACTGCATCCCCGACATTGGCAGCGGTGTTACCCTGGTGCGCATGGGCCGTGCCGCCAGCGAGCTGGACGTGCAGTCGCCGCAATATGAGGCGCTGCCCACCAAGAACCGCAATCTGTGCCAGATCTTCAAGATGCAGGTCGAGCAGTCCACCCTGCAGCGCCTGGCCAACAAGGAAGTGGGCTGGACGATGAGCGACCAGGAGGAGGCCGCCGTCTATGACATGCGTCTGGGCATGGAGAAGTCGTTCCTCTTTGGCGTGGCCCGCAAGCTGTGGGACAACAACAAGAAGGAATACGTCTATTTCACGGGCGGCATCTGGAACCAGGCGGGCAAGGAGCACTACCTGGAGTCGGCCGACGACTTCAACGAGCAGAGCCTCATCAGGCTGATGCGTGAGGCCTTCACCGGCAACTCGGGCAGCAAGCGCAAGATTCTGGTGGGCGGCAGCGGCCTGATCAGCCGCCTGAGCCAGCTGGACTATACCCGCGTGATTACCGCCGGCCAGCATGTGAGCAAGTGGGGCATCGACTTCACCGAGCTGCGCAGCAAGTTCGGCTGCCTGTACCTGCTGATGAGCGAAGTGTTTGACGAGGTGGGCATGAGCGAGTATGGCATCGTCATCGACCCCGAGTATATCCAGAAGTACACCCACATCCCTTTCAGCACCGAGCAGCTCAACCTCAAGAAGAGCGGTGTGCGCAACGTGGATGCGCTGGTGATGACCGAGGCCTCGTGTCTGGTGCTGCGCTACCCCAAGGCCCACATGCGCGTGCTGACCTTATGAGATACTTCACCATCGCCGAGCTGACCCGCTCGACCACAGCGCGACGCCAGGGCATTGACAACACGCCGCCAGCCAGTGCCGTCAAGGCGCTCTCGGCCCTTGTCGAGAACGTGCTGGACCCGCTGCGCGAGGCGTGGGGAGGCCCCATCAGGGTGAACAGCGGCTACCGTTGCCCCGAGCTGAACCGCATGGTGGGAGGAACGCCCACGAGCCAGCACCAGCGCGGTGAAGCCGCCGACATCACGGTGGGCTCCAGAGCTGCCAACCGCCGCCTGCTGGCCTTGATCAAGCGACTTGACCTGCCCGTGGACCAGTGTATCGACGAGAAAGGCTGCCGCTGGATCCACGTGAGTCACCGCACGGGCCACAACCGCCGCCTGTACATGAAATTTTAGTTGCCTAATGCAACTAAAATTGATTAGAGATTAGGGATTAGAGATTAGGGATTAGGGATTAGTGAGTGAGGGCAAGGCTGCCGTGATGAGGCGTCTTGCCCTCTTCTTTTTCACACAAGACTACCTATCTAAAATAGATTCGGTAAAAGATGCACAATAATCCGTAAAATGGTTACAAAACCACTCGAGGATTAGCGGTAATTTTGCAGTCGATAAAGCATATCGTTTATTAATCCAAACCGTAACGAGATGAAAACATTCACTAAAATCCTGATAATGATGTCTGCATTATTTATGTCCAGTTGCAGCAATGACAGCAACGAAGCAGTGGCCCAGACCACTATGTCACAAAAGATGTACATCACCATCGACGGTGTATCGCAATCCGTCACCCTGTACAATAATGCCGCTGCACAGGCTTTGGTGACTAGGCTGCAAAACGGCAATGTGACCGTGACGCTTAACTCGAGCGGTGGCTTTGAGATTTGGGGCGCACTGGGTTTCTCACTGCCCGCGAGCAATGAGCAGATCACCGCTCAACCCGGCGACGTAATCCTTTACAACGGGAGCAACATCTGCCTGTTTTATGGATCCAATTCCTGGAGCTATACCCGTCTGGGGCACATCGACGGCTTGTCGGAAAGCGCGTTGCGGTCGTTTCTAAAGGCCGGCGAAAGCAATATCAGCGTCACGTTGTCACTGGAACCGGTATCCGCCGGCATCAGTCATGTGAGGATGGACGCCGCCCCTGAAGATGACATCTATTACGACCTAAACGGCCAGGAAGTGGTGAACCCCTCACACGGCATATATATCAAGAACGGTAAAAAAGTAAAAATATAAAATGATGAAGAAAGTAATATTAGCTGCAGTGTTCATGGGCATGATGCTCATGGCCTGCAACCAAAACGAACAAAACAAAGACAACATGAGTACGACTTTGCAATTGACCCAGGAGTGGGACAAAACGTTCCCCAAGAGTGACAAAGTGGACCACAAGAAGGTCACGTTCAAGAACCGCTATGGCATCGAGCTGGCTGCCGACATGTACACGCCCAAAGGCGCAGAAGGCAAACTGCCTGCCATCGCCGTGAGCGGACCGTTTGGCGCTGTCAAGGAGCAGAGCAGCGGCCTGTACGCCCAGCACATGGCCGAGCGCGGCTTCATTGCCATCGCCTTTGACCCGTCGTTCACCGGCGAAAGCGGTGGTGAACCGCGTCGCATGGCATCGCCCGACATCAACACCGAGGATTTTCTTGCCGCTGTTGACTTCCTGAGCGTGCAGGACAATGTGGATCCCGAGCGCATCGGCATCATCGGCATTTGCGGTTTTGGCGGCATGGCCGTGAACGCGGCCGCACTCGACCTGCGCATCAAGGCCACGGTGGCCTCGACAATGTATGACATGACCAAGGTGAGCGTGGAGGGTTACTTCAAGAGCGAGGACAGCAAAGAGCAACGCATGGAGAAGCGTCGTGCAATGGCCGCCCAGCGCACCGAGGACTACAAGAGCGGCACCTACAAGCGTGCCGGCGGTGTGATCGACCCACTGCCCGAGGATGCACCCTTCTTTGTAAAAGACTACTACGATTACTACAAGACCCCGCGCGGCTATCACGAGCGTAGCGGCAACAGCACCGATGGCTGGAACGTGACCGGCTGCCAGTCATTCCTCAACCAGCCTTTGCTGGCCTGGGCACATGAGATAGAGTCGCCCGTGCTGCTCATCCACGGCGAGAAGGCTCATTCGCGCTACTTCAGCGAGTATGCCTTCGAGAAGATGACGGGTGTACACGTCGAGGGTGTGAGCAAAACCGTGGGCAACAAGGAACTGATGATTATCCCCGGTGCCGTGCACACCGACCTGTATGATGACAAGAACGGGATGATCCCCTACGACAAAATGGAATCATTTTTTAAAGCAAACCTGAAATAAGATGAAGAAAGTAGTTGTTCTCTCTACCAGCCTGCGTCCCGGCTCGAACAGCCACGCCCTGGCCGAACAGTTTGCAGCGGGCGCCCAGGCCGCCGGCCACGCAGTGGAAGTGATCTCGCTGCGAGGCAAAGAAATCAAGTTCTGCATCGGCTGCCTGTCGTGCCAAAAGACCGGTGCCTGCATTTTCGAGGACGATGTGCCCGCTATCATGGACAGCGTGCTCAATGCCGACGTGGTGTGCTGGGCAACGCCGATCTACTACTACGAGATGTCAGGCCAGATGAAGACGCTCATCGACCGCATGAATGCCATGTATCCCAAGGATTACCGCTTTCGCGACATCTACCTGCTGACCACAGCCGCCGAGGAGAATGAATCCACACCCAAGCGTGCCGAGGGCGGTTTGCAGGGCTGGATTGACTGCTACGGGAAATCCTCGCTCAAGGGTCACCTGTTTTGCGGCGGTGTAAACGACGCGCGTGACATTGACGGTAATGACATGCTGCAGGAAGCCTTTGAAATGGGTAAAGGCATCTGAATTGACAGGAAACAAACACTGTAATCCGTCCTGGATGGCACGGCTTGCGTTCATCAACCGTGCCATCCATTTCTTCAAGCAAGAAACGACGGTGGTTGTCAAATAAATGCTGTTTTTCTGCGTTAATATTATAGATGATGTTCAAACTCGACAATATCGACCAGTATAACCATGCCTTGGGCATTGAGACGGTGCATCCGCTGGTGACGGTGTGCAATCTCAAGGATGTGCCCAACCGTGAGCTCATCGACAATGAGGTCACGTGGCAATATGGTGTGTATGCCCTGTACCTGAAGAACACCCGCAGCTGTCTGCTGTCTTATGGCCACAAGGAATATGACTACAGCGACGGCACCGTCACGAGCTTCGCCCCGATGCAGACGGTGACCTCCACGCCTATTCCCGGCCTGGATCACGACGTGGTGGCACTGCTTTTCCACCCTGACCTGATTCGCGGCACGTCGCTGGCCAAGGGAATGGCCGATTACCGCTTCTTCCAGTACTCGTCCAACGAGGCGCTGCACATGTCGGAGCGCGAGCGCGCCATTTATCTTGACTGCATCGGCAAGATCAAGGAGGAAATCAACCGTCCGCTGGACAAATTCAGCCGCAAACTCATCTGTCGCAACATCGAGTTGCTGCTCGACTACTGCCTGCGTTTCTACGACCGCCAGTTCATCACGCGCGAACTGGAGAACAACAGTGTGATGGCCACCTTTGAGCAGGCCCTGAACGATTACTTCCACAACAGGGAATCCATCTTCATGAGCGGGCTTCCATCGGTCAAGACGTTTGCCGAGAAGTGTTGCCTCTCGCCCAACTATTTTGGCGACCTGGTGAAAAAAGAAACGGGTAAAACGCCCGTGGAGTTCATCCAGCAGAAGATCATTGACATTGCCAAGGAAGAGCTGCACTCGACCGATGTCACCATCACCGAAGTGGCCTACCGCCTTGGTTTCCAAAGCAGTCAGCACTTTAACCGTTACTTCAAGCGCTGCACCGGCAAGACACCGACGGAATTCCGCAAGCTTAGCCGCCGACTGGCTTGAGGGCACACGAGCGATTATCACGAGAATTGGTGAATGGGGTGATTGTAATCCAGGTGAAAGGCTATTACAAAAACCAGGAAATACTTTGACTTTTGGCGAAAAAACACTAACTTTGCGGGACAAGAATTAAATATTTAGTCAATAATAACTTAACCAGATTAAAGACAATTATGGAAATCAAAGCGATCCGCATGTTTGATGGAGGCTTCATGAACCAGCCGTTCGCCTTTGGCGGCGAAGAGGGACGTGAAGCATTCGACGACCAGATCATCTACCGCAGCAGTCTGCAGAACTTCCTCATCGACACGGGCGACGAGGTGATACTGATTGATACCGGCTTCAAAGCCGACTTCAAGGCTCCAGCCAAGAAATTAGGTGCCCCGCTCTATATGGGAGAGGAGATTGCCAACTATATGGAGGCCTTCGCCGCTACGGGCTACAAACCCGAGCAAGTGACCAAGATCCTCGTCACCCACAAGCATCCTGACCACAGCGACTGCATCGGGGAATTCCCCAATGCCAAGGTGTATATCGCTCCCGAAGACGCCGACGCAATGAAACTGGAGGGCGATAACATCGTCCGCGCTGAGTATGGCCAAGCCTATCACAACTTCCCCAACGCCATGCAGGTGGCCGACGGCTTGTGGTTCATCAAGGCCAAGGGACACACCAATGGCAACAGCATCGCCATTCTGGAGCACGACGGCCTCTACTACATGTTTCACGGCGACGTGACCTACTGCGACGCCGCATTGAAGGCCAATAAGCTCTCGATCATCTTCGAGGACCCGGCAGCAGCCCGCGAGACCCTCGACCGCGTGCGTGAATTCATCAGCAACAATCCCACCGTCTATCTCTCCACTCACTGCCCCGAGGGCTACGAGAACCTGGAGATGAAACGCATCATGAAATTGTGATATGCCCGCTGCGCGAGCAGTTTAGAGTTTAGGGTTTAGAGTTTAGAGAGGCATCCGCGTTCTTTTTGCCCCACGCTAAGCCGCTAAGGCGCTAAGTTTTTGGTCTTCGAATTATACGAAGGCTTATGTGTGTGTACTCGTTGCGCGAGTGGTTTAGGGTTTGTTTGACTTAGTTATGTCGGTACTTATGAAGATTATTGACGATCAATTGGTGAATGATTTGGCCGAAGAGGCGAAAAAGTCGCCCAGGCTCAGGAAGAACTACAATTTCCATCAGAGCCTTGAAGACAAATGCCATCGTTTTCTCAATGCCTTGGAACCCGGCACCCAGGTTCCGGTTCATCATCATCCCACCAAGGACGAGACCTTTGTGATTTTGAAGGGCAAGGTGAAAGTGTTGATTTACAATGACCAAGGTGAGGTCGTGGAGTCTTGTGTCCTCAGTCACGAAGAAGGCCGATATGGCGTTGACATTCCCAAGAATGTCTGGCATAGTCTTGAGTGTTCCGAGCCCTGTGTGCTGCTGGAATGCAAGGAGGGACCTTTTGTCGAGCATGAAGTGGATGGGATTCTTGAGATAAACAAATGAGCCTGGTTTATAGCCAGGCTCATTTGTTGCATGTCCGATCAATACCGTTCCATGGAATTGATGGCATATTCTGTGGACTTCTTTTGTTATTTATTCTTTGCGGCGGAGACCCAGACGGGGTCGGTGGTCATGACGGGTTTGTTGACGGCCATCACGCCTGAGAGGTTGTGGGGCACGTAGGGCTCCTCGAGGTAGCGGATGTCGTCGGCTGTCAGTTGGATGTCGAGCGAGCGGACGGCGCCCTCAATGTGGTGGAGTTTTGTGGCTCCCACGATGGGCGACTCCACCTTGGTCAGCAGCCAGGCCAGCGAAATCTGCGTCATCTCCACACCGTATCGATCGGCCAACTCCACGACGCGCTCCACGATGCGGTTGTCCTGCTCGGCGGTGGCGTCATACTTGAAATGCATGAACGCGTCTTTTTCCTGGCGCAGGGAGGTCTCGCCAGGGCGCTTGGCCAGTTTGCCTGATGCCAGGGCGCTATAAGGCGTCTGCGCGATGTTGTCCTCACGGCACAGCGGCTGCATCTCACGCTCCTCCTCGCGCATAATCAGGTTGTAGTGGTTCTGTACGCTGATGAACTTCGCCCAGCCGCGTTTCTCGGCCAGCGCATTCATCTTGGCCAGCTGGTAGGCATAGGCGTTGGCAATGCCGATGTAGCGGGCCTTGCCCGTGCGGACAGCCTCGTTCATGCCCTCCAGGATTTCCTCGGCGGGCGTCTTGTAGTCCCAGATGTGGTAAATGTACAGGTCGACATAATCCATGCCCAAGTGCTGCAGGCTGCTGTCGATGTTGTTCAGAACATGCTGGCGGCCATCGATGCCAGTGGCAATCTCATCGTCGGTGCGCGGCAGGAACTTGGTGGCCACAACCACGTTCTCGCGCCGTGCCATGTCACGCAAAGCCCTCCCTACATACTGTTCAGACGTGCCCAACTGGTAGGCGATGGCAGTGTCAAAGAAGGTCACGCCCAGGTCGAGGCTGCGGCGTATGATTTCCCGTGTCGGCTCCTCGCCGATGGTCCATGAATGCTGGCCGATGGTCGGGTCACCGAAACCCATGCAGCCCAAGCAGATGCGCGATACGCGCAAGTCAGAATCTCCCAGTTTTACATATTCCATAACCCAAATGATTTATAGTTTCAGAGACACAAAGATACAAAAACTTACTGTTGTTAGTATTGAAGAAAATGAAAAAATGTGGCGGTTTGGTGAACCGCCTATGTTGTTTTTTTGATTACTTTTGGAGCAAGTAATCAATTCAAGAAAGACATGAAACGGATATTGACATGGATGCTGGCGCTTGCCGTGGTGGCTGGTGCTGGCGCTAAGACCAAGGCGGTGAAAACGCTGCCGCAACTGAGATTTGACCCGTCAATCGGCGAGACAAGAATTTTGACGATGCCCGATGGCCAGAAGGTGAACTACACGGCCTATGAGGGCATGTTCTTCGTGACCAACGTGGAAGATTCCGCCTATCAGACCATCAACGTGTAT
Source organism: uncultured Prevotellaceae bacterium (assembly GCA_900318535.1). Lineage (GTDB taxonomy): Bacteria > Bacteroidota > Bacteroidia > Bacteroidales > Muribaculaceae > Sodaliphilus. Next base: position 56,024 of record ONKU01000012.1, on the reverse strand, counting down.
GTGCCCGACGGAGCGACGCAACAGACGCCGATTCTGCTGCGCACCTATGTGGGCGGCTATATGGCAGCACCTGCCCAGCAACCCGTTGCTGGTGATGCCACGGGCAGGGCCTTGAAGGAAGGCTATGTAGTAGCCATCCCAGGCAGCCGAGGCCGTAACTCGACAGTAGTTGCCACTAAAACCGACAAGAAGGCCTGCATCAAAAAAGGACAGACTATCTACACGGGCCGCGCTCCTGCCGCCATCCTGGACCTGAAGGCCGCTATCCGCTACCTGCGCCAGTTTGACAACGTGATGCTCGGTGATGCCGAGAAGATCATCACCGACGGCACCAGTGCCGGTGGTGCGATGTCGAGCCTGATGGGTGCCACGGGCAACAATCCCGCCTACGAGCCGCTGCTCCGCGCTATGGGTGCCGCCCAGCAGCGCGACGACGTTTTCGCATCGGTGTGCTATTGCCCGATTATCGACCTGGATCATGCCGACCTGTCCTACGAGTGGCTCTATAACGGCACCGACAGCCGTCAGCAGGGCGACGCAGCCGTGCTCGCCGTGAGCAACGAACTCAAGGCACAATTCCCCGCCTATTTGGCAAGTCTGAACCTGCACACACCCGACGGCACACTGCTCACTGCAGACAATTACCTGGATTACATCAAGCGTGAACTCATCCGCTCGGCACAGATTGCCAAGAATGCCGGTGCCGACCTGCCCGACAGCCTCGGCTTCAAGTTCGACAAGGAGGCGATGGGCGGAATGCCACCCATCAACGGCGGCATGCGTCAAGGCGGCGGTCAGATGCCGCCCATGATGCAACGCGGTGGCCGCGGCGGTGGCAAACCTGGCGATTACATCATCGACTTGGACATGCCGACCTATCTCAACTATGTCGTATCCACCCAGCCGCTGAAAACCGCGCCCGCCTTTGATACCATGGGCGTGGCAGGCGGCCATGCCTCGGGCGAGAACGAGGAGTTTGGCAACAAGGCTGGCAGCAGCGTCAACTTTACCGATTACAGCGCTGCCAAGACCGGCTCGGTGTTGACTGATGAAATACGTGAAAACGTGCGTCTAATGAACCCGATGAACTTCATCGGCGACGGTGTGACCGACGTGGCTCCCCACTGGTACATCCGCCACGGTGCCCGCGACCGCGACACCTCATTCCCTGTGCCCATCAACCTCGCCCTCAAACTCCAGAACGCGGGCAAGGACGTGAACTTCCTGCTGGCATGGAACCGCCCCCACAGCGGCGACTACGCCCTCGACGAATTGTTTGAGTGGATAGGCGGCATAGTGAAGGGCAAATAAGCTATTTGGACAACTGCTTCAGATAGGCACTGGGCGAAAGGCCATAGAATTTCTTGAATACACGGGTAAAGTGTTGCGGATAGTCGAATCCAAGCAATTCGGCTGTTTGGGTAATGCTTGATCCGCTGATGAGCAGTTTCTGCGCACGTTGCATGACAAAACGACGAATGGCATTGCTGGCGGTGTCATCGGTCATCTGATGAAACAAATCGCCGAAGTAATTGGGTGACAGAAACAGTTCCTAGGCGCAGTATTTCACCGTGGGGAGGCCATGGGTGAGATAGATACCATCGGCATAATAGCGGTTCAGCAGATTTTCGAACCTTGTCAGGAGGTCATTGGTCTTTGTCGTCTGCAACGAGAGCTGTTTGGCATAGAAGCGCGCCACGTGTTCAAGTATCAGTTCAATATAGGGCACAATGATGTGCTGCTGGTGCTCGTCATCATTGCCCGTCAGTTCGGCTCTCAACGCGTCCAACAGCGAGACGACAATTTGTCGCTGTCCTTCATCCATGAGCAAGGCCTCGTTGGTGTTATATGAGAAGAAACTGTAGGTGGGCATCCGCTTCTCCAGGTCGGTCCCGTTGACCAGTACGGGGTCAAACAACAGAGCCCAGCCCTTGGTCTGGATTTCCTCTCCGATGTCGGCCTTGCCGCCTATCTGCCCTGGTGAGACGCACATCAAGGCATGACGGTGCAGGTCATAGGTTGTGAGACCGTAGGTCAACTCCTCCAAGGTTTCATCGGCAATGAAGAGCCCATAGACATCGTAGTTGTTCAACGAGTGCCGGCAATGCTCCAACTCGTCGTAGTGGATCACCGAGACGAGCGGATGCAGCACAGGCGCACCGATATACCTGGCATAATCGTTAACGTTGTGTACTTTTAATATTTTCTCCATCGCAGGCGCAAAAATAATCATTATTCTTGAAAATCGGTAAAAAAGGTTGATATATCAGTAAATTGATTTGGCCTTAAATTTGGATTTCGCCATACCTTTGCAACCAGAAAACAAACAATTATTTTACAGTAAAAAAAAACGATGATGAAGGAGACAAAGATTGCATTGGGTACCTGGGCCTGGGGTGCAGGTGCGTTTGGCGGAGATGCCGTGTTCGGTTCCAATACCGATGTTGAGAATCTGAAACCCGTGTTCGAGGCAGCGATGAAGGCTGGCCTGAACCTGTGGGACACCGCCACGGTTTACGGTATGGGCGAATCGGAGCGCATCCTTGGCACACTTGCCAAAGGCGTGAACCGTGACGATGTAGCCATTTCAACCAAGTTCACCCCTCAGATTGCTGAGATTTTTGAGAACAGCGTCGAGAAGATGGCCGATGCATCCATCGAGCGCATGGACTGCGGTTACATCGACATGTACTGGATTCACAATCCCATGGACGTGGAACGCTGGACTCCCGGACTTATCCCCTTGCTCAAGAGCGGTAAGGTGAAACGCGTGGGTGTTTCCAACCATAACATCCAGGAGATTGAGCGTGCCAACGAAATCCTGGGCGAGGCAGGCTTTAAGGTGAGTGCCGTCCAGAACCATTTCTCGTTGCTGTATCGCTCCAGCGAGAAGGGCGGTGTGCTTGACTACTGCAAGAAGAACGGCATCGAGTTTTGGGCCTACATGGTGCTGGAGCAAGGAGCGCTCAGCGGCAAGTACAACAAGGAAAACCCGCTGCCCGAGGAGAGTGACCGCGGCAAGAAGTATAACCCCGTGCTGCCTCAATTAGAGGCTCTGACCAACGAGATGACCTCTATAGGCCAGAAGTATGGCGCATCGTGTCCACAGATAGGCATCGCTTGGGCCATCGCCAAGGGAGCCTTGCCTCTCATTGGAGCAACCAAGGAGCGTCACGTGATCGAGGCTGCCGAAGCCGCAAAGATTCAATTGACTGCCGAAGAAGTAGCGAGATTAGAGAAACTGGCCGATGCCACCGGCATTGACACCCGTGGCGGCTGGGAGCACAGTATGGAATGATATGAGAATCAAAGTCACGTTTCTATACATGGCTATGGCCTTAAGCATGATAGCTCAGGGAGTGATGGATGTGCACAGCCACATCATCACCCCTGGCTTTGTATCAGCACTGGAGGCTGAAGGACGCCTCATGGAGGAGGGCTTCCCGCTGCCGCAGTATGACGTTGAGAGCCATCTGCGGTGGATGGACGAGGCGGGCGTCGAGACCTCGGTGCTGACACTGGCTGCACCGCAACCGTCATCGCCCGCAGTGGTGAGAGCGACCAACGAGGAGGCGGCCCGCATCAAGCGCGAGCATCCTGGACGGTTCCTGTTCTGTGCCGCGCTGCCGCTGCCCGATGTGGATGCGGCCATCCGTGAGGCCATTTATGCACTGGATATATTGAAAGCCGACGGCATCAAGTTGGCGACAAACGTCAAGGGGCAATACCTGGGCGCGCCGGAACTCGATACGCTGTTTGCCGTGCTCAACGAGCGGCGTGCGGTCATCATCCTGCATCCCCATCGTCCTGACCCCGTCAACAACGAGGTGATGGCGCAAACGCCGCTGGCCATGCAGGAATACCTGTCGGAGACGACCCGTGCTGTGACCAACATGATCAGCCGCAACGTGCTGGCCCGCTATCCCAACGTGAAAGTGGTGGTTCCCCATTGCGGGGCCTATCTGCCGCTGGCCATTCCGCGCATGAAGTCGCTCACGCCCGTCATGCAGGCCAACAAGATGGTGGGCGACATCGATTGGGAGGCCAACTTGGCCACACTCTACTATGACCTGGCTGGAGCCCATTCACCCGAGACCATCCGCATGATGCTGACGATTACCACGCCCGACCATCTGCTGTATGGCTCGGACTATCCCTACGTCGCCCCGCAGGTGCTCACGCAGGGCCTGGCGAGGATGAAACAGTACCTCACCGATGAGCCTGACCTGGCACCATTCAAGGAGATGATATTGTGGAAGAATGCCTCTTGGCTATTTCATGAGACAGGAGAGAAGCCATCGGTTGCAGCAACGGCCTCGACAATGATTGTACGCATTGCCGAAATTGAAGTCTATCCGCAATACTTGGAGGAATATCTAGAGTTTGCCAACGAGGTGGACCACCTGAGCGTGGAGCGTGAGCCGGGCGTCATCTGTCTGTTCCCGATGCAGAGCGCCGAGGACCCGACTCAAATCCGTATCCTTGAAATATATGCCTCGGATACCGCCTACCAGGCGCACCTCAAGACCGAGCATTTCCAGAAGTATAAACAGGGCACGCTTCACATGGTGAAAAGCCTGAAACTGCCCACGATGCAACCCCTCGACCCCGAGACGATGCATCTGATCTTCAAAAAGAAACAATAACCACCAAACCCCACGCTAAGACGCAAAGGCGCTAAGGTTTTTGCTTGGCATGCCCCAGGCAGTGAAGGTTTTTGCTCTCTCCCTAACCAAAGGGAGGAGTATGGTGCCAGTACTTTATTTTCGTCGAACTTACGTTTAAATATACAACGGGCGGTCTTACTTCCTCCAGGCGCCGATGACTTCACCGATATAGACGGTGTGGATGCCGGCGCTGAAGCCGTCGTAGAATTTGCGCGGGCTATCGTTGCGGAAGTCCTTTTCCTCTTGGTGGAAGGCGGTGATGATTTCGCACTCGATGACGGTCTTGGCCTCGGTGTAATAAGGCGTCCCATTGGGTGTGTAGGCCACATGCAGGCCCAATGCCGCGGCTTTGTCACCGTCGCGTCCGCTGTGGCTGCCCATGTATTGCGCCACCCGCTCGTCGTCAAACTCCATGATGGTGAAACGCGGATAACGCTCCATGAACTCGTAGGTGTAACGCGCCGGAGCCACATAGACACTCACAGTCAAGCGGTTGTAACCCAGATAATTGCCCAGACTGCCCCACCCTATGGTCATGGCATTGTGCTCAGTCTTGTCACCCGACAGCAGGATGGGCGCACGGGAAAAGAACGTGAACGCATTGTCGGTGAACTCCTCTTTCAAGTTAACCTCCTTATAGCCCTCAAGGGAATGCGCAATAGCGTCTTGCATCGATAACATCGTCATCATAATGGCAAAAATGATATACTTTTTCATATCCTGAATCATTAGTTGTTTTATTGTCGACAAAGATACAAAAAACCCCAAGAATATCAAAAAATAGTTTCCTCTAAAAACACAACCCCTATTTTTGAATAAGACGAGAATAAAACCTGGGATTTTTCTAAAGAAAATACTAAAATTCGCATAAATGTAGTACCTTTGAGCGCCCGACATTTTTAACTGTTTAATGATTAAGGACAAAATGAAAAAGAGAACTAAAAACGTACTACGGACGCTGTTGGGAATCATTGTTGCCATCATCGTCATCGGTGTTGCCATCTGTCTGATTGACGGACGCTCGCCGCAGGCCATCATCATCAGTCATTCTTTCCCCCGGTTAAGCATGGAGGACTATGAGCGACAGAGTGGTGACATGTCCGACCAGACCACCGTGGAAATTCCGAGCAAGGTGACGTTCCCACGCGAAATGCGCCAGTACCGCGTGGGCGGCATGCAGGTGTTCCACATGGAGCCAGTGGACGACAGCAAACCCATCGTGCTATACATCCACGGCGGTGCCTACTACCACAACTTTTCCTTGCACCACTGGACCGCAATGGCCGAGTGGGCCAAGGAGACGGGCTGCGGCATCGTGGCGCCCAACTATCCCCTGCTCTACTGCTACACAGTCAAGGATGCCCATCCGCTGATGATGCAACTCTACCAACAGTTGGTCAAGCAGTACTCGGCGGGACGGATCATCATCATGGGCGACTCGGCCGGCGGCGGCTTCACGCTTGCCCTGTCACAGGAGATGCGGGGCGACTCCATTGAGCAACCCAAGCACCTGGTACTCATTTCGCCCTGGGTGGATGTGCTGGGTGGCGATGAAGCATTGCAGGAGAAGGACACTTTCCTCAATGCCGAAGTGCTCAGGAAAGTGGGTACCGACTGGGCCGGCGATATGGACCCGCGTGACCCGATGATTTCACCCATGTATGGCGACATGCAGGGACTGCCGCCCACCGACCTCTACAGTGGCACATGGGAGATATTCTACACCGATATCGTGAACACGTTCAACAAGATGAAGGCTGCCGGCGTGGATGCACGATTGCATGAAGCCAAGAAGATGGGACACGTCTATCCCTTGTGGCCCTGCCCCGAGGGCAGTAAAGCCCGCAAAGAAATCGCCGACATCATCCTGCAGTAGTGCAAACTTCAGCAAGGTGTGACATCATTCAATAACGCGAGATATAACCGTGCTTCGCAGGGTGCATCCATCTTGCTGCTCATCAGCTTGGAGCTTTATTGCAACAATATATACTGACCGAAAGGATTCATACAACTACCAACTAACGGTTTTAGACAAAATCCAGGCCGATTTGTTCAATTTATCTTAATTTGGGCTATTTTTTCTCCATTTTATTTGATAAATCGGAAAATATTACTAAATTTGTCACATCAATACAAAAGGATAATCTCGCCAGCGAAGGCGAGCCTTCGCTGGCGAGATTTTTGTTTAACCAAATAATACTTTTAACTATGAGCAAGAAAGAGTTGATCAAGAGAGCAGCGGTGGCCCTTGTCATCGCATTCTTAGTGCCGGCGTCTGCTTCGGCACAGTTCGGAGGGTTAAAGAAAGCAGCAGACAAAGCGAAAAAAGCCGCTACTGAAAAGGTAAAGAAGGCAACAGAGTCAGTGAAAGAGAATACATCACAATCCAACAACAGCTATCAAGAGTATGAAGACGGCGGCTACACGAACGACGGCGGCATGACGGTGATGAATGGCTCAGGTTCACGTGACGCTGAATTCAACCGAGTGAAGAAAGCCGGTGGCTGGGACAAGTATCTGGAACTGGACAAGACCGCCAACGGCAAGTTGATGTACAAGTATTTTGAGGCTCCCGGCTACGAGGAGTACCCAAGTAACATGTGCCTTAACGGTGCAAAACAGGCTACAGCCCTCATCTGCCAGGTTATCCGCTACATGAAGGGTGAGCGTGAGCACTATAGCGGCTACGACTCCAAGGTATTTGGCGAGGACAAACTCAAGAAGGCCAAGGAGTATATTGAACGTACTCAAGTCAAAAAAGGTAGTGAAGACGCTCCCATCCCGAAGACCGACACAGATGCGCTCATGGCAGAGTGGGAACGCGTAAACGCCGAGTACCATGCCTATCTGGCAAAGAATCAAAAGCCCGCATCACAAGAACAGGTAAACGCCGCCTACAGCAACTACGCAAAAAGTGTTAAGAGTCAAAACTACTGGCTCAACGAATTGGGCGACAACAAGGATTCTAAGGGCTTCCCAGAGAAAGAGAAGTTCCGTCAAGAGGTGAATGACTTCGTCAACCAGCACTATGCTCCCACAAAGATTTTGGGCACCTTTATGGCTCAAAGCGGATGGGCGGGTGTGTCCACAGGCAGTGACCCCTCGCTTAAAGGCGTTTATTTCTCGGCAAGTCAGTTGCTTTTCCGCAGCTACTATGAGAAAGACGGCAAGTACTATGTTGTGGAGTGCGCTTTCCGCAAGGGTTTGAAACTCAACGAGAAAGTGGGCAGTGGCGAGAAGCCTATCGAGAATTGCTGGCCTGGAGCGGTCATGCCCGTTGAAATTCCCGCCAACGTGATTAAGAAATATCTGTAATCACGCCAAAGCAGCACTGCCTGCAATCTTTATCGACTGATTCTTGTCAGTAGACTGAAAAGCCCGTAAAATGACATGAACCCCGAAGGCTTACCGTCTAGCCTTCGGGGTTCAACGTTGATAACGAAATCGAATGAAGATGGCGTTTTTAAAAAACGCTATCTTTGCAGGAGTGACATAAAGGTGAGCAGAGCCTGTCGCCCGATTGTGTTGAGTCGCTAGCCACACATGACACCGACGTCGAGCCTCATGTCATTGAACTATAATCAAAATTTGAGCAATTTTTACTCGTTAAGGATTGTGGATGACAATGAGATAGCGATTGGCGCGACTGCCGATTGGTTTCCCAAGGTGCTCCCTACATGTTGGGGCACTCCTCGTTTTCGTCGGTGACGATTACCTCGCCTTCCTCAACCTCGCGGGCGTTGTATTTGATTTTCTCAAAGCCCTTGATGATGTTCTCGACGGTGGTCTTGTCGGCGTCATAGGTGATGGTGACCGTCTGGTGCTCGACATCGGTGACGATCTTCTTGATACCTTTCTCAAAGCGGATGTTGTCCTTGATGCGCTTCTCGCAGTTCTCGCAGTGCATCTGCGGAACGGTGGTGAGCACAACGGTCTTGATGTCCTTGGCACTGGCCATGGTCATGGTCAGCAACATGATGGTTAACAGAATTAATTTCTTCATTTTATCACTTGATTTAAATTATTATCTAACAACTAAAAACTATCGAAACAGATTGATGCGGATACCCAGATAGGCCATGGCACCGCTCACGGGGCCCCACACCATGGTGGGGTCGAACAACTGGCTCCAGGGCTGATCGACAGCGATGATGGGATTGGGCTGACGATAGTTGGTCAAGTTCTCTCCGCCCAAATAAACCGAGAAATGTCTGAACCAGCGGGTGACTTGGGCATTGAGCTGGCAATGGGCAGGGAAACGGCGTTCCCATGACAGCTGCGCAGGGTCATCGATATAATAAGGATCGGGCATGCGGCCACTGCCGTTGAGTTGCAGGGTCACGTCAAACTCCCAGAGCCCTAGCGGAGTCTTGTAAGACGCGGCAACCAGTCCTTTGTAGCGTGGCGTGAGGGGTTTCTCGCGCAGTTCGCCGCCATAGGTCGTCTTGACGTTGTTGTGACGATAGGCGACTGTCAGTTCCAGCCCCTCGACAACGGGATAGGATACGTCCACCTGCCACGTGTGGGAGCGGGACTTGCCATCCAGGTCGCTGATATAGGTGATTAAAGGATCACTGTCCATGTCGATGACCATCTGATGCATAAAGTGGGTGTAATGGTACTCCGCATTGACTTTCAAGAGCTTGCCCCACAGCGGTATGTCCCATGCCGTGGTAAAACCGTAGTTCCATGCGCTCTCCTGATGCAGGTCGTCGAAGACAAGCCGCCGTCCGCTGGCCAGCAGATAGTGGTTCTCGGCCAGGGCATGCGCCGTTCGATAGCCCTTGCCAGCCGACAGGCGCACGGTGAGGAACTGTGCGGGATGCAAACGCAGATGCAGACGTGGCGTAACAAACGTGCCGTGCAGGCTGCTGTGGTCCACACGCACGCCGGCCATCAGGGTCATCACGTCGCTGGCGGGCGTGAAAGTGTATTGGGCATAGCCTCCCGTAACGGTCTCCTTCTCCACCAGATGAGTCAAGGGTCCCTCGGCAAAGTGCTCCAGGCGGTAATCCTGTGACAGATGGTCGTGGTTGAGGCTCAGTCCCATCGACAGGGTGTGCGGCTCGGTCAAGTGGGTCTCGAACATGAGCTGGGCATAGGCATTGGTCTCGTTCACGTCATATCGCTTGTAGCCATACCCCCCGTCCATATCGTGATTGGCCACCGATGCCATCAATGCGATATTGGTGCCGTGCTCGGTATTGAGCACGACGGCGTGTTTCATGTAACCTTGATAACGGCGCGTCTTCAGGTCGATGGCAAAGGGCACAGCACCCTTGTGATGGGCCTGGGTCTGCCCGCTGTGACGCTTTTCGTCGATCATGGCCACTCCACCATGGAAAATGTAACGGTCGCCCAGCCAGTCCCAGCGGCTCTGCAGGTTCACCTGCCGCACATTGGGTTGGTCCAGGAAGTGGTCATGGTTGTGGTCCATATCGGCCAGATTGTCCTCATAGTGGGCCATCACGTTGGCATTGAGGCGAGGCGTCAAGTGCAAGTTGCCGTCAGCATTGGCATCGATGCGGCCGTCACTGTTGCCATACAAATTGAGCGTCACGCCCTGCTCGTCCTCGGGCTTGAGGTACTCCACATCGATTTGTCCCGTGATGCCCTCATAGCCGTTGCGCACCGACGAGGCCCCCTTCGACACCTGGATGCTCTTCATCCAAGGCCCGGGCACATAACCCAGAGCGAAAGGCAAGGCAGCGCCGCGCCAATCAGGCAGGTTCTCGGCCAGCATCTGCACGTAGGTGCCACTCAGTCCCAGCAGTTTGATCTGCTTGGCCCCAGTGGCGGCATCGCTGTAATTGACGTCCACCGACGGGTTAGTAGTAAAACTCTCGCCCAAGTTGCAGCAAGCGGCCTTGAACAGTTCGGCCTTGTTGATGCGCATCGAGTTCTCGGCTCCAGCAACGCGGCTCATGCCAGGACGTCGCGACGTCACCGTGACCTCGCCGATGGACTGCATGGGTATCGAGTCCACATGCAGGCCCACCGACGTCGTATCGACGCCAGCGTCAACAACGCGCACCTGTCCCCCTGCCTGCAATAAGGCTGCAGCACAGCTCAGTACCATTATGACTCGACGAAACGTCATGTCCATCTAACAAGCGAAAAATCTGGACAAAATTACTACTAATTTGCCAACTAGCGATATTTCAACTCAAGAATGACCAAAATACTTCCCGAAAAACTCCTGAAAATGTCATCAAAAAAGAATCGTCGCTATTTTCCCTGTTCATTAAAGTGCCAAGTAATGGTTTTAGACAAGAACAAGTTTGCCAAAAAATCGTTATCTTTGCGGGAGTAATAGAAAGGTGAGCAGAGCATGTCGCCCGACTGCGTCGAGTCATTAGCCACCCATGACACCAACGTCGAGCCTCTCGTTAGAGTTAAAGGCAATGATGGAGGTGGCGCATTGCACTGTGTTACATGGGAGTATATCGAGAAAAAAGATTAAAATTATGATACACGTCAACAGAGTACATCACATTGCCATCATCTGCTCGGACTATGAGCGGACTCTTGAGTTCTATAAAAGGGTGTTGGGGTTTACCGTCCTGGCCGAGAATTACCGTGAGGAGAGCAAGAGCTACAAGACCGACCTGGCCCTGGGTGACCAATATGTGATAGAGTTGTTCTCCTTCCCGTCCCCACCCGCACGGCCGACAAATCCCGAGGCCGCCGGACTACGTCACCTGGCTTTTGAGGTTGACGATATACTGGCCGAGGTTGAAGAACTGGAGAGGATGGGCGTCGAACATGAAGCCATCAGGATAGACCCCTCGACCAACCGCCGCTTCATGTTCTTCCACGACCCCGATGGCCTGCCCCTGGAGTTGTATGAGAAATAACACCCACTGAACCGCATGATTACCATTAGGGAATATCAGAAACAGGACGCGGCCCAGGCCATGGAGATCTGGAACGAGGTGGTGCGCGAAGGCGTGGCCTTCCCACAACTTGACGAACTGACCGAGCAGGAGGCAGACGACTTCTTCACCAGCCAGTCCTATACAGGCGTGGCCGTGGATAACGAGACGGGCGAGGTCGTCGGCCTCTACATCCTGCACCCCAACAACGTGGGCCGGTGCGGGCACATCGCCAACACCAGCTACGCCGTCAGGTCGGACAAGCGCGGACTGCACATCGGCGAGCAGCTCGTGAAGGACTCGCTGGCCATGGGCGCACGGCTGGGCTTCCGCCTCATGCAATTCAACGCTGTCGTGGCGGCCAACGTCCATGCCCTGCACCTGTACGAGCGCCTGGGCTTCACACGCCTGGGCACTATTCCCCAAGGCTTCCTGATGAAAGACGGCCACTACGAGGACATTGTCCTGCTCTACATCGAGCTGTAACCCAATCCATATAATCCATCTCAAGTCTATTGAGGAGAAAAAGACGCAACTTTTGCAAAAGGGTTGCGTTCGACGTCATTGGATGGGTCGTTCAAGTCTTAATAAAGCATAAAAGTGAGTTTTTTAATCCGTTGATTTGTCCATTTCTAACATCAAAGTGCGTAGCGAACATTTCGGGCGGTTCATTGCGGTTCGAATCATAGATAGTAACTTTGCAACCGAAACGAAAGAAAAGTTAGTAAAACTGATAATCAGAACAAAATATGTTACAAGACATTATAGTTGATCCCTATTTTCCCGATTGCCCGATACGCAATATCCTGTCGCGCATCAGCGACCGCTGGTCGATGCTTATACTGTACACGCTCGACGGCAAGGACACGGCGATGCGGTATTCCGACATCCTTGCAGCCATCCCCGACATCTCGCAGAAGATGCTCACCGTGGCGCTGCGCAACCTGGAGGCCGACGGGCTGGTACTGAGGCAGGCCTATGCCGAGATACCGCCACGAGTGGAGTACAGCATCACCGAACGCGGCAAGTCGCTCATGCCGCACATCAACAGCCTGATTGAGTGGGCACTGGCCAACCTGGCCGACATCTTGAATGACCGTAAGAAATATTCATCCAATAATAAACATTAATCACATTTACTACACAATGAAACAGATTGAAAAGATTGCACAGGGTGCAAATTATGCCGCTATCAACGTTGGCCGCATCAGCGAGATTATTGAACACGAGTTGCCCATGGGACCGGACTTCACAATTCAGGGCAAGGTCTTCGGCGGACAAGCCGTTGGCGCCGCAGCCAGCGAGTTCTCTTTCCAGACGCTCGTTCCCGGACAGGACAGCGGTTTCCTTCACACCCACAAGACCCACGAGGAACTCTACTTCATCCTGCGTGGCGAGGGCCAGTACCAGGTCGATGGTGAGATTTTCCCCGTCAGCGAGGGTAGCGTCATCCGCGTTTCACCCAACGGCAAGCGCGCGTTGAAGAACACCGGCAACGAGGACCTGACGATGCTCTGCATCCAGTACAAGGCTACCCCGTTCACCGAGGCCGACAGCCCCATGACCGACGGCATCATCCTGCAGGAGCCCCTCAACTGGTAAGCCAAGCTTGCAGAGTTCCAGCGACAAATCGCCCACTATAGAATCCAGCTACAGCCAGGCGCCCTCATTGATGGGGAGCGCCTGGCCAAGTTATTGGTGATACTTTCATAAACCTTTTTTCGAAATTAATTATTTGCGGTTATTTGAAATTATTTGTATTTTTGTGCCATATTTTCAATGGGTTTTACTATCAATTATTAATGATTTACTATGACAAAAGGTTTACGAATTCTATGGTGTGGAGTGCTGGCAGCGCTAGTGCTGGCATTGCCGGCAATAGCCCAGACTCCACAAGGTAGCGACCAGTCAAGTGGGTCGCAGAAGGGTCGGGAAACGTATGCTCAATTGAGTGCTTCGCGTTTGTCTTCGACAACAGTGAACAGGCTGAAGACTCCCAGCCGCAACGCAGCTGGTGAGGTGGTCGATGAACATGGCATCATCATTCAGCCAGCCGAGGGTGAGTCGAAAACTTACGAGCGCACTGGTCAGGGAATGCTTGGTGAGGATTACGGTGACGGCATGTTCCTGTACTATGAGGCCCAGGACGGCACGATTGAGGTTGTGGAGTGCAGTGACGGAACGGTGTACTTCAAAGACCTCATCTACGGCTATCAGCGAGGCTATTGGGTGAAGGGCACAAAGGTCGGCAACGAGATTAAAGTCGCTGCCAACCAGCCCGTGTCTTATTCCGAGGAGTACAATGCCTCCATCAATCTGCGTTGGGCTCACGGCATTGGTGACGGCACCATTGAGCCAGCAGACAGTCATGCTGACGGCTTTACCTTCACCATTGGCGACGATGGCAGCCTGACGCTGGAAGGTACGACAGAGTTCAAGATGGGAGCCGAGAACTACTTTATCGGCCTGTTCTGGAGTGACAACAATGAATATGCCATCTTCGGCGATGCCCTGACGGTGTATAAGCCGATTAACATCGTCACACAGGTAGATGTGCTGCCCTATGTCAACGACTTCACGACGATGGGCGACCAAAAGTCGTTCACCATTGTTGATGGCAATGAAGACGACAGCACATGGTATCCATTCGACGGGAAGTTCTCACACTTCGGCAGCTATGACAATGATGCCGACGACTGGCTGATCTCGCCCGCCATCAAGCTGGAGGCTGGCAAGAACTACTATGTGGCCTTCGACACGTGGAAGAACACCGATGATGCTGAAAAGACCATCGAACTCAAAATGGGCATGAGTCCCTCTCCAGAAGCATTGACGCAGGATGCCATTGCTGCTGTCGATGTCGAGTCATTGGGTGCGGTCACGTTAGAGAACGACAGACTGACTGTGGACGAGACAGGCTACTACTATTTCGGCATCCACGACATCAGCGTGGCTGGAGGCTATTCACTGTATGTTGACAACTTCGTCATCGAGGAAGGCGCTGCCGACAATGCCCCTGCTGCCATTACAGACTTGCAGGTGGTTCAGGATGCCGACGCGCTGAAGGCTACCGTCAGCCTTACGGCTCCCGACATGGCCTTCGACGGCTCGGCACTGACAACTAACCTGACGAAGATTGAGGTGCTGCGCGACGGTGCGGTGGTGAAGACGCTGGAGGATATCACTCCTGGAGCCGCTGTGCAGTTTGAGGATGAAGGCATGACCATCGGTAATCACACTTACACCGCCATTGCCTACAATGAGAACGGAAGAGGACAGAAGTCGCCGATGCTCACCGTTTTCTTCTTCGAGGCTCAGGATATTCCCTATACCGTTGAATTTACTGACCCGAGTGTGCTCAACATGCTGAACGTCATTGATGCCAATGGTGACGGCAACACATGGGAATGGAATGACTACGAGAACGGATTGATATATCCTCTCGGATACAATGACGACGCCGACGACTATCTGGTGCTGATGCCCGTCAGGGCTGAAGCCGGCAATAACTATAAAGTGACGTTTACGGCTCACACCGGATATGCAGCCGAACGCTTTGAGGTGCTGGCTGGCCGTCAGGGCACACCCGATGCCCTCACCATGACCGTCATACCCGCAACGGCCTTCCAGGCCGACGAAGCCACTGACTTTGAAGGCAGCTTCACGGCCGATGAAAGCGGACTGTATTTTGTCGCTATCCATTGCCTCAGCGATATGTACTCTTATGACTTATTCGCTGACAAACTAGTCATCGAAAAGGGTGCAGAGCCTACAGCTCCTGCCGCTGTCAGCGACCTGGCAGTAGTTCCAGGCGAGCTGGGCGCCAAACTGGCAAATGTGACATTTACCGCACCGTCGGAGGCTATCAACGGCACGGCTTTAACCGAGAATCTAACGAAGATTGAGCTGCTGTGCGACGGCGTGGTCGTAGCTACTGAGGAAAATGTTGCGCCCGGTGCGACAGTCGAGATAACCACCACGGTCGAGACCCCCAACTACTACACCTATCAAGTGATAGCTTACAATGCCTCAGGCATGGGTCTCCCGAGCAATAAGGTGAAGGTATGGATCGGTCAAGACGCACCCGGCAGCTTCTACGGCGTGCAGGCTGCAGACAACGGTACCAGCGTCGAGTTCAGTTGGCCTATGGTCACCGAGGGCGCCAACGGCTACTATCTGAATCCCGATGATGTGGAGTATCAGATTCTGGCCACCGAGTTCAACGGTTGGAGCTATGACTTTACCGATGTTCTTGGCAGCGTGACGGGTGCAGACCACTATACCCTTGAGTACAACACCGACGAGGGCGAGCAGCAGTTCACCACCTGGGGCGTCAAGCCTGTCAACGAGGCTGGTGAGGGCTATCCCGTCAGTGTGACGTTACTCACAGGTGCGCCCTACACTCTGCCCTTCGAGGAGAACTTTGCCGATGGAGATGTTTCCTACTTGTGGGAAAAGGACAGCAATGCTGCCCTGTATGTCGTGGACCAGGCTTCGGACGGTGATGGTTACGGATTGGCCATGACCACAACTTGGTTTACGGGAGACTTCACGCTGACATCAGGCAAGTTGGCACTGCAGGACGCTTCCAATCCCGTGCTCTATATCGACGTGAAGGGTAATGGTGTTGAAACGCTTCAGATCAAGGGTGCCACACTTGCTGGCGAACCCGTCCTGTTGCAGGAAGTGACGCTCAGCGACGAGTGGAACACCATAGCGATACCGCTCAACGACATCAAGGATGCCCGCTACTCGAGACTGGCC
Organism: uncultured Prevotellaceae bacterium; assembly: GCA_900318535.1. Lineage (GTDB taxonomy): Bacteria > Bacteroidota > Bacteroidia > Bacteroidales > Muribaculaceae > Sodaliphilus. The sequence goes on along the minus strand of ONKU01000012.1, from coordinate 39,718 downwards.
TTTACTGCAACGTTCGTTAATCCGTCGACCGAAGACTGGATGAGCGGCACCATCACAACGTGGGGTGATGCTGTGTTCTTCGACAACATCCGTATTGTTGACGACAACGACAGTGGAATCGTTAGTGTGCAAAGTGACGAGACTGCCACTCAAAACGGCATCTTCACAATCGACGGCCGCCGCGTGAGCAGCACATCGAATCTTAAGGGCTTCTATATCGTTAACGGCAAGAAGATCTTCATCAAGTAAGAGCCATTAGGAGCTCCACTTCATCCTGCAGGAGCCCCTCAACCGGTAACTTTAGATACCGCGTATTTATTAGACCGAGCGCACCCCTAAAAAGGTGCGCTCGGATTTGTTTTATTTGTTGATGTTTCATTCCGCTGGTCTCTCGACGTTACGGACGACTGTCTCCCGGTTGACCGCCTTATAGAGGTTTGCTGCCACGCTGTTGCGAGCGCGTTCGGTCAGCATGGCTGCGGCTCTCTCTATTTCCTTGGTATCAAAAGCGAAGAGAAATATCAGCGCTGCTGCTGCATCCTGGTCGGGGTGGGCCTTGATATAGTTGTGCACTACAGGAATCAGCACTTCATTGACTAGCTTGATGTACAACTTGCTATATAGATCATATTCATCACCATATAACGGCCCGAATTCACCACTCAGATGCTTATTGCACTCATTGATGCCAAGCAGAATCGGGCCAATGATTTGCTGTGCTTCGTCATAGTCCACATAGAATTGTGAGCCGCCCAAGTGGGTGACCTTGTGGTCGTTTTGATAAAAAAGGAGCGTCTCCCCTGGAATAGCAGGAAGTACCGTGGTAAGCCCTTTCACGTCGGTGACAGAGAGCAATCCAGCATCCTTCAGGTCGATGGTGAGTTCATGTTCCTCACCCGTGATGGCGCGCGTTTCCTTGGCAATGGTTTCCCAGCTGTTAACATCCACCACTTCGAGGGTAACCGAGTCTTTGCGGCCCTCAAACGTACCTTTCACAGTGAATTTACCCCCTTGAGCCATGGCACCCAGGGTCATCATGCCCATGAGCATGGCAATGAATAGTTCCTTTAACATGTCCTAAAAAGTTTAGAATGAGACTTAAGTTTCGTGAGCCATTGACCTGCTCACTATTTTGGGGTTAATGATTTTCCATTGTATATCTGAATTGGGTTTCTATCAATAAGACTCATATTTATAACGAGAAACGGGTCAAATTATTGCGACAATCCTGCTCTTCATGGAGTCTGTTTTTTCCAGTTTAGGATTTTGTTTATTGAGAAATATTACTACCTTTGCGGCGCATGAGCGGCAAGTCAATACATAACGGCATCACTCGCAAGCAACGATGGTTTGCGTGGATTATGCTGTCGGTATATGTGCCGATGGTATTGCTTGCTTCGCTCCATGTGCATTCCATCAACGATTTCTCCAGGGCTGTCGATTGTGACCAATGCCAAACTGCGGTTCACCATTCAGGTCACATCACAGCAGGCAACCATCACATTGATGAGTGCCTGTCGTGCCGATTCCTGAGCACACAGATTGATGTTCCCCGCACGGTAATCAGCCATGTGGTGAAGCAAGTTGCAGCCCATCTGGAGTATTTCCTGGCCACCGAGCCTGTCGCCAGGGCCGTGGCCCAGCCGTCGCTGCGTGCTCCCCCGTCGATACTGTGATTCATCATTTCTTGCCAGATAGTCGATGACCGATTATCCGGCCCTATCAACATCCCTTTTTATCACTAAAGAATCACAGCATGAAATCATATCTATCGATTCTGCTGCTGGCGTGCACGTGCACGATGGCAGCGCAAGAAGCGGTCGTGCTCGACTCGACCGACGTGTTCTTTCGCCACATAGAACTCAAACAAGTGGTCGTCACCGGTCCGACCGGTGCCGTGAAGATGCAGGACATGTCGATGCCTGCGGGTATCGTTGACCGTAACAGCCTGCGCATGACCCCTGCCACCAACATCGTTGATGCAGTGGCCAAACTGCCCGGCGTGTCGCAGGTGAGCACCGGTAGCGGCATTTCCAAGCCCGTCATCCGCGGACTGGGTTATAACCGTGTGGTTGTCGTGGCCGACGGCGTGCGCCAGGAGGGGCAACAGTGGGGCGACGAACACGGCGTGGAGATTGACGGCAACGCCGTGAGCTCAGTCGAAGTGCTCAAGGGTCCCGCGAGTCTGCTCTACGGCTCAGACGCCCTGGCGGGAGTCCTCAAGCTCAACACCGACCCCGTGGTGCCGCTGGGCAAGATGCGCCTGAATGTGAACACCGAATACCACACCAACAGCGGCCTTGTAAACTACTCGTTCAACTACGGCGGCAACAAGCAGGGCCTGGCATGGAACATCCGCTACGGCGACAAGTTCGCCCACGCCTACAAGACCCCGGGAGACGGTTATGTGCCCAACACGCAGTTCCGCGAGCGTGCCCTGTCGGGTATGCTCGGCATCAACAAGGAATGGGGCCACACGCGCCTGATTGGCTCCTATTTCCACCTCACGCCCAGCATCGCCGAGGGTGAGCGCGACCCGCTGACGGGCGAACTGGAGCAGCCCTATGCCGACGCCAAGACCTATCACCACGGCCTACCCTACCAGCAGGTGTATCACTACAAGGCGGTGCTTGACAACGCCTTCTATCTGGGCGACGGCAGGCTCAATGCCGTACTGGCCTACCAGCAGAACCGCCGACAGGAATTTGAGGAGCCCGACGAATACGGGCTTTACCTCAAACTGCACACAGTCAACTACAACGTCCACTACGTGACGCGGCGTCTGGGAGAAGATTGGCGCATCACCAGTGGCGTGAGCGGCATGTGGCAACGCTCGCTCAACGAGGGCGACGAGTACCTGATTCCCGACTACAGCCTGTTTGACTTCGGTGCCTTCGTCACAACGACGGCCAACGTCGGCAGCTGGGCCCTGAACGGCGGTCTGCGCTTTGACAACCGCCATCTCGACAGCCGCGAGCTGATGGATGACGGCGCCCTGCGCTTCCATGCCTTCAAACGCGATTTCAACGGCTTTACCGCCAGTGTGGGCGCCGTGTGGCACGCCACCGAGCATCTGGACCTGAGGGCCAATGCGGCCCGCGGTTTCCGCGCCCCTAACATCAGCGAGTTGGCCAGCAACGGCGTGCACGAGGGCTCGCTGCGCTACGAGGTGGGCAACCGCGACCTCAAGCCCGAGTTCAGCCTGCAGTTTGACCTCGGAGCCGAATTGACCACGTCATGGCTGGATGCACAGCTGTCACTGTTCAGCAACCGCATCGACAACTACATCTTCATCCATCGCACGGGCATGGTCATCGACGATGAATTCATGACCTATCGCTACGACAGCGGTGATGCTCAGTTACTGGGCGGCGAGGTGGCACTTGACATCCATCCCTGGCACTTCCTGCACTTGGGCACCAGTTTTGCCCTGGTCAATGCCGTGCAGCTGCATCAGCCCGAGGAATCGAAGTATCTGCCCTTCACGCCGGCACCGCGTTGGCAATCCGATATCAAGTGGGAAATCCTGCACGACGGTCGCGTGCTGAACAACGCCTTTGTCTCGCTGGGCGTGGACTATAACTTCAAGCAGGACCACTACTACCGCGCCGATGACACCGAAACCGCCACGCCGGCCTATTGCCTGTTGAATGCCGCCATCGGCACCGACATCATGTGCAAGGGACAGCGTGTAGCCTGCCTGAGCATCATGGGGACCAACCTCACCAATAAGGCTTATCAGAGCCACCTGAGCCGTCTCAAATATGCCGACATCAATCCCGTCACAGGTCGCCAGGGTGTCTTGAACATGGGCCGCAACATCATCTTCAAGCTCACCATTCCCCTCGAGTTCTGATTATCCTGTCGCTCTGACAGTGTACAGTTATTCGCACGTTCCGCAGGTGGACTATTTTTCTCCACCTGCGGAACTGTGATTCAATCTGCAAATGTATTGGGGGGATTGATGACACACTGCCTTTTGGGTTAATCTTGTTATTTGGCTTTTTTATAACGGGCGGTGCGGTGGTCGCTGATGGTGCCGCTCCAGTTCATGCCGAAGGCGAAATCATACCGATGGCCATTGCTGTCACGATAAGGTGTCATGTCTTGCGGCACGTCTTCGTTTTGGAGCTCGACGGTTTCCATATCGGCGGGCATCTGGAACGGCAACAGGCCTTGGGGCTCAAACATGCCTGAGATGATGTCGAGTTTGGCTCGATTCTGTATGCCGAAACACAGCAGTATGGCATCGGCCGTCGGCTCTAGTTCGGCAAGCACGAGCGGTCGGCTGGCGTTGATGGTCACTACCACCGGTTTGTCGCCCATCAGGCGTCTGGTTTCGAGGACGAGGTCGAGGTCGGCCTCGTTGTGGGTGGTAACAGTCTTGCCGCGATAGCTGCGGTCGGTAAACTGTTCCTTGGGGTCGCCGCCGGCAATGCTCGGTTGTCGTGCACTGGAGGCAGTATAGGGACGGTATTGGAGGCTGATGGGTACGTAGCCGTTGCCGCCTGCTTCGAGGTCAGCCCTGGAGTAGCCGAAGCCGCCCATCGGTTCATCGATGTCAACCAGGGCAAAATCGGCCTCGGCGGGGTCGTCCACTACCGTGAAATAGCGTTCTACCAGGTCGCGGCGGATGGGATAGTCGGTGTGCTCCTCGTATTTCTCGCCCCAGAAACCAGTCATGGCCGGGTAATGGCGCTTGGGGAGGTAAACGCGGGATTTCGGCGCCAGGGGCAGGCAGCCGTCGTTGTTCTTGAGCATGACGATTGAGCGCAGCTGCGCCTCGTATCCTGCCTGCATGAACTCGGGGTTGCCGACAATGCGTGTCGCCTCCTCGGGGTCCACATAAGGATTCTCGAACAGTCCGAGACGGAAACTGTTCAGCAGCAGCCTGCGGGCACTCGCCTCGAAACGCTCGCGTGCGCTCTGCTCACCGTGGTCCTTGGCCCACAGGCGATAGGCTTCGAGAATGGGTTCCTTGTCCTGATTGCCGCCGAACTGATCCACGCCGGCCAGCAGTGCCCTGTAGTGACGCTCGGCTACCGTGAGGTGCTCCACGCCCCAAGGCTTGCCCCAATGCTTGTCGACGGCGGGATAATCGCCCGTCACCACCCAGTCGGTACACACGACGCCGTCAAAGCCGTAACGCTCACGCAACAGTTCAGTGATGATGTATCGGCTATAGCTCATCGCCACATTGTCGCCGCTGGGGTCAATGCCCCAAGGCACGGTGTAGAACGACATGGTCGCACTCGCGCACCCCGTTGGACCATCCAATCGGAAGCCGCCATTGATGAACGGCTCTAGGCGCGTTTGGAACATCCCTCCGGGATAGACCGCAAATCGCCCGAAGCTGTAGTGCGAGTCCCTGCCGCCCTCCTCCGAGCCACCTCCAGGCCAATGCTTGATCATGGCATTGACGCTGTGGTAGCCCCAGCCGTCGGCAATGAGTGCATCGCCTTGGCTGGTCTGGAACGCATCGCAGTAAGCCTTGGCATAGTCGGTGACCAACTGCGTATCCTCGCCAAAACATCCATGGTTGCGGCGCCATCGCGGGTCGGTTGCGAGATCTACCTGTGGAGAAAGGGCTGTGGTGATGCCCAGCGCACGATATTCACGAGAAGCGATTTCGCCAAATCGCCGCACCAGCTCCGGATCCATGATGGCGCCCATGCCGATGGGGCGCGGCCATAGCGAAATCTGCCCTCCTGCTCCCGCAAGGAACTCATCGGCGGTCGCGGTCTCGTTGCGCGGGTCGCTGCTGTTGTTGGCGGGAATGCCGTGCTCCAATCCCTCTACAAGGGCTTGCACCTTGTTGTTCCATCGCGCTGCTGTGGCAGGACTCTCTACCTTGGTGACCAGCACGGCGCGCACGTTGTCGTTCTCGAGGAATGCACGCTGTACGTCGGTCAATTCCCACGGTTGGGCGCCACTATCCTTAAAGGATTTGCCCCCATAGACCGTTCCAGACGTTTGGGGCACAGGCTGATGGCTGCTGTACAGCATCAATCCGGCAAATTCCTCTATCGAGAGTCTGGATGCCAAATCACGCGCCCGTTCCTTGGCTGGCAGTCGCCAGTCCTCGTAGGGCTCAAGCTTGCCGTTGCGGTTCAGGTCCTTGAATGCCGACCCGTCCACAGTGATGATTCCCACCCCGCTGTCGGGACTATAGCCCAGCGTCGGGCCATGCTGTTGCACGACCAGGTTGTAGCCATCTTTTTCCACTATGTCAAACACACGGTCATTCATCACGCCATTGCCAGTAAAAGCGGTGCAAACCAAGGTCGCAGCCAGCATAATTCTTAATGTATTCATTTCTCAAACCCATTATCGGAAGTCAATCAGCAACCAATGCTCAAAAATCAATTTCACAAAGGTACAAAATTCCCAAGATTGCCCGAAGGAAATCTTCAACAAGCATGAAAAAACACATCAGAAGAGCCGTCACCTTTTACCCATGATTAACATCACGAAGGGTGCAGGACTGTGGCAGCCTGCACCCTTCGTGTTGTGGTGATGAATGTTAATCGTTACAATGCGTAGAACGGCATTTCACGTCCATTGTCAATCTTGAGGATGAGTTCCTTGCTGGTGAGCGAGACGATCTTCATGTTGTGCATTTTGGGCATGCCGTTAAGCATCGTATTTTTGAATTCGCCTTTCAAGCCATTGAGTTCGCCCCTGATTTGCTTATCCATCTTGGCCTTGGTCTTGGCGTCCATGCCCTTGATTTCATAGTCAAAATCCACCTCGGCCTGACCTTTATTGAGGTTCATTGTCAAGTCTTTGCCATTCAGGGTGTAGGTACCGGGGACACTCACACTGCCCGTGATGGTGATGGGCACACCATCCTCTTTCATCTGATGCTCGGCACCGACGAGGAGTTCGCAAGCCCCGTTCTTATCAAAAGCCAACGCCACGAGCACATCTTTGCCGTCCTCATCGGCGAGTTTTGTACCCCACTGCTTGTCTGTCAGGCTCTGAGCATTAAGGACGAACGCAGAAACAAGCATCAACATCAAGGTAAAAATGGATTTCTTCATAATGTGACTGAATTGAATAAATGTTGTGAGTTAATTTGCGGGCAGTGATTGAACTGCCGACATGAATACTGCTGCAAAATTAAGAATTATAATTCAATACAACGCTGAAATCGGCATAATTTCTTAGGAAATTGGTCGCTTGGCGAAAAAAATGCTACCTTTGCCCTGCGAGAAAGATAACATCCAATTTATGAAGAAAATTGTCATTATTTTTGCATTGATGGCCTTGCTGCTTTGTTCATGCCACAAGAACAGAACAGAAGTGAATCAACACGCTGAAATCACAGCCGAAATGGCCTACGAGGGCGTGAACAACTATTGCCACAGTGAATATGACTGGAGTGCTGCCGAGGACAATCCTTCGATGATGTCTGTCACGATGGGAGACGAGACAGAGACGGAATACCAGGTCATCTTCCGCAGCTATACCGGTGCACTTGTGAATTTTTATGTCGATAAGGCCAGCGGCAAGACCCGCATGGTGGAGTCCGTCCCCACCCTTGATATCGACACCGTTACCGGCACCATCAATCTGTTTGATTACCTAGGTAAGGCAAACTGATCTGCATCCGGGATTTGCATCACTGCGACCCGAACATGCCCGAACAGTTCGACCCCAGCGACGGCCTGTTCGTGTTCGAGAAACGCATGAAATAACCGCTAACACAAGTCTTGTCATGACAAATTTCAGACCCATGCGCCGCAATCGGCAGCAATTATCCCGTGAAGAATGTGAGCACATCCTCGACCGATGCACTTCGGGCGTGCTAGCGCTGACGGGTGACGGCGGCTACCCGTACGCCGTGCCCCTCAGTTATGTCTATGCCGACGGGGCGATCATTTTCCATTCGGCCGTGGAGGGGCACAAAGTCGATGCCATCAGGCGCGACAACCGATGCTCGTTCTGCGTCATCGAGCAGGATGACATCAGGCCCGCCGAGTTCACGACCTACTTCAGGAGCGTGATCGCCTTTGGCCGCATCCACATCCTAGAGGACACCGACGAGAAGGTGCAGGCCTTGCGACAGTTGGGCCGCCGGTACACCCCCAACGATGAGCCCGGTCTGCAACACGAGATCGACAAATCGCTAGACCATGTGCTGCTCCTCCGCCTCGAGATCGACCACCTCTCCGGCAAACAGGCCATCGAGCTCTCGAATAAATAGAGTCGCTTTGCTTGTGACAAGGTACGATGCTGCGGGCGAAAAATATGGGGGCGTGACAGTGTTGCGGCACAGGGGACTTTTTCCGAGCCAATGGCTCGGATTACGGGACAGTGCTTTGCTACTTTAATCTTTTTTTTGAGGCTGTTTCTGAGAAATGTTGTACATTTGCATTCAGTCTGGAATATGTTCCTGAAGTTTGAGATACAGAATAATACTTAATTATCAATGATATGAAACTTTATCCATTGCTCCAATCCCAATTGGGCGTGTTTTATGACTGCATGAAGTATCCCAAAGTGATGCAGTATAACCTCCCCTGTATCGTGCCCCTGAGTGACGACATCGACCTCGACCGCGTGGAGGCAGCCCTTCAAACCATCTTCACAGCAAGGAAGGAGCTGAAAACGCGCTTCCTGATTGACGAGAATGGCGAGCCCCGCCAGTATATCGATGAGAACAAGACGCTGACCGTGGTGCGCCGCGAGATGTCCGAATCCGACTTCCAGGAGTATGCCCACCACGGCTTTTGCCGCCCGTTCGACATCATGGGCGACGAGCCGCTGATCAGGGCTGAACTGGTGACGACCCCCGAAAAGAACTACCTGCTGGTGGATATCCAGCACATGGTGACCGACGGCACGACTTACCTGGTGCTGCTGGCTCAGCGCGACCTGCCGCTGGCCTACGATGGCAAGCCTCTGCCCGAGCAAGAATACGGCATGCTGGAGGCTGCCGCCGACGAGTATGCACACTTGGGCGACGAGGAATACCAGCGCGCCAAGAGCGTGATGAAGGAGAAATATGCCGGCGTGGACCTAGCCACGTTGTCGGCCCGACCCGAGAATCCCGTGGGCCAGATGGGACAGGAATCGGCCTATATCAGCCGGCCTATGGTAGACAACTGGTGCCAAGAGCAGGGCTTTAAGCCTTATCAGATGTTCCAGGCGGCATTCAGCTATGCACTCGCCCGAATCCTGCGCGAGGACAAGGTGGCTTATACCACCGCCTATCACGGGCGCCACGACCCGCGCGTGCTGGAGGCCTACGGCATGTTTGTACGCACCATCCCGTTCATGATGGAAATAAAGAAAGAGCAGACCGTGCGCGAGTATATCGCCGCTGTTCACGCCGAGATGAAGGATACACTGGCTCAGCTGGCCTATCCGTTCTCACACTTCTGCCGCGACCTGGGCGTGCAGCCGGGTATCTCGTTCAACTTTTCTGCCCTGCCCGGCTGGGAAGAGGAGTTTTATTTTGGTAATGAGCACTGTCCGTTTGTGCAACAAGACCGCGGCGACGTGTTCAATGACATGCTGGCTCACATCTTCATCGTGGGGGCAGACGTAGCCGGCGACACGTCTAGCCAGGACGAGTATTACGACATCCGCATGGAGTCGAGCCTGGCGATGAACAGCCGCAAGACCATGCGCATGATGGCCGATGCCATCAAGGCTACCATGCAGCAGATGATGGCTGGCCTGGACAAGCCCATCGACAGCGTCAAGATCGTGAGCGACGCCGAGGCCGAACGCATCATCAAGATAGGAACAGGCAAGGATATAGATGTTGACCTGAGCAAGACGTTCGCCAACCTGTTTACCGAGCAGGCCAAGCGCACGCCCGACGCCCCTGCCGTGGTGGATAAAGACAGCCAGCTGACCTACGGCGAAATGGACCGCTACTCCAATATGCTGGCCCACCGGCTCATCGAGTTCGGAGTGAAACCTGACGACTTTGTGTGTGTCATGCTCGACCGCACCAAGGAATTCCCGCTGTCGGTGCTGGCGATCCACAAGGCCGGCGCCGCCTATACCCCACTCGACTTTGAATATCCCAACGAGCGATTGAGTTATATGCTCGAGAACTCCGAGTCCAAGGTGCTCATCACCTCGCACGAGGTGCTGGCCGCCAAACAGGCTGAAGGGAACTTCGACACCGCCGAGGCCCGCACGTTCTTCATCGACGACTTCATGGCAACGGTGGCCGAGGCCGCTCCCACGGGTGCTATCGACCTCTCCCACCCCGACGGTCTGGCCTATATGATCTACACGTCGGGTTCTACGGGCAAGCCTAAAGGCGCCATGCTGCACCAGGCCGGCCTGCGCAACTTCATCGCCGTTGTCATCGACATGGAGAAGCTGACCGCTGCCGACCGCATCAGCGGCCACCGCTCATTTTCGTTTGATGCCCACATCGAGGACATGTATCCCGTGCTCACACTGGGCGGCTCGTTCCACATCATGCCGACCGAGATCCGCAAGGACCTGAATGCCATCCGCCAGTTCCTCATCGACCATCAGATTACCGGTGGCGGCTATTCAACGGCAATGACCTGCCTGCTGTTGAACACCTTCGACGACCTGCCCATCCGCTTCACCACGGGTGGCGGTGAGAAGATGGATGGCGTCTATAGCGACCACATCGAGATCATCAATGTCTATGGCCCGACCGAGTGTACCGACGACACGTCTTACTACAGCATCCCACCGGGCCAGCGCATCGAGAACATCCCCATCGGCGAGAGCGTGGCCAATAACTGGAACTTCATCGTCGACACGGCGGGCAATCTGGTGCCCCAGGGCGTAGCCGGCGAGCTGTGCTTTGCTGGCATACAGGTGGGTCGCGGCTACTGGCGGTTGCCCGAGCGCACGGCCAAGTCGTTTGTCGATTGTCCGTTCGTGCAGCACGACCGCTGGGGACGTCCCGTGCGCATGTACCACACCGGCGACCTGTGCCGCTGGAACGAGGACGGACAGATAGAGTACATGGGACGCATCGACACGCAGGTGAAGCTGCGCGGTTTCCGCATCGAACTGGGTGAAATCGAGAGCAAAGCGCTCAACATCGAGGGCATCAAGCAGGCAGCTGCCGAGGTGCGCAAGGTGATGGGCAACGAGCACCTGGTGCTCTACTATACCGTGGCCGAAGGGGCAACCATCGACGATGAAAGCCTGCGCGCCGCCCTGGCCGCCTCGTCGCTGGCAGAATATATGGTGCCTGACACCTATATGCGCCTCGAGGCCATGCCGATGACGCCCAACGGGAAAATCAACCGCAAGACGCTGCCCATGCCCGAGCTGAAGCGCAGCATCGACTATGTGGCACCAGAAGGCGAGACCGAACAACTGTTTACCCGCATCTTCTCGGAGGTACTGGGCATTGACCAGGTAGGCGCCCTCGATGATTTCTTCGAGATCGGCGGCACCAGCCTCAATGCCATCAAGGTCATCGTCGAAGCCAGCAAACACGGCGTGCAGATTGTCTTCAACGACCTCTTCAACCAAAAGACGCCACGCGCGTTGGCCGCCCTGGTGAACGAACAGGCCGAATCAAAGGATGAAGAACCTGAGGTCAAGAGCGTGAAACCCAGCGTGAAGGAAGAAGATGCTGCCGCAGCCAATCCTCAACTCGCGTCTATCAACGCTCATCTGAAGGGGAACAACCTGCGTGCCTTCCTTAACGGGGAGCGCCAACCCGTGGGCGACGTATTGCTCACAGGTGCTACGGGCTATCTGGGCATGCACATCCTCAACGAGTTGCTGACCACCCACGACGGCCACATCTACTGTCCGCTGCGCGTCAACGGTGGCGAAGACCCGATGCGCCGCCTCAAGACCATGTTCTTCTATTACTTCGGCGAGACCGAAGCGTTTAGCCGTTTCGACGAGCGTGTCACCGCATTTGCCGCCGAGATCACCAAGCCCAGCACTCTTGATGTCCTCAACGACTGCCGGGGTCTCACCGTAGTCAACTGCGTGGCCAACGTCAAGCACTTCTCGGCCGGCAACGACATCGAACTGGTCAACATCGAGAGCGTGCGCCATCTCATCACCTTCTGCCTGCGCACCGGTTCGCGCCTCATCCACATTTCCACGACCAGCATTGCAGGCCTGAGTGTCGATGGTGTGCCGGGACCCGACGTCAAGCTCACCGAGCAGGATTTGTGGCTCGGGCAGAACATCGACGCAAACAAGTACGTCTATTCCAAGTTCAAGGCCGAGGAACTGGTGCTCGAAGCCATTTTGCACCATGGTCTCGATGCCAAGATCATGCGTGTGGGTAACCTCTCGGCACGCCGGAAGGACGGCGAGTTCCAGATCAACTTCAACACCAACAACTTCCTGGCCTTGCTGCGGGCCTATGTCATCATCGGCATGGTGCCCTACGAGGCACTCAACCAGACCTTCGAGTTCTCGCCCATCGATGATGTGGCTCATGCCATCATGTTGCTGGCCACCGCCCCCAAGGAGTGCACCGTGTTCCATCCCTATAACATCCACCATCCCTATTTTGCCGACATCCTGAATGGCTTTGCCGACGCCGGCATCACCTTGAAACGTGTGGAGAAAGAGGAATTCCAGAAAGCCCTTGAACGGATGATGGACAATCCCGACCTGGTCACCTTGCTGCGTCCGCTCATGGCCTACAACCTGAGCAACACCCACCAGATGCGCTGGATCGAAGCCGATAACGACTACACCACACAGGTGCTCTACCGCTATGGCTTCCAATGGCCCACCACCGCCCGCAACTACGTTCACCGCTTCGTCGACACGATCATCGGCTTCGACTACTTCTAGTTTGAGCACACTATGAGAGGGACGGATGCGCCCGCTGTTGGCACAACTGCATCCCACTGGCCCCCATTGCTGGGATTGACGTAACGAGGTATTACAGTAAAAAACTCCTGCCGCAGCAGTTGCCGGCAGGAGTTTTTGCGTCTGATTGTCCGTTGATTGTCAATCATCGGTGCCGAAGAGGGGATCTTCGGGCATGAGCATCACGGGCTTGGTTTCGGCGGCCTTGAGGATGCGCTCCGGTACATATTTCTTGTCGACCACAAGGCGGAAGGAGTACTCGTTGAACCACTCGTTGGTCATGATGATGTAACCCTTGTGTCCGCTGTCGTCGCCCCAGGAGTTCTCCACTTTCCACTTGACGGGATTGCCATAAGCGTCAAGATCGACGGCGCAGAGCGTCATGGCGTGCGTTGAGCCGCTGTCAAACGTGGCAATGCGCTGGGCTTTGTTCATGGGGAATGTGGTGCCGAACAGGGTACCGTAGTCAAAGTTGTCGAGGGCGAGGTATCCGTTGGAACGGTTGAGCTGTTTGCCCACGTCGAAACTGGCATACAGCTTAGTGGAATCCTTGAGCGAAGCGATGGCCATGGCTGCGATGTCCTCCATGGGGAGGTTGACGTAGCGCCAGTTGTGTCCGTCATAGGTGTGGCGGTCATATTCCACCTCATAGGTCTTGTAGTATTCCCTGCGAGGATCATTCATCGCCATGATGAACGTGCCGTTGATGGGGCCGCCTACCGTTTCGCGGTAGAACTCCAGCGGTGTGTAGGTGCGAGCCGGGCCTACTGCCTTGCCGTTCTTGTCGCGGAAAGCGTAGGTGAACGACTTGATGGGTTCGCCCAGCGTGAGCGAGAGCATGGAATAGATGGTGCCCAGCATCTCGGTCTTGCGCTGGTTGATGGCCTTTTTGCTCTTTTTGTCAGCGACCATCTGCCGCAGTTCCAGGCCGAATTCACGCAGCTTGGAGGCAACGAGCTGGCTCATGCGTGAGGTGCGTTCAGCCGAGTAGGTCTCGGGCTGGGCCTCAACGGGCACCAGGCCATATTTCTCGGCAAGGTCGGCCGCACCGCAGAAGGTGCCACCGTCGTTCATGGGATGGTGGAAGAAGAACTGCACTCGTGTGTCGTCAATGGGCTTGTCGGCGCAATCGATCACGCCCTGCAGCATGAGGTTGGCTTTCTCGAGCTGGTCGTAGAAGAAAAGGTAGTCATGAGAGAACTCCACGGCAATGGAGTCGCCGTGACGGTGCGCAAAGTTGGCGCGCAGCACGTTGAAACTGGAGTACATCCAGCAGCGCCCGCTCTGTCGCTGGTTATGGATCGACTGCTTGGGCGTCTCGATGCTGAAATGAGTGTCCGTAATCTTGTTGTTGCGGTAATTCCGGGCAAGATCGTCGATGGCATTTGTCGCCATGGCATTGCTGATGGCCTTGTTTTGGTTAGCTGCCGAATTGGCGACGATTTGGCGCATCATGTCGGGGCTGATGCCGCCCTGGGAACGGTCTTGTGCTGAGCCGGCAAAGGCGAGGCCTATTGCCAGAGCAAGTGTGATAAATCTGTTCATATCAAGTAGTGAAATGTTTTAAGGCGCGGCACTTGGCCTTTGCGCGAGATTAATAGCTTCTTTGACTGCAAAGGTAGTGCAAAATTCCGATTAAGCGAGAACAATGAAAACTTGTTTTTATTGTCGAGCGTGAGGAATTTATCCAACCCGAGCGCAATAGCAAGAAAAAACATATTTTTCTTGCATTGCCAAGGCGCGTTCTTAGGCGAGATGTAGAGCAATTAACGGAGGAGACGGAATAAACAAAAGGTGTCACGGTAATGTCTTTGCTAGAGAAAATGATTGTAAGAACATCACTTTTAAGGAAAAACACTATCTTTGCAAAAAGATTTCATTGGATGACTTTAAAGGAAAGATATAAACGATTCAAGGCATGGCAGCTCGAGCCCTTCGATTGGAGTTATGACGAGAACGAGCGCCATCATTGCGTGAATTGCGGGTATGACTTTGTCGGCAAGTTTTGTCCGCATTGCTCGCAAAAGGCCGGATTGAAAAAGGTATCGTGGAAGAGTGTGCTTCAAAGCACCGCCGAAGTGTGGGGAATGGGCAACCGTTCGTTGCTGTACTCGCTGTGGCAGCTGATTTGGCGTCCTGGATATTTCATCAGCGATTATATCAACGGCAAGCGGCAAGTGTCGTTCCCGCCAGTAAAAATGCTGGTTGTCATGGGAGTGCTCAGTGTCCTTATTGATAAATTGTTCGGTTCCAATGAAGTCAAGGCATTTCAAGGCAACACGTCATTGAGCGCTCAGTTCTTTGCCTGGCTTGAGAGCAGTCCGGGATGGGGATGGTTGGTCATGACATGCTTCTTTATTATTCCCACATGGTGTCTCTTCCATTATGCGCCACGCAACACCAAGCATACACTACCGCAAGTTTTTTTCATCACGGTGTTCATGGCCATTCAGGTTCTGATTGTGGATGACCTTGCCGACTTTTTCGGTGACTATTTCTATATATTGCTTCCTTTGTTCTATTTTTATGCCTACAGGCAGTTGTTTGGCTATGACTACTGGGGAAACTTCTGGAGAGTGGCTGTTACATTGGTAAGCGGTTTCTTGTTAGCTGCTCTGGCACTGGCAATAGTCGATCTGCTGACGATACCGCCCAAATCTTATGCTGATGAATTCATAGCAATAAGAGATCTGACATTTTGTTCGGTGGTACCTGTTCTTGTTGGAATGTTTATCAGCAAAAATACATTTGACTTCAGGGAGAAAAATAAACAACCATTATTCCAATTCTTGAAAATGAAATTTCAAGCGTTCAAACAGAGGAAGAAACAAAATAATCATGAAGAATAGGCTATTTCAGATTATATCAATTGCCATTATCGCTTGCTCGTGCGCTCTCATGTCGAGTGCCCACAGCAAACTCACCTCTAGCGCACAACTGTCGTTACTGCAAAAACGGGCAGCAAAATATGATTCAAAAAACGGCAAGAAACTTCAAGCACTTGATGCCAACCCGAGCATCAGACTTGTGGTGAAGGTTGATTCCCAAGATGCGGCGAGCACGTTTGCCCAAATGCGCGAGGCAGGCGCTACCATGTTGTCAAAACTCGGGCATCAGGCTGTTATCAGCATTCCTGCCGACAAGGTTGATGCCCTCGTTGCCATCGAGGGCGTGAAAAAGGTGGACGCGACCAGTAAAGGAGAGTTGAAAACCGATGTCTCGCTTGTGGAGACTGGCGTGAACCTGATTGACGGCAGCGTTCCCGGCATTGAAGAGGCTTACACCGGCAAGGGTGTCACCATCTGCCTTGTTGATGCGGGATTCGATTTCCAACACCCGGCCTTCAAGGATGCCAACGGCAACAGCCGCCTGCGCTGCGTCTATCTCCCGGGTAACGACAGTGGCCGCAAGTTCATCGTCGAGGATGACGAGGCCGGAACGATAGAGTATCCCGGCTCGGTGTTCGACACGCCCGAACTCATTGCCACCCTCACCACCGATACCGAAGAACGCTCACATGGCACCCATACCGCCGGCATTGCCGCCGGCACACGGTCGCCGCTGGGGTTTGGCGGCATGGCACCCGATGCCGACATCGTACTTGTATCGACTGAGAGCGAGGTCAATGTGAACGAGATTGCCTTCCAGTTCGCAGCACATTACGCCCGGCAAATTGACACTCCCGTAGTGCTTAGCGCAAGCTTGAACTCACACCATGGCCCCCACAATGGCACAGGTACAATGCCGGAACTGATTGATGAGTTGTCTCATCATGTCATTCCCGTGTTCAGTGTGGGAAATGAAGGTTTCAAAAGGCTTCACATCTACAAGGCATTTGATGAAGAGGACAGCATCCTGAAGACGTTTCTTGCGCGACCCATTCTTTATATTGACCAAGACGGTAACACCTCAAGAGCTATTTCCTCGGCAGCATGTGGCTATTCACGCAACCCGTTGGGCGAGAACGATACATTAAGAGTCCAGATGGGCATGCTAAATCACAGGATTGGCGAGATCGTATGGCAAAGTGAGCCATTCACTATCACCCCGTCGCTGGATGAGGGCTATATTGAAATATTGAGCGACGATGACGAGATACTCAGCGAATATATGCAGGGTGGCATCGTGTATATCTATGGAGCAGTCGTTGATGGCAAACTTGAACTGTTCACGGCTGCGCAAGGTATTCTCAATCAACGATGGTCTTTCTTCATTACGCTGTCGTCATCTTCACCCATCGAGATGGATTTGTGGGAGACGACAGATGGATTTGACGCCTTTGACGACATGGAAGGTTACGCCCATGGCGACAGCGATATTTCGTGCGGCGACTGGACGTCCACCCCAAATGTTATCAGCGTAGGCGATTATGCGGCAAACACCACCGAGCGAGAATACACAGGCTTTGTTTATGATAATAGCGACAGGTTCACGCTTAACGATATCAGTAGCACGTCAAGCTACGGCGTGTCGTTAAACGGTGTGGCACAACCAACTGTTGCAGCTCCAGGCACCAACGTCGTGTCGTCAATAAACCACTATACCTGTAACAAGGAGATTGCCGAGTCAATGCAGTGGCAGGGCTATCCCTATGGTGCCTTGAGTGGCACCTCGATGTCGTGCCCCACGGTGAGCGGCATCATCGCCCTGTGGCTGCAAGCCGCCCCCACCCTCACACTAGATGATATCAAGGAAGTGCTCGCCGCTACCTCGCGCAACGACGAGTTCACTGCCGCCAGCCCCATCAGGTGGGGCTATGGCAAGATTGACGCTGCAGCCGGCATTGAATACATCAAGCGGGCAACTGCCGTCAACAGTATCGAGAGCGATGAGCCAGCCGTTGACAGCAACCTGTGGTTTGACATCATTGGCCGCTCTTACAATTCCAAGCCCACGGCACCCGGAATCTACATCAACTCAGGCAAGAAATACATCATCAAGTAAAAATTGACCCGCAAACTGCACTGTTTCACAAATTGTTTGACAAGGACAGTCCTACGCTGAAAATCAGGTTCACGTTGGACAATGTGCCACTGAGGTCCCAATCCTCACGATACTCGTCAGACGGTTTGTGATACCACACCGGCATAGGATATTTATTGGGCTTGGTCACGTTAACAGGATGCTGGCCGTTTTCCAATACCACGGCACGCACGCCCTTTTTCACGAAATTATAATGGTCGGAACGGTAAAACCAGCCGTCGGAGTTGTCATCGTCGAAATAGATATACCTGCCCTGAGCAGCAGCGGCAGCGACGTAATAATTGTCCAGGTCGCTTTCCCCGCCACCCAAAATCACGACATCGTGCGTGAGCTCGGCAGGACCTATGCTCTCAAAATTAAGGCAGGCCACAGTCTTCGCCATCGGTACGGCAGGGTGATCGCAGTAATATGCCGAGCCGAAAAGTCCGCTCTCCTCGGACGAGGGGAAGATGAACAGCAGGTCTCGACGCGGCTGGGCCATCTCCTTGAACTTTTTGGCGACGAGCAGAGCTCCAGCCACGCCGGATGCATTGTCGGCAGCACCATTGTAAATCGTATCACCTCGCTCATCGGCTTTCCCGATGCCCAGGTGATCCCAGTGGGCACAGAACACGACGGCCTCACCATCCTGAGCGCTTCCTCGAAGGATGCCGCCCACATTGCGCGTCTGCTGGATGTCGTAAGTCACATTCATCTTCACATCGCCTCTCACATTCAGGGCAAAGCTCTTGAAACCCGGCTTTTTCGCATCAGCCAGTGCCTTATCCATGTCCATGCCGGCCGCAAGAAACAGTTTTCGGCAGCCGTCCTCATGCAGCCATCCCCTAACAGCCAACTCGTTGGCATTGCGCGTATCCGGGTCATAGATGGCGAGATTGTCACTCAGGTGGCCATTCACGCAGACATGCCACCCGTAGCTGGCGGCTGCGGTATGGTGGAGCACCAGACAACCGGCAGCACCCTGGCGCTGTGCCTCTTCAAACTTATATAACCAACGGCCGTAGTAGGTCATATTGCGTCCCCGGAAGAGCTGACTGTCATAAAAGCCGGGGTCGTTGACCATGACCACCACTATCTTGCCTTTCACATCGATGCCCTCGTAGTCGTTCCAACCGTATTCGGGCGCATTGATGCCAAAACCGCAGAACACATACTCCGCCTTCTTCAGGTCAACCTTCTTAGTGGCGCGAGTCGTCCAGACGATCAAATCGTCGGGATAGCGGAGCATCGATTTCTTCTTCCCGCTCACACTGAGCTTGCCACCCACGGGCTTGGCTGTGACTGCAATCATTTCAAAGGGCTGGAACCAACTGCCGTTGAAGGCAGGCTCCAAACCTATCTCCTCCAACTGCCTGGCAAGATAGTCCACCGTCTTGTCCTCATAGGGGGTCATGGGCTTTCTTCCGCCAAACTCATCACCGGAAATCACCTTTGTCCATTCCCTCAGCAGCTGTTCATCACTTCCGGTTCGCAGCTGCTCCTGTGTAATCTGTGCACTGGTTGTTGCGAACCCCATGGCGACAAAAGCAATTACCGTCACCAACACTTTAGCATTCATTCTCATCAGCATATTCATAGATATGGGTTGTTGGAAAGGACTTTTCCCTGACACACCGCTCATGATGGTGTGCCAAATCAACTGATGGAAAAATCCCATGATTATAAGTCTTTAATTTTCCGCAAAGATACAAAACCTTTTTCTTTTGCCGAATATAAACTTCGGCGAATATGGCTATGCCTTGCTGGTTGAGCGAGTACATCGAGCACGAGGTTTAAGACCTCCGTTCCGCATGTGGGCGAGCGATCGCCCACCGATCGGAACCGGCGCCGGGCGCCCCCATCGATGGGGAACGCCCGGCTATAAGTATTCATTGTCAGTAAATAAAGAGCAGGGTATTTTTATTGACAAGAAATAACATTTGAACTTGGTTTAAGTTTGATTTTCATCGGTTTCTTGATGGAAACTTTTTTCGTTTTTGTTTTAAAACCGAGATAGGATATTTCCAGGACATCTCTCTTTCGAGTATTTATCCTAAATTCACCATTTATTCCCGTTGCGACCACTGTATTACAACCTTTGATTTTGACTGTCGCACCGATGATGGGTTTTCCTTTATCATCAAGCACAACACCTGATACTGGATACACCACACATAAAGGACAAACAAACACAATTGAGTCTTTTGCCTCCATTCTAACAAGAATGGAGTCGCCCGTCGGCAAGAATCTCTGAGTCTTGCAGCCGATATACGACACCATGAGGGAATCTTTGGGGACAAAGCCCAATTCAAAACGTCCATCAAGATCCGTTACTGCCTTAGGCAGATATTTCCCGTTGGAATTATCTCTGTAGTATACCGTAGCCCCAGGAAGCGGACAACCATCGGCGCCATCAACGACTAGTCCAGTTACTCTTTGCTGATAGTCACCCACGACCGATTGGGCCATTGTGAATTGAACTCCTAACAGCAACAAGAAGAATGAGACGGTTATTCTGATGTTTCGTGTCATAGCAATTGAGATTTAGTTATTGATTCGGCAAAGGTAGTGTCTTTTTCTGTAAAAAACAATGTTGGGTTGTGATGGAATCAATTTCTAGAGGAAGACAATGCAGCCGAGAAGTGCGTTTTTTCGATTTAAATCATTACCTTTGCCACCAATAGTAACCCAATGACATGATATCACCCGTATGAAAACGATTCAACTGAACAATGGTGTGGAGATGCCCGCACTGGGATTTGGCGTATTCAGACTCTCTCCAGCCGAATGTGAACGCTGTGTGCTGGACGCCATCGAGATTGGCTACCGCAGCATCGACACAGCCCAGGACTATAAGAACGAAGAAGGTGTGGGCGCTGCCATCAAGAAGTGCGGCATCCCGCGCGACCAACTGTTCATCACCACCAAGGTGTGGATCAGCAACGCCGGCGAGGAACGTGCGGCACTAAGCATCGATGAGTCGCTGCGTAAACTGAGCACCGACTACGTTGACCTGCTGCTGGTGCATGAGCCTTATGGTGACTGCTATGGCACCTATCGGGCTATGGAAAAAGCCTATCAAGCTGGCAAAACAAGGGCCATCGGACTGAGCAACTTCTATAGCGTGCGTTTTATCGACATCGCCGAGCACATGGACGTCAAGCCCGCTGTACTACAACTCGAGACTCATGTGTTTGCCCAGCAAAAGGCCATGCGTGCGCTCATCAAAGACTATGGCACGCAACTCATGGCATGGGGGCCGTTGGCACAAGGCCGACACGGTTTCTTTGAAAACGAGACCCTCAAGGCCATCGGAACAAAATATGGCAAAACCAACGCCCAAGTGGCCCTCAACTGGTTAGTGTCACAAGACATCATGCCGGTGCCCAAGACATCGCACAAGGAGCGCATGGCCAGCAATCTGGACATCTTTGACTTTGAACTCTCCAGCGAGGACATGGAGGCCATTGGCCGCTTAGATCAGGGCGAAAAGCTCATCAACGACTTCAACAACGACACCGACCTGGCACAAATGTTCCTTGGCCTCAAGCCATGGAGCTAGGGTATGAGAAATCAGAAATCAAATCCTATTTACAATCATATATGCAGTTGATATGAAGAAAGACAAGAATGTGTACATTCAAGCTAATAGGGATTGGCTGGTGGCGAAGTCCCAGGAAGACGGCGTGAAGGCGCTGCCTAAGGGCATCTTTTATAAGGTGCTGGCCGAGGGAGACGCAACGAGTGCGACACCCACGCCCGGCAGCGTGATCACCGCCCATTACACGGGCAAGACCATCGATGGGGCGACATTCGACAGCAGCCGTGGCGACGTACCCCTGGCATGCCGCCTGCGCGATCTCATCGAGGGCTGGATTATCGCTATGCAGCAGATGCACATCGGCGACCGATGGGAGGTCTACATCCCCGCCGAAATGGGCTACGGCAAATTCTCCCAGCCAGGTATCCCCGGCGGCTCCACCCTCATCTTCGACGTCGAACTGCTCGCCATCAACTGATGGCAGGAGATAGAGTTGTAAAACAAGCTTTTGTAGCGAGAAATCGCTATCTTTGCAGCAATGACAGAAAGATAAATCGGAATTTAGTGCCAAAATGATAAAACGAAATGAAGATGTGGCGAAAAACCAACTCAAAAGGACTGATTGCTCGTATTTTGGGAGAACAACCTACACCAGACCAGAAAACCGTTGTCCAGATGATGCTTCTAGCACTGTTATTTTGGCCGATAGGTTTCTTTGTGTCCCTATTCTTTTGGGATGCGCCAATCAAATCCTCTATCGACAATTTTTGCCGCTGGGGTGCAACGTACACCATCTGGCTTTACCCGATCTATCTGATCCCATTACTAAGGTTGTGGTTTATACTTTCCAAAAAACTGGGAAGGACGTCGCTGTTCAATTATTGCCCATTGATACCTGTGGCTATTTTCCTCCTGTTTCTAGTATTCGCATCAAGTTCATTCGCCGAAAGCAAACCTGAAGGTTATGATCCTTCGACCTATAAACGCCTAAATAAAACGTATACATTAGATGTTAACCATGTTTATTATAGGTTTAATGTTAGCTATAAGATATTGGAAGAGGCAGACCCAAGTACATTCAAAGTCCTGAGCGATGATTATGCAGCCGATATGCACCATGTTTGGTTTAATGGCAATATGATAGAAGGAGCAGAGCCTGCCACTTTTGTCGTACCAAATTCAAAACTTGCTGATGCTCTTGCTCATGACGCACACGATTACTACATGCAAGACCTGCCTCTCCATGTGGCAAATATGGGAAGTTTCAGACAGATTGACAGTAATTGGGCTTTAGATAGCCTTCAAGTCTATTATATTGGTAGCTTTGGCGATGGTTATGATAGAGCTGTGTCTGTAGGTGATTACCGTACGTTTAAGGTTTTAAATAAATACTATGCAGTTGATTCCAAGTGTGTCTATTACAAAAACAACATAGTAGAGGGAGCAGACCCAGCGTCTTTCGCTGTATTGAAGGGGGAATATCACTATGGCCAAGACAAGCACCGTGTGTATTATCAGGGAGCACCAAATCCATGAATCGAAAAATTGCGTCAAGGCAAATATAAAGTCAGCAAATAAGTGAATTCCATTTCATGGCATTTAGGGCTTCGCTTCAGCATAGCTCCAGTGAACTTGGCTCTGCCTTCGGCTTGCACCTGAATTCCAATTTCTCGCTCATGACAAGGTGCAACGTCAGCCACGGCTGGCGATGCGCCTTGATTTAATGCCCAATTTCCTGACGTGATTGACTTGGGGATCTGATTCGCTATGGACACAGGGTTGTATTCAGCAGCTTCACGCTCCGCACATCAACTAGCTGGCTGTGTCGGAATTATCGGCGGGAAGGAAATGTGTCACTCTACAATGCGGATGACTGCATTGCCTTGTGGCGAATGCTCAACCAGGGATATGCGGATTCCTGTTCTGTATCGGTAGAGTCCTGCACGGTTGGTCAGGATCACTTCACAGGTCATGCCGGGAGATACCTGACTAAGCAACAACGGCTCGGAGTTGTCGGGCAAAAATTCAAAGAAATCGTTTTCGAGAACGAACTCAAACAAATCGCTGTCGTCGGCAATGGCCTGCGCGATAATCGACTCGACTGTGATGAGGTGTCCGTGGTTATGTGCAATACTCTTGGCATAGCGTTTCAAGGCGGTGGTACAGGACTGGAACTTGCCTGCACCGAATGCCACAATGCGCTGCAGCTTGGGCCAGATGCGCACGGCAACATCATCGAATCCTTGCTTGAAGACTTCGACAAGCTCTTGAGCCCGCCCGGCATCATACTGTTCGACTTCCTTTATGACGTCGGGCCATTGCTGCTCAAGGATGGTGAACATCGTCAGGACCTCAGATGTATTGAGCGCGATAATTTGGTCTGACTCACGCGCGAGCAGGGCAAGACTGATCAATTTGAATCTCTTGACGGAACTGTCTTGCTCAAACGATGAGAGGAACGAGGAAGGAATGGACACGTCGCTTTGTTTCTGGCCGTTGGCATATAGCGACATGTTGATGAAGTCAATAGCCGTGCTGTTCAGGAAGTGCCTGATGTGACTGTTGTCAATATTGGATTGTGGTTTAGGCTGACTTAGCATGACCGGCAGATTGTTGTGCCCTCTCATCACACCCAAAATGGCCCTTTTGTAGGGGCGCAGGTGGACGCGGGTCATCGGCAGTATGCGTCCATCGAGTTTCATAGCGTAGCGGTTGATTTCCTCGGCAGTGAGTATGTTCTCCTCGCCGACGTTTGTCTGCAGCCGTATCAGTTTTTCATAGTCGGCGTATGTCGTGATGGGCACGCGGTTCTGGTAGCCTTTGATGCTTCGTATGCTGGCAAAGGAATAACGCTTGCCGTAGTCGGTATTCTTGTTGATGCGCAATATGGTCATGAGCCTCATGTGTCCATCGCACGCGTCGCGAGTGAAATTGGTGATTTTGCCGTCGGTGTTCATGATGACGTCGATGGTTGTTCGCGCCACCGTCTCGGCAAAGTCCTCCGAGATGCCTTTTGCGCTATGGAAAGGTTCGGCACGTAAGATGAACGGCGCAAGATATTCCTTGATCTTCAGCCTGTTGTCAAGCGTCAATTCGTCGGCCGAGGCAAGCATGAAATTGGCGAGATAGCCCATAACGACCCAGAACAGATGAGGGCTTTGGATACCATAATTTTCCATGCTGCTGAACAGCGTGACGTATCCCTTTGCATAGCTGACCAGGGTATCACCCGATTTCTTGGTCGATTGCACCAGTGAGCGGCTATTGATGAAGTAATGATAGCCTATCATTTGCGGCAGATAGCAGATGCGTTGAGCCATGCCGATGGATTGAACGCTGAAAAGAGTGCTCTCGGCAAATGGCACTTCCTCGTCAAAGGTGATATTGTTTCGTGCCAGGAACTCCCGGTCAAACACTTTAGACGTGACGATGCCCCACCCTACGCCCAGAAACATTTTCTCCTCGTCCCAGTTGTCGCGCTCGACAACAATGCGCGACTCCAGTTGATTCCACCCTACCAGTTCAGTCAAAGGTACCAGCGAGGGGTCTTCCAGTTCAGACTCACGGCGGAAAATCAGCACGTCGGACTTGGTCTCTCGAATGTTGTTATAGGCCTCCTCAAGACAGTGGACAGTGTAGCTGTCGTCTGCGTCCAGAAAACCGACGTATGGCGCGGTGGCAAACTGCATGCCATAGTTTCGGGGTGAGGAGGGTGTGTGGACATCATTGTCGAGCCCACGGACGATGACGTTGTCATGCTGACCCAGCATCTCTTGCAGAGCAGGCAAATAGTGAGGTTCACAGTTGTGCGCAATGACAATCCATTGGATGTTTTCAAAACCGATGGTTTGAGATTTCATGGATTGATAAGCTTTTTCGAATATATTCAGCTCAACATTGTGGAACGGAGTGATTACTGATACCTTATACATAATAATCCCTTTTGATGATTCAACGCTACAAATATACGATATTTTTGCCTTATCACGCAAAAAATCAAAAAAGGAAAATTCTGACATAGACATCATTCTCGCCTTGCAATTATTCTTCAAGTAGAGAATGATTAAGCTTTTTATTTTTTCCTCTTAAGGCGTGATTAACATTTAGCTTCGGGCTTCTTTCATTACATGAATACTTCGTCTTTATTTAGTTGAAATGCCAGCTTTAGACCGTTGACCTTTAGTCTGCATTCTTCTAATTTTGCAGCATGGAAAATAATGTAAATAAGGCCTTTGGACAACGAGTCGCAGAATTAAGAAAAAAGGCGGGTTTTTCACAAGAAAAATTTGCTTTCCAATGTAACATTGACAGAACTTACATTGGGACGATCGAACGTGGAGAAAAGAGCCCAACACTTAACACGATTCAAAAGATAGCTCAAGCCTTAAACATGCCATTATATCAACTTTTTGAAAACCTCTAATAACGTTCAATAATATGGATTTGCAAACTTTGAAAAAAACGGTTTATGAGTTCGCCCTTGAATATGGCATGAAGCCGAGGAACCCAAGGAAAGAAGACAACTCTCCTAGAATATGTACAAGCTCGTTTGAAGACCCAAGAGGATATAATTCGGTTACACGTGACAATACCGAAGGAGATGGCGCTTTGTATTTTGGATTTATACGACCGGAAGAAAGCGCTAACGGCAGTTATCGTGATCTCTCATTAGTTTTCTTTCCCAGTAATGACGGAAAAATCTGCGTCGTATCTTTAGGGATTGGCACCGATGGCTTAGACAATGATATGAGAATAGCCACTCTTCCAGGCACGCGACGCCTTTTCATGAGATTGCGAGACAGAGGAGGAAAAACTTTTTTCAAAAATGATTTTTCCGATACAAATAATCCTTCAGATGACCTCTTCAAAGAATTAAGTGATACATCTCTAAACATTGATAGATATAAGAACTTTTTACCAGCCAGCGAAATTGTAGATTTCAATACTACCAATGATGAAAAGGGATTGGATCGCCTTAAATCATGGATAGCAACTTATGCTATATTTCGTGATTGGCCAAACCAGACAAAAAGAAACCAGCTTAAGAAATATCTTCCGAAAAGCGACTCTGGAGGACTTTCTTGTGACAAGATCTTTTCAGTTTTGAAAAAGAACCGTTTTATTGTCTTAGAAGGTGCACCAGGTACGGGAAAGACATATAACGCTCTAAAGATTGCTTCAACCTATTTCAAAGATAAAGTTCTGTTTGAACAATTTCATGCCGAAACTACATACTCTGACTTTGTCTGGGGTATACGGCCAAAGTTATCAGTTGAACATATTGGATATGAATCCAATGATGGGGTGTTGCTCCAAGCTATTGATACAGCAAAAGGCACCGAAGATGATGTACTGCTCATTATTGACGAAATAAACCGTGCAAACTTATCGAATGTTCTCGGCCCGGTTTTCTATCTGTTTGAAAAAGAGTCTGAAAACAGGAATTTTGAGTTAAAGGTTGGTAATAGAACAATAAAAGCATTACCCAATAATCTCTATGTCATAGCAACAATGAATACTGCTGATAGAAGCTTAGCCGTTGTTGACTTTGCATTAAGAAGAAGGTTCACCTGGTTAACTTTAAGACCACATAAAATAGAATTTGACAGCAATTCTGAAAAGATATTTCATTCAGAAGATTTTGAAATCATTAGTAGTATTTTTGAGAAATACGCTACTGATAACGAGTTAAATCTACAGCCAGGACACTCATATTTCATAACAGATGCGGACTCAGCAGAAGAACTCATGAAAGAACGTCTACGATATGAATTAATGCCCTTAATAAGGGAATACTTAAATGAGGGCTACCTAAGTGAGGCTAGAGATGAATTCTCTAATTATTTCTATCAAAGAATAGGAGTTAATCTGTATGAGTAAAGAGGCTGTTCTACAGATTCCCCGGCTTCAGGTTCTAAATGAGATTACTATATCATTTAATGAGCTTGCAAAGGCCTGGAATCTTAAAGAAAAAAGATACGGTGAAACAACCATCCAGCATTTTATCTCAAGAAATAAAGATGCTTTAGATTTTCTTGAAATTGAAGCAAGTTGTACACCGGACTCTAATCGCTTGCCTAGATTAAAACTATCAACTTCAAAGTATGTTGGTTCAGTTCCTATCGTTTCTCCTGAGAATGGATTGCCTGTTGGCAATATATATGTTGGTGGGCGTTTTGATGAAGATATTTCGGAATTGCTTTCGGTAATTGGTGATTTTATCCCGCCTGATTTTAACTTTCAAATGGAGTTAAGTGGTAATTTCGTAAAACCACCGTTATTTTTTGAGTGCCAACATTACATAGATGAATACATTGAAGCTAAACGCTATAAATGGAGAAGATTTGATAACGAAGAGAAAATACAACATCATCCCTCTAGTTCAACACGCTGGGACAAATATGCTGTTACTAGCGCAGATCCACATAAGGTTTTGGATTACACCAATAAATGTAATGTCTTAACAAGAACACATCCTGAATGGAATAAACTTAATTATGTGCTTGATTTGAGCATCAATGAAATCTTGTCTAACAGAACTCCTCTCCGTTCCAGACAAGCATTTATGAACAAGATAAAGATGCTTAAAGATTCATATGACAAACATTTTAAAATGGTGAAGTCTATTCCTGTTCATATGGCTGATCCAATAATTATCAAAAGTCTTAAAGAGACAGCTAATCGTATTCTTAGTCATCAGAACAGCTCTCACTATGCATGGCGAATTGATTTTGCGGAGTTTTTTGAACGCTATATTCAATTCATGATTGCTGATGTTGCAAGGTCGAAGGGAGCTAGGCTAACCAAGAATCCAAAATATAGTGTGAGTGGTAATAAGCCCGATTGGTCCCTAAACTACCTTGAACCTGATATCGTTGTAGGTCTAGGAGACGTTCAATATATCATTGATGCCAAGTATAAATCACACATGTATAATCTAAGGAATCATGGAGATGATTTGAAAGATGCTTTCAGACATGACTTGCATCAAATTCTTGCATATTCCTCATTTGGGAAATCAACAAGAAAAAATGTGATGCTGATATATCCATCGAGTAACTATATAAAAAGAAAACTAATTATTAATAGTGGGTTGAACAGCACAAATTGCAATGTTTACCTAGTTGGAGTGCCAATGAAGAAATCTGAAATGGAGCCCGTTAAGTCCTCACTTAAAGAAATCATCAGTTTTGATGGGTAATGCGATAACTTGACTGAAAAACAGCCCGATATACACATAACGAGATATAATATCTAAAAACATACAGGCGATGAAGAAGGTTAAGATTACTATTCTGATGACGACGCTCAATGAGGAGTTGGCGCGGGAGTATGGCGCCGTCGGCATCAAGGCTTGCCCGATGATGAAGGAGGGCGATGTGTTCATGGCAGACTATGCCAAGCCTGAGGGATTCTGCGACAAGGCTTGGAAGGCGATTTACCAGTATGTGTTCGCGCTCGCCCATGGTGCGGGCAGCGACCTGTTCTATTATGGCGACTGGATCCGGAAACCTGGTGTCGCCATCGTGAGCTGTAACGACGGCCTGCGCCCCGTAATCATGAAACTCGAGGCCACCGACATCGACGCCAACCTGGAATACACGCCCATCGATCGATAACCTTCGCTGGACGGTACCATAAAATCAGCCATTTTCGAGATTATTCTTGAAAATGGCTGATTTTTCTTTTGCTATTCCGGCCGATACCCGTTAAATTCCAGAATTGCAAATGATTATTACGTAATTTCCGCTGCGCAAAACATGAAGTGACTGTATACTGCTGATAAATAATAAGTTAATAAGCTTTTTCTTTAGATACAGAGCATTTTTGCGCCCAAAAAATCGCAATAAACTGCGATTTTTGTTAGTTTTCCATCCTTGATGCCTTCAAATCACTCAAGAATCGCAATATGTTGCGATTTTCATTAATCTGAAAACATGGGATTTTTTGCGTTTCAATTATTGCAACCACTGTTACTGTAACAGCCGTTGCAAAAGAAAAACGTAGCATGCTATGACACTGATTGCGCCTAAAGGACTTGATAATAGAAAAGCTATAATCAGCGGAAACTTGTGTTTTTTTATATGTTTCCGCTGGAAATACAGCAAAAAAGTGTCTATAACCAGCGGAAAATGGTGTTTTTCTACATGTTTCCGCTGATTATAGGAAAATAGAGGTGTTCGCATAATCGAAGAAAAAAGTTATCTTTGCGTGACCAAAACTGTAACAGCATGCTCCGTTTTGCTGTGACAGTTTCATCTGTTTTTTCACAACACAAAACTTGAAATCAATATGAAGAAGATCATCTTTACAACACTGTTCGTGATGGTATTGGGCTGTATCCTGGGCTGCACTGGTAAACCTGGCCAGCAGAACATGCGCCATCATGGTGGAGCAGCCGTCGATAAGAGCGGCGACACTGTCCTTGCTCAGCTGAAAGAGACGGTCCTGCCCAAGTTCCAACAGATGACCTGGGAGGATTCAGTGACAGGCCAGTCGATGGAGTATAACCTGTTTGTCCCTGCCGACTATGTGCAGGGCAAGAGCTATCCGATTGTGATGTTCATCTGCGACGCCAGCTGCGCGGGCAAGGAAGTGAAGTTCCCGCTCGAGCAAGGTTATGGTGCCCTCATTTGGGCTACCGACGAGGATCAGCAGCGTCATCCGTGCTTCGTGCTGGCTCCAGCCTATAAAGCCAAGGCAGTTGATGACGACTGGAGCACGACCGACGAGGTGGAGATGACCATCCGCCTGCTGCAGGCTGTCATCAAGCAGTATGGCATCGACACGACCAGGGTATATACCACCGGCCAATCGATGGGCGGTATGATGTCGATGTACTACAACATCACCCATCCCGACCTGTTTGCTGCCAGCATCTTTGTCGGCTGCCAGTGGGACACCAGCAAGATGGACGACTTCGGCAACCGCAAGTTCTTCTACATCGTTGCCGGTGGAGACGAGAAAGCACCTAAAGGCATGGCCGCCCTACGCGAGGTGCTGCAGCGTCATGAGGCAAAGGTCGATTCGGCAACCTGGAGCGCCAAGTTGCCAACTGACGAGCAGAACGCCATGGTGCGCGACCTCCTGTCCAAAGGCAGCGACATCAACTTCATCGTCTTCACAACGGGTTCTGTCCTGCCCAAGAATGGCCGCGGCAACGAGCACATGGCCTCCTTCGACTACGCCTATAAACTCACAGCCGTCCGCGACTGGCTCTTCGAGCAGAAAAAGTAAAAACCCATCGATATAGCGCCATGATAATACAGTTCGCATCAGATTTGCACTTGGAGTTCCGCGAGAACTGGCGGTATCTAAGGGATAACGGCCCCATGGACGTGAAGGGCGATATCCTGCTATTGGCCGGTGACACAGGGTACCTGGGGGACGACATGTACAGCGTGCATCCGTTCTGGAACTGGGCGTCCGAGAACTTCGAGCAAGTGTTGGTCGCTCTGGGCAATCACGAGTTTTATAAGTACTACGACCTGAAGACGATGCAGGACGGACTGGTGGGCGAAATCCGCCCCAACGTCCATTACTACTATAACAAGGTCGTGACGATCATGGATGTGGACTTCATCATATCCACCCTTTGGGCGCATATCGACCAGGACAACGCCTTCGTCACCGAGCGAGGCGTGGCCGACTTTTACCGCATCGTCTATGGCGAAAACCTGTTGAGGTATTCCGATTTCAACAGCGAACACCAGCGCTGCCTCGACTTCATCAAGAAGTCCGTCAACACCAGCCAAGCAAAGCACAAGGTCGTCGTCACCCACCATGTCCCGTCCTATCAACTGGTTGCCCCAGAGTTCCAGGGCAGCCGCATCAACGGCGCGTTCACCATCGAGTTGGCCGACTACATCGCCGACAGCGGAATCGACTATTGGATTTACGGCCACTCCCACCGCAACATCGACAAAACCATCGGCACCACCCGTTGCCTCTGCAACCAATTCGGCTACGTCTCCCACAACGAACACCTCACCTTCAACCGAGGGAAGGTCATAGAAGTGTGATCCAAAAACAGTGCGTGCTATCACAGTGTACGACATCGAAGAGTTAGAGCTACAAGCAACATGCAGGGAGAAAGATTTGTAAATCATTAAACCACTTAGGATTATTTGCTGGTTTCGGTAATTGTCAGTAATTTTGCATCCGAGGTATATCTGTAACGTTGAACGATTTAATAATAAGATGTAGATGATGAAACGTTGTTCGGGAAGTAAAGCTATTTTTCACCCATCGGTTGGCATCTCTATGGAGAACTGTCCCATGTCACCAACAGAACCGTCCCTTTTCTCCTACTTCTACAAGCAGGAACCCACCAAGGAGCAGGTGGAACTTCTGGTTCTGGCAAACCCGAATAACCCCAACAACCAAGTCACGGTTGACAGGCCACTCACGCCCCAACGACTTCCCGCGCCTAACCCAATGACTCCAGCCGAACCCACACCGTTGCAACCTCAGCAGCTACGGCCACGTGTCGGCTATGTGGATACAAATACAATCCAGGCAAAGCCTAAACGCCAATGGCCAAGGGCATATCCAGAAGGCAAGCCGTCCTGGTTCAAAAACAGAAACAATCAATAATTTATAAAACTCGTAAATTATGAAAAATATATTGTTTTTATTTGTATTAATACTTCTCTATGCATGTAATTCTAACACTGAGCAGCAATCTTTATTATTGAGTGAACAACGTGCTAAAACAGATACCATTTTGGCTTTTCAAGGTATCAGAATATCTGAGCCACTGGATTCGTTAGGATATGCATATTTAATGAACAACCGTCCATATAAATTATATCGGAAAGATAAATCTTCTATCACATTATCTGATTTTGTCATAAATGGCACTTTTAATATCGCTAATTTTGGCGATACGATACATATTCTTAGTTTAAGAGGATACCAAGCTCATTACCATGATTTCCTTACATATATCTGCTTATACGAGGACAGTTATGGTTGTTTCTCTTACTACCAACGTCTCAATCAAAACGATGAGAGCATGGGAACTTTCCCAATAGGTAAAATGAGTAAATTAAGTGGTAAACCATATGAACGTATGGATGCTATGACTGACTTCGTTAAATATGGTGACTCTCATCTTTATAAATACAATTTTGTATGGGAATGGAATAATCAAACGATAGTTCTAACATATAACCCTAATATTTCATTCCTTAATAGCTCTATTACATATTTTGACAAGGGATATGCAGATAAAGAAGCAGAACAAAAGTTACAAAAACAACTTAAAAAAGCAAAAGAAAAAGAGATAGAAGAATCGCTAAATAAACAACAAATATAATCTACGTAGCCTCTGAAACGCAGAGCGTTCCAGGGCTTTTACATCAGTAAAGGAGGGAAAGGCCTGAGGGCGATTCCTCCTTGCTTTGTCTTTGTATTTGCCTCTCTACATGACTGGAGAGGAATTGATAAGGGAAGCCGCCATGATGATTTTCTGATGTGACATTGCCTCTGGCGAGTTTATTCCCGCTCGGCAAAGGGAGACGAGTTCCCCGTTGCTCTCGCTTACTCGCAAAATTGCCCCCGCTGTCGCTGGTGTATAACTTTTTCCGCTGCAAAGTTAATGCGAGCCGCTACCCGTCAATGCGGCTTTGTATGTCTATAACATAAAATATGATAAAATTATTACACATGTTTTCAAAAATGATATTAACTTTGCAAAAAATAAATGTTATGTATCAACACAACACAATAAACTCAGCCACTGCTTTCCGAATGATGGATAAAGCATTGCGTGAAAACCTTGGATTCTTTGGGTCCAAAACAAAAATTGATTATTTGATTTCAACTTACTTTTTTTATCAGACAACATTATTAAAACGAAAATAATTAATTGCTATCAATTTTTATAATAGTTAGAAATATGAACGATTAATAGTAGGATTTATGAGTGAACAACAATACAATACAAATCCTCCAAAAATAGACATACCTGATAATGTCTTAGAAAGTGCAGGATTTATTGGCTCAGGAAAGTTGAAGTTCAGGGAGTATTCACTAGGATTTATAAAAGAATTGTTTGAAAAATCCGTTTCTTTGGCAAATGTCGATTCAATTAATAACATTAGAGAAGTTACCGGAGATCATGTCAGAGAAGCTGCACAAAAAGTGTATGGTCGTTCACACGATAATACACCGACACTACATATTATTCTTAATGTTCTTGAATATGTATTCACTTTAAGCGCTGGCCTAGGAGGAGGAAATATTAAACAATCATGGGGCATACTAGTATTTTGCATCTCAGTGGCATTAGGAGTTGTGTGTTTTATTATAAGAAGAACAACAAGGAAAAATTAATTTTCAAATATGACTACAGAATATAACCTTACTGATTCTGCTAAGCAGGCACTTAAGAAGAATCAAGATGTTTTATCAAATCGAATGATAAACCATGTATTGAAAAATAAATCATTGCCTGGTGAAAAGGAAATTGAAATAACCGCAAGTGACGTAAATAATTTTTATAAATCAATTTACTT
Source organism: uncultured Prevotellaceae bacterium (assembly GCA_900318535.1). Classification (GTDB taxonomy): domain Bacteria; phylum Bacteroidota; class Bacteroidia; order Bacteroidales; family Muribaculaceae; genus Sodaliphilus. The sequence continues at coordinate 5,887 of ONKU01000012.1, read as the reverse complement.
CTATAACTCCGAAGATCGCAGATACAGGTTTTATCGATTATTGACAGCAATGTATCTGTTTATGGGAATCTTTATTCTACTATTTGGCCTTTATTATGACAAAATCATGTATATGCTCCATCATAATTTTAATCAGTTTATGATTATTCTCATGGGGCTTGTTACTATTCTTTTAAGTATTCTTATGGCAGCTATGTACAAGTCTCGTTCCCCAAAAAGAGAAGCTGAAAACCAAGACCAATTCGTGAATCAACAGAATAGACCTCTCCTAAGTTCTATTTATAAGATGATTTCCCCAGAAATTGCATCTTTTCACAATCATCTTTTAGGTATAATGGAAAAAAATATGGGAAGCGATGATTATAAAAGAATCCTTAAAATTTATAGCGATAATAACAATGATCCTAATTCGCTGTCCCATGAAGACGTCAACCTTTATATCATTGCGATTAAGCCTTATTTTGAGGATATAGTATTGGAAATCAAAGAGTGCTTATCATCATTTTCAAATGCCTCAAAGTATTTAGATAATTACCCAGAATATTTATCAGTATTAATAGATGCTGAAAGAGTAGGTAAAAGCATAATGACTTTGTCGATTAATAGTGAAAAAGATTATGTTAAAATCATCGAGTGTATTGAAGACTTTGACAGCATTATAGGGTATCTGCGCAATAAATTAATGGATGATGTTGGTATAGAATAGTCTTTCTCTTTCCAATATCTTCATAACAGATTAATAACTACGTCTAAATCGAGTAGGAGATAAACACTACTGACAAAAGTGTTTATCTCTTACATTCGTGTTTACTGATCTCTCACACCTCTTTTCTGACATGCTGCATACTGCATTCCGCACTTTACTCCGACAGAAAAGGGACAACCTCATTAAGGTACATGTTGGTATCGATCAAAAGAGCAAATATGCCAAGGCCAAGGACATATTCGTCATCAAAACGAGCGCTTGCCCGAAATATACAGTGACCTAAATTCCTCTAATGCTTTTATGTAGGCTGATTAAACACAGACTACAGTGGTCAGCAGTCTCTGCCTTCTGATGACTGACAAATATTTGGGTAGTGGTGATTTCAATAATGTGAACAATACTTTGCGGAAAAGCGGAATTGCCTTTATCATCTCAGGCTTTGATTCGGGTGAGCGCCGCGTGACCACGGCTCTTGAGAATGCCATGTAATCACCTTTGCTTTAATGCTGCGATATATTCAGTTTTTGGAATATTCTGATGAATATATATAACAGTCCCGACAGCAACACGCCGCTGCTCATGATGGAGTTGAGCGAGGTTCAGTAGTTTGTGGAGAACTTTGACAAGGAAATTGACGTCGTTTGGAGTTCAGTCCAAAGCCATAGCCTCGAAGACAAAACCAAGGTCACCATATCGGCATCGGGATTCAGCGTGTCATATAATTCACTCTTAGATAAGATACCGTTGCAATAGGGCAAGTCATTAAAAATGTCCTGAAAATCTTCCGCAAATAATTTCTCTAGCTTTGGAACTGACATAGAAAATACATTTGAGCCTTGGTAACGCAGGCGTTCCGGGGCTTTTTCATCGGTAAAGGAGGGAAACGCCCATGATGGGCGATCCCTCCTTTGTTGTCTTTATGCACGGCTCTCTGCTTGACGGGAGAGTCATGATACCGTGAAGCCGCATTGATGAAACAAAATGTCGACATTGTCCTGTCGCTACCACCTTTTACACCGCAAAGCTAGCGGGCATCGTGATACTGCAAGGCTATACGGAGTTGCCTCGAAATAATCCACAAAATTTGACGCTGCGCATAAAATTTGGCCCGCCCTTCGAGTAGATTTTTTCGGTCAAGCCTTGACAGGCGTATCACTAGCAGCCCTTACTTGATAAGCACCGTAAAAAGGTTATACGCGACAACAAGTACAATGATTATTAACATTTAAAAATCAATTTATTATGACAGCTTCTTATAACATATCATTCCTAGGTTCTCCCGAACAAGCTGAGAGCCAAAAGAGTAAAAAGGGTTACCGCTCATCCAATTACAATAATTACATGGTTGAGGTGGTGGACTTCGACAATGAGGTGAGCACCTTCGAGGTGGATGCCCGCAGCGAGCAGGAGGCGAGCGAGCAGGCGCAAGCGCTGGCGATGTCGGCAGGCGTTCAGGTGAGTTACTGCAATGTTTATCTGTATGTAGATAGTTTTTAATCAATCGATATTTATCAATCCATTAAAATTTTTGAAGTTATGGCAAATTTGATTTTAGCAAGCAAGCGAGAGGTAAAAAGCGGTGCAATCATGTGGCATGTTTACCGCAGTGAGGACAGCCAGAAGTCCGCAGAGTTCTATTTCACCGAGCCGTTAAAGGCTTTGCGCTATGCGTTCATCCTTCGCAAGCGCACGGGCGCAGTGATCCCGAAGGCCATCTATAACAAGCTGATGGCGGAGGTGAAGGCGAGATGAAGGCCAAGCACCCCGATGCCATCCTATTATTTAGGGTAGGAGATTTCTATGAAAGTTTTGGCGATGATGCCGTAGCCGTGAGCGATATTTTAGGCCTCACGCTCACCCGCCGCAGCAGTGTGAAGGACATCACCGAGCGCCAGGCCGCATTTCCCGCCCATGCCCTCGACAGCTATCTGCCCCGTCTGGTCAGAGCAGGCAAGCGTGTAGCCATCTGTGATGGCCTGCCCGAGCCTCAGCCCGAGAAGAAGAGCCGCAAGCGCAGCACCAAGAAGGCCGAGAACAAGTAAGTATAAGTTTAACAAGGTGGGCGAGGCCAGCCCCCGCCCACCGCAAAAAATCAAGAGCGCAGTGTATAACAACAAGGTGGGCATTTGCCACTCGATGAGCATCCACACCAATACGCTGGTGCGATGCGATGGTGAGGTGATGACATGGTGGACGGTATTCGCCCACCAAGGCGAGCCGCCCGCCAAGGCCTGCAGGTCATGGACATTCGCCGATGACAGCACAGCCGAGGACATCGAAGGCATCCTCAAGGAGTTGAGCGAGTACATCGAGCACGAGGTTTAAGGCCTCCCGTTCCGCAGGTGGGCGATCGCTCGCCCACCGATCGGAACCGCGCCAAGCCAATTAGAGAAGTGTAAAGCTCCCAAATATGTGTATTTTGATATCATTATTAATAATTAACGTGAATTTTTCACGTTAATTCGATAATTAGTTGTATTTTTGCCTCAGAAATATCAAACCGACCTGTATTATGCTACTTAGATTTTCCATATCCAATTTCCTTTCATTCTATGAAGAGGTGACTTTCAATATGTTTCCCAACACGAATCGTGTTAGATTCCCAGAACACATCTATAATCATGAGGTCCCACTATTGAAAGAAAGTGCTATATATGGACCGAATGGTTCTGGAAAGTCAAATTTCATTAAAGCTGCTTTGTTTTTTAGATCTTTTTTGACACAAAAGGACTATCTAGCAGGAGTGGATCTGAATAGAATCCACTTCAGGTTGGCAGAAAGAAATACCAAACCTGTAAAGATGGGAATGGAGTTTGTAACAAAAGGAAAATACTATATCTACAAAATACAAATTAGTAGTTCAATCAAAGAAGAATTGTGGATTTCTGGAATTGGGAAAACCAATGATGAATTACTGTTCCTAAGAGAAGGTGGTAGGGTAGAATCTGAATTGGTGGAGAACAAGTCTTCAGTGGAAAAACTGCTTGAAATGAATCCGCGCTCATCAATTCTGCCACTAAATGAGCAATTCCCTGTTTTCAAAGGTGAAGATGTTAACAATGTGTTTAGATGGTTGAATGAAAAAGTCGTAATAGTGGATATTAATAGTTGGATTCCTCAGTTAATTCATCTTATGGCCAAGCATGAAAAACTGCTAAAGTTTGCCAGCGAGATGCTGAATGAATGCGACTTGAACATTGCCCAACTGACTGTAGGAGAGCAATCATTTGATGAATGGATAAAACAGCACAAGAACTTGTCTAATGTTCAAGACGTCATTAACCGTGAATTGAAAAGTACTGGTTCTGTTATGGAGTTTGGACAAGATCGGCGCAATGAGTTTAAAGTATTTACCGATAATGAGGGAATGAGAAGAGTGCAAGAGTTCTTGTTCCGACAAATTGGAATAGATGGGTATGAGGCTGATATGGATATACTGTCGCAGTCAGACGGCACTGTTAGGTTGTTGACTCTAATTCCAGCAATTTATGATGCTCTATATGAAGAAAAGACCGTATTTATTGACGAGATTGAAAATAGTATTCATCCAAACTTAATTTATGAGATGATGCTCTACTATTCAAGTCACCGTAGTAATGGGCAGATGATATTTACAACGCACCTATCGAAACTGATGGATCAGCAAAACCTGCTTCGTTTGGATGAATACTGGATTGCGAGAAAAGAAGATGGACAGACAAGAATGCAGTCTTTGAGTGATTTTAATATCCACAATACAATAAAGATAGAGAACGGCTACTTACAAGGAAGGTATGGGGGTATACCCAACATCTCAATTGATACAGCAGAAGCATAATGGCTGAGAGGAAATACTATAAAGAAGAAGCTATATTTGAGCCTCAAGACGTAGAAGAGGAAATTGAGGACAGTGGTTCTGTTCAAATAGATTCAATAAAAACAGTTCCAGCTACTCAATACTCAAAAGGAGAGGCCTTAGTTGAACCAACAGCTTTTTATGTGGTTTTCTCAAACGGTACTAATCGTGAAAGAGATTATTTCAAATGGATGATGAAAAATTGTCCCAGGCTGAAACTTGAGTTTTTTGGTGTACCTATCAGTCCTGATGATTTGCTCGAAGAAGTAAAGAAAAAGAAAAATGAGTATGATTACACTTCAGGCTCAGTTCATCCAGACCGTTTTTATACGGTAACCGACGTTGATCACTTCTATAATGATATCATCAGAAGTAAAAAAGGGTATAGAGATAATATTATTCAGCTTATAATAAGTAATCCATGCTTCGAAGTGTGGCTCTATTATTCAAAACGAAAAGACAGACTAGAAGGATTTAAGAAGCCTGAAAACCCGTTGAAACTAAGTCAAGAAGTAAAACGTTTTCTAAATGAAAAGATTTCAGGTGGCTGTAATCCTAAAAGAGCCGTGTTTGATATTAAAGATAATATTGAAAACGCTAAGTTGCAGTATGAAGAAGATGAGAATGGAATCCCTATCTTGTTTTCGACGAATATGTTTTTATTAGCTGAGGATTTGCTGCCTCTTATTGAATCAGAATTACAACAACAGATTATACTTCAACAAAGTCCATCTTCATTCAAATAGTTCTGAAAAGTTTGTTTTATTTTATACTTGAACAGACACTTTTTTTGATGCCATAATGTTAGGTGTGATAAAACATTGACTTTGAATCAAATATGACAGATCTCTGGAACTCTTGTCATGTGGATTGGAAATCCATTTTCCTCAAATAAAATTTAGACGGCTTCATATCTCACTCTTGTTCCTAGTGCGGTCTTGGGCGCAACCGCTTACAGGAAGAATCTGCCATGTTGCCCCTGAAAAACAAGCCAAACATACTTTCACTTGTTCACCGTCGCCTCTCTTGGCTTTCCGCTGCAAAGTTAATGCGGCTTACCCACACGCAAGGCCGAGACGAGTTGCCTTCGGAAATTCTCCAGCCCTTCGGGTAGTAATTTCCGGGCAAGCCTTGCTTTAGTGTGCTCCAGCCGCACTTTGCAGGCATCGTAAAGGCGAAGCGAAAGCGACAACAAGTTCAAAATCGTATGTTTAACTTTTAATATTTTTCAGTTATGGACAACAATTTCAATTCTTTCAATCCTGTAAGCGGTGCTGACAGCGCCAGTGTTCAAGAGCAGTTGGTAAAAGGCTCGCTCAGCTCATCCAATTTCAATATCGTTGATG